>JBIQKP010000034.1:34636-38795 GCA_044506405.1 Lysobacterales bacterium | reverse complement strand
GTTCCTCGCCGGCATGGTGATCATGGCGGTGAACGTGTGGAAGACCGTGCGCGACGCGAAGGCTGTAGATGCGCCCGTCATAGCGCCGGTGCACGCATGAGCAGAATGGCTGGAGGCTTGAGACTGGAGGTTGGAGCCAGAAGCGCTGCGTGCGCAGCGCCTTGTGCCTCCTCCCTACTCTCCTCCGCGATGCGGAGGAGAGATGCTCTTCTTCTCTGGCTACAGCCCACAGCCTACAGCCCACAGCCTGTTTCTCTCTGGCCCCAACCCCCAGCCTCCAGCCTCCAGCCATCTTCCTCATGAACCATTCCAGCCTCGAAAAACGCATCGGCCTCATGGGCGTCCTGATCGCGATCGTGATCAGCGTCGGTGGGCTCGTGGAAATCGTGCCGCTTTACGCACAGCGTTCGGTCGTCGAGCCTTCGCCCGGCGTGAAACCGTACGACGCGCTTGCGCTCGAAGGTCGCGACGTTTACGTCCGCGAAGGTTGTTACAACTGCCACTCGCAGATGGTGCGGCCGTTGCCCGCGGAGACGGAACGCTACGGGCACTACTCGCTTGCGGGCGAAACCGTGTACGACCATCCGTTTCAGTTCGGCTCCAAGCGCACTGGACCGGATCTCGCACGCGTCGGCGGCCGCTACTCGGACGAGTGGCATCGCGTTCACTTGATCAATCCGCGCGATGTCGTGCCGGAATCGAACATGCCTGGATTCCCGTGGCTCGCGGAACGCGAGCTCGACGGTCATGCGGCGGCGGGCAAGCTGCGCGCATTGCGCCGCATCGGCGTGCCGTACACCGACGAAGACATCGCCGCTGCCGCTGAAGCCGTTCAAGGCAAGACAGAGATGGACGCATTGATCGCGTACATGCAGGGCCTCAAGTTCCGCGGCAAGCCCGCCGAGGAGCTCCCCGACCACTTGAATAACGCAATTCAATTCGAGGCCGCGCGCGCCAACGCGGAGATTCAACGATGAGCATCGGAACGATTCGCGGCTTGCTGACGCTCGCGACCTTTGCAGCCTTCATCGCGCTGTGGATCTGGGCCTGGAGCACGCAACGCAAGGACGACTTCGATGCGGCCGCGCGCTTGCCGCTCGAGGCCGACGATCGCATCGACGTGCGAGGTGACCGATCATGATCATGACGAGCGGCGCGAGTCTGTTCATCGTCGTCTTCACGATCCTCAACATCCTCGCTTGCGGATGGTTGATGTGGTGGACCGCGCGCGACCGAAGCGCGCCGCAAGCCCAAGCCGCGGCGACGGAGAACGGCGCACGCGAGAAAACCGGTCACGTGTGGGACGGCGATCTCGAGGAGTACAACAACCCGCTACCGCGCTGGTGGCTCGGCCTCTTCATCATCACGATCCTGTTCGCCCTTGCCTATTTGATCGTGTTCCCTGGGCTCGGCAACTTTGGCGGGGTGCGCGGCTGGAGCCAAGTCGAGCAGTACGATCGTCAGGTCGCAGTGGCGCGCGAGAAGCTGGAAGCGCGCCTCGCCTTCGTGAAGGACCAATCGCTCGAGCAACTCGCGAAAGACAGCGCTGCAATGGCGACCGCGAAGAATCTGTTCGGTGCGAACTGCTCGACGTGCCACGGCTCGGATGCGCGCGGCGCGAAGGGATTTCCGAATCTCACCGACAACGATTGGTTGTACGGCGGCGATGCGGAGTCGATCTACGCTTCGATCGCGAACGGCCGTCACGGCATCATGCCGGCGCTCGGCAGCGCGCTCGATCCTACCGGCGTGAACGAAGTCGCTTCGTACGTCGTGTCGTTATCCGGCGGCAAGGCCCCAGAAGACTGGGTCAGCGCGGGCAAGCAACGGTTCGAAATGCTTTGTGCAGCCTGCCACGGCCTCGACGGCCGCGGTAACACGGCGCTCGGTGCACCGAATCTCACCGACGACGTGTGGCTGCACGGGCGCGATTTCGATTCGATTCGCGCGACGATCATGAACGGGCGCGACAACCAGATGCCGGCGCACCTCGAGCTGCTCGGCGAAGCGAAGGTGAAATTGCTCGCCGCGTACGTGCTGAGCTTATCGGCAACCCCCGTTCCGAAAGCGCAGCCCGGCCCCGGCACATGAACAAGCGAACGCAAGTCGACGTCGGCATCGTGGTGTGGGCGTCGTTCCTGGCTGCGTGCCTCGCGACGATGGTGTTCTTCGCGTTCATCGATCCGCTGTTCGTCGGACAGGATGACGCGCCGCCACCGTGGGCCCGAGATCGCATGACGGGCTATGCGCTCGGCTTTTTCTTTTTCTGGTCTACCTGCGCGCTCGCGAGTGCGTTCACTGCCTTCATGGTGGAGACGCGGCGAGCTGACGCTCCGGATGACGCTCAATCGTGAACGCAGTACTCAAAGAACCGCCTTCGACTGGACTTTACAGCGCGCATCAAAAAGTTTACCCGCGAGAAGTCACCGGCCGATTCAATCGCCTGCGCGTGATCTCCGTGATCGCGCTGCTCGGCATCTTCTATGTGCTGCCGTGGGTGCAATGGAATGGCCGGCAAGCGGTACTGTTCGATCTGCCCGCGCGCAAGTTCTATATCTTCGGGCTCACCTTCTTCCCGCAAGATTTCTTCCTGCTCACGTGGCTGCTCGTCATCGCGGCGCTCACGCTGTTCTTCTTCACCGCGATTGCCGGCCGGCTCTGGTGCGGCTACGCCTGCCCGCAAACGGTGTGGACCGAGATCTTCGTCTGGATGGAGCGTTGGACGGAAGGCAATCGCCAGCGACGCATGAAGCTCGATCAAGGACCGTGGAACGCTGACAAGATCCTGCGCAAGAGCGCGAAGCAGACGCTGTGGATCTCGTTCTCGCTGTTCACGGGACTCACGTTCGTCGGCTACTTCACGCCGATCAAGGTGCTCGCGGGTGAGCTCGCGACGCTTTCGCTCGGCCCGTGGGAATGGTTCTGGATGCTGTTCTACGGTTTTGCGACGTACGGCAACGCGGGCTTCATGCGCGAACAGGTGTGCACGTACATGTGCCCCTATGCGCGCTTCCAGGGCGCAATGTTCGATCGCAACACGCTCATCATCTCCTACGACGCCGCGCGCGGCGAGCCGCGCGGCTCGCGCCCGCGCGCCGTCGATCCGCGCAGCCGCAGTCTCGGCGATTGCATCGACTGCAACATCTGCGTGCAGGTGTGTCCGACCGGCATCGACATCCGCAAGGGACTTCAGCTCGAGTGCATCGCATGCGCAGCCTGTATCGATGCGTGCGACGACGTTATGGAGAAGATGCAGTACCCGAAGGGTCTGATTCGCTACTCCACGCAAGCGTCGATGGAAGGTAAGAAGACGCGCGTCGTCCGTCCGCGCACGATCATCTACGCGGCCGCACTCAGTGCGCTGATCATCGGCTTCTTCTATGCCGTCGCACACCGCACGCTCATCGAAGTCGACGTGCTGCGCGATCGAAACGCGCTCTATCGCCGCCTCGACAACGGCGATATCGAGAACGTATACACGATTCGACTCATCAATAAGGACACGCGCCCGCACGAGATGCGCTTGCGCGTCGAGGGACTGCAGGCCGCCACGCTCGATACCGACGCGACCGCCTATATCGTCGACGCGGAAGGCGTCACGACGATCGTCGCCCGCATTCGCGCGCCGTCGACGCTGCGCGGCGGACGCGACATCGAAGTGGTCGCGACCGCAACGGACGATTCCGGAATCGAATCACGAGCCGAAGCGCGCTTCATCGGACCGGCGGGCACATGAGACGGATGGCTGGAGGCTGGAGGCTGGGGGCTGGAGTCAGAAGCGCTGCACGTGCAGCGCCTTCTACCCCCACCCTACCCTCCCCCGCTCCGCAAGGGAGGGAAGCTTCTTCTCTGGCTACAGCCTACAGCCTACAGCCTACGGCCGCGCGCGAAAGCGCGCCTACAGCCTCTTCCTGTTTCCACTGCGCCGAACCCCTCGCCGGATCGCGACTCACCGCGCGCATTCGTGGGCGCGACGAACCCGTGTGTTGTGCTGGGTGTCTCGCGGTCGCGGAATTGATCGCGGGTGCCGGGCTCGATGACTTCTATCGCTTCCGCGACGCGCCGTCCGCGCGCCCCGACGACAGCGCGCTCCAGGAAGATACGTGGACCGCATACGAGCGGCCGGAGATCGCGAGCCAGTTCGTCGTGCGCCGCTGCA
>JBIQKP010000034.1:32344-34536 GCA_044506405.1 Lysobacterales bacterium | reverse complement strand
TGGACCGCATACGAGCGGCCGGAGATCGCGAGCCAGTTCGTCGTGCGCCGCTGCAACATCGACTCAGTGCATCTTGTCATCGAAGGATTGCGCTGCGCCGCGTGCGGGTGGCTCATCGATCGCATCGTCAGTCGAACGTCGGGCGTGCGAAAGATCGAGCTCAATGCCGCGACTGGCCGCGCGCACGTGGAGTTCGATTCGGCGCACATCAATCTCGGACAACTCCTGCGCACGATCGCACGCCTCGGCTATCGTCCGTATCCGGCGAGCGACGAGGCGATCGCACGCGTTCGCGAGGCAGAGCGTCGCGCTGCGCTGAAGCGGCTCGCCGTGTCAGCGTTCGGCATGATGCAAGTGATGATGTTCGCCGTCGCGACGTACGCGGCGGAGATCTCGGGCGAAGTCATCGAGCCCGAGATGTTGAGCTACTTCCGGCTCGTGAGTTTGCTCGTCGCCACGCCCGTCATGGCGTACGCGGGCAGACCGTTCTTCATCAACGCATGGACGAGTCTTCGCGCTCGCACGATCGGCATGGATGTGCCAGTGAGTGCGGCGTTGCTCCTCGCGTTCACCGCGAGCGCGTGGAATACGTTTCGTGGCGGCGGTGAGGTGTACTTCGATTCGGTCACGATGTTCGTCTTCTTCTTGACCCTCGGGCGGTTCGTCGAGATGTCGGTGCGACATCGCACGACCGGCGTCACGGATGCCCTCACCCGGCATCTACCGACGATGGCCCATCGCATGCGCGACGGCATGATCGAAGATGTCCCGACCGCGGCGCTCGCACGCGCAGATCTCGTCGTCGTGCGCACGGGCGAGATCGTTCCGGCGGACGGCGTGATCGTCGAAGGCGAGTCGAGTCTCGATGAAGCGTTGCTGACGGGCGAATCGACGCCGGTGCGTCGCACGAGCGGCGATGCCGTGTCGGCCGGTACGCTCAACGTTCAAGCGCCGCTCACGGTGCGCGTCACGGCAATCGGCAACGAGACGTTGTTGTCCGGCATCGTTTCGCTCCTGCGCCGCGCGCAATCGCAAAAGCCCGCGGTGGCACAGGCGGCTGACCGCGCGGCCGCGAAGTTCTTGCGATACGTGCTGATCGCAGCCGGCGGCGTGTGTGCGATTTGGCTTAGCCTAGATCCGTCGCGTGCCTTCGAGGCGACGCTTGCAGTGCTCGTCGTCGCCTGTCCGTGTGCGTTCTCGCTCGCGATGCCGGCCGCGCTTGCAGCGGCGACCGGCGAGCTGGCACGACATGGCGTGCTCGTCACGAATGCGGACGCCATCGAGTCGCTCTCGAAAGTCGAGCGTGTCGTGTTCGACAAGACCGGCACGCTCACACGCGGCGAAGTACGCCTGCAGAGTGCGTCACAGTTCGGCAACGTGCCTGCGCCCGTGTGCTTGAAAATTGCTGGATCGCTCGAAGGTGCGTCCGAGCATCCCATTGCGAGAGCGTTTGCCGAAGCGACTCGGGATATCAAGCTGAGCACGGCGACCGATGTCCGCGTTCTTCCTGGGTTGGGTCTCGAAGGCATCGTCGATGGCCGACGTTACCGACTCGGCCGTGCGGACTTCGTTGCGGCCCTTCGCGGCGAGTCGGTCACGGAGCACGATCGCGATGACGTGTATGCGTCCGTGACCTTGGGCGATGAGTCGCAAGCGCTCGCGGAGTTCGCCTTCCGCGATACGCTGCGCGACGATGCGCCGGAGGCGATCGACGCGCTCCGCGCGCTGCGGATCGAAACGGAGATCTTGAGCGGCGATGCCCACTCGCTCGTCGAGAGGATCTCCGCGGAATGCGGCGTACAGACCTTCTCGGCACGACGTTCGCCAGCGCAGAAACTCGAGCGCGTGCAACGCCTGCAGAGCGACGGCGCGCACGTCGCGATGGTAGGTGATGGCATCAACGATGCACCCGTGCTCGGCGCGGCGAACGTCTCCATTGCGATGGGACGCGGCGCGGCGCTTGCGCTGGCTGCAGCCGATATCGTGCTCGTCGGCGAGAAGTTGACTGCACTGCCGCGCGCAATCGAGACCGCGCGACGCACGATGCGCATCGCGAGGCAGAACCTCGTTTGGTCCGCCACTTACAATTTCTGCGCGCTCCCGCTCGCCGCGATTGGGCTCGTGCCGCCGTGGGTGGCCGCCATCGGCATGTCGCTGAGCTCGGTCGCGGTCGTGCTCAATGCTTGCCGAGT
>JBIQKP010000034.1:19146-32244 GCA_044506405.1 Lysobacterales bacterium | reverse complement strand
CCGCCATCGGCATGTCGCTGAGCTCGGTCGCGGTCGTGCTCAATGCTTGCCGAGTAGGCGGGAGGCTGGGGGCTGGAGGCTGGAGCCAGAGTAAGGAGCGCGTTGGGTGTTCGACCGTCGCGCTGGCCACAAGGTCATCTCCTCTGGTTACAGCCCACAGCCTACGACCTACAGCTTCTTCCTCTCTGGCCCCGGCCTCCAGCCCCCGGCCTCCAGCCAGTCTTCCGTCATGAGCATCCTCTTCATCTTGATCCCGTTGAGCCTCGTGCTCGTCGTGTTCGGCATCTGGGCGTTCTTCTGGGCGGTCGGTAACGGTCAGTTCGATGACTTGGATACGCCAGCGTGGGAAGTGCTCGTGGAGGAGGGTCGTGAAGGAAGTGATGTAGGGCGGAAGTAAGCACATGCCCACGACCTCGACCCTCTCGCTCCTCGCTGCGCTCGTTGCCGGGCTCGCCGCGACGGCGCATTGCTTTGCGATGTGCGGTGGGATCGCGTCGGCGCTCGGCATGCATGCAAAGGCATCCCCTCCCTTGCGAAGCGGGGGAGGGTTAGGGAGGGGGCAACACGCGCGCGCCTATACAACCGCGGCGCTGTACCAACTTGGGCGAATCAGCGGTTACACACTCGCTGGTGCGCTCTGCGGCTTCATCGGCGCACAAGCGTCCTCGCTGTTCGGGCTCATTCGGCTCGGACCGATTCTGCGAATTACGAGCGGCGTTCTGATCGTGCTGCTCGGCGTGCGCTTGCTCTGGCGCTGGAATGCGCTGCAGTGGATCGAGCAACTCGGTGCGAAACTGTGGGTGCGTCTGAGACCGGTTGTGCAGTACGCGGGGTCACGCCGGGGTGTCGCGCAACCCCTCGCGGTGGGACTGTTGTGGAGCCTGCTTCCGTGCGGGCTCATCTACTCGATGCTGGTGTTCGCAGCGATGAGCGCAGATCCCGGCCGGGGCGCTTTGATCATGCTCGCGTTCGGCCTCGGCACGCTGCCTTCGATGCTCTCGACGAGTCTCCTAGCGGCGCGTGTTCAAGGGTCGCTCTCTCGCCCCGCTGCTCGCATCGTGAGCGGCACACTGATGGTGTGCTTCGGCGTCTGGATGATCATCGCGGCAGCGGGAATGGGTGGGGCGCACGCGCATCATTGATGCGCTCACTTAGTGCTCAGCGCGCCCGCGCGGGCGCGCTGGCGATCTCGTCGACTTCGATCGTCGGCTGCTTGTTGCGATCGAGATCGACTTCGCCGCGGATCTCGATGTCCGTGTTCATCGGAACCCGGTCGCGCGGATAGTCGTCGTCATCGATCTCGACTTCGATCTCACCGGTTGCGTCAGCGAAGAGGAAATCGTCTCCTTTCACGTGCCGCACGATGCGCCCGCGCAGGACCACGTCTTGATCGTCCTGCCGCGCGCCCAGCACCTCCTTGACCGTATACACGCGCGCCGCGGCAGCGGTTTCGAGCCGGCTGCTCTCAGGCTGCGGGCCTTCTTGTCCGGCCGGATGATCGTGCGCGATCGGAGGCTCAACCTGCCCTTGCGCCAGCAACGTCCCGGAAGATCCGACTAGAATCGCGGCAAGAAATACGTGGCGCATGTCTCATTCCTCTGGGTGTCGCAGCCCTTGTGAAGTCCTTAAACGACCACATTTCAGAGGGAGTTCCCAGTGGATCCGCTGGGCGGCATGCGTAAAACCCCGACATGCTTGACATGACTGTTTCGTCCACTATCCTCGAACGCAACATGGCACGTTTGTCTTTCAATCGCAGCCTGCACCACGCAGGAAACCTGATCCAGGGCTCCCTCGCCCGAGCGTAGCGCTTCGTCGCCATGCGCTCGGGGACCCCGAGCCACTGGCCTTTTTCTTTCAACAAACTTCGACACGAATCCGCGTAATGCGCACTTTGAAGCGCCTGCGCCCCCGCCGTTCAACGCGGCGTCGATCGACAGGCGTGTCGTTCTTTAAGCGCCTAACTTCATTTTGGATCAAGACCATGAGCATTCAAATGTCTGCAACCCAACTGCCTACCCGCCCGCGCATCGTGATTCCCGCAAGCGAGCACGCTCGCTTGCTCGCGCTCGCGGATGCGGCCGAGAAGCGCACCCCCATCGTCGCCGAGTTCCTCGCGGATGAGCTCACGCGCGCGGAAATCGTGAAGGACGAAGAGTTCGATGCGAACATCGTCCGCATGGGCTCACTCGTCACGTACGTGGATGAGGTGACCGGCCGCACACGCACCGTGACGCTCGTGTATCCGGATGCCGCGGACATCGATCAGAACCGGATTTCGATCCTGACGCCGATTGGCGCCGCATTGATCGGCCTGAGCCCTGGCCAGTCGATCACGTGGCCGCTCCCGGATGGGCGCGTGGGTTCGCTGAAGGTTCTTTCCGTCTCGAACGAGACGGAAGAATAGAAGGCAACGGTTACGGGCAGCCGCAACTAATCGTGTCTTTCTCGCCGTTCAAGATCGCCGCGTAAGAAAAATAATCTCGCGGCGATCGCGGCGTCCGCGGCGCAAGAGAAGGCGTCCGGACAAGCACAGCACAAGAACGGGATGGATCCCCGCCTTCGCGGGGACGACGCGCTTTTTCTTGTCCGCCACCCCTCGCGAAGGCGAGGGCCCATCCGAAGCCTAAGCGCGAGATGGAGGCCCGCCTTCGCGCGGACGACGAGTCTTTTGTTCGTTACGCTCGCGAAGGCGAGCGCTGCGAGAGTAGGAGTTCTTAGCCATAGCCTGCGAGATCGTAGTGTTTCGCTTGGCCGGGCCGATCTGTGTTTAGCGCAGCATCAAGTATTGCCGCGCTTGACCTCGATCAAGGCAGCGGCGCGCACCATGCGCCACGCTTCGGTCCCATGAACACCATTCCCCCATTCGATGCGGAGCTGCTGCGCCGGTACGACATGCCGGGGCCGCGTTACACGTCGTATCCCACTGCGCCGCAATTCAGCACTGCGTTCGGCGAGGCTGAATTTCGCGAGCACGCACGGCGCTCAAACGCGGATCCGATTCCGCGGCAGCTCTCGCTTTACCTTCACATTCCCTATTGCTTCAGCCCCTGCTTCTACTGCGGCTGTACGCGCATCATCACGCGCGACTTCGGTCGCAGCGGACCTTACCTAGAGCGTTTGCTGCGCGAAGCGGAGGAAGTCTCGCGCCTCTTCGATCGCGATCGCGAAGTCATTCAGCTGCATCTCGGCGGCGGCACGCCGAACTTTCTTCGTCCGCAACAGATCGCGGATCTGATCGACGGTCTCGGGCGGCAGTTTCATTTCAGCCGCTCCGCGATGCGCGACTTCTCGATCGAGATCGATCCGCGCCTGATTCAAGCGGGCGACATTGCCGAGTACGCAGCGCTCGGACTCAATCGCGCGAGCCTCGGTGTGCAAGATTTCGATCCCGCGGTTCAGGAAGCCGTCAACCGTATTCAAAGTGTCGAGCAAACGCTCACGACGATCGAGGATTGCCGGCGCGCCGGCTTCCGCTCGGTCAATGTCGATCTCATCTACGGCCTGCCGAAGCAAACACTCGAAGGTTTCGCGAAGACGCTCGATACGGTGCTCGAAGTACGCCCGGACCGGCTCGCGATCTACGGCTACGCGCACATGCCCGAGTTGTTCAAGGCGCAGCGGCAGCTCGTCGCCGATGACCTGCCCGCGCCCGAAATCAAACTGAAGCTCCTCGGTCTCGCGATCGAAAAGCTCTCGGCCGCAGGCTATCGTTACATCGGAATGGACCATTTCGCGCTGCCCGAAGACGATCTGGCACGCGCGCAAGAAGCAGGCGGCCTGCATCGCAACTTCATGGGCTACACGACGCATGCGGAGTGCGACCTCGTCGGACTCGGCATGAGTGCGATCAGCCACATCGGCGACAGCTTCAGTCAGAACGCACGCGACCTGCCCGGCTGGGAGAACGCGCTCGACCATGGGAAGCTGCCGACGTGGCGCGGTATGACGCTCGATCAGGACGACGTGCTTCGAGGCGAGATCATCCAGCAGCTGATGTGTCAGGGCGAGATCAATATCCCGAGCCTCGAGAATCGCTACGACATCGAGTTCGAACAGTATTTCGAGGACAGCTTGCGCAAGCTCCCGACGCTCGTTGCGGACGGCCTTGCGGAAGTGGAGCCCACTCGGATCGTTGCGACTTCTCGCGGACGCCTCCTCCTGCGTATGATTGCGATGTGCTTCGACCGTTACCTCATCCAATCCGCCGATCCGAGCGTCAACCGACCTCGCTATTCCCGCGTGATCTAGCGCGCCGTGTCGAGGCGCGCGCATGAAGCGACCGCCCCACCCGAAACGACCGAACCCGATCGCGGATGACGGGGATGAGTTTCACTTCTGCAGCACGTGCGCGTTCTCGGCCGCCTGCCTGGAAAGCGGCTACGGCAAACCGGAGCTGCGCGAGCTGCACGTGCTCGTCGAGCACACAGGACCGTTCAAGGAAGGCGAACACATCTTTCGCGAAGGCGATGAGTTCAAAGCGATCGCGGCCGTGCGCGGCGGGACCGTCAAGACATACGTGAACGACGCCGAGGGCCGCGAGCAAGTACAAGGATTCTTCCTGCCAGGGGAAGTCATCGGTCTCAGCGCGATTTCGCATGGGCGCTATCCGTGCAACGCGGTGGCGCTCGACTCGGTCGTACTCTGCAATTTCTCGTTCCCGACGATGGCTGCGCTCGCGGCGCGCATGCCCGGCTTGCAGGCGCAGCTCTTTCGTCTGCTGAGCCAGGATATCGGCAAGGCTGCGTTGCTCGCCGGCAATTACTCCGCCGATGAACGCATGGCCGCGTTCTTGATTTCACTCTCGCGTCGCTATGCGGCCCGCGGCTTCTCGGCGAACCGCTTTCAGCTCACGATGACGCGCACCGACATCGCGAACTATTTGCGCCTCGCGGCGGAAAGCGTGAGCCGCGTCTTCCGCCGCTTCCAAGACGACGGCCTCATCCACGTGGATCGGCGCGACATCGAGCTCATCGATCGCCCGCGGCTCGAAGAGCTCGCGCGCAGCGTGCTGCGCGAGTAGCCTTGTAGGTCGGAATTTATTCCGACACCTTCCTCCGTCGGTCGTCATCCCCGCGAAGGCAGCAAGAGGGCGATAGCGCCGTCCAAAATGCTCGTCGTCCCCGCGGAGGCGGGGATCCATCTTCAGCTTGTACTTCCGATGGGTCCCCGCTCTTTCGGCGAGGGATGCAGCCTCTCTAGCGGCAGCCATCGGGCGACAGTCTGGTCGACCGAAACCTTTGGTCGGATTGAAATCCGACCTACAACTACGTCCTTCTGTCTAGCGACAGCTCTCTAGGCAACGCGCTTGACCTAAGTCAATGTGAGTCGCGAAGGTGCGGCGCACGATCTCTCCGCAATCCTTGGGAGAGGTCCATGAGCGCAAGTCGAAAACTGTGGTTGAGTCTGGGTGCGCTGCTGCTTGCATCGTTCGCAGTGCTGTTGTGGGTGGGCGGTGAGATCCATCGTGTGATGCCGCCGGTGCCGTCCGCGGTCGTCACGACGGACGGACAAACGATCTACACACGTGCCGATGTCGAGAAAGGACGGCAAGTGTGGCAGTCGATCGGTGGGCATCAGCTCGGATCGATCTGGGGACATGGCAGCTATGTTGCGCCGGATTGGACCGCCGATTGGGTGCATCGCGAAGCGCTCGCGTGGCTCGATATCGACGCGCGCAAGAACACGGGCCGATCCTACGACGAGCTCGCGCCGCATGAGCAAGCAAGCTTCGCGGCGCGGCTGCAGCCGCAAATGCGCGAGAACACGTATCGCGCGGAGACGGACACCGTCACGATCACACCGAATCGCGCGCGAGCGATCGCGCAGGTCGCCGAGCACTACACCAAATTGTTCGGCAACGATCCGGAGCTGCTCGAGCTGCGCAAGGCGTACGCGATGAAGAACAACACGGTGCTCGATGCCGAGCACCGCGAGGCGCTCACCGCGTTCATCTGGTGGACGGCGTGGTCGGCAGTGACCGAACGGCCCGGCAAAGACATCACGTATACGAACAACTGGCCGCACGATCCGCTCGTCGGCAACACACCCGCGGGCCAGTTGCTGATGTGGACCGTCTTCAGCGTGCTGTTTCTGATCGCCGGCATCGCGCTGCTCGGTTGGCATCACGCGCGACACAAAGACGAAGCGCCAGCAACGCTTCCGGCGAGCGATCCGCTCGCGCTCATTCGCGTGACGCCGTCGATGCGCGCGACCGGGAAATACTTCTGGCTCGTGATCGCACTGTTGCTGGTGCAGATCCTGCTCGGCGCGATCACGGCGCACTACCAAGTCGAAGGGCAAGAGGCCTACGGCTTCGCGCTCGCGGAGGTGCTGCCGTATTCGCTGAGCCGAACTTGGCACACGCAGCTTGCCGTCCTCTGGATCGCAACGGCGTGGCTCGGAATGGGTTTGTATATCGGTCCTGCGATCTCAGGACACGAGCCGAAGTACCAGCGCTTCGGCGTGAACTTCCTGTTCACGTGCTTGATCGTGATCGTCGTCGGCGCGTTCACCGGCCAATGGCTCGCGGTGATGCAGAAGCTCGGCCTCGAGAACAATTTCTGGTTCGGTCACCAAGGTTGGGAGTTCGTCGATCTTGGCCGATTCTGGCAGTGGTTCTTGTTCGTCGGCCTTGGACTCTGGCTCGTACTCGTCGGACGGGCCTTGATGCCCGCGATTCGCAAAGGCGGCGAATCCAAGTCGATCATCACACTGCTCTTCCTCTCCACGGTGTGCATCGGGCTCTTCTACGGCGCCGGGCTCATGTGGGGCGAGCACACGCATCTGTCCATGGTCGAGTACTGGCGCTGGTGGGTCGTGCACCTGTGGGTGGAAGGATTTTTCGAAGTCTTCGCCACCGCGGTGATCGCGTTCCTGTTCACGCGACTCGGATTGATCAAGACGGCGTCGGCCACCGTGGCCGTGCTGTTCGCGACGATCGTGTTCCTCGCAGGCGGTGTGCTCGGCACGCTGCACCACCTGTACTTCACGGGCACGCCGACGGCCGTGATCGCGCTCGGTGCGAGCTTCTCGGCACTCGAGGTCGTGCCGCTCGCCTTCATCGGCTTCGAGGCGTATCAAACCTTCAAGCTCGGGCAAGCGACACCGTGGATGCAGCGCTATCGCTGGCCAATCCTCTTCTTCACGGCCGTCGCATTCTGGAACGTCGTCGGCGCGGGGCTGTTCGGCTTCCTCATCAATCCGCCGCTGCCGCTCTACTACATGCAGGGATTGAACTTGACGCCGCTCCACGGGCACACCGCGCTCTTCGGTGTCTACGGGTTCTTAGGGATTGGCCTGATGCTGTTTTGCTTAAGAGGATTAAAGCCGCACCTGCAATGGAACGATCGCGTGCTGTCGACATCGTTCTGGGCATTCAATATTGGATTAGCAGGGATGGCATTACTGACATTGCTCCCGCTCGGAATCATTCAGCTCAGCGCAGCGATTGATCAGGGTTACTGGTACGCGCGCTCCGCGGAACTTATGCAGCAACCAATCATCCAACTGCTCGTTTGGATGCGAGTGCCCGGTGATACTATCTTCAGCGTCGGCGCGCTCGCACTCGCATGGTTCGTGTTCCGCTTGTGGGTGCGCCCGAAGCAAGGAGTCGAACCGCTCCCCGCGACAGCGCAGATGAACGATTTATGATCGCTTGATAATTCTCCTCAGCGATCACCTCTGAAGGGCGACGAAAGTCGCCCTTCTTTTTACTTGTAGGTCGGAATTCATTCCGACACTCTCTCCGAAATGGTCGGGATAAATCCCGACCTACAAACTGCTGACTCAGATCAAGGCGCTCGCTCGCGAATCACGCGATAGTCCGCCCATGGCTACGACCCTTCCCGCATCGGCTGCACCAGCGCTTCGATTGCTCGCGGCGGCTCCGCATCGCCTCATGTTCTTCATCGGCGCAACGAATGTGCTGCTGGCGATGGCGTGGTGGATGGTGTGGCTCGTCGACGCGCGATGGCGTGTGTTGGGTTTCGCGCAACCCGAGATACCTGCAGGGTGGTTGCACGCCACGGTGATGCAATATCAAGTACTGCCGTCGTTCATGTTCGGCTTCCTGCTCACGGTGTTTCCGCGTTGGATGAATCAACCGGCGCTCACGCGTGGGCACTACATACCGGTCGGGATCGGGTTGTTCGGTGGGCAAGCGTTGACGCTCGTCGGGATCGGCGCAGGGCTGCCGTTCTTGCGGGCCGGCGCGCTCCTCACGATCGCGGGATGGAGCATCGGCATGGTGCTGCTCGTCCGCATTCTCGTGCGCGATGGCGGACGCACGTGGCATGCAACGAGCTGCGCGTTCGCGCTCGGCTTCGGCTTGCTGGGTCTCGTTCTGTACGCAGTGTTCCTCTATCGCTTCGATGCGCGCGTCATGTTCGTGTCGATGAAAATCGGCAGCCTTGCATTGCTGCTGCCGATCTACTTCACCGTGTGTCATCGCATGGTGCCGTTCTTCACGAGCTGCGTGATCAAGCCGTATCGCGTCTATCGTCCGATGTGGACGCTCGCGGCGATGTGGCTGTTCGCAGTCGCTCATCTATGGCTCGAACTGCGCCATGCCTACGCTTGGACGTGGATCGCCGATGTGCCGATGGCAGCGCTCGGTGCTTGGCTGCTCTGGAACTGGCTGCCGCGCGATCGAGCAAGCCCCGCGCTGTTGAAAGTGCTGTTCGTCGGCTTCGCGTGGCTGCCGATCGCGTTCACGCTCTACGCAATCCAAAGTCTTTGGTTCGCGACCACGAGCGAGTTCATTCTCGGCCGAGGGCCGGCGCATGCGCTGTTCATCGGATTCTTCGGTAGCTTGCTCGTTGCGATGGTCACACGGGTCACGCAAGGGCACTCGGGCCGCCCGCTCGTACTCGGATCCGTTGCGACGCTCGCGTTCATCATCGTGCAACTCGTCGCGATCACACGCGTGATCGCGGAGCTCGCCCCCGATACACTCGCGTGGCAAGCCACCGCAGCCATCGGGTGGCTCGTGGCATTCGCACCGTGGGTGCTGAGGTCGACTTGGATTTATTTGACGCCGCGGCGCGATGGTGCGCCCGGATGAACGGCGCATTTGCGAAAGAAGGACGCGCTAACGACGTCAGTGCGTCCTTCCGCTTCAAGACAGACAAATGATTGAGTTCTACCCCCAAATCAAACTCGTCCACATCATCGCCGTGCTTGCGAGCGGCGGGCTGTTCTTTCTCCGCGGGCTCGCGTTGCATCTCGGCGGCACATGGGCGATGGCCGCGCCGGTGCGTTACTTGAGCTACACGATTGACACCGTGCTGCTCACGGCCGCGCTCATGCTCGCGACGATCCTGCATCAGTATCCGTTCGTGCACGGCTGGCTCACGATGAAAGTGATGCTGCTCGTCGTCTACGTCGTGCTCGGCACGTTCGCGCTGAAGCGCGGACAGACGCTCAAGACTCGAGTGATTTGCTGGCTCGCTGCACTCGCTGTCTACGCGTTCATTATCAGCGTCGCGCGCACACATCATCCTGCAGGCGTGTTCGCCTAGGGACGTCGCGATTGGTCCTCGAGTTCGACTTGCGAACGCGACGGCAAGCAGGCCTACCGGCGAGCAAGACGCGCGGGTGTCGGGATAAATCCCGACCTACATCTGAGCCTGCCGTTAGGCGCTCTTGCCGTCGCTAGCGCGCCCCATCCCTAACCCCTACGTAGATCCCCTGCGCCATCGCCCAGCGCCGAATTGACCTGTGTCAGGGTTGCAAAACGTGGGCGCTTCTAATCTCGCCTCATGACGCCGGTAAGGCATTTCGATGCGAGAAAATCATGAAACGAGCACTCGTCCTACTCACATGTGGCGCGGCATTGGCGCTGAGCGCCTGCACGAACGATGCGCCGATCTCAGCGGCGCAAGCGATTCCGTCCGATACCGGCGGATCGCGCAAAGGTGACTTCGGGCCGCCGCAGGGCGAGCCGATCCATGCCGTACTCACGAGTCCGCCGCACGTGCCGCCGCCGACCAATCGCAACTATCCGGCAAAGGTGATCGTCGAGCTCGAAGTCACGGAAGTCGATATGGAAATCGCCGAGGGCGTGAAATACACGTTCTGGACATTCGGTGGCACCGTGCCCGGTAGCTTCATTCGCGTGCGCCAAGGCGACACCGTCGAGTTTCATTTGAAGAACCACCCGACGAGCAAGATGCCGCACAACATCGATTTGCACGGCGTCACTGGCCCTGGCGGCGGTGCGGCGTCGAGCTTCACGGCGCCCGGTCATCGCACGCAGTTCACATTCAAAGCGTTGAACCAAGGGCTGTATGTCTATCACTGCGCGACCGCGCCGGTCGGCATGCACGTGGCGAACGGCATGTACGGTTTGATTCTCGTCGAGCCACCTGAAGGTCTGCCGCCGGTCGATCACGAGTTCTACGTGATGCAAGGTGACTTCTATACCGTCGGCAAGTATCGCGAGAAAGGCTATCAACCGTTCGACATGCAGAAGGCAATCGACGAGCACCCGACTTATGTGCTCTTCAACGGCTCTGAAACGGCGCTCACCGGACCGAACGCGATGAAGGTGAAGACGAATCAGAGCGTGCGCATGTTCGTCGGCAACGGCGGGCCCAACTTGATCTCGAGCTTCCATGTCATCGGCGAGATCTTCGACAAGGTGCAGTACGAAGGCGGTACTCGCTATCAAGAGAACGTGCAGACCACGCTCATCCCCGCCGGCGGTGCGGCGACAGTCGAGTTCCACACCGAAGTCCCTGGCAACTACGTGCTCGTCGATCACTCGATCTTCCGCGCGTTCAACAAAGGTGCGCTCGCGATCCTCGAAGTCACGGGCGATGAGAACCTCGCGATCTACTCCGGCAAGCAAGTGGACGAGATGTACCTCGGCGATAAGGTCGCGGACCTGAAGCCGGTTGCAACCGCTGCACACGCAAGGGCGAGCGGCACCGTCACGAAACAGCAGCAGATCGACGCCGGAAGCGTGCTTTACAAGGGCACCTGCTCGGTCTGTCACCAGGACAACGGTCAGGGCTTGCCGAATGTGTTCCCGCCGCTCGCTAAGTCCGACTACCTGATGAGCGATCCGCGGCGCGCGATTGCGATCGTGCTGAACGGCCTGTCAGGACCCGTGAAGGTGAACGGTACGGAGTACAACTCTGTGATGCCGCCGATGAGCCAGCTCAACGACGACGAAATCGCGAACATCCTCACGTATACGCTGAACGCGTGGGGCAATACGGGTCCTGCGATTACGCCGAGTGAAGTCGCAGGTATTCGTGCCACGACGAAGCGCGCGGAAGGCGCTGCGCACTGAGGGCGGCGTGATGGCTAGCGTGAAAGAGGCCCCCTCCCTAACCCTCCCCCGCTCCGCAGGGGAGGGAAGCTGGGACTGCCTCCCTGATTTTGCGGCGACAATCAAAGCTGCGGCCGATCGCTCCTTCAACAAGTTCCCTCCCCTGCGGAGCGGGGGAGGGTTAGGGTCGGGGCAGCACGCAATCCCTTGCATGCTCGCGTTCCTTGCGGTGCTCGCGCTCTGCCTCTCTCCTTCGGAGCGTGCAACTGCAAGTGCCGTGCACGCTTCGAAGCAAACTACTCACGTTTGGATCAAGCAGGAAGCGCAGAAGCAGAAGCCGATCCCGGGCGGCGCGTTCGAATCGGTTCTCCCGCTCGAAGACGGGAAGGCAGTCACGATTGAGGGATTCAAGCTCGACGTCACGCCTGTGACGAACGCCGACTTCAGCGCGTTCATCGCAAACAACTCCGAGTGGCGGCGCGATCGCATCGCGCGCGTGTTCGCCGATGAGCAGTACCTGCAGCACTGGGCATCGCCAACACAACCGGCAAGCGAAGATCGAAACAAGCCCGTCGTTCACGTGAGCTGGTTCGCCGCGAGCGCGTACTGCGAGTCGCGCGGCGCCCGCCTCGCGACATGGCACGAGTGGGAGTACGTCGCGGCCGCGAGCGAGGCGAAGCGCGATGCGCGCAACGACCCCGCGTGGCGACAACAGATTCTGGCGTGGTACTCGAGATCGGCGCGCGAGCAGTTGCCCGACGTCGGCGCCACGCCGGCGAACGTCTACGGCGTCCGCGACCTACATGGCGTCGCGTGGGAATGGATCGAAGACCTCTCCGCGCTTCTCGTCGCGAACGACAGCCGCGAGCAAGGCGACCCGAGCAAGATGCGTTTCTGCGGCGCAGGCGCGGTCTCGATGGAACAGAAAGAGAACTACGCGATGCTCATGCGAATCGCGATGCTCTCGAGCATGAAAGCGAACTACACGAGCGCAACGATGGGCTTTCGCTGCGCGACCGACGGAGGAACCACGCGATGAAACGTCTACTGATCGTTGCACTAGTCCTGTTCGCGGGCAGCGCGCTCGCTGACAAGATGTACCCGTCGAGCTCGATCTATCAGCTCTCCGCGCCGCTGACGAATCAAGCTGGCGTTGACCATGGGCTCGATGTCTACGCGGGACACCCGGTCCTCGTCACGATGTTCTACGGAAGCTGCCGCCACACGTGTCCATTGCTGATCGAGACGCTTCGCGCCGTGGAGCGCGCCGCACCCGATCCTAAGAACCTGCGCGTGCTGATGATCTCGATCGATCCGGACCGCGACACCGTCGCGGCGCTCGCCAAGATCGCGCAAGAGCGGCGCATCGATACGAGCCGCTGGACACTCGCGCGCGCTGACGCAAACCAGGTGCGCAAGCTTGCTGCTCTGCTGAACATCCAGTACAAGCAGAGCCCCGATGGCGAGTTCAATCACTCGAGCATCATCTCGGTCCTGACACCCATGGGTGAAATCGCGCAGCAAAGCGCCATGCTCGGTAAAGCGGATGAAGGCCTCGTAAGAGCGCTCGGGCAGAGATGAAGCGCCGAGTTAACCCGACCTACCACGGAGCCTGTAGGTCGGAATTTATTCCGACACATACGCGTCTTGGTCGAAACCAATTCCGACCTACAGGGATGTAGGAAGTGTCGGCCTTGTCGGGAACATTGGCCGGCCGACCTACAGGGATGTAGGAAGTGTCGGCCTTGTCGGGAACATTGACCGGCCGACCTACAACGTCACCACGGATTCTCCATCCACTTCTTCACTTGCTCGTAATA
>JBIQKP010000034.1:2387-19046 GCA_044506405.1 Lysobacterales bacterium | reverse complement strand
CCGACCTACAACGTCACCACGGATTCTCCATCCACTTCTTCACTTGCTCGTAATACGTGCGGCTCGATTGCAGCCGCTCTCCGCTCTTCATCACGAAGACGTACTCGCCGCGACCGACGCTCTCCACTTCCTTTACCCGCGTCACGTTGACGATGTAGGAGCGCTGGATGCGCAGGAACTGCGCAGGGTCGAGCGAATCGTGCAGTGTCTGCATCGGCACGTGCACGAGATGGCGCGTCGCGCCGACGTGCAGCTGCACATAGTTCTCCGCGGCCTCCATCCAGTCGACGTCCTGGAGCGTCACGAAGTACGTCTTGCCCGACGAGCGAATCGCGACTCGGCTCAGAGGCTTTGGCGGTGATGACAGTGTTTGCAGAAGCGAGGCCAACAGGCGCTCGCCATTGGCTGCATGCGGCAGGCGATCGCGCGTTCGCTTCATCGCCTCATGAAAGCGCTCGCGGCTGACCGGTTTCAGGAGATAGTCGATCGCATTGACCTCGAACGCCTGAATCGCGTAACGATCGTGCGCGGTGACGAAGATGACTCCAGGCATGCGCTCCGGCCCCACCTCGCGCACCACATCGAAGCCGTCCATCTCCGGCATCTGCACATCGAGAAAGACGAGATCCGGCGTTTCGTGTCGGATCATGCGAACCGCATCCCTGCCGTGCTTTGCTTCCTTGACTCGCGCGATGCCCTCGTCTTCGGCGAGCAGCAGCTTCAAGCCGTCACGCGCCAAGGGCTCATCGTCCACAATCAACGCGTTCAACGGTGCCAAGACGCCCTCCCGTTCAAGCAAACGCGGACGTGAAAGCGACGCCCTGCTCTGGTGCTGCTCGCGCCCGATCCGGCAAGGTCAATGTCACCTCGGTGCCGTGCGTACGGCTCGACTGAATAGACAGCGAAGCTTCCGAGCCATAGAGCTGTTGCAGTCGGGCGCGCAAATTGGACAGCCCGACTCCATGGCTTTCAGCTGGCGTCACCGATGCGATGCCGGGCCCATTGTCCTTGACGACGATGCGCAGTATGTCGTCCTCGGAGGTGGCCTGTATCTCGATGGTCCCCTTCGCGGTCCTACGACTGATGCCGTGGCGCACTGCATTCTCGACAATCGGCTGCAGCACCATCTGCGGCACAGCCGCCTCGAGCACCTCCGGGTCGGCTTCGATCTTCACGTCCAGTCGATCCGAGAAGCGCATTTGCTCGATCGATAGATAAAGGCGCAAGTACTCGAGCTCTCGCCGCAGGGGTACGTACTGCGCTTCATGGTCGTCCAGCACCGCACGAAGCAGATCGCTCAAGCGCGTGAGCGCTTGTTCGGCTTGCCGTTGCTCCCCTTGACGCACGAGCACGACAATCGCGTTCAGCGTATTGAAGAGAAAGTGCGGTTGAAGCTGCATCTTGAGCGCTTCCAAGCGCGCGTGCGCGATCTGCGCTCTGAGCTCGGACGCGTGCAGCTCCAAGCGCGCTGCTGCTCGCTCCCGTTCGCGAAACTTTTCGTAGTAGAGAAATGCGGCCTGCAGGCTCAAGAATACCCAGTACCTGAGGAACGCTGAGTAGAAGCCGTAAATCAGCACATTACCCACCGCCCACCTGAGATCATCGAGCGGCAGCTCCAGCACGTTGTAGCCGGCAAGCAGCGGCGGAAAGAACACCGCGAGCTCCAACACCGGACGCACGATCCCGAAGCCGAATGCCACGCCGAAATGGAGTGCGAGACGATCCTTCCACACTTGACGTTCGATCGGCCAGCGGGCACCCGCCCAGAACACCAGCGGAGTCAACGCAGCGGAAAGGGCGACTCTTACACACCACACCCACGCGTCCGGGAGATCGATCGCTTCGCTTCGATAGAGCCGAAAGCTAATCTCCTGCGCCACGACCAGCATTTCGATGAGCGTCCACGGCAATAAGCTCACGAGGAATGCGCGCCAGTATTCCGGAAGGAACCGCTCCCTGCTGAACTCCCCGCGCAAGGCGCCTAGCAAATAGTCGAGCGCCGCGGCACTGCGCGTGTTCGGATTCTTCTGGACGGCTGGCGACGCTGACATGGCATTGAATCCCGTGAAGGGCAAACGATTCATGTTTGCCGCCTACCCGTCACAACGAGCACCCTCATACGAGCCCCGGATCCGCTGGACGTAGTTGTCGGGTGTCTTTGCGCGCCTTCGGCCGGAGCGCATCGACTATGGCATTGCACGAGGCTCGTGTCGATGGCGAGCCGAACAGACCGACCGTACGGAAAAAGGGCCGCCGTTACCGGCGGCCTGACCCAAAACGAAACGATGTTCGAGTGCTGAGGAGAACTCCGTTCGATAGGTAAGACGCGACGGAGTCGCTCAAAATTTATACCGCGCACCAAGCGCGTAGCGGGCTCCTTGATCTTCGACCAACCACATCTGCCGCTTCGAACGTCCGTGCCAGCGCACATCTTCTTCGGTGAGATTCAACCCTTCGAACGAGATGGACAGATGATCGTTGACGTCGTAGCCGACGCTCAGATCGACCTGCTCGTACTCCTCCACATAGATCGGGTTGCGCGACGCGCCCTGGTTGACGTTCTGCAGGAACTCGTCTCGCCAGTTGTACGCGAGCCGCACCGTGAAGCCGAAGTTCTCGTACATGAGCACGACGTTCGCGGAGTCGCTCAGACCCAAGAGCGCGAACTGGTTTTCATTCGGATCCGCTGCATCGTCGAAGCCGACGTCTCCGCGCACGACCGTGTAGTTCGCGAGCACACCGAATCCCGTGTCGCCGAAGAAGTACTGCCCCCCGAACTCCCAGCCGTGGATGTTCGCTTCTTCATTGTTCACGGGGCTCGTGACGGCGAACAGGTACTCGGGATCATCCGCGTTGGACACGATGTCGAACCGCGTCGCCCAAGCGACGTGCTGCGCGTTCGAGCCGTTGTACTGACCGGCCCCGCCTCCCCAGAACACACCATCGCCATCGGTGAAACCCTCGGGATGCTCCATCATCGCGATCATCGTCCAGAGAGCCGAGTCGTTGACGGCATCGCCACCATCGATGAGTGCCTGTCTCGCCCGCTGAGCACGATCGCCTCCTGTTTGGTCGCGGATACCGAAGATCGTGTCCTGCGTCGTCTGGGTCCCGATGAAATTCTTCACCCGCTTATCCCAAAAGCCCGCCGAGACGTAGCCGTTATCGGAGAAGTACCACTCCAATGTGAGGTCCAGGTTGTCCGACTCGAGCGGCACGAGCTGCGGGTTGTTCGCGGTGCCCGTCGCTCGAGCACCCAGCAGCGTCGAACCGTTCGGCGCGTTCGGCGCCGCACCCGCCGCCAGTTGTCCGTAGCCCGCGCGTGCGATCGTCGTACTCGTCGAGAAGCGTGCCTTCAGCGAATCCGTCAAGCTGATATCGAAATCCAGGCTCGGCAAAAGGTTGTCGTAGTCGGTCGTTTCGCGAACCGACTGATAGTTCTCCGGCAGGTTCGGCGGACGCGTGACCTGAAAGTCGTTATCGTCCTGCCACAACAATCCTGTCGGCACGAGAATGGTCGCGGTCGACTCAACCTCCGTCCGCTCGTAACGCGCCCCCAGCAGTAGGTTCGTCGCCATTCCGCCGAGCTCGCCTTGGAGTGCGAACTGGAGGTAGACCGCCTGGGTGTCCTCTTTAATGAGATTGTGGACGTTGAATCCCTGGTTGTAGCGCAACTCTCCATCCGGCGCCGCAGGCTCGGTCCAATTGCCGTAGCCTTCTGCGAAGGCCCATTGCGCGAGCACGTTCGCGTTTCCCTTCCAACCACCGACGGGCGCGCCCGTCGGATTGTAATCATCGAACGCGTTCACCAAGCTGAACGGCGTCATCAGCGCAATGAGGTCGGGAACGAGACCCGTATCCGTCGTGCCCCAATCGCCGAGCGTCAGGTTTGCCGCGGAAGCGCGCTGCTCGGATTCGAGCGCTCGTGTCTCGACGCCGAACTGGAAGCGCCCATCTCCGAACTCGAGCGTGCCGTCCAAACGCGCTTGCTGTAGATCAGTCGCCTGATCTTGATAGTTGATGCGCATGATCTGCGAGCCCATGTTGGTCGCATCGAATGAGAAGTTCGAGTTGCCCCCGGTCCCGGCATACGCCGCGAGCTGATTCGGATACAGGGTGCGACCCGCGACAGCGAGCCCGTCATTGAACCAGAATTCCTGTGTCCAGAAATTCGACGGGTTGCGACACGCCGTCGTGCCGCCATCAGGGTCAGGGCCGTATTCCTCCAAGCAAGTGCTCGGCACCACGCCCGCGACACTGAAGGTCGTCTCGCCGCCACCGGTGAGCGGATCGTTCGGCATGCTCTCGGCCGTTGAATCGTGAACGTCGAGCGCGAGACTGAAGCTGTCGGTGACTTTCCATTCCGCGTTGAAGCCGACGGACTTCAGCTCGTTCTGCTGTTCACGATGCTGCTGCTCATACCCGAAGTCCTTGCTGGCCCCGGTGTACTCGCGCAGCGAGACCGGCGTCGCGACTTCGCTGTCGTCGAACTCGAGATAGTAGAAGCCGTTGCGCTGCAGCCAAATCGTTTGATCGCCGCGATCCTCGAGGAGCTCGTTGAGCGCGTAGGTGTAGTCGGCAGTGATCGTCAGCGCGTCAGTGGGCGCGAACTGAACGGTCAGTTGCGCATTCGTGCGCTCGCGTTCGCGATCCGCGAAGTGATAACGAATGTCGTTCGGAATGCCGTAGAGCTGGCCGACGTCCGGCGCGTTGACGACCTCTGCATCGAGAAAGTCATCGCTGCTGTCGTAAGGCGTGTCATTACGATTGACGTAGAGCGGAGCGCGCGTCTGATTGGCGCTCATGTCCGCATCCCACGCTTGAATGCGCCAGTCGTTTACCGTCGAGCCCGATGATCCGCTGTGCCGCTTCTGATAGCTCGCGCTCAAGCCGACACCCCACGTCCTGTCATCGCTCGTATAGCTGAAGATGCCCGACACTTCGGGCGTGAAATCGTCGCCGACGCGGTTCGTCGTGTCGTTGACCGCCTTCGCGCCAATGTTGACGACCATGCCGTCATTGTCGAACGGGCGTGCAGTACGCACATTGATACTCGCGCCGATTCCGCCGGTCGCGATATCCGCGCGGCCTGTCTTGTAGACCTCGAGCGCGCTGACGCTTTCCGCGGCGAGGTTCGCGAAGTTGAAGGAGCGTGCATTGCCGCCGAGACCGCCAGCGATCAGAGCACCGCCCGCGAACGCATCCGCGGTCGGCATCTGCCGGCCGTTGAGCGTCACCATGTTGAACTGCGCACCGAAGCCGCGCGCCGTGACGAGCGCGCCTTCGCCGTTGCGTCGATCGATCGACACGCCGGTGATTCGTTGCAGCGCCTCGCTCAGGTTCGCATCGGGAAACTTGCCGATGTCCTCGGCACTGATGGCATCGACGACGCCGATGGCATCGCGCTTGATATCCATCGAGGCTTTCAAGCTGCCGCGCAAACCGGTGACGACGATCTCTTCCAACTCCTCCATCGCTTGTTCTTGCGCGAAGGCAGGTTGAATGAGCGCCGCACCGCCCACGAGCGTAACGAGCGCTCGCGTGGACCGAGACGACAGAGCACGACGTATTTCATTTTTCATTGATGGGTACTCCCTGAGCCGGTGAACCGCACTTATAGGTGTGAGCACTTTCGATCGAGGACACGGCGAACGTGTCGCTCGCCTCGACTGAGGGATCGATCCGCACGTGCGAGCTGGATGAGCACCCCCCGGGCTCATCGGTCACTCTGCCTTGGTGAGCGCGCAACGAATGAGCACTCACCAATTGCGGATAGATCCGAAGCGCGGCGAGTCTGTTGAAGCACTCAATCGGGTTGAAGCCGCTTTTGACGAGGTGGCTCGTCGAGCTGGCGAAGTGACATGCGATCGTGACGAGGCAAACGCGTGCGCCCGCGCGCTTGCGAAAATGCGCAGAGTATGCCGGAAGCAGCATCCCCAGGATTTGATATCGCGGCTGCGTATGTCCTATAAGTCAATCCTGCACCATCGCGCTAGGACAACCGAAACCGGCACCGCAAATGATGCAGCGGTTTGCGCTACATAAACGATGCGATTGACGACTTGGTCTCTCGCATCCTCCACAACCGAAGGTGAACGGACTATTTATCTCAGACCTGCGATAAACGTGGCCGGTGGGTGCCGGGATGTCATAGCTGACTTTTTCGAAATGGGCTCGATAGGTTGAGGCAAGAATGAAGTCACTCGTGTCTTCGATCGGGCGGCTGGTGGTCATCATCGCCGCGGCGTTCAGCGCGTCTACCTACGGCGACAGTGGGGAGATCGTGAATCCTCGCGTGCGCTGGGCATTTCAAACCGAAGGACCGATCCGCGGCTCTGTAGCGCTCTCTTCCGAGAGCGTGTACTTCGGCAGTGCAGATGGCTATGTCTATGCCGTCGCAAAAGAGAACGGAGCATTGCGGTGGAAGTTTCAAACCGGCGGCGCCATCGCTGGCGCTCCGGCCATTGCAGGCGACGCGATCATCGTCTCCGGTCGCGCATCGACCGTGCGTGCATTGAGCTCCCGAGATGGAACGCCTATTTGGTCGTTCGAGATGCAGCCGACATTACCGACGCCGACCGAGTGGAACTACTTCACTGCACCACCGATCGTCGACGGAGAACAGGTGCTCATCGCCTCCGGCGACGGACATCTTTATGCGCTCGATCTCGCCACGGGTCGGCAGCGCTGGGCATTCAAGACGGAAGACAGTCTTCGTGCAGCGCCGCTCGTCGTAGGGGATACGATCTATCAACCGAGCGGCGACGATCATGTGTACGCCCTGTCGAGAAGAGACGGTGCACTGCTGTGGAAGTTCGCGACGGCAGGTGTCGGGTACGACCTCAGTGCGGGCTATATTCGCAGCGACATTTTCACCCGTCCCGTACTCGAACAAGGTTTGCTTCTCTTCGGTTCGCGCGACGCGAATGTCTATGCGGTGGACGTCGCCTCTCGTACGAAAAGATGGACGTTCGCCTATGACTCGACTTGGGCGATGTCTATCACGGCGGATCATGAGACCGCGTACGTTGGCTGGTCCACGAATAACAAGGTGAATGCGCTCGACCTGTCGAGCGGAAAACAGCGCTGGGAGTTCGACGTAGGATCGCACAGTTACACTGCCGGGCTTCTGCTCGGCGAGCACGTTTACTGGGGAAGCGCAAACGGTGCCGTCCACAAGCTCGACAGACGCACCGGAGAGCTTCGATGGCGTTACGACATCGGCAGCGACATCTACTCCTCCATCGTGCACGACCACGGCACGCTCTACTTCGGTACCGACGATGGCCGCTTGATCGCACTCACGAGCGGCCACGCAACGCGACACAAAGCCGTCTATCTTCCAGCGAACATTCCGGACGGCATTCGCGGGTTTGTCATCGACCCTGAAGTCGAACCCTACCTGCGCGATCGCGGCTACATACGTCTTGATTCAGCGGATGCGCTTACGCGTTGGATCGCTTCGCGCACGCGAGAAGATGCCGAGAGCGTCGTGGTATTTGCATTCGCACAGATTCCGACAGCACTCATCGGCAGCGATCCCGCGAACGGTGCGCTGCGACGCTATCTCGAGGCGGGCGGTAAGGTCGTGTGGCCGTGGGGCATTCCGAACAAGGTCGCCTTCGACGAAGCCGGACAGTTTGTATCGAACGATCCATCGATCGCGGCGCGACTGCTCGACATCGAGTTCCTGGAGTTCGAGGATTCCGGCAACTACTACAGTCGCGCGACGCAAGCGGGTCGCAATTGGGGCATGCCTGCGTGGTTGAAAACGACGTTCTCGTCGCTCAAGCCTGGAAACGACGTCACCGCACTCGCAACCGACGAATACGGGCGCACGAGTGCATTTCACAAGCGCTTCCATCCACGCGTCGGGAGCGGCTGGATAAGCTACTCGCCAAAGGGCTACGGCGCCCCGATCACGCAGGCCGAGCTCGCAACGTTCGAGCGCATTGCGTCATATGCCATCGACTGAACGGCGCAAGAACTTACCTCGAACGTTAACTCCCGCGCTCTGTCGACATCGCTTGCGGAAGCAAGGCGGTCGCGGCCGGCTGTTCGGGCGTTTCGAACGGTCCCTTGGCGACAGGCAAGAGCATATTGCGCGCGCCATCCTTGAGATCGCGCTTGATCAGTTCCTGGCCCACCTTCAGCCGCGAACTGGGCGCGGCGGGCGAAGCATGAACGACCTTCGCCAGTCCCTCTACGGCCATGTCCGAGGCGTGCTCCCCCGCAACGGCGAAGCTGTTGTAGTAAGCGATGAGTGGAAGGATGCCTTCCGGGTCCAATCGATTGGCTTTCACAATGAAGCTTCTCGCTTCATTCAGAAGGCGCGTCCGCGCGTTCGCTGGCGCGCGCGCAGCGAGTTGCGCGAGTGCCGTACCTTTCCACACCAAGGCCGTGGTATCCGTTGACGAGCGCGCGAGCGCTCGCTCAGCGGCCGCAAGACATGCTTCCGGGTTGCCGGTGCGACATTCGGCCTCGGCCAATAGCAATTGGTGTTCGATCAGACCGGGGAACTGCCTTGCATTCTCGCGAAGACGCTCGAGCCACGCCGCGCGCCGGGCGAGTGCTGCCGAGTAGTCGCGGCTCCCGTCGGCAGGCAACTCAATTCGTGCTCCCAGCTCGAGCCGGCCTTGGACCAAGCCGGCCTCCGCGCGGGTCATTCGGCGGACATTTGGTTCCGGTGCGTGCGCGGCGGAAAAGTTCATCCGCTCGAACGGCGCCTTGCGTCCCCGGTAAGCGGTCACAGCCCGCTGGAGTTGGGCCGGATTGCCGAAGGCGCTCGCAGCGCTCTTGGCATCGACGCCGTGCGCGATGGCATTCAGGTACTCGTGCAACCGCGGCTTCCACTCGTCCGAGAAATAGAGAAGATGAACCATTCGCCACGCGTGATAGGGCGTCCAAGGCCGTCCTTTCCCAGAAAGATAGCGGCCGTCCAGGACATGCGTGACCGGATAGTTACCGTAATGCTCGATGACGTCGCCGAAGCCCTGCGGACGGTGTCCATACTCCACAAAGTCGTCACCTACTTTCATCGTCGCGAAAATTTCCCCGAAACCCTGCAGGAACCAGCGCGGGTAAGCCGCGGGGAAATAGGTCATCAGGTAGTTCTGAGCGAAGCCGGCGTAGAGGCGAGACTCGGCGGACTGGCAGAAGGCAAGCTCGTTCACCGGGAACTGCATGAGTATCTGATTTGGATCGACGACCTCCGATCCATCGGACGAAACCCTAGGATTCACGAACACCTTGTCAGGCGCACTAGGGTTGCCGTCGCCAGCGTCGCCACCGTCGCAATTGCGGCTCGTCGGACGGCCGACTGACGGGCGAAGAACCAGATTCACGCCATCCTGGGTGCTTGCGAGCACCGAGCCCTCTTCGCGCGGATCGTAATAGATCGTCTTCTCAAACCGCGACGCGAACGGGCCGTATTGCCAGCGCAACTCCGTCAGTCGAAGTTGCTCGAACTCCCCGGCACGGCCGATCATCGTGACGGCGATCTTGATCGTTTCGTCGGGCGTGTCTGCCCGGCCAAGCAAGACCGAGAGCAGGAAGTGAAGCTTCTCGAGATTGCGCGCGGTCGTCCGCAATTCGTCCTCGTCGTTTTGGCTGAACACAACGACGTGCGGCGTTTCCGCCATGCGCCAGTTGCTCATCTTCAACCTCGCTTCGCGTTTGCCCATGACCGTCACGGTCGTCTCCGTGATGGTCCTGTCACCGCTTTTCACTGGCGCCGTCAACTGCGCGTGCGCCGCGAGGCTCACGGTCGTGCCAAGGACGAAAACTAAACATCGCAGCATTCTTCGAGCCCCCACCGTCCGTCACATCATCCTGATCAGCATCGAGCGTCTGACCGCACCCAAGATCAAGTCGTTTCGAAGTATTGTCGTCGCAGCAAACGAGAGTACCTAATTGCCGAGGACGTGGCGAATCCGGAAGGCTTCTTGGGCGTCGGCTGGTGAAGCACTGACGCAGGGATACCGCGCCGCGGGCAACCGTGGTCCGCTGGTTGCTCTTATTCCCTATTCGCTATCCCCGCCTACTCGCTCGAGCGGCGCACCGAACAACATCGGGATCCCTTCCATGTTCGGTAGTTGATGCGCGATGCCTTTATGGCAGTCGATGCAGGTGTACTCCTTGCCCGCGAGCGCGACGGAATGAACTTGCACTGCGCGTAGACTCTGGCGCGTCCAATCCATGTACTGATAGTTGTGGCAGTTGCGGCATTCGAGCGAGTCGTTCGCCTCCAAGCGCGCCCACTCGTGTTTCGCGAGCTCGAGTCGATGCTCCAAGAATTTCTCGCGCGTGTTGATGCGGCCGAAGATCTTGCCCCATACCTCCTTGGACGCTTGCATCTTGCGCGCGATCTTGTCGGTCCAGTCGTGCGGCACATGACAATCCGGGCAGGTCGCACGCACGCCGGAGCGATTGCTGTAGTGGATCGTTTGCTTGATCTCCGCAAACGTATTGTTGCGCATCTCATGGCAGCTCACGCAGAACTCTTCCGTGTTCGTCGCCTCGAGGACGGTATTGAAACCGCCCCAGAAGAGGATGCCCCCGATGAAGCCGCCGGCGGTGAGAAACCCCAAGCTCAGATGCTTACTCGGCGTGCTGAGCGTGCGCCACCACGTTCGAATCTTCTCTTTCATCGCGGCGTCCCGCGCGTTCCGCGGCGGCGATCCTCGCCGCTCTCTGCCGCGCGCTCGCGTTCCAGTAGCGCGTCGACGTCGAGGAACTCGTTACCGACGGGCGGCTTCGCGTCGGTTTGGACGACATGACACTGCGTGCAGAAGTATCTGCGGGGTGAAATCTCGGCGAGATAGTTGTGATCGCGATCCATGTAGTGAGTCGCGCTCACCATCGGCGCCTGCGATTGCTCGTGGCGCACGCGCGCGTGGCAGTACATGCAGAAGTTCACGTTGCGCGTGATCTCGTACTTCTCGATCGCGTGTGGAATCGTCGGCGGTTGGCTCGTGTACGCGCGGCCGCGGCGAACATCGAAGTTCTCGACGCGCGCCATACGCGGCGCCTGCGCTTCTTCGTTCAACGGCGCGGTGCCGCGCAAACCGCGGCCCAAAGGATCCGTTCTGACCGGTGCCTCTTCCAGGACCTGATCCGCCGCGAACGCGACGGCGGCGCCGAGTCCGCAGATGAGGAGCGCAAGGCGCCAGCGAGACGGCTTCGGTGCGCTCGTCGATTTGGCCGGTTGCCCCATCGTGCTCATACCGGACCTCCCACGCGTTCGATCTTCACCGCGCATTTCTTGTAGTCGGTTTGTTTGGAGATGGGGTCCGTCGCATCGAGCGTCACCTTGTTGATGAGCTGACTCGCATCGAACCAGGGCACGAAGATGACGCCGCGCGGCGGCTTGTTGCGTCCGCGCGTTTCGACGCGCGAGCGCATCTCGCCGCGCCGCGAGATGACTTTGACTTCGACGCCGCGCCGCACGCCGAGCATGTCCGCATCGTCCGGATGCATGAACACGACGGCGTTCGGGAACGCGCGGTAGAGCTCTGGCACGCGGCCCGTCATCGAGCCTGAATGCCAATGCTCGAGCACGCGGCCGGTGACGAGCCAGAACCCGTACTCCTCGTCCGGCTCCTCTGCCGCCGGTTCATAGGGGAATGCAAAGATGTTCGCCTTGCCGTCCTTGTTGCCGTAGAACTCGACGCCCTTGCCTTGCTTCACGTACGGGTCGTAGCCCTCGCGATAGCGCCAGCGCGTCTCCTTCCCGTCGACGACCGGCCATCTCAGCCCCGGCACCTTGTGATAGGTATCGAACGGCGCGAGATCGTGACCGTGGCCGCGACCGAACGAGGCGTACTCTTCGAAGAGTCCCTTTTGGAGGTAGAAGCCGAAATCCTTCGCTTCGTGATTCTCATACTCGGGATTCAAATCCTCGAGCGGGAAGCGATTGACGTTGCCGTTCTCGAACAAGACTTGATAGAGCGTCTTGCCCTTGTAAGAGGGGTTCGCGCTCAGTAGCTCCGCGGGCCACACCTCATCGGTCTTGAAGCGCTTCGAGAACTCGACGAGCTGCCACAAGTCGGACTTCGCCTCGCCCGGCGCATTGACGAGCTGCTGCCAGAACTGCGTGCGTCGTTCGGCGTTGCCGTATGCGCCTTCTTTCTCGACCCACATCGCCGACGGCAGGATGAGGTCCGCCGCGCGCGAGGTCACGGTCGGATACACCTCGGACACGACGATGAAGTTCGCGGGATTGCGATACCCCGGCAGCGTTTCCTCATTCATGTTGGGTGCGGCTTGCATGTTGTTGTTCACCTGCACCCAGTAGGCATTGAGCTTGCCGTCTTTGAGCATGCGGTTCTGCTCGACCGCGTGATAGCCGGGCTTCTCCTGGATCGTCCCGGCAGGGAGCTTCCAAAGCTTCTCCGCCGTCGCGCGATGCTCGGGATTCGTCACCACCAAGTCTGCGGGTAATCGGTGTGCGAACGTGCCGACTTCACGCGCTGTGCCGCACGCGGACGGCTGGCCGGTGAGCGAAAACGGACTGTTGCCGGGCTCCGCGATCTTTCCAGTGAGCAGGTGCAAGTTGTAGACGAGATGATTCGCCCACACGCCTCGTGTGTGCTGGTTGAACCCCATCGTCCAGAAAGAGGTGACCTTGATCTTCGGGTCCGCATAGAGCTCCGCAAGCTGCCGCAACCAGGATTCCGGTGCACCGGATATCTTGACCGCGTAATCGAGCGTGAACGGCTTGACGAACGCGGCGTACTGCTCGAACGTCATCGGCTGCGATTCGGTCGCGCGCTGGACGTTCTTCGCCTTCTGCTCGAGCGGATGCTCGGGACGCAATCCATAACCGATATCTGCGTTGCCGAGCCGGAAGTTCACGTGTTTGTTCACGAAGTCGCGATTCACGCGTCCGGTTTGAATGATGTGATTCGCGATGTAGTTCATGATCGCGAGATCGGTCTGCGGGCGCATGACGAGCGGAATGTCAGCAAGATCGAAGGAGCGGTGCTCGAACGTCGAAAGCACGGCCACCTTCACGTGCGGCGCGGATAAACGCCGGTCCGCGACCCGCGACCACAGCACGGGGTGCATCTCCGCCATGTTCGAGCCCCACAGCACGAACGCATCGGCGTGCTCGAAATCGTCATAGCACCCCATCGGCTCGTCCATGCCGAACGTGCGCATGAAGGCGTACGCGGCCGAGGCCATGCAGTGGCGCGCATTCGGATCGACGTTGTTCGATCGAAAGCCCGCCTTGAACAACTTGTTCGCCGCATAGCCTTCCCAAATCGTCCATTGCCCCGATCCGAACATGCCGACCGCGGTGGGGCCCTTCTCCTTGAGCGTGGCTTTGAACTTCTCAGCCATCACGTCGAACGCTTGATCCCAGCTCACCGGCGTGAACTCGCCTTCCTTGTGATACTTGCCGTCTTTCATGCGCAGGAGCGGGCGCGTGAGTCGATCGGAGCCGTACATGATCTTCGAAAGGAAGTAGCCCTTGATGCAATTGATGCCGCGGTTCACCTCGGCGTTCGCATCGGCGTGCGTTGCGACGACGCGTCCGTCCTTGACGGCCACCTTCACGCCGCAACCCGTGCCGCAGAAGCGGCACGGTGCCTTCGACCACTTCATGCGCGTGAACTGCGACTCGGTGATGATGTTTGCGCCTTCCGCGGACCCTGCCGCGGCCGCGACCGCGGAGGCCACCGCGCTGTCCTTCAAGAACTCTCGTCGGGTGATCGTCATTTACGGCATCTCCGCGGCCAGTTCGGCGGCATCTTCGATGTAGTGGGAAGTCATCGATACGGAAATCACACCCGGCACCGCTTGGAGCTGCTCGATGCACTCGGCGATCTCACGCTCTCGCGTGCACTCAAACACCGCCGCGAACTTCCCGACAATGCCTGTCGCGTGTACCTCGGCGCCTTCGAAGACGCGCACCGTATTGATTGCCGCATCAAGCGCTTCTGGTCGTGCGTGCACGAGGATGCCGGCGATGTGAACAGTCGATTGGGTCATCGCTCTTCCTTGTGAGGGCTTGCAATGGATATAGCCGAGACGGGACAGACGGAGAGGCAGTCCTCACACCCCGTACACGCATCCGTATCGATGAAGGGCTGCTTGACCACACCGCGGCGCGTGAACCGGATCGCGCCGTGCTCGCAAACATCCGCGCAGCTCTCGCACATGACGCCGCTCGAAGCGAGGCACGCATCGCCGATGCGCGCGTGCGGTTTGCTCTCTGGGGTGGCGAGCCCGAGCAAGGCGCGGCGCGAAAACGCTCGTCGAACGGTAGTAGACATCGCGTTGCGCAGTCAGACGGAGGGAGGGCCCATGATGATCTGGACCATCCAAACGCAGAATCCGTAGCCTGCCACGATGATGACTGCGAGAATCGGCGCGACGACAAACGCCAGGAAGAAGAAGGCGAGTAGCTCGTGTTTCTTTCTCGGTGCTTCAGCGTGCTCTGACATGATTATCTGCTCGAAGCTTGTTCTGGGTTGACAGTCGACGGTTGACAGTTGACGGCCAGAAGGAATCCTACTCTCTGTCAACAATCGACAGTCAACACGGCGCACGAGGCGATTGGATCTTAGTACCGTTTTCCACGCAGCGCATCCAATGCGGAATTCCCGAATGGAATCACGCAGATCATGCAGGACGTTCCGTTCCAGTCCTCTCTCTCCTACACTCCGCCTGGCACAATAACTAACGAACACACGATGCACCCTGCCCCTTCCGAGCCGAGCGCCACGCGGACAAGATCGTGGCTCGCGATCATCGGTCCCGGTCTCCTGCTGGCCGCGACCGGCGTCGGCAGCGGCGATCTCGCGACGGCGAGCATCGTCGGCGGCATGTTGGGCGTCGCGGTACTGTGGGCCGTGCTCGTCGGTGCGCTGCTCAAGTTCGTCGTCACGGAAGGCCTCGCGCGCTGGCAACTCGCGAGCGGCGAAACGCTCATCGAAGGCGCGGTGCGCCGCTATGGGCGCGTCGTCGTATGGGTGTTCCTGCCATACCTGCTGCTCTGGTCGTTCTTCGTGGGCTCCGCGCAGATGAGCGCGAGCGGCGTGACGCTGCACGCGATGTTTCCGGTCTTCGAGGATGCACGCGACGGCAAGATCGCGTTCGGCGTCGTCGCGGGCGTCGCCGGGCTCGCGCTCGTCCTGCACGGCGGTTATCGCACGTTTCAAATCGCAATGCGCATCTGCATCGGCGCGATGTTCGCGATGACGATCGTCACCGCGATTCTGCTCTGGCCGGGCACGGGCGCGATTCTCAAGGGCCTGTTCGTGCCGTCGATACCGCAGCTCGACACTGAATCGGTCGTCTGGACGGTCGCACTCATCGGCGGCATCGGCGGCACGCTGACGGTGCTGTGCTACGGCTATTGGTTGCGCGAGGAAGGGAGCACCGGACCCGAGGCGCTCAAGACCTGCCGACTCGACCTGGGATTGAGCTACATCATGACCGCACTCTTCGGCATTGCGATGGTGATCATCGGGACGAGCATTCAAGTGGAGGGAGAAGGCACGCAATTGCTCGTGCGCTTGTCGGAGCGATTGAGCGAGGAGCTCGGTGAAGGGGGCCGCGTGCTCTTCCTCGTGGGCACGTTCGGTACGGTGTTCAGCAGTCTGCTCGGCGTGTGGCAAGCCGTGCCGTATCTCTTCGCCGATTGCTGGCAGCTCTTGCGAGGCGAAGCGCGGGTCGCCTCGAACGAGGCGCGGCATACGGTCGACACGCGCTCGACACCTTATCGTGTCTACCTCGTGCTGCTCGCGACGATTCCGATGATCGGCCTCTTCACGAGCTTCCGCGAAGTGCAGAAGCTCTACACCGTCATCGGTGCGCTGTTCTTCCCGGTGCTCGCACTCGCACTGCTGATCGCGAACGGCAGATGGGTGCAACCGGCATTCCGCAACAAGCCCGCGACAGTCATCGCGCTCCTTGGCGTGCTGGGCCTATTCGCCTGGATCGGCATCGCGGGCATCAAGACCGCTTAGTGATGGATGAGGCGTGACAGGCAGGAGAAAGATTGCCATCCGTTCCAGGAGTGCGCCAATGAGCTTGTAAGAGAAATATCGCGCCGCTGCGAGCCTTATCTTGTCACTTTTGGGTGGGCACCGGCCGCGAAAACTCACTCTTTCCTATCTCGGCTGCCATCTCTTAGAACCTATACGTCAACTTGCCATAGACAAATCGGCCTGACCTTCCGAAGGGCGAGTAGTTCGAGAACGACTGCGTGCCCGTCCCATTGACCGCAGGCGGATTGGGATCCGGGTATTCATCCGTGATGTTGTCGGCGCCGAGCGCGACCCGCAGGCTCTCCGTGATGTCAAAGCGCCCTTCGATGTCGATCAGCGTGGTCGGCGACAGCACGACGTCGTTGACGACTGTGGACGTGAACAGCGCCGCGGTATCGGGTGACAACGCCTCCCCATAGCGCGTTGCCCGCAACGTTGCCCCCAGGCGCTCGAGCGACCAGTTCGCCGTCAGCGCGAACTTGTTCTCCGGCGTGCCCTCCTCGAACGTCAGCACGTTCAAGCGCTCGAACAGAACCGGCGCCGGATCGAGCGCCTCGAGCTCGGCCGTCGTCGGCGTGCGCGTGACGTCGGTCGAATTGAAGTTCGCGGTGAACGTCAGGTCCAGCCGCCCGGCCCGATCGAACGTGAGTGGATAGCTCAT
>JBIQKP010000034.1:0-2287 GCA_044506405.1 Lysobacterales bacterium | reverse complement strand
GCGACGGGATCGGTCGCGGGGAACGTCGTGATATCGAACGGAACGCCGCCGATGAAGTTCGTCGACGTCGTCGCGAAGAACTGCTGTTGCAGTGACGGCGCACGGAATCCGTTCTGCACGGATCCGCGCAGTGCGAACGTATCGGTGAAGTCGTAGCGCGCGGAGATCTTACCCGAGAGGTTCTCGCCGAAGTCCGAGTAGTGCTCGCCGCGCAGAGCGACCGAAGCCAACAACTTCGGCGTGAGGTTCGCTTCGAGGTCGATGAACGCGCCGATTGCTTCGCGATCTTCGTCCACTTCGTTCTCCGGCCTGAAGCCCGGAAAAACTTGGGCGCCGGACTGCGTGGGGCTTCCACTCGGTAACAGCACGCCGCCGTTTCGATACGAATCAGGCTCGCCCGCGCTGATCGAGTACGTCTCGCGGCGCGCCTCGACGCCAATTGCCACGTTGAGCGGCGAGGAGAGCCAATCCACTTGGACCGGCCGCACGCCCGAGATGTTGAGCACGAGTTGATCGTAGTCGAAGCCGCCGGCATCGAACTCCGTCTTGCTGCTCGGGCCGAGCGAACGGTTCAGCGTGTTCTCGATCGTGAATTCCATTTCGTTGTAGCCGTAGGAGAGCGAGGAGTCCATGTCCCACTCGCCGAGCTGCCACCGAATGCCATAGGCCGCGGAGTAATCCGTAACCTCGGGCGCGATGATCGGCAGAAATCCTTCGGGATAGATTTCGATCGTGTTGCGATCATCGAGCGCTCGACGATAGAAGCCCGCGGAACGCGCATCGCGCTGCTGATAGCTCGCCCATCCGTACATCGTAGCGCCGGCCTCGAATTCATACTCCGCGTTCGCAAACAGCGTCGCTTGCTCGAGCTCGGGCTCGCCGTACCAAGAGTTGAATCGATTGAATGTCAGCTCGCGCGGATCGAATGTCCCGCCGACGAGCGGAAACTGCTGGCGCGCGTCCCAGCCGCCGCGCTCGGTGTGCTCTTGATCCTTGTACTCCGCTGCAACCGTGAGAGAACCGGAGTCGCCGAGGGCAAATCCTTTCCACGCCGACACTGTGAGCGTCTCACCATCCGATACGTCTCGTGAGAGTTTGGCCGGCGCAGACCACCCTGCACCGTCCGGCGCTGCGCCGGTCAGCACATCGTACTTCGATTCGCGCCATCCATAGTGCACGCCGATGTCGCCGCCGTCGGAGTTCGTTCGCAGTCGAAGATTGATCACACCGGCAATCGCATCCGAGCCGTACTGCGCCGACGCACCGTCGCGTAACACCTCGATCGACTCGATGATCGCGTTCGGGATCGCATTCAGATCGACCGCGGCAGAACCGCGACCGACAGTGCCATTGATATTCACGAGCGATGCGGCATGTCGCCGCTTGCCGTTCACGAGCACGAGCGTTTGATCCGGCGCGAGTCCTCGCAATGTTGCGGGACGAATCGTATCCGTGCCGTCCGCCAACCCAGGCCGCGGGAAGTTGAAGGACGGCAAACTGACTGCGAGCGCTTGATTGACTTCAGTGACGCCAAGATTCTGCAATGACTCGCTCGACACGACATCGACGGGCACGGCTGTCTCGAGTGCGGAACGATTCGCAACGCGCGTGCCGGTCACGATGACGTTGGAGATCGTGTCCTCACGCTCAGTATCCTGTTGCTGAGCGAGCGCAGGCGTCGAGAGCGCCAGCGGCACTGCTGCAACTGCGAACGTCGCCGAAACGTACCTACGCATCCGAGCCTCCCTGAGTACTTATTACATGGCCGCGTTGATTGCGCGATGCGGCGAGGATTACACCTCTTCTCAACGCTGCACAAGATTGCAACGAACGCAATCGTGGCGCGTGAATCGCGTAGTCGCGCGTGCGCTCTGTCGATGCGCTTCACTGATATGATTCGACGTACACCGCGTCTTGTCGCGGATTGCGATTACTCGTTGTGCGTCATTGAGATGAAAGCCACTGCCTATCTCCTCACGAATTGCCCCTTCTCCTTCAAGTTCCTTCTATTTATCTCGGAGGCACGGCTCATCGATCAGTTCGAGATCGTGCGTTGCGAGCCGAACAGCAGCGAGCTCGAGCAAGTGAAGCAGAAGCTTGCGGCGGTCACTGGACAGAAGGCGACGTTCCCGACGGTGGAGATCGAGCCGAATATCTACAAGTCAGATTCGGACGCGCTCGTCGCCTACTACGCGCAACGCAACGGCATCGACCCTCAACTGCTGCCGGCGTTCTGTTTTTATATGAAGGGCATCTTCCCGCAGCTCGCGGAGAAGCATTGAGCTTG
>JBIQKP010000003.1:106994-146644 GCA_044506405.1 Lysobacterales bacterium | reverse complement strand
AACTGTATGTAGGGGACCTAAGTGTCGTGAAGTTAGACGACGGCGCCTTCCTTTGAATAGGCATTTCCGCCAGGGATTCAACGCTCTTCATCTTTTTATTCCCTCGAATCCTCGGCGTGATAGACGACTCGCTAGATCATCCCCTGCCGTACCCTAATCCCGTCTATTCGTGGACGTCAATCATCGTCGCGCGGACTCGCGCGACCGTCGCCACGCCTGCTCGACCGGTGCCCGTTACCCTATCGAGTCTCAGCGATCCTAAACCCGCTTCGCCCTGCACTTCCTCAAGCGTTCCGCCAACTCCGCATACGTCGCCTCCTCCACCGGCCCCACTTTGAGCCACTCGGCAGTCAGGTCATCCATCTCGCCCTTCTCTGCTCGCAATCCCTGCCCCATGCTCTGCATCAGTCGCTTGACTTGATACTCGCGGCGCAACGCTTGATCCGCTTCAGGCGTTGGGGTGTCGCTCAGAATCTCGGCGCGGATACACAACGTTCGTAGCGCCAACGTATTCGCGGCGACGTCGCCATGAGTCTGATCTGCGAGCGCATGCTTGAGCGCTTCGATACCCCGCTTCGGAGCATTCACAGTGGCCGCGAGCCGCTCTTCCGCCTTGTGCTTCAACACCTCTATTTGCTGACCATCGCGCTCAGTGATAGACGCCAAGCGATAGGCGCGAACGTCATTGGCGACATCGAGCAACGTGCTCCAACCTTCCTCTGCATCTTTGGCATTCTGTTCCGCCACCGCCTTACGACAACGCGTGAACGCTCGCTCGAACTTATCCTGGAGCTGACGCGCATTCGCTCTGGGCAGCTCTTCGATCGCATCGAAGGCTGCACGCAACTCGGGAAGCTTCTTCGATCCCTCGAGCAACTCCGGGCCTGACAGATGAGCGATACCCTCCAACGTCTCGATTAAACCGAGAGCCTGCGCCTTGTTCGCATCCAGTGCGGCAGCTTGGGTCGCGAACTCCTGCTTGCGTTTGTTGAAAACGGCGTCGCATTGCTCACGGAAGGAATTCCACAACCTGCCGTCCTCCTCTCTCGGAACAGGTCCGACTGCCTTCCACTTTTCCTGCAGACGCTTGACCTCATCGGTCGCCGCTCTGCTGTCCGCCGCGGTCGACAGCGAGCGAGCGCGCTCGATCAGCGATTGCTTCTGCTTCACATTGCAAGCGTATTCCGCATCGATGCGCGCTTGTAGAGATGCAGTGAGCTCACTGAACTTCTCTTGGAGCGCCGCGCCCTCTTCCATATTCACTGGAGCATGCTGTCGCCAGAGTTGTTTCGCTTCCCGAACGGCAGTGATGACGTTGCGCCAATCGGGCGCCTCCCAATCTTGACGTTGCTCGAACGCAAGTAATCGCGCAAAGACTGCGCCACGCTGCTCGAGATTCTGCTTCTTGATCTCATCTTGAGCTGCGAAGTACTCGCGGCACGGTTCGAACGCCTTCTGCGCCGCCTCATGGAAACGCTGCCAATCCGCTTCGCTGTTCTCACCTGCACCTTTGCTCAACGTGCGCCACTGCTCTTGCAATTCCTTGATGTGGCCTGCGAGCGCGGTCGGGTGCATCGTTGCACCGATGAACGACTCCATGCGCTCGATGAGATCCGCGCGCTTAGGCGCAACCGAGAAGCTCTTCCAGTCTTGAAGCTCTTGGAGCTTGGCATCCAGCTGCTTGAGTTGGTTCGCCAGGTGCGGCGGCAATAGCGGCTCTGTGCTGAGCTTCTCTTCGATCGCCCGACGCATGCCGGCCGCGGTGCGGCTGCTACCCGATGCGAGCGCGCCATGCGCCTTGCGTAAGAGGCCGCCGATCTGCTTCAGCGCTTGCGTACGCGCTTCACGCGCCTCTGCTTCTGCCTTGCGCCGCTCTTCGAGCTCTCGAGCGCGTTGTTCGGCCGCGAGCGCGGCGGCTTGCGCCTCTTGTTCGCGCTTCTCGCGATCTGCAGCAGCTTCGTTCTCAGCGACGAGCTCGCGGGCCGCTCGCGTAGCGACATCGCGTAAGTACTCAGAAACCACTTCACGCGCGCGATCGATGGATGTTTGCGTCGCTTGAACGACCTCGGGCGTCGCGCGCGGTGAGACGGCTTTCCAGCGGTTCTCCAATTGATCCAATGTGGGCGTAAACAGTGGATCGTAAGCACGATGACTATGACGCTCGAGCGCGGCTGATACCGCTTCGATTTCGGCGTTCAGTTGCTCGAGCTCGCGCTCCTGCGCATTCAGCGCATCGCGCTTGCGAGCGAGAATCTTGTACACACTCTTGTCATTGCCGCCGCGAGCATGCTTGATCAGCTTTCGAATCCGCTCCGGATCTTCGATTGCTTCGGCAGCCGCTTGTCGAACCTTGGTCGACGTGCCGTCGAGCACCAGTCGCGAGATCGCCTGCTGATCGCTCGCCGCAATCGCAGCACGCAGTGTTTCCTCTTCCTGCGCAGCAATGGCCTCGAATTCAGGCGCGGGTTCAGGCGCTGGTTTTCTGGCCAGCACGCCAGCATCGGGCTGCAAGGGCTTTACAGACTCTGAAGGTGGCGCTTTGCGAAAGCGCGATAAGAGCGACATCGAGCGTCCTTAACCGTCGGGAAATGGGCGCTCATTCTAGCCTCGCATCGCCGGCGAAGCTCTCTAATACGAACGATCCCTAATCCGGTCCCGGCAATCCGAGATCGGCCCGATCGTCGCGCGTTGGACCCCGTTCCCTCAGGACAAATCGCAGTTTACGGAAGTGACGCCGTGACCCTCGAGACGTTCGAGATCTGATAGAGCCCGCGAGTGGACATCGCCTACAGCCGCTCGATCGCGTCGACGATCAACGGCTTCAGCGTCTGCTGAATGCGCGGACCTAAGCCGCGGTCACTGCGAAAGTCCTCCAGCTCCATGCCGAGAATCGCATAGTAGCCCGTTTCGCGATCGAGCCACGGCGTGAAGCCGAACGCACCGGGCGACGAGAGCGTCGAACATCCCGTCGCCGGCGTCGCGCACTCGAGCCAAGCCGTGAGGCCGTAGCGAGCGTTGACTGCGCTCGGCATGTTGCCCATTACGGCGTCTGGATAAGGTTGCACCGCCTGGAGATCGAAAATTTCCGGTGCGAGGAGTTGCGATCCCTGCCACTGCCCCTTGTGATAGACGAAGTGCAGCAGACTCGCGTAATCATTCATCGACGCGCGCATGCCCCCAGCAGGCAGCGGATTGATCGGCTGCAGGCCAATCCCCTGACGCGGGCCCGCGTAGTATGCGAACTCCGGTGCGAGTTGCAGCGGCGCGCGAATCTGCTCTTCATAGATATCGTTCCAGCTCGCGCCAACGACGACCTCCGCCATTCGGGCCGCGACATGCAGGTGCGTGCTGCCGTAGTCGAAGCGAGCGCCTGGCGAAGCGAGTAGGTCGCGTTGTTCGATCTCGTCGACGCACTCCGTGAGTGTCATGCTGGATTGATAAGTACAGGAGTGTTCGGGCGTGAGGCCCGACGTGAAGGACAACAGATGACGAAGCGTGATCGCGCCATTGTCTCCCGCCCAACCGAGCACTTCCGCGGTCGTCGAGGCGAGCGATAGATACCCTGCGTCGATCAGACGGAAGAGAGTCACGCCCGAGACGAGCTTGGATGCGGACGCAATTGCGACGCGGCGATCTGGGGAGAAATTGCCGTACATCTGCTGGAACAGCTTGGTGCCGTCCGGTGCGTAAACCGTCAAGCCCATCGGCACATCGTTCTCGAAGTATGCCGCGCGCAGCGTGTCGTCCACTTCGGCGAACGCGTGTGGAATGTCGGGTGGCGATGAGTCGTCATCGTCGTCGCATCCCGCTACAAAGATGATCCCCAACAGAGCCAGACATCGGAAGGTGGACACGGAAGGCATTCTCGACAACTCCAACGCAGTGGACGATGCCGGAAATAACGCGACCGCCGAGTCGGCGTTGACGCCTATGTGCTCTGCGCAGTGTGCACCGATTGCGCAGTTGTTTGTCGAGGGGTTCCGCCTAGCCCTGCGGGCTTTCCGTCATCTCCTGGCAATACTGCCGCAACCGCTCCGGAAGATCCTCCGGGCACACGCCGCACTGTCGATTGCCCGGCACTGCATGCTCGATGAACTTCGGGTACGGCAAGTTGAGGTTGTTCATCAGCTCGACGAAATCCTCTAGCGTGCGCTCGCCACCGAGCCGCGGGTTGCGCTCCCTCTCTTGCGCGATGCTGGACACCCATCGGCCCTGATAGTCATGGGCCGGATACACCAATGTTTCGGCTGGCAGACCGAACAACTTGCCGCGCACGCTTCGATAGAGCGCCTGCGCATCGCCGCTTTGGAAGTCTGTTCGTCCGCAACCATCGATCAGCAAAGCATCGCCTGTGAACACACGATCCGCGCCGACGATTGCGAAATGATTGTCCGTGTGACCTGGCGTGTGCAGGGGATTCAGACGAAGGCCGCCGATCTCGACGGGCACGCCTTCCTTCATCGGAACATCCGTGCATGGCAGGGCATCGAGCGCGGGAAGCGCAATACGGCTACCCACTTCGCGCTTGAGCATCGTTGCCGACGTGATGTGATCGGCGTGAATGTGCGTGTCGATCGTCATCACGAGCTTCAAGCCCAGTCCGTTGACGACGTTGAGGTCACGCTGCCATGCAGGCATGACCGGGTCGATCAATACTGCCTGCCGAGTCTCGGGGCATCCGAGTAGATAGGTGTAGGTGGAGGAGACCGGTTCGAATAGTTGGCGAAAGATCATGTCGAGATCCTCGGACGCTCGCGCGACGCAGCAACGCCTCGTCGAAATGCAACCCGTGAGATGGTCATGGGCGTAGGATCAGCATCCTAACCCCAACCGAACCCTTCTTCGACCGTCCCCCTGAATCATATGACAGATGCAACAACGACCTGGTTGATCGCACTCGCCGGCGGAGTGTTGATCGGGTTGGCCGCAACGCTGTTGCTCTGGCTGAACGGCCGCGTCGCTGGAGTGAGCGGGATTCTCAATGGAGTGATTTTTCCGAAGTCTGCCGATGTGGCCTGGCGCACCACCTTCCTGATCGGCTTGATCGCTGCGGGTGGCGCGTACATGGCATTCGTGCCGGACGCCCCGCTTCCTCGCACCGACTATACCCGCGCGGGACTCATCATCGCGGGACTGCTTGTCGGTTTCGGTACGCGCATGGGCAATGGATGTACGAGCGGTCACGGAGTCTGCGGACTGGCTCGTCTCTCGATGCGCTCTTTCGTTGCAGTGCTGACGTTCATGGCAACTGCGATCGCCACCACGTATCTCGTTCGGCATATTTGGAGTTGAACGTGCGTCGCACAGCTCTCGCCGCGTTTGCCTCTGGCGCTCTATTTGGAGTTGGACTTGCCATGTCGGGCATGACCGATCCGCGACGCGTGCTCGGCTTTCTCGATCTGTTTGGGGATTTCGATCCGACACTGCTGTTTGTACTTGGCGGCGCAGTGCTCACGACGATGCTGATGTTCCGCTTCGTGCTCCGCCGTGGCAGCCCGGTGCTCGCGGATACTTTTCACCTTTCCACCCTCCGTCACATCGACGCGCGTTTGATAGCCGGCGCTGCAATCTTCGGCATTGGCTGGGGGATTGCGGGTTACTGCCCGGGCCCAGCACTAGCGGGGCTTGGTATCGGTTCGATCGAAGCGCTCTGGTTCGTGCCCGCAATGATTGCCGGCATGTTGGTCCATCGGATCGTGAATCATTCTTGAGACTCATGATCCAAGCCCGTGCTTCCTCGCCCTAGCAGTCACGGCCGGAGCACGACAACCGAGTCGCGGATGCAACGGTTACCCACCTGGGCCCGAGCAATGAAGCGCGATGTCCTTGCGCTCTACTTAGCGGCGCGCGATTCGCGTGTTCCTTGGTATGCGAAAGTACTTGCGCTTGCTACTGCGGCCTACGCGCTCAGTCCCATCGATTTGATTCCTGACTTCATTCCGGTCTTAGGCTATCTCGACGATCTCATCATCGTGCCGCTTGGGATCATGCTTGCGGTCAGGTTGATTCCGGCTCCCGTGATGGCCGACTTGCGTCGTCATGCCGAAGAGCAGCTATCAACTCGACCGCCCACCAGTTGGATCGCGGCGATAGTCGTCGTAACGATCTGGATTCTTGGGGGCGTTCTTGTCGCCCACCAACTCTTCACGTAGGGTCGGCCAACCGCTTTCGCGCGCAACCCGTCGCACTATCAGAACGCATGGCCCGCACTGCGCACCGAAGGACTGCGTCAGGAGATGGACAAGCTGAGCGTGACGTTGATTACGCCGATTTACGCGCGCGCACATTGTTGCGCGTACACTAGGTGCATGAATAATGCAGTCGAAAAGGTCGCGGTCGTCACCGGCGCGAGCAGTGGCATCGGCAAGGCTACGGCAGTGGCGCTGTTTGCCGATGGGTGGAATGTCGTGTTCGCGGGCCGGCGCGTGGATCGCTTGGAGCAGGCAATCGAGGAAGCGAACACGGCGCGTCGCGAGCAGTCGCGCGAGGCCGCGCTCTCGCCCCGTGCCATTGCCGTGCAAACGGATGTGACGCAGCAAGACTCGGTTCGTAACCTCTTCGCTCAGACGCGAGAGACGTTTGGAAGGGTGGACCTGCTGTTCAACAACGCAGGTATCAGCGGCCAGGAAATGCCTGTCGAAGACTTGCCGATCGAGATCTGGCGGTCGGTCATCGACACCAATCTCACCGGCATGTTTCTGTGCATTCAGGAAGCCGTGCGCATCATGAAGAATCAAACGCCGCGCGGCGGCCGGATCATCAACAACGGTTCGATCTCCGCACAAGTGCCGCGGCGCAACTCGATCGCCTACACCGCGGCTAAGCATGCGGTCACGGGGCTCACGAAATCGGTTGCGCTCGACGCGCGAGACTACGACATCGCGTGCGGGCAGATTGACGTCGGCAGGATCGCTAGCGAGATCGGCGCCGCATCCGCACGCACAACAGCCAACCCAAGCTCGATCCCCAAGCTCGACACGCAGCTCGCAGCGCGAGCCATCTTGCACATGGCGAACTTGCCGATCGAAGCGAATATGCTGTTCACGACCTTGCTGCCCACGAAAATGCCGTTCGTGGGACGCGGCTGAACGAGCTAGTTTCGAACATCAATAACTCAGCGGCGCCTAAACACTCAGCTCGTCAAGTTGCTGTCTCGCTCGACAATGACTCCTCCGGTATCGGGTACTCATCGGCATTCCTCACCAATCCCTCTTTGAGGGAAAAGTCGAGCCGAGGCGGCGCGAAGATATCGGCCATTCGATTGCCTTCCGGTCCCGGTGCCTGCGCTTCCGAGGTGTGAATGACCCGCGCGGGCATCACAGTCACCGAGGGTGCACCGATCTCGATATGCTCATCCTCCCGCCACTCGCGCTTATTCGTGCCCCATGGCCAGCGCAGGTGATGAAGGTAGTTGCCCGCGAAGATGAGCGAACACTGATCGAAGTCATAATGACTATGGGGTGACAGCTTCGTCGCGTCGCGCGCGCGACGACTCACGGGCGGAAAACTCAACATGATCGTCGTACAGCGCCACATCGGGCCGATCTGACCCGGCGACCGCTCGCCTCTTTGAAGCTCGTACTGGCGCAGTCTGAAACCCGAAGGCGGCGCGGGCCACGGCTTGAAGGGAGGATGCGACGGATCGGGCTGTGCGTAGGTCGCCGCATTGGCGCACTTTGCGTTCAAATCCGGCGACTGTGTCGAGAAGATTCGCGCGATGCGCCCGCCCTTCGGCAAGCTAATCGTGCTATCGCCCGGCGGAACGATGAGCAGTTGATGACCTTCACCGCGCACCGACTCACCTTTGGCCGTGGCCTCGTATGGTGTGTCATCGTCGGGCACGATGATCATGTACTCATCCACCTGCGCAGCCCGCGTGAAAGTCGCGCCGGGCTTCGCCTCAATCCAATGAACGAGCAGATTCTGGCCGCGAGTGTACCAGCCGCGACCGTTCGCATCGTCGTCGACCGGACTATCCTGATAATAGCGGCCAATGGATGCGGGCATCACAGTCGTACTGGACGCACGCGGATCTGACTTATCGTACATTGCTACCAAGAATGAAGTCTCATGACACCAGACACCAGACACTAACCACTAACCACTAACCACTTCCTGATCAAGCGTCGCCTTCAAATAATTCGCGAGACCACCGAGCTCGAGGATTTTGGCGACCGACTCGGGAATGCGCGGGAACTCGTATTCGCCGCCGGCGTGTGAGATCACGCCCTTCGTCAGGTCGATCGAAATCTCATCGCCCTCGGCCACCGCGTCGTACAGCGCCGGGCTCTCGAAGATCGGCAACCCATCGTTGATGGCGTTGCGATAAAACGTACGCGCGAAAGAAGCCGCAACGACTGCCTTGATCCCGAGTCCTTTGATGGCGGTCGATGCTTGCTCGCGAGCGCTGCCACAACCGAAGTTGCGACCGGCGACGAGAATGTCGAAGCTGCGCAGCTTGTCGGGGAAACCCTCTCCGAGCATTTCGAATGCATGCTCCGCAAGTTTCACCTGATCGATGTAGATCAAATAGCGGCCCGCGATGATGATGTCCGAGTTGACGTTGTCACCGAACTTATAAATGCGCCCGCTAATCTTATCTTGCATCTCTCGCCCTCAGCACTCAAAAAATAAATCTTCAGAGCTCCATCGACTCGCCGCCGCAAGACCCATGCAGAGTTCCCTCTGATCAGTCACTAGACACCAAACATGAGACACTAATCACGTCTTCAATAGAACTCGCGCGGATCCGCGATCATCCCTTTGAGCGCAGAAGCCGCAAGCGTCGCCGGGCTGGACAAATAGATACTGCTCTTTCTGCTTCCCATGCGGCCTACGAAGTTGCGATTCGCAGTCGAGAGCGAGACTTCACCGTCCGCCATCATGCCGCCATCGCCGGCGCAGGCACCGCAGCCCGGGTTCGTCACCAAGGCACCACTTTCTATCAGCGTGGCGAGCACGCCTGTGCGCATCGCCTCCAGCATGATCTGTTTCGATCCGGGCGTAACGATCAGCCGCACGCGCGGATCGATCTTGCGGCCCGAGAGAATGCGGGCGGCCACCACGAGATCCTCGTATTTTCCGTTCGCGCAGGAACCAAGAAACGCCTGGTCGATGCGCGTGCCCGCGACTTCCTTGATCGGTTTCGTATTCTCCACCTGGTGAGGACACGCGATCATCGGCGTGAGCTTCGACAGGTCGATCTCGATGCTCTGCTCGTAGACCGCGTCTTTGTCGGCCAGAACGGGTTTATAGCTTGCCGGATCCTTGAGCCGCGGCAGCACCCATTCCGCGGTTTTCTCGTCGGGAGGAATGAACACGCATTTCGATCCCATCTCCATGGCAAGGTTCGCCATCGTCATGCGCTCGGAGATGCTCATCTCCGGCAGCGCGCTGCCATAGAACTCCACCGACTTGTAGCCACAACCATCGGCGCCGAGGGTGCCGATGAGATGCAACATTAGATCCTTCGCGCTGACACCGTCGGCGAAGCGTCCGCTCAGCGTGAGCTTGATCGTCGTCGGCACCTTCATCCACAGCTTACCGGTCACCCACACGGAAGCGACTTCCGTGTAGCCGATGCCGGATCCCAACGCGCCCAACGCGCCGTAGATCGTGCAATGAGAGTCGGTGCCGACGATCAGATCGCCGGGTTTGACGTGACCATGCTCCATCAGCACGAGATGCGCGATGCCGGCATCCACGTCATAGAACTTCTCGATGCCGTACTCCCGTGCAAAGTTGCGCGAGGTCTGCTGGTCGGAAGCGTATCTCTCCGTCTTCGCCGGCGAGATGTGATCGAGCACGATCGCGAGTCGGTTCGGATCGTAGAGTCGTTTTGCGCCGATCTTGTTCATCACGCTGACGGACCGCCACGTCGCCGTGTGGCTCATCACGAGGTCAGGATAGGCGTCGACGATCTGGCCGGGCGTGACGCGGTCAACGCCGGCTTTCGCCGCGAGAATTTTTTCCGCGATGGTCTGACTCATTGAACCTCCAGCGTTCGCGGGTCGGTAATCTTGCCTGTCAACGCGGAGGCTGCCACGGTGAGTGCGGACGCCAGGAAGTGACGGGCTTTGGGATGGCCGTTACGGCCAGGGAAGTTGCGCGCCTGCGTGGAAATCATGACCTCGTCTTCCGCGAGCGCGCCCATATTGAACGCCTGGTTGGAACCGGCGCTCGGCGGGAAGATATTCGCGCCTGCCAGATGGAGCGTCTCGAACAGGCCTTCCTTGAGCGCGGCTAGGTAAATGTCACGCGATGCCGGCACGACCTGCAAACGCACGTCCGGGTGAATGCGTCGATTCGCAAGGCAGCGCGCCAGCGCGCGGATGTCACTCAACCGTCCGCCCGTGCTTCCGCCCGCTTCCGCAACATTGATCGGCGTGCCGACTGCGGCGTCGATAGGCTTCACATTGCCGACCGTCGGCGGACACGCCACCTGTGGCTCAATTCGGCTGACATCGATATCGATGATCTCCGCGTAACGACAATCGGCGTCGTTCGAGAGCATCTCGAACTTGGGTGCATTCGGTTTAGAGGCGAACAGTTGCTGCACATGGCGCACGGTCTTGTCATCGGGATTCACGAAGCCGCACTTGCCGCCGACGTCGATCGCTTGCAGCGGGAACAGCGCGCGGTCGTTGACTTCGAGTGACTCGATGTACGGGCCCGCGTACTCCAACGCCTTGTAGATGGCGCCGCCCTCGCCGAGCGTGCCGACGAGGAACTGCGAAATATCACGCGGCTGCACCCACTTCGTCGGCGTGCCATGGAAATGGATCTTGATCGTCTCGGGGACCTTGAACCATCCCTTGTTCTGCGTGAAGCCGAGCGCGGCCATCGAGTTGTTGCCGACACCGGTGCCGAAGGCACCGAGTGCACCGTAGATCGGCGAGTGCGAATCGCAACCGACGACGATCATGCCGGGCGTGACGAGGCCCGCTTCCATGATGACGTGATGGAGGCTGCCGCAGCCGCTGTCGAACAGGTTCGTCACCTTGTGCTTCTTCGCGAACCTGCGCACGGCCGCGAGCGCTTCCGCCGCCTCGCGCGTCGCCGGGGCGAAGTTGTGATCGAACGCGAAGACGAGCTTCGATGGGTCCGCGATGCTCGCGCCTTCCATCTCGTTCTCGAACACCTTCATCACGAAGTTGGCACTGAGGTCGTGCATGCACATCAGGTCGACGTCGGCGAGCACGACGTCTCCCGGCATGACGCCTTTCTGGCCGCTCTTGCGAGCCAGGATCTTCTCCACCATGTTCATAGAACGCGCAATCCTTCTTTACTCTGCAGACAGGTGTCGCCGTAGTAGTACTGTCGATCGTTGGCGAGAATCTGCTGTTGCAGAGAGATGACGGCATTCGCCGCCGTGTCGGCAATGTTCTCCCACGAGTACGGTCCCGAGAGAATCTCGCGCAGCGGCGTTGCGCCATCCGGCGAAGTGAGATTCGATGTCACACCCGCGAAGTTGCGCGTGACTTTGGCCCAGTGCCCGTTGTACTCGTTCGCGACGACGACCGAGGTGTGTGGCCCGACTGCGCGGCCTTCCGCTGGAATGGGCGGCCCCTCGCCATCGGACACCAACACGACCACGTCCTCCGCGCCGGCTCGACGCAACTCGCGCTCGAGTCGTCCCGTGAGCTCGTGATCGCTCTGCGCCCCTCGCCTCGCGAGCTCATGCTCGAGCACCTCGCGCGCCATTTGCGCGGCGCGCGCATGCATCCGTACCTCGCTCGCGGCGGGCGCGGGGCGAACATCACTGCGCGGGATGTCGACGATTTCGATCTTGCCTGCCATCAATTCGCCATGCAGATCGGCAGGCAGACCGTCGAGATCGCACACGCCCACTCGTTTCCAACCGCGCTCTTCGCAGAGCTTGAACAGCTTCGCAGGCGGGCTCGGGCTCGGAATGATCGTTTCGTGCATGGTCACTGTCTTGATCCACGGATACACCCGCGGCGACAACGCGCACAGCAGAATGGGCTTCTCGTTCGGTGACACGACAATGAACGCTCGATTCCAGTAGGGCATGTAGTTCGACAAATAGCGCGCATCGTTCGAGCGCCATACATCCGAGTACACGACGAGCGCGTCGACGTTCTTCTCGCGCGCCACGGTGTGAACGGCAGCGAGCCGCGCTTCGAACTCCTCGGGCGGCAGCTCGTTCACTTTGTCCCAGCTAACGAGTCCTCTTTTCATGCCTGAAACAGCCTCTTGTCGGTTCGGTTCAGTGACACGCATCCCGTTTCGGTCACGAGCAAGGTGTCACCGAACACCATGTATCCCGAAAGCGGCAGGTAGGTGTTGGGGTGACAGATGATCACCATGTCCTTCTTGCACGTGTAGTGCGAGCTCTCGAGCACGTGCGGCAACTCGTCCGGGTACAACCCCAAGTTGTGGCCGCGCACGCGCGTGTACTGCGGTCCGGTGTATTCGCCGAAACCATGCTTTCGAAAGACATCGTTCTGCACGCGCGCCACATCCGAGATATCGACTCCGGGGCGCAACAGATCCTGAGCGGCTTGCTGTGCCTCCGCGAATATGGCGTGCGACTGAAGTTGCTTTTCGGAAGGCGAGCCGATCACGAGCGTGCGACAGATCTGTGCGTAGTAGCCGTCGATCTGCGGCGTGAGCTCGGTGATCACTGAATCGCCGGCGCGAAGCGTGCGAGCCGTCGGCGGCTTCATCCCCGTCATCTCCGTGCCTCCGGAAGCGACCAACATGAAGTTGTCCTCCGCACCGTGCGCCTTGACGAAGCCTTCCACTTCCGCGACCAACTCGTATTCCGTCATGCCTTCGCGCGCGACGTTCACGAACTGTTCGTAACCGCGATCGGCGAGCTCCGCCGCCTTGCGAATCACCTCGATCTCTTCCTGTGTTTTGACGCGGCGGATCTCTTCGACATCCGCAGTCGCCGAAGCGGGCGCCGCGCCGGACATTTTCGTAACCGTCCGCACAAAGCGCACTTCCATCTGTTCGAGGCCATTGATGGCGACGACCGCCTTGCCGGCATCGTGCAGCAGCGCCCTCAATCCCTCGACGAGACGGGGCACGTACGTCACCGCGCCACCCGTCCCCGCCTTCACCGGATCGACATCCCAGGGATGGGTTACGACAGCGCGCACCTCACCCTCTTTCGTCAGCAATGCGACCGCTTGCGGGCCGGTGAAGCACACGCTGACGAGACAGCGGAAATGTTCCTTGCGCCACGTGTCGCCGTAGAACAGCAGCATGTCCCAACCACGCTGCGCCATCAGGTCGAGAAACTCTTTCTTGCGTTGTGGATTCAACTTCAGCATGGGCTGCTCACCGCGTCGCCGGGCCAGAAAAATCGCCCGATGCCAAACTGCCCGACTTCAACAGCGGAATGAGCCCGCCCGCTTCGATCATGCGCAGCAGGAACTGCGACGGCGGCGTGCCTTGGATGGTCTTTCCGCTGGTGAGGTTTTCGAGCGTTGCCGCCTTGATGTCGACGCGCACTTCATCACCATCGTTGACCAGAGCATGCACGCCGGTTGCTTCCATCAGCGGCAAGGCAATCTCCAGACAATTGCGATAGAACGTGCGGGAAAATTGCTCCGCAACGACCGCGCCGATGTTCGTGGCCGCAAGCGCTTTCGTGGCCAGCGCGCGTCCCGAGGAGCAACCGAAGTTGCGTCCTGCGACCAGGATGTCGCCCGGGCGGACTTTCTTTGGAAATTCCGGATTAATGGTTTCGAGTACGAACGCCGCCATCTCTTTCGGCGACTTGAACATGACGTGCGTCGGCGTCAGCGCATCGGTGGGAATGTTGTCACCGAACTTCCAGCAACGCCCCTGAAAAACCCAGCTCGTAGACAAGTGCTTCTTCCTGTCCGCATGACGCGGCGCTGCCTTCGACGAGCAGCATTGTCGGGGCACGTACACATTCCGTCTATTAGCCCTTCCTCAACAACCCATAGCCGATCGTTATCCCTTTGTCTTCTTGCTCGCGCTCTGTCTGCTATTCTTTCTGCTCGCTTGTTTCTTCTTGGAATGATCGTTCGGTACCGCGCGCGGCGTACGCCTCGGCAACAGCGGGTATCCAAGCGCTGGGCAAAGCTCGACGATTTCTTTCTGGAGCACGCGCGCGAGCTCCGAGAGATGTGCATCGGCGCGCATCAGAAAACCCATCGGCCGCTCGACGGCTGCCGTCGCGACCTGAGCACGCTGTGACGGCTTCAGCACGACCTCCAACAACTTGCCCGCAATCACTTGGTCTTCCACCGAGTCCATCGACAGAATGCCGATGAATTCGCTGCCGATCGTGGCGGCGTTTAGATACACGACCGAATTGCTCGTGATGGTCGTCGCGCGCGGTTGGACTCCGCGGCTGTGCGCGAGCGCGCACAACGCGTCGTAGTAGGAAAGGACGTCTGCGGAATAAAGCCAGCTGTACTTCGCGAGCTGCTCGATCCCGACCGAGCCGACGCGGGCGAGCGGATGGTTCGCATCGACGAACAAGCCGCAACGGTCGTAAAACAATGCTTCGCCCACGAGGTCAGGCTTGCCGACGATGGCATCCAGCGGCGCGATCGCGAAATCCAGCTCGCCGAGTTGCAGCGCCGGCACCAGTTCCTCAGCGACCCCGCTCACGACACTGAGTCGCACGGAATAGCGGCTTTGGGACAACTTGGCGTTCGCGGCAGGAATCACCCGGCCCAGAAAGCCGGTTCCGCGAGCAACGCCGACCGTAATGTGACCGGTGAAACCGCCGGAGATCGCCGCGCGTTCGTTTTCCAGCTGGTGCCACTCCGCGAGCACGCGCTTGGCGCGGCGGTAAACGGCCTTGCCGAGCTCGGTCGTCGTCACGCCCTTCGTGCCACGATAGAGTAGCGGCTCGCCGAAATGGGCTTCCAACTGCTGAATGCTCTTGCTCAATCCAGGCTGCGACAGGCTGAGCGCATCGGCCGCCTTGCCGAGGCTGCCGCCCTCGACGACGGCGATGAAGCGTTTGAGCTGCGCGAAATCCATGAAGTCACATCCTTTGGCTATGACCCGTATCGGGTGGGCTATTGGACAGTAAGGGCCTAGGTTGCCCAGAATCGAACGCCGATAGCATGCGAGGTAGAACGATGGCCGCGAACCTGAAATCTGGAAGCACACCGGGGAATACGGACCCGGAGCTCGAAGATCGCATCTCGCGCCTACTCATCGGCGCCGTCGACATGCATTGTCACTCCGGCCCCTCCGTCATGGCCCGGGACATCAATCACATCCAGGCCATGGAAGAAGCCGCCGCCGCGGGATTCCGCGCGATGCTGATCAAAGATCACTACTACTCCGCGACGCCGATCACCGAGATGCTCAACGAGGCCTATGGACACCTCAACGTCACGATGTTCTCCGGCGTGCCGCTCAACAACGCGCTCGGCGGCTTCAACAAGCACGCTGTCGATCATGGCATCGCGCTCGGCGCCAAACTCGTGTGGCTGCCGACGTTCTCTTCGAAGAATCATTGTGAATCCCCTTTCGGGCTCAAAATCGGCTTTCCGCGCACCAAGAAGAAACTGCTACCGATCGACCAGCTCTCGCCGCTCGACGCTAACGGCAAGGTCAGGGACGACGTTAAAGAGATCCTCGACCTCATCGCGCAGAACGATGTCATTCTTGCCGGCGGCCACTGCCACATCTCGGAAATTTTCCCGGTGTTCGAAGAAGCGAAGCAGCGTGGCGTGAAGCGGCTGCTGGTCAATCACCCGACCTTCGTCGTCGGTGCCTCGCATGACGACATCAGGGAGCTGGTATCGATGGGTGCCTACATCGAGCACTCGATGTGCATGTTCATCCCCGTGCCCAAACGCAAGCGAGATCCCTTCCCTCCCGATGAGCTGGACAAGCTGATCAAGGCCGGCACGGTGGATCGAACCATTCTCGCCTCGGACCTCGGCCAGCAAGGCGCCGATCATCCGGTGGCGGGCTTTCGCAACGTGATCAGGATCTGCATGGGCCTCGGGTACTCGGATCAAGACATCCACAAGATGGTCTCCCGCAATCCACTCGAGCTGCTCGGCATCTGACACCAGCAGACTTCAAGCAAGCCCGCGGGCGTCGAAGCGCATTTTTTCCGAACCGCCCGCAATTGACGGTCTGTTCAGATTCCCGGCTTCACCAGTTTCTTGAAATGATCGAGTTGCGCGACGGCACCCGAGCGCATGAGGCCTTGATCGCTCGCGACCATCAGTGCTGTGACGCCGAGGTCGATCATCTGCTTCGCGTCGTCCGACGCCATGTTCCGCGTGACGGCGCACAGTGCCTTGCCGCTCTTCAGCACCGCTTCGGCAACGATACTCACCGCTTCCTCGACGCTTGGCACGGTTCCGGAGGCGTTGCTCAATGACAAACCCAAATCGCCACGCCCGAGAAAGAAGCCGTCGATACCGTCGATCGCGACGATCTCATCGATCTGCTCGATCGCTTCGCGGTCCTCGATCATCGCAATCACGGTCGTGGTTGCATCCGAGGACTCGTAGTGCGTCTGCATCGGCCGGCCGCCATACTCGCCGCCGCGGCCGATGCCCGAACCGCGCGTGCCGCCTTGGTATCGAGCCCACGATGCGATGTTGCGCGCCTTCTCGGCGGAAGCCACATGCGGAACCATGATCCCGATCGCGCCATCATCCAGCGCGGAGAGAATGCTGTTCGCGTCCGGTCGTGCAATGCGCACGAGCCCCGCGATGCCGAACGCGCGGGCTCCGAGGAAGCCGACCTCTAGGGACTGCCTCGTCCACGGTGCATGCTCCTCATCGAGCATGACGAAGTCATAGCCGATCGAGCCGAGAATTTCTGTCGCGTGCGACGTCGGCGTCTTGCAGAACGTACCGATCAGAAACTCGCGAGCGAGCAGCCGCTTGCGGAAGTCGCGTGGCGCGGGGCGTTGCGGAATGGACGTCATGACAAGCGATGCCTCGATTGGGTTGACGGTTGACGGTTGACGGTTGACGGCAAGAAAAGACGCCCCTCTGCCCGTCAACCATCAACCGCCAGCTTCGCCATTACGTAAGCGCCATTGCGATTCGAGCAAACGCGCTGCCACGGTGCCGCGCCGTTGACATGCGTTGCCGCGCATCCTGCACCAGATTCTCCAACGAGCGCAAAGCCGTGCGTTGCGAGGCTGAGCGCTTCGACGCTCGCAGGCACTTTGTATCTGCGTCTGTAATCAGCTAGGCTGATCTAAGTTAGACTGATAACTTGGATCTGTCAAAGAGCGGCTCTGCATGACAGAACCTCATGAGCCAGCTCGAGTTGATGATGACAGTTGGCGGCCGGAAAAGTCGCCCCTCTGACTGTCAACCGTCAACTGTCAACCGTCAACCCACCGTCTAAGTAGGCGGCTTTGCCTTCAATCATGAGTTACCCATCGTTAGTCACTTCTTCAGGAGCATCGCAATGAGCCGGAAAGTCGTCCTGACCTGTGCCGTCACCGGCGGCGGACGCCCGCACCCGCGTCATCCTTCCATCCCGATCACCCCAGCCCAGATCGCGGACAGTTGTTTGGAGGCGGCGAAGGAAGGCGCATCCGTCGTGCACATTCACGTGCGCAATCCCGAGACCGGGATGAGCTCGGATGATCCAACGCTGTTCGACGAGGTCGTCGATCGCGTGCGCTCGAGCGGCGTCGATATCGTCATCAATCTCACGTGCGGCATGGGCGCGCTGCTCGTGCCCGATCCGGAGGACGAATCTCGCCCAGGTCCGCATTCCAAGATCTATCCGGTGCCCTCGCGGATGCGCCACGTCGAACGCAATCTGCCGGAGCTCGCCTCGTTCGATATCACCGCCGGCAATCGTCACTACGGACGCTTCGAGGCGATCTACATGAACACGCCGCACTCCATGCGCTTGATGGCGAAGCGCTTTCGCGAGCTCGGCGTGAAGCCGGAGCTGGAAGTGTTCGACGCCGGCAATATCGTGCTCGCGAAGCAGTTGATCGAGGAAGGACTGATCGATGGTCCGCCGCTGTTCCAGATGGTGTTCGGTGTCAAATGGACCGCACCGAGCGGCATCGAACCGCTGCTCTACCAGCGAAACCTGTTGCCGACCGATGCTGTGTGGCAAGCGTTCGGTATCGGAACGGAACAGATGCCGATGCTCGCGCACACGGCATTGCTGGGTGGCCACGTGCGCGTCGGCTTGGAAGACAATGTGTATCTTTCGCGCGGCGTGTTTGCGACGAATGGGCAACTCGTCGAACGCGCACGCCGGCTGCTCGAGTGCCTCAACCTAGAAGTCGCAACGCCGGAGGAAGCGCGAGAAATCTTCCACCTGAAGAAACAGGCGCCGCTTACAACGCCAAGCCTGCCACGCTAGCTGCGCGATACGCGGCTTGCGCCTCGGCGGTCAACGGAATGGACCGCCGAGCATCCAGGTCGAGCGCAATGCCCACTGTCCTGACTGCAGCCCAAGGAGCACCTGTCTCAGGCTCGAGCAGCCAGTGAGAAGAATAAGTGACTCGGTCCGTGCAACCCGCGAGCGCCGAGCGCACTTCACAGCCGTCACCCGCGCGAGGCCAGCGCACGTGCACCGCTTGAAACTCGATCAGCGCCGAACCGACTCGCGACGGCCCACTCGGCATCGTGTTCGCCAGCACCTCTCGCCATTCAACATTTCTCAGGTGAGGAATACTGTCGGCAACGCGCCCCATGAATGAAGACAGGCGCCAGTTCCCTTGAGCATCGCAAGCATCTGGCATGATCGTGCCGACTCCGGTCACGCGCATTCCCAATTGTCGCGCTCGCTCTAATGAGGCCGTGACGTTGACGTCATCGAGCGAAATGCCGCGAGGCAACGCCTCACGAGGCGCCTCGCAGATCAGAGCACTGGCCGCGCACGTGGCCTGTTCGGGCCATGGCGCCGGGCGGGTGCTGCCGCGCTCAACGTAAGCCAGCGAAAGCCGGAACGTCGCCGCCACTTGACCGGAGTTGGAATGATGCAAAAGAACCAACACCACCGCCTCGTCCCGACCCCAGGTGAGCACTTGTGCCGTTGCGTGCAAGGGCGCGGCGGCACGTGCCTCGCGTATGAAACGCATGTGCTGTGCTTTGACGAGCAATTGGTGCGTCCCCGCAGCATCGTTGACGCGCGCGAGTGAGAGCTGCCGAGCGAGTCCGGCGAGTGCTTGCTCGACGCGCGCCAAGTAAAAGCGCGTGTTGAAATGGCCTACGTGGTCGCATTCCCATGCATTGGCGCAGCCGCGCCAGACCTCGATGGGTGCGCCGGTTGACTGTACCTGAGCGCTCACGATTTCCCCACGACGAAGAGCGCATCCAGCACGGTCGCTCCCTGCCCTTTCGCGTGGATCCTGACCGGATTCAGATCGGCCTCGACGATCTCGGGATGCTGGAGCAGCAACGCGCTCAAGATTTCGACGACGGTGATCGCCGCGTCGACATCCGCAGGCGGCGAACCTCGATAGCCATCGAACAACTTTGCGCCTTTGAGAGAGCGCAGGGCGCGCTCGATCTCCGCACGTCCGACGCCTGCAGGAATGAAGACCACATCCTGCAGCAACTCGGTGAGGATGCCGCCGAGCCCGACCATGATGACCGGACCCCATCCTCCTTCGTTGCGCGCACCAATGATAATCTCGACGCCGGCGTCGCTCATGCGTTCGAGCAACATTCCGTCGAGCGAGACGGCGGAATGCTCGGCCGCCAATCGCTCTTTCATCGTGGCCCATGCCGATCGCAGCGAGGCGCCATCATGGATATTCAGCGTCACCGCGCCGGCCTCGGATTTGTGCGGCAAGTCGCTGGACTGCGCTTTCAGCGCAAGCGGAAATCCAATCTCCTCCGCGACTGTCGACGCTTCATCCAATGAGACAACGAGTCGGCCCTCAGGCATTTTCAAACCGCGCCGCGCGAGCATTTGCTTCGCGCGATACTCTGGGAGTGTTCCCGGCTCGAGCGGCGCTTCGCGCGCACCCGACGCTGTCGCATCTGCCGGTGTCACGTTGGAAGTACGCGCAAGCCGCTTCACCGCCGCCAATGCTCTGAACGCTCGCTCCGGCGATCGGAAGAACGGCGTGCCCGTGGCTCGCAGCGCATCTACATGCGTCAACGAAATCGGAGAGTCTTCGCCCAGCATGGCGAACACCACGCCCTGAGTACCCTCGAGCGCGCTGAGCGCATCGACGATATGCGGGATCTTGCGATCCGCGGACTCCGCGCTCGGCAACGAGATCGTGATCACGACGCTGCCGAATGCCGGATCGTCCGCGATCTGCTCCAACACGCGGCGATACAAACCCGTGTCGCGCATTGCCTGCGCCGTCAGATCGAGCGGATTGCTTGGCGGGGAAAAAACCGGCAGGTGATCCGCAAGCGCATCGTGCGTCGGCGCGGACAACGGCGGCAGCTCCAACCCGACCGACTCGCAGAAATCCAGCGCGAGACCTTTGAAGGCGCCGGATTCGGCAACGATCGCGGTCGCTCCGGGGGCAAGCGGATTCTTCATACGGATCAGCAATTCCGGAACGTCGATCAACAACTCGAGACTATCGACGAGGCACACACCTCGCGCCGTCACCTGCGCAGCCATGACGGAGTAGTCGCCCGACAATGCACCCGTGTGCGTCTTCGCAGCCTCCCGTCCCGCGGCGCTGCGCCCGAGATGATGCAAGACGATGAACTTACCGGCCTCACGTGCACGTGAGGCAAGCTCCAGGAATCTGGCGGGTCGACGGACCTGCTCCATCAACATCGCAATCACGCGCGTGTGCGGGTCGTCGATGAACTCTTCCAGAAAATCTTCCGCTCCCAACGACGCCTCATTGCCGGTCGACACGGAGTACGACACCCCGATGCCTCGCGCTAGCAAAGCCACCCGCACTGCTGAAGCCATCGCGCCGCTTTGTGAAACGACTGCGACGCCTTGTCGGTCGCCGAACGATTCGAAGGGCGCCACGCCGAACATCAGGGGCACACCGTCGACATAGTTGATCGTACCGAGGCAATTGGGCCCCTGAAGAGCGATCCCGGCGCGCTGCGCGATTGCTGCGATGTCCTCCTGTGCGCGCTTGCCCTCTTCGCCCGCCTCGGCAAAGCCGCCCGCAAGGACGATCAATCCACCGACGTTCTTCTCGGCGAACGCACGTACGGCATCCGCGACGTGCACTTGCGGAATAGCGAGCACCGCGCAGTCGATTCCATCGGGAAGATCGGATATCGAGCGTACGCAAGCACGCTCGCCGATGCGGTCATAGCGAGGATTCACCAGATACAACGGATTCGCGAAACGGAAGCGGCCAAGATTCGCGAGCACGCCGGCGCCGAGCGACCCCGGCGTTGCAGATGCGCCGACGATCGCCACACTGCGTGGGCGCAGAAGCCGACTGATCGACACGCGTTACTCCGGTCGCTTGTAGCCCGACAAGCCAGGACGAAAGCTCTTCTCGTCGAGGAACTGGGTCAGGCCCTCAGCGCGACCTCGCTCCGGATCGCGAAGCTGCGCTTCGGCGCTCTTTGCAAACAAGTAATCGTTCGAGACCTCCCACGGCATCTCTCGCACCATACGCACCGCCATCTTGGCTCCACGCATGACCGTCGGATTCTTGCCCCGTAGAAGCACTGCCAGCTCACGAGTTCGCGTCTTCAGCTGGGCGAGCGGCACGGCCTCGTTGACGAGGCGCATTTCGGCGGCCTTGCGGCCGTCGAACGTCTCGCCCGACAAGACGTAGTACATGGCATCTCGATGTGACATGACATAGGTAATCGACTTCGTCACCTGCCCGCCCGGAATGATGCCCCAGTTGATCTCCGACAGTCCGAACTGAGCTTCCTCGGCTGCGATCGCCAGATCGCACGCTACCAGCGGCGTGAAGGCCCCGCCAAAGCACCAGCCGTTCACCATCGCGATCGTGGGCTTCGGATACGTGTGTAGCATCTGCCATTGCCACTGCCACGCCGAACGCTTGACGCGCATTTTCTGATGGTGCGGCAGCGGATCGAGGTCGCGGAAGAATTCTTTCAAGTCCATGCCGGCCGAAAACGAATCGCCGGCGCCGGTGAGCACCACTACGGCGACGCGATCGTCGATCTCGAGCGCATCGAGCACTCTCACCATTTCGTCGTTGAGCGCCGGGCTCATGGCGTTGCGCTTGGAGGGTCGATTCAGCGTGACCCATGCGATGCCTTCGTCAAGCTCCACCAGAACATTGGCCAGAGGCGGCTCAAAGACGAGTTGCTCAGAGGTATCCACGTGACTTCTCTCCCAAGAAAATGCGACCCCATGAGCGAACGATAAGACAATCAGCCTGGCTGATCAATTAAAATCAGCCAGGCTGATAACTAGGTCGATAATCGAGGCTGATAATGGCCCCCGCTTACGAAGCTTTCCTCGCGCGACAACTCCGCGGGAGAGGCAGCGTACGCAGCGTCTATTCGTCGCCGGCGCCGTCGCCGTCGTTGGGGGTCTTGCGCATGTGGGCCAGCACTTTCTCCATCAGCGCGCGATACTTCTCCAGCTCTCCGGGTGCGAAGCAGGAGAAAATGTCCTCTTCGACCGCGGTGGCCGCTTTATCGCAAGCGCGCAGCGCGCGCCGCCCCGCCTCGGTCATCGAGACCTCGAGCACGCGCTTGCTGTTCTTCGCGAGATTGCGTTCGATCAGGCCGTTCATTTCCAGGTTGACGATCTGCTTGATCATCGTCTGCGGCTTAACGCCGAACAGGCGCGATAACTCCGCCGAGGAGCGTTTATGACTACGCGACAGCGCCGTCAGGATGCGGAACTGCGTGGTAGTAACTCCAAGCGGCTGCAAAGCAGCCTCCAGGCGCAGGAACGTTTTGTACTGGACCTGCTTAACGAGATAGAGCGTGCGGAACGCGGGCCTCGCGGCTCCGTTTCGCGTGTTATTTGAAGCTGTCCGCTGTTGTTTTGACATACCGACAATCGTGCTCCGTTCCTGTCAGTTAGTGGGGCAGTATATTAAGGGCATCCATTCAGGACGTCGCATACATTCCTGAGGCGCCTATCCCGGTAGATGGAGAACGCGCGCTTCGGCGTAGGATTTGAGTCCCATGAGCCCCAACCCACGGCCAATGCCGGATTCCTTGAAGCCACCGAACGGAATCGCAGGTTCCGAACCACCGTGAGAATTGATCCATACCGTACCGGCGTCGAGCTGGCGTGCGATCTCCGCAGCGCGTTGCGGATGCCCACTCCATACTGAAGCGCCCAAGCCGAAGCGAGTTGCGTTGGCGCGATGTATGGCCTCCTCGACCTCCTTGAACGTAAGCAACGGCAGCACCGGACCGAACTGCTCCTCGTCCACGAGTCGCGTGCCTTCGGCGACACCCATGATGATGGTCGGCGCGATGAAGTAGCCGGGCCTGTCGAGCGCCGCGCCGCCGGCCAACGCATGGCCGCCGCGCATCAGGGCGTCTTCGATCAGATTCAACACGCGCTCGAACTGCGGGCGATTCTGCACCGGTCCCAGTTCCACCTCGGGCTCGAATCCGTCCCCGACCTTGGCCTGATTGGCGAGCCACGCAAGAGCCGAGCCAAGCCGATCGGCAACCGACTCGTGGACCAAGACACGCTTGATGGCCATGCAACGCTGGCCACTATTGAGGAATGCGCTCCAGAAAATTTTCGGCGCGATTGCATCGATATCCGCGTCGGCGAGCACGATAGCGGCATCGTTGCCGCCGAGCTCCAGCGAAACTCGCTTCAGATTCGACGCGGCTGCGCTCTCCATGACTTTTTTTCCGGTGGCGATCGAGCCCACGAAGCCGATCTTGTCGATGCCGGCGTGTTGCGTCATCAACTGACCCAACTGATTGCCTCCGGACAGCGTGTTGAACAGTCCTCGCGGCAATGCTTTGGAAGCAATCTCCCCAAGCTTCAAGGTGGCCAAGGGCGTAAACGGCGACGGCTTTAAAATCACGCTGTTACCGGCCACCAACGCCTGCGCGGCGATTTGCACACCGAGCAACACGGGCGAGTTCCAAGGAGCAATCGCTCCAACCACGCCGAGCGGCTGGTAATCGAGTACGACTCGCCCTCGTTCATCGCTGCGCAATGTCTCAGGGGTCAGCTCGAGCGACAGCAGCCCCTCGATTCGGCTCGCGGTCGCCGCGATCTCTCGGTTTGCCGCCGCCAAAGGCTTGCCCTGCTCGCGCGTCAACAATCGCGCGAGATCTTCGGTCTGCGCGCGAATCGCCGCTGCGAACCCGTGCAGAACCGTCCTTCGTTCCTCGATTGGAACCGCGCGCCACTTCTCGAATGCGCGGCGCGCCGCCGTCACCGCCAAATCGAGGTGCTCAGGACCCGCATCCGGCGCACGGGCGAATGCGCTCGCTGTTGCCGGATTGATGACGTCGAAGAACTCGACGCCCTCGACCGGACCGCCGTCGATCGTGTGGGTGGCTGGCGTGTGCATGGAGTAGGTATTCAGACGTATCAGTTTGGCCGATTGATTGTATTCGGTTTCGAGTGGCTCGATTGCCGCCAGGGCGCGTTGACATCCCCGGCCTCATATATCATCTTAGCTGATATCAGCTCGGCTGACATAAAACACTGCAGATCATCAGCGCCCGACCATGATCGGCGCAGCGGCGAAGTCAATCTCCGCCTAGGCGGAAGGGGGAAAGATGCTGAGGAACATTCTTGCGCGCGTTCCGAAAGAGAGCGCACCTTTTCGTGGGGCGCTGCTCGCGGCGGCCGCACTGACGTCAACGGCTGCACTAGCACAGGACACGCCGACGGGCGCTGCGGTGCTCGAAGAGATAAAAGTCACCGGTTCCCGCGTCGCGCGCGACGGCTACCAGGCACCGAGCCCGACCAACGTCATCAGCGCCGTCGTAATCGATAATCAAGCCGCCACCGGGCTCGGTGAAATTCTCGAGCAGACCGGCATGGTCAAAGGCACGCGCAATCCGAACTCGAATGCGGTCAACACTGGCAGCCCGGGCCAATGGACCGCAGATCTGCGCGGTCTCGGCGGGCAGCGCACACTCGTCCTCGTCGACAGCTCGCGTATCGTGCCATTCGCGCCGGCGAGCAATCTGTCCGTCCCGACCACAACCGATCTCAACCTGATCCCGACCATGATGATCGAGCGGGTTGAGACCGTTACGGGTGGCGCGTCGGCGCAATACGGCTCCGATGCGGTTTCGGGCGTCGTAAACATCCTGCTGCGCCGTGAATTCGACGGTGTTCGCGTGCGCGCACAAACCGGCATTTCGGAAGAAGGCGACGCGGAGCAAAAGCGCATCGGCGTGCTCGGCGGCTGGAATTCAGAAGATGGCCGAGCACATTTCGTCTTCAGCGCCGACTGGGTGGATCAAGAAGGCGTTTACGATATCTACGCTCGCGACTGGGGCCATCGCGAAACCATGATCGTCGCGACACCAGGTACTCCATCGCTGACCTGGGCCAATAACGTCCATACCGCGCTCGGCGTCGGCGGTGTCATCAACGTCGGCCGCAACGCCACGAATACCGCCAACGTGCCGTTCTCCTTGACGGGCTATACCTTCAATCCAGACGCGTCGATTCGCCCATTCGACTACGGCTATCCGCTCGCCCCCGGCGCCACCTCTAGCACCATGATCGGCGGTGAAGGCGAGTCGATCACAAAAGGCGTCTCATTGGTGCCCGGCGTCGAACGAGCCGCAGCCTATGCGCGTTTCGGCTATGACTTTGGCGACACGTTACATGGTTATGCCACTGTCGGTTACTCGGAATCCACCGGGTTTCTGACCGCGGCCCAACCGCGCTGGACCGCCACGCAACTATTCATTCGAGCCGACAACGCATTCCTTCCGAGCGCGGTCAGCGATGCCATGGCCGACCAAGGCGTCGGCGGCTTCAGGATGACGCGTCAAGGCAACGACATTGGCAACAACAAATACGAGGTCGAAAACAAGTCGCCTCGCTTCTCGGCCGGCCTCGAGGGCTCGTTCGCGAACGATTGGGATTGGGATGCGCACGTTTCCTACGGACGCAACGACTACACCTACAACTCGATGAACAACCCGATCCGCGACCACCTGGCGTTCGCGCTTGATGCAGTCGACGACGGCAGCGGCAACATCGTCTGCGCGGCAACGATCGCCGGCCATGCCCGTTTCGATCCCGCGGCGAGCGGCTGCGTACCGCTCAATCTTTTCGGCGAAGGCAACGCATCGCCTGCAGCGATCGACTACATCCAGGGCAAACCGCACGCGGAGGTGGTCTACGAACAAACGACGTTCGGCGCGAACTTGAACGGTAAGCTGTTCGCCACCTGGGCGGGCCCGATTGCCGTGGCCACGGGCTTCGAATATCGCGAAGAAGAGGAAGAAGTGACCGCCGATCCGATCGCGACCGCCGGCGGATATTTCACCGGCAACAACTCCCCGTACACCGGCTCCTTCGATGTGGCAGAAGGCTATGTCGAGGCGATCGTGCCGCTCGCCCGCGGCGCGCGGTTCGCCGAGTCGATCGACCTCAACGTCGCTTACCGCTATGCCGAGTACAGCACGGTCGGCGGCATGGAGGCCTGGAAAGCCGGGTTCGTTTGGGAGCCTGCCGATTTCTTGCGCTTCCGCGTGACTCAGTCTCGTGACATTCGCGCGCCGGCCATTAATGAGTTGTACAGCCCAGGCGCCGCTGTCACGAACAACATCACGATGATCAACATCAACGAATTCGGCAGCGCGAATCCTGCGATACGCAACTATGTGATCCCACAACGTACCGCGGGCGGCAACGTCAACGTCGAGGCCGAAGAAGGCGACACCAGGACCATCGGCTTCGTGTTCTCGCCTGTTTATGGACCGCTCGACGGCTTCAGCTTCTCGGTCGACTACTACGACATCGAGCTCGACAAGGCGATCACGAACTTGAACGGTGCGAATATCGCCAACCTGTGTATCTCCGGCGTTCGCTCCTTCTGCGATCTGTTCACCTTCAATGCCGCCGGCGATCCCACCGCTTTGGATGCGGGCTCGATCAACCTCGGCAGCTTCCAACAAAAGGGCTACGACGTTCAGCTCGATTACTCGCTTCCGCTCGGCAACGGCACGTGGTCGATCGGCTATACGGGCACGTACGTCGTTGATTCGATCGTCGACACGGGGTTGCCCGGCGCTGAACCGGTCGATCGCGCTGGCGAGCACGGAGCGGCCAACTTCGCGGCGGTCCCGGACTTCCGCGGTAACTTGACCACGAGCTACCGAACGCCAACATGGTCTGGCACGGTGCAGGCCGTCCACGTCAGCTCCGGCCGTTTGGACAATCTCTACAACACACCGGGTAATCCGACGATCAGCACGAACGAAATTCCTTCCTACGTTCTAGTCAATCTGTACGGCTCGTACACGCTGAGCGATCGGGTCCGTCTGTTCGGCTCGATCCGCAACGCGCTGAATCGCGATCCGGTGATGACGCCGTATACGGTGCTCAATGCGCCGGTCTTTGGTGCGTACTACGACAAGGTTGGACGTCAGTACTCGATAGGCATGGACGTAAGCTTCTAGTTTCGATCTCGAAGCTGAAGACGATCCTCGGTGCGGCGACGGGCGTTTCTCAAACGCCCGTCGCTTGCATCAGAACGTTTTGCACGATCGGGAGAACAGGGTGTCCGAGAGCAGCACGAGCGTCAGCAGGCGCAAATTCATCGGGATGGGCGCTGGTCTCGCGCTAGCGACTAGCACCGCACCGTACGCCCAGGTAGCGGGCAACATGACGGCCTTCTCAAGACCGAGCCGAGCGGCACGCGCGCTGATACGCGACGCGATAGACATTCACATCCACCTCGATCCCGATAGTTTCGGCCCTCATAGCAGACAAGCGGCGCGCGCCCTCGATGTGGTCGACATGGCTCGCCGCGCAAAAAGCGCAGGAATGCGCGGCTTCGTGACCAAACAGCACTACGATCAAACCGCGCAGCTCGCTTACCTCGCACGCAAAGCGGTGCCTGATATCGAGGCGTTCGGAATGCTCTGCTGTAATCACACTGTTGGAGGTCTGAACCCGGAGGCGGTCCACCACTTCGGCGAGGTGATGGGAGGTCATGCGCGAATCGTCAGCATGCCATCTTGGGATGCCGAAAATTACGTGCGTCAATCCAGGAGTCCGGATCGTGCAGCAGTGATCGTTTCGCGGGACGGCTTGCTCCTGCCCGAAACCATCGCACTGATAGAAACCATCGCGAGCGCGCCGATTCGTGACAGCAGCGCCAAACTCGCGCTCGCCACTGGCCATGTCTCAGCCGAAGAAGCGCTGCTCGTCGTTCGTGAAGCGAAGCGTCAAGGCATCGAGCAGATTGTCGCGACACACGCGATGGGCCGCCCGATCAACATGAGCGTGGCGCAGATGAAGGAAGCGGCCGCGCTCGGCGCCTACATCGAGTTCGTTGCAAACTTTGTCATCGGCGCACGCGCGAGCTTCACCGTCCAGCAGTACTACGAAGCCATCCGAGAGATCGGACCGGCGCGGGTGATCTTGAGCAGCGACAGCGGCCAAGCCAACCATCCTTTCCCCGACGACCTGCTCGCGCAAGCCGCTCACGAATTGCACGAAGCGGGCCTGAGCCGCGCCGAGTTGCGCGCAATGCTGGTCGAGAATCCAGCAACACTGCTCAGTCTTCCGACGATCGCAGGCTGAGATCGCATGAGACTTGCACCGATGCTGCGACATTGAATACAGTCCGAGGCTAATATCAGACAGGCTGATCTCCTTCGGCAACATTTGTGAGGGGTGCATCGAATGGCGGGACCGTCCACTTCCGACGTCAAGTCCATCGGCCAGGACGGGCCGCTGACATTTTGGCAAATTGTCGTCGTCGTGCTTTGCGTGCTGGGCAACATCAGCGACGGACTCGACACGACGTCGATCGCCTATGCCGCGCCGGCCCTGCTACGTGAATGGAACATCGCCCCGGGGGCTTTCGGCATCGTGCTGAGTGCGGGCGCATTCGGCATGCTGGTCGGCGCCCTGTTCGTCGCACCCCAAGCCGACAAAGTGGGTCGTCGTACGGTCATTCTCGCGGCAATGACCGTCTCATCGCTCGGCATGTTCGGCCTGACTCTCAGCCAGAACATCGCGCAGCTGATGATCTTCCGCTTCATCGTCGGCTCGTGCGTCGGTGCCCTCTTGCCTTCGCTCAGCATCATGGTCGTCGAGTTCTCGAATGAGAAGCGCGGCAATCTGTTCCTCGCGCTCGTGCATATCGGCTTTGCGATCGGCGCGATCATGGGCGCCGCGATCGGCGCGGCGGTCATCGATGAGTATGGCTGGCGCGCGATCTTCCTTTCGGCGGCTATCGTCGGCAGCATCACGACGATTGCTTGCTACTTGGCGTTGCCGGAATCGGTAAACTTTTTGATCGCGCGACAGCCGCCGAATGCGCTCGCTCGCGTCAACAAGCTCAGGCAGCGCTTCGGTCAAAGCGCGTTGACCGAGCTGCCGCCGAAACCGCAAGCGAAGGTGCGAACGTTCAGCACCGTCGCGGCGATCCTCTCGCCGGAATTGCGCCGCGCGACGCTATTGCTGTGGATCGCATCGTTCATGCGCTTCTTCGTCAGCTACTTTCTCAGCGGTTGGAAACCGCAGGTATTGGTGATGGCGGGCTTCGCCGATCGCTCGGCGATCGCGGTCGGCATGGCCACGAGCGCGGCGGCTTCCGTTGGCGTCCTGTGCATGGGTCTGTTCGCAGCGAAGATCGGCGCCGCGCGGGCGACGGCAATCATGTTCGGCGGCTGCGCGGCCGCGCTGTTAGGCTTCGCCTTCACCGAAGCTCCGATTCCGCTCGTCATGCTCGCCGCAGCGTGCATGTTCACGATCGAAGCGGCGTTCACCGGCGTCATCATCACGAGCACACGTTTCTACTCCGTAGAAAACCGCAGCACCGGCCTCGGCTTCACGGTTGGCATCGGCCGCATCGGCGCGATCGTCGGGCCCTACGTCGCCGGCGCGCTCATGGGCATGGGTTGGGACCGCTCGGCTTACTTCCCGGTCTACGCCGCCGCCGCGATCATCGGCGCGATCGCGATCTTCGCCTCGATGCACCGCCGGCCGCCGAAAGCGCCGGAAGGTCAGCCTGTGAACGCGAATTGAGATCATGCGACTGATCGCACGGGCCTCCGTCCTCGCCGCGGTCGCGATCACGGTCGGCTGCGCGCCGATCGCGGCGAAACAGGAAGCGCTGCGCATCGAAAGCCAAGGCAGCTTCGCGGTCGGCGGGACAATCAGCGGCGATGCCACCGAATCATCGCTCCATTGCGATCACGGTGTCGTCGAGTATCAGATTCCGCCTCGCGCCCGCGCGGTGAATCTGCTGATGTGGCACAGCGCAAGTGCGCTGGCTTGGCAACGGCGTTGGGATGGCGGCGAAGGATTCCAGAGCCTCTTCTTGAGACGCGGCTATCCAGTCTATCTTTGGGACGGGCCTCGCGTCGGTCGCGCGAACTGGGGCTGCGCCGAAACCACGTACGCTCCGAACGCCAGAGCCGACCAGCAGAACTTCGTCGCGTGGCGCTTCGGCCTCACCTATCCGAACTGGTTCGAAGACGTGCAGTTTCCGAAGGACGATGCGGACGCTTGGAATCAGGCTATGCGCGCCCGCTATCAGGAATTCGACAGCGTCGCGAGCGCGCAGCTCGAAAGCGACGCAGCCGCGGTGCTCGCGGATCGAATCGGGCCCACAGTTGCCCTCACGAACTCCGCGGGCGGACTTCGCGCGCTTCTCACCGCACTCAAGAGCGACAACATCAAAGGTATCGTCGCATACGAGAACGTAGGCTGGGTCTACCCGAAAGGCGAAGGGCCAAACGTGCCCGAAGGACGGTTCGGCCCCGTCGAGGTGCCACTGGATGAATTCCGCAGACTCACGCGCGTGCCGATGCAGGTGGTCTGGGGCGACAACATCGATCAATCCGATGTCTATCGAGCGAGACTCGAGGAGTCGCGCCGCTTCGTCGAGATCGTCAACAAGTACGGCGGCGAGGCGGAAGTGCTCGTGCTGCCCGATGCCGGACTCAAGGGCAACACCCACCTCCCCTTCGCGGATCTCAACAATGTCGCCGTTGCGGATCTACTTTCGAAGTTCCTCGCGAAGCACGGCCTTGACCGGCGTTGATCGCTCTCGACCATTGTTCATGTGACGACGCACACAATCTACCCGGACGGCCTGCCACCGCCGCGCCGTTACTGGTCCATGGCCACCACCATGATGGTGATCGCCATTTGCGTGCTCGACACCACCATGATCAGCGTGGCGCTTCCGTCCATTGCGCAGGCATTCGATGCAAGCGCGGCGAGCTCCGTCTGGATCATCAACAGCTACCAGCTCGCGGTCCTCATCGGTCTCATCCCGCTGGCGGCGCTCGGCGAGAGCATCGGCTGTCGACGGGTCTCACAGGCCGGCCTCGTCATCTTCACGATCGCTTCATTGGTCTGCGCGTTCGCGGACACGCTGCTCGAACTGACGATCGCACGCACCATACAGGGCCTCGGAGCGGCAGCGATCATCAGCGTGAACGCCGCACTGGTTCGGTTTACCTATCCCGCGCGCATGCTAGGCCGCGCCACCGGTATGAACGCAATGGTGGCTGCAGTCGCTACGGCTGCGGGCCCTTCGGCTGGCGCGGCCGTACTAGCGATCTCGGACTGGCGATGGTTGTTCGCCATCAATGTCCCGATCGGCATCGTCGCGGCAGTGATCGCACAGTTCTCTTTGCCTCACACCGAACGTTCTGGACGTTCACTCGACTATCTGAGCGTGACACTGCACATCGGGACGTTCGGATTACTGATCGTCGGACTGCAATCGCTCGTGCATGAAGAGACACGACTCGTTGCCGCACTCCAGATCGCAGCAGCGGGTGTGTTTGGCACGTTGCTCGTGCGTCGCGAGATCGACAAGCACGTTCCGATCGTGCCTTTCGACTTGATGCGCATCCCGATCTTCTCGCTATCGCTCGGTATCAGCATGTGCTCGTTCTTTGCGCAGATGGCAGCATTCGTATCGCTGCCCTTCGAGATGCAGCGCATGGGCCGTAGCGTCGTGGAAACAGGCCTACTGCTGACGCCGTGGCCGCTGGCGGTTGCGTTCGCCGCGCCGATCGCCGGACGCCTGGCGGATCGTCATTCGGCCGCGATCCTCAGTGGCTTCGGGCTCGTCGCGCTCGCCGCGGGACTTGCGCTTCTAGCGTTATTTCCCGAGGACGGCACCGCGTTTGATTTCATGTGGCGCATGGGCCTCTGTGGCCTCGGTTTCGGTTTCTTCCAGGCACCTAACAACCGCACGATCATGTCATTGCCGCCTCGCGCGCGGAGCGGTGCCGCGGCAGGGATGCTGAGTACCGTGCGGTCGCTCGGGCACGCAAGCGGTGCCGCCCTCGTGGCAGTGCTCTTCAGCACTCACATGGAAGAAGGCGCACAGATTGCACTCATGACCGCCGCAACGATGGCGGCGATCGCCGCGCTGCTCAGCTTTTCGAGATTAAGAACCACCCGAGCGGGCGCGCCCTGACGATGTCATGACGGAGTCCTCGCGAAGGCTCCAGACAAATCATGAGCGAGCGCGACCGGTGACCTCAACCAAGTCCGACATCACGGCCGCCGCCGCTGTCGAAAGCTGCTGATCTTTCCGCACGATCAGACCGACCGCTTTGCGCACGATCGGCCGATCGAGGGGCAAACAGCGCGCGCCGAGGGCGCGCATTTGTTTGTCGCAGAGAGACGGTACGGCGCTTACGCCCAAACCCGCAGACACCAGTTGGCCGACCGTAGCAAGTTGATGGCACTCGAGTGCGACGCGCAGCTCGAGATCCTTGGCTGCCAGCGATTGCTCGAGCAGGCGCCTTACGGTCGACGGTCTTTGTAGCGCGATAAAGTCGTGCGTCAGCAAACTGGACCACGATACCGCCTTACTCTTCGCCAACGCGGATTTCGCTGGCACGATCGCCATGAAGCGGTCGACGAACAACGGCTTGAAGGCGAGCTCGGTGGCCGCGTCGGGCTCAAACCCGAATCCGAGCTCCACTCGACCCGTGCTCACCATCTCGAGCACCGATTCATGGATGACATCATGGATAGACACTTCCACCTTCGGATGGCGTGCGCGAAAGTCCCGCAAGATGCGCGGCAGGACATTGCCGGCGAACGAGGGCATCGCCGCGATCGTGACGTGGCCGCGCTGAAGCGTGAAACGCTGCCGGCAACGCTCACGCACATTCTCCCAATCCGCGAGAAGCTGCAGCGCCTGCGGCAATAGCGCCGCACCTTCAGGCGTCAATCGCACCTGCCGCGTCGTACGCGAGAAAAGCCGACCTCCGAGCTCTTCCTCGAGGCTGCGTATCGCCAAGCTCAACGCGGGTTGCGACAAGTGCAGGCGTTCGCAAGCACGAGCAAAGCTCCATGTCTGCGCAACGGCGACGAAAGCTTGCAGCTGCCGCGGGGTCATTAATGAGTTCTCCAAATCAATCTAGAGCATATTCAAACTTAACAACGAGAATGCCTTACGCCAAGCTTCACGTGTACTTAAACCGAGGCACTCTGCTGATGGCAGGTTTCGACAAGCGGATCGATAGCGTTGAACAAGCTCTCGACGGCCTCAAAGACGACATGACCATCATTGTCGGTGGCTTCGGCCTCTGCGGCATTCCAGAGAATCTCATCGCACAAGTTTATCGAAGCGGCATCAAAGGACTCACTGTCGTATCGAATAACTGCGGGGTGGATGGCTTCGGTCTCGGATTGCTCCTCGAGAAGCGGCAAATCAAGAAGGTGATTGCCTCTTACGTTGGTGAGAACGCGGAGTTCGAGCGGCAACTGCTCGCTGGCGAGGTTGAGGTGGAACTTACGCCTCAAGGAACGCTCGCCGAGAGAATCCGTGCCGGCGGCGCCGGCATACCGGCCTTCTATACCGCCACGGGTTACGGCACACCGGTCGGCGAGAACAAAGAGGTTCGCACGTTCAACGATCGCGACTACATCCTCGAGGAAGCCATCACGGCCGACTTCGCCTTGATCAAAGGCTGGAAGGCGGATCGGTACGGCAACATCGTCTATCGCCACACAGCACAGAACTTCAACCCGGCGGCAGCGACGGCAGCATGTGTCACCGTGGCGGAGGTCGAGGAGATCGTAGAGCCCGGCGCACTAGAGCCCGGCCACATTCATACGCCTGGGATCTATGTCGATCGGCTCCTTCAGGGACAATTCGAGAAACGCATCGAGAAACGCACAACGCGCAGTGCGTAGAGGCAAAAACGTATGGCGCTCACCCGCGAACAAATGGCCCAACGCGTCGCGCGCGAGTTGCGCGATGGATACTACGTCAATCTTGGCATCGGCATTCCGACCCTGGTCGCCAACTACATTCCACCCGACATCGAAGTCATGCTTCAGTCGGAGAACGGGCTACTCGGGATGGGCGCGTTTCCATCCGACGATGAAGTGGATCCGGACATGATCAATGCCGGAAAGCAAACGGTGACGGCACGCGTCGGTGCTTCGATTTTTTCGTCGGTCGAGTCGTTCGCAATGATTCGAGGTGGCCACATCGATCTGACCGTGCTGGGTGCGTTCGAGGTCGACGTCCACGGCAACATTGCCTCATGGATGATCCCCGGCAAGCTCGTGAAAGGAATGGGTGGTGCGATGGACTTGGTCGCAGGCGCGAGCAATATCATCGTGACGATGACACACGCGAAGGGGGACGAGTCCAAATTACTCGAGCGCTGCACGTTGCCGCTCACCGGCAGCGGCTGTATTCGCCGAGTACTCACCGACCTTGCCTACTTGGAGATTCACGATCGTGCTTTCGTTCTGCGCGAGCGTGCACCCGGCGTCGGTGTCGAGGAGATCAAAGCAAAGACTGCCGGCCGGCTCGTCGTGCCGGATGTAGTACCGGAGATGCGTCTAGCAAATGACTCCGCTCAATCGAGGCCTGCTCATGCGTGAGGCTGTCATCGTCGCCGCCACTCGCACGGCGATCGGTACCTTTCATGGCTCGTTGGCGCAAGTGCCCGCAACTGAGCTCGGCGCAACAGTGATCCGCTCGCTGCTCGATGGAACGGGCCTCAAGGCGGATCTCATCGATGAAGTCATCATGGGACAGGTCCTCACCGCAGGCGCCGGACAGAACCCGGCCCGCCAGGCAGCGATCAAGGCAGGGCTGCCCGCGACGACACCGTCGATGACCATTAATAAAGTATGCGGCTCGGGATTGAAGGCGCTGCAGCTCGCTGCACAGTCGATTCGACTCGGCGATGCGGACATCGTCGTTGCCGGCGGCATGGAAAACATGAGCCTTGCACCGCACCTGGTGAGAGGTCTTCGCAGCGGCGTTCGCATGGGGCATCAGTCCATGATCGACTCGATGATCACTGACGGACTATGGGATGCCTTCAACGACTATCACATGGGCGTGACGGCGGAGAATCTCGCGAAGCGTCACGCCATCACGCGAGAACGACAAGATGAGTACGCGGCCATGTCGCAGCGGCGCGCCACCGACGCGATATCGAACGGACGCTTCACCTCCGAGATTACGCCCGTTATGGTCCCGAAGCGCCGCGGCGAACACACTGTGTTCACACAGGATGAGCAGCCGCGCCCTGATACCACCATTGCAAGCCTGTCGGCCTTACGTCCTGCATTCGATAAGAACGGCACCGTCACGGCAGGCAATGCCTCTTCTTTGAATGATGGCGCGGCTGCTGTGGTGATGATGAGCGCCGAGCGTGCCACGGAGCTCCGCGTGCCGATCATGGCGCGCATCGCGGGCTACGCGAGTGCCGGCGTCGATCCTGCCTATATGGGTGAGGGGCCGGTCCCCGCAACTCGCCGGTGTCTTCAGCAGGCGGGCTGGAACTTGAATATGGTCGACTTGATCGAAGCGAACGAGGCCTTTGCTGTGCAGTCACTGGTCGTAGCGAAGGAGCTCGAGCTCGACATCGACAAAGTCAACGTGAATGGCGGCGCCATCGCGCTCGGCCATCCAATCGGCGCTTCAGGCTGTCGTGTAATGGTCACTCTCTTGCACGAGATGGCGCGCCGCAATGCCAGACGAGGGCTTGCAACGCTGTGCATCGGGGGCGGACAGGGCATTGCGATGGCGGTCGAGCTAGACTCGTAAACAAATCGTCGCTGTCTCACGCGATCTAGAGCACTGGGACTTGCGCGAGACAACCTGGATCCACCTGATCTGCTCGCGAAGCGATGGATGTCCAACCCGGGACTACGAAGTCTGAGCGAAACATTCTTGCGCGCGGCGCAGGGCGGCGCGGCATGGACGGACTAGCGACATATCCTCGGCCCGTGCTGTGACCCTCAGCCGATCAACGTGGAATCATCTTGAAGATGCGCAGCGCATTCTCGCGCATGAGGTGGCGCTTGGATTCCGGGCGGAAATTCAGCGCGTCGACCTCCTCGACTGCTCTTTCGGGGTCGATCACAGGCCAATCCGTGCCGAACAACACCTTCGAGCGACCATACGTGTTGGCGTAGTGAACGAAGGAGGCTGGCCAATGCTTTGGCGCATAAGCGTCTCCAGCCGTATAGATGTTCTCGTGTTTCCAGCACATCGCGATCATCTCGTCCGTCCACGGCACACCGATGTGAATGCCGATCACAACGAGCGAAGGAAAATCGATGCCGACTTGATCGAGCAGGATCGGTTTGGCGACCGAAGGCAGGCGGCGCTGGGCACCGTAGATCAGATTCTGACCCACTTGCATCATGATCGGAATGTCGAGCTCGCAGCATCGCGCATACACCGGATAGATCTGCGGTGCATCCGGCGGCATGGCAAACCAGTGCGGATACCAATGTGCGCCGACGAAGCCGTACTCTTTGACCGCTTGATCGAGCTCGCGCAGCTGCTGAATGCCTCGTGTTGGATCGATGCCTGCGAGGCCGGAGAAACGATCCGGATACTGCCGGCAGACTTTGGCCACCAGCTCGTACGGAACCTCCCACGAACCCGCCACGCGCAGGTCGCCGCAGCGCGCGGCGATCAGTAGCGATCTCTCAATTCCGGCGCGATCCATCTTGCGAAGATAGTCTTCGACCGAGACACCATCACGCATCTGCGGCGCCATGCGCACCTGATCTTTGAAGGATGAACTTTGATCCACCCGATGCTCTCGCAGCACTTCAGGCGTATAGAGATTGCAAACGATATCGATGAAACCAGACATAGGAACTCGCTGTAGTACTCGCTAGAGCTAATGACGAATCGCAGGACCGTTAAGTCGCTACGCTCTGCCAGTCCGAGTTGAGCGCTGGACCGCCCCCGCGCCGACACTGAAAGACGCAGTGGCCCGACGTGCGCCCGCCCATTTCGAGCCAGGGGAGCCAATCGGTGATCAGCGTCCAGGTACCCTGATCACTGATCGTTGTGAGCGCCGGATCTTGAAGATCGGCAATCGCTCCGCTGTGCGATGTAATCGACAAGCCCGTCAAGCACTGCATAGGTTCATCGGAGAGGAAGGACACTTGCGCCGAATCATGGAACTCGAAGTTCTCGCCACACGCTTGCCAATTCGTTGCCGAGCTCAACGCCAACTGATCGCGTGAGACGGCACCGTTGATATGTCCAACCTTCACGACACTGCCGGTGAAAGGGTTGTAGAAATCTTCAAGCCGCCTCCCCGTGTGGAGGTCATAGTAGGCACACACAAGCCGTCGATGGCGGGACCACATGCCTTCTTCATCATGGATCTCGGAACTGATGAAGCCGCGAACGGCGGCCAACGGCGTTACATTTCCGTTCGGCGCGACGCCCATCATCTGGCCGTCGAACCAGTCGAAGCGCGGCTTGGTGGAATCGAGGTTGCCGCAGAGGCGTGCCCGACCAAGCAATGCTCCGTGCGGTGTTCGAACATCGATATGGGGTCCTGATAGGCTGAACGGAGGCAGCGTATGGCCCGTTGCAGGGCTCATAGCCGAACTTATGACCCCCATCCCTGCCAGGCTGCCGGCAGATATCATTTTCCTGCGTGAGATAGAAAAGGGCTTCATCTTCAGGCTCCTCCCAATCCAGGCACCGCACGCCCCTTCGATAGTTCCATCTCCGTCGGGTAGGTGATGGTATTGACGACGACGTGAATCAACGAAGAGCGCCTCCTAAAATCACGAGACTTCAGCAGCTCGACCATTTCCGCCGAGCTAGTGACTTTGTAGCCATCGAGACCGAGTACTTTCGCGACCTCGGCAAGTTCCGGTGTCTCGTAGTCTGCGGTCCATGTGCTGTCGCCCGTTCGCTTGAAAATCCAACGTTCTGATTCAAACCCAGCATTATCCATAACCACGATGAGAAGCGGGATGTTCGCTGTCTTAGCCGTGTCGAGCGCATTCAGCGCGGCCATCATTCCGCCGTCGCCAACGAATGTGACTACGAGTCGATCAGGGCGACCGACGGCAGCACCTAAGGCAATAGGCAACCCGCATCCAACGCGGCCCAATTGCCATGGGAAAACGATGTCCGCCGGTGACTGAACAGTCATATACGAGGCAGGGACACCGAGGAATTGACCGATGTCCGTCGATACGATCCGCTCCTTGGGCAACAGCTTGTCGCAGGCATCAATCACTAAGCGCGGGTTTGCCTGGCCGGGGTGTTCCGTGAGGTCGCGATCTTTGAACCGATCAATCGATTTGATCCGCCGAGCCATCGCGGGCCCGCGCCAACTTGGCCGTTCGATTTTCTTGAGACTGAGCAGAAGCGCCTGAGCGGCCTCCTTTGCATCCGACTGCACGACCTTGTGCATCGGATAGGTATTCTCGAGAGCGGCGGCATCAATGTCGATCTGCACGATTTGCGCGTTGGTGTAGACCTTCCCATAACTCATCGTGTGTGCGGAGAGCTTCGCACCGAACGCGATCAATAAATCGCACTCCTTCATGATCTCAGTGGCGCCGCCGTACGCGAACCCGCCGCTAACTCCCAATGTGTATGGGCTTTCGATGAAGAGATCTCGCGCCAATAGCGTGGTCGTCAACAATGCACCGCTGCGCTCCGCCAGTTCCAGCAATGCGGGCTTCGCGCCTGACCAAAGAGCCCCGCGCCCTGCAAGGATGATGGGCTTCTTCGATTTCTGAATGCGCTCGACGATATCGCGAACGTCGTTCGCGGTCGGCACCGGCAGTGTACGCTCGACCGTGGACAGCCCTTTTGGCTGATATGTCCACCCTTCTGGCATATCGCTGGTCGTAATCGTACCCATCAGATGTAGCGCGATCGGACCTCGGCCTAATCGCAAGTGCCGGAATGCGAGCGCCACATCCTCGGAAAGCGTTTCCGGTGTGCGACAGTTCTGAACTGCGCCGATCGTCGCCTTCAGGAAGGGCGGCTGATCGGTCAGCATATTCCCGTGTCGATCCGAATCCACACGGTGCCCACCCACAACGAGAAGCAATGGGGAGTTATTCATTCGAGCTGCAATCAGCGGCGCGCCGCAGTTCGCTAAACCCGGCCCCGAACTGACAATCGCCACGCCAATCTTGCCAGTGGCCATGGTGTAGCCATCGGCCATACCAACAGCCACCTCTTCATGCCTCACTTTGACGTACTTTAATTTGTACTTTTCATGCAGCAACGCGGACAGGCGGTCGACTCCGGCACCGATCTCGCCGAAGACAGTATCGACACCCTCGGCGACCAGAGCCATCGCTAGTGCTTCGAAACTCTTCAT
>JBIQKP010000003.1:97587-106894 GCA_044506405.1 Lysobacterales bacterium | reverse complement strand
CAGTATCGACACCCTCGGCGACCAGAGCCATCGCTAGTGCTTCGAAACTCTTCATGTACTCCCCCCTCCTCGTCTGTCCCTTCTAACTCTGTGTGCGCATCGGCGCACGAGGAAAACTTCTCGCGCTGCCGAGACGTCATCACAGGCAAGAAGCGATCATCAGCTCACGCATTACTCAGACTATGTATGCTCCAATTTCTCGAGCGCACCTTCACGACCTTGCCAAGCGCGTTTCGCGGAAACGCTCCGCAAAAACGGTAGTGCGCCCCGCGCTTCAGATTGGCAGCATGCGCAGTCCGAGCAGCCTGCCAAAGGTGATCGCCGGTGTGACCATGCAGCCGTTGACGACAACGTCGCCTGCGCATTGCCAGCCGCCAATCACTTCGCCGGCTGCGAAGAGGTTGCCGATAGGACGCTTGTCAGCGGTGACAACTTGCAGATTCTTGTCGACATCAAGACCGGCATAGCTGAAAACACTGGTTCCATGGGTCTCAACCGCATAGAACGGCGGCTTCAGAACCGGTAAGGGCATGTGCTTGCGGCCCCACAGCGGGTCGGACTGCTTTGCCACCGCGTCATTGTAGGCCTTCACCGTCGCTGCGAGCTTTGCGCCTGGCAAGTTCATGCGACGCGCGATTTCGTCAATCGTATTGGCACGTGCAAACATCGGATGAGCATTGTCGAAGTGCTTGATCTGCTCCTCCTTGGACATCCGCGGCATCACTGGCGGCGCCTTATCGTAGATCTCCTGATCCCAGATCAGCCAGGCAGCCATGTCGACCTGGTCAGTCAATGCACGCTCCAACGTATCGATGTCGGTATCCTCGGCGACGTAGCGTGCACCTTGTGCATTGACTTCGATCTCCCACGGCATGCGGCGGCTCGAATCCATCGCAGCAGTCGTAAGCGTCGGTGAAGGGTAGTCGCGGTCCTGCAAGATCGCGCCGCGGTGAGCGATGTATAGATCTCCACCGCTGATATTCCCGCCAACCGAGACGCCCAGTTCCATGCCTTGACCGAGGCTGTAAGCGTAGGTCCGGCGAGTGAACAAATCCTTGCCATGGTACTTCTTGAACAGCGTCGGACTGCGCATGCACCCACCAGAGGTCACGACGACATTCCGTCCTTTGTACTGGGTGCGCTTGCCATCGCGGCCTTCGGTGATGACGCCGTTGACGGCACCTTCGCGGGTCTGCGTGAGCTCCACCACACCCGTGCGCAAGAGGACACGTATATTCCCGGCCATTTCCGCTCTGACGAAGCCGGGCAGCATCGCCTTCAGGAGCGATAGACCTCCTTCCACCCCACCGTGATACCGACGGGTCGCGAACGCAGCATGATTGCCCAGCGAAGGATCTTGGGGGCGCCACTTCACGCCAAGCTCTTCCAGCCAGTTAACGGTAGCGGCGGCATTGTCTACATAAAGACGCAGGATCTCCGGATTCGCCTTGCCATGACCCAACTGCATGGTTTCGTCGTAATGCATATCCGGCGTATCGTGAATCCCGTGACGCTTTTGAAGATTGGTGCCCGCGGCGGACATCAGCCCGCCCGTCGAGAACAGCGTCCCGCCGACGTCATCGCCACGGTCGATCACGAGCACCCTACCTCGCTGCGCAGCCCACATCGCCAGCGGCAGACCCGCCGTCCCTGCGCCGATGATGATGACGTCGAAAAGCGTTTCAGGATCGACGTCATACTCTGGCACGGCATACGTTCCAGCAGCGAACGATGACCTAATTCCTGCTGCTCCAACGAGACCGATTGCGCCCAGGCCGCGGAGAAAGGCGCGCTTGCTCAGATTCATCGGAAAATCAGAATCAATTTTTTTCACCGCTGCCTCGTAGTTTTCATCTTCGTAGACTGGCGCTCGCTACCACCCATGGAACAGACGCCAAGCGGCCTCTACCCAACGTGGCCCGGCTCTCTGGCGCGCCGCTGCTCGATGTACGGCTCACGTAGTCCATGCTGCCTAATCTGCACGCCGAACTTGTCACCACGGAGCGCCGCCTTGCGCGACGCAGCGTCGATCCCGTGATACCGCGCCAAGTTGAGGCCGAGGATCTTTGCCTTCTGCTCGTCAGTGACGGACCAGTTCGCACCCTTTGGCGCTTTGTAGTCGAAGAAGTGATTTACGATCCAATAAGGATGCTGATTGGGCGACGTCGATGCATAGATCATCCGATTGACATCGAGCTTGCGCATGAAGATCGACATCATGCCGTCGAAGAACTCTTTGTCGTATAGACCGAACAGCATCGGCCCTTCCATTACGGCCGTAACATTCTCATGCTTCCGCATGAGCTCAACTTGCTGTTCGAATAGATACTCACCGGCGTGAACCACATGGAAGGTTATATCTTTGAACGCTGCGGCGGCTTTATGGAGGTCGTTGATTCCAAGGGCTGGCGTCTTACCATCGACCCAACCCGATAGCTTGTGAACGGCCAGTTGCTTCATGCCCTTATCAAGGCAGTATTCGAACACCGGGAACGCCAGCTTCGCGTCATCCATAAACCACGATTCCGATTGCTTGGTCTTGGCGTTCGTACGCATCGGATAAAACTTAATGCCGTCACACCCCTGAGCGATCAGCTGATCGATCTTGGCAGTGATAGTCGCGAACGAGTCAAACATATCGACGGCGCCGTACCAAAGGACGCGCTCAGGATACTTACCCTTCAAGTAAGCTCCCTTCTCGTTCGACACCAACCCGTCCCAATACGTGTCGTACATAGGCACTGAGTGCATACAGATCATGTCTGTGTGACTTTCAAGGAACATGACGTCCGCAGTTTCGTCGGGCTGCCAGTCGCGCCTGTATTCTTCGTACGTCAATCGATACCGCTCTGGCGTACTATCGTGATGATATTTGTAGCTGTTGTTGGTCGTAGTCGTCGCCGGCCGTGGAATTCTGCGATTCCAGGCAGCGTGGTTGTAACAGTGAGCTACGCCATCGATGACGAACGTTTCGGAGGCCATTGGATGAGGCCCCGGGTTCCAGCCCGTCGCGTAGTGCGAAGGCTTGATCCTCTCCTTACTCCAATCGACTTGCGCTAACGCCGGCGGGGCCGCGGCGGCGGCTCCAATCATTGTCAACAGTCTGCGACGGGTCAAATTGCTGCTATTGCTCATCACTTATGCTCCTCATCCAATCGCCCGACACGCGATAATTCAGTCGTGCTTCGGTGGGGCCCTGGGAACGGGCTTCCGCTCGAAGTGATCGATGCATCAATCCGAAGGAGGTTGCCTTCTCGGCGTGCAATGCACGCGCCTTCGGACCCAAGCGAGCTTCTGTCCACAGCGGAAATGTTTCCGTCACGACTTTCACGGAAGAGATCCCCGGCAGGCTAGGCGCCAAATCCTCTAATGCGTTGATGATTCTGTAGGCAAATGTGCAGCTGGCATCGGTAAATGTAATGCCGACTTCCAGACAATCACCGACCAGATCCACTCGATTGACGAGACCTAAATCGACAATACTTAGGTCGCTGCCCATTAGTTGGTGACAGGGATCCTTGATGCGATTCAAGGCTTCCCAGATAGCAACAGAAAGCGGATCGTCCTCTGCCTCAATTGCCAAGTTCGGCTTCTCTGATGAAGTTTCTGACATCTCAGGACCTCACGTTAGAAATCTGAGTCGTTGGATTACGCGAGCGAAGTGGTGAAGGCCGTGGTTAGCATGACCGGATGCGCCATCGGCATTCTTTGTAAGGGCACGTGGCGGGAATGCCGCTTGACCAGAGCGAGGAGCAGTTGCTCCCCGCACCAAATGCCACTTACCGAAGAAGTCCAAGTCCGCATCGATCACACGATCGCATGAGCCCCGAAGGCTGCTCCGCCTAGAAGGCGTACGACATCTTGAGACCAAACGCTCGCTTATCTGGCAGTGACAAGCGAATTTCATTTGGAAGTGCACCCGTCGGCGAGACCGTGTCGAGCCCGAGACTGCCGAGCAAGCCCTTGTCATACAGAAGGTTGGTCACATAGGCCTCTAACGTAACGGATTGAGATTCCAGGCCAACGCGCAGTCCGGCCAACTGCTGCGCCGGGACCTTTGCTTGATTAGCAGTGGTAATGAAGTAATCGCCACGATAGTTATAGTCACCACGCACGTACCAGTCGTAGTCGATATTGAACTGGTTTGTGTAGTCCGCGTAGAGCGTGTACTTCGTCTTCACGGTCTGCTGGAGCTCATTGCCAGTGGCATCCGGATTTCCATAAATCGATCGACAATCGGAGCAGAAGAAGTTCTTGACCTCGCTATCGACGAAGTTGAAGGTTGCACCCACTTTCAGGTTCTGAGTTGCTTGGAACTCACCTTCGATTTCGATGCCTTGCAGATCGATTGCGCCGATGTTTGCAGTGAGGAACATGATGGTGGCCTGTCCCTCGTCCGTCATGATCGTGATCTGATCTCCTGTCTGACCTTTGCGCAACTCGTTGTAGTAGGCTGCGATCGTGGTTCTCGCACGACCTTCGAGGAAAGTGGATTTCAGGCCGATCTCGTAGTTGTCGAGTCGTTCCTCATCGTACGTTCTGCCGACGCCACTCACCGCTCGAACCTGATCCAGGACATGCTGTGATGCAGTGTTGAGCTGCGAATTGAATCCGCCCGGACGGAATCCCTGCGAGAACAGCACGTACGCCATCGAGTTATCCGAGAAGCGATAGTCGAGACTGATACGTGGCGCGATGTGCGTGAAGTCGCTGCTGAATTCCACCGGCCCATCCGGGAACGGCAGTCCGTTCGAGCCGCCAATCTGAGTGGTTTTGACGTTATCCCGCTGATAGCGGGCCTCGACTGTCGCAGTGAGACTCGGCGTGATGTCAAAGTAAACGCCGCCGAAGATTCCGAGCGTAGAAGGTTGGTCGTGGCTGGGTGCTTGCGCGCCGCCTGGACCGGTGCTCTTGATCGATGAGGTCGACGCCTTGTTGTCTGAGCGTACGAAGTTCGTACCCAAGGTCCAGCGAAAACGCGAGTTGGTGGGCGAAGTCAATCTGCCTTCCAAGCTGATGTCCCACCCCTCTCCGAGCTGGTTGTACAGCCATATTGGGTGCGGCAGAACCACCTCAGGGGTTACGCCGAATCGTGGATTGTCGTAGTAACGACCATCCACCATCGCCATGTCCGTCAGCAGCTGCGACTTATACCAGTGGTAGCCACTGAGAAAGCTGACGCCGTAGCCGCTGTCGGCCTCATAGTCGGCCCGAAATTGATTACTGAGCGCGTGCCGCTTAAACCCTATGTGGTCGAGGAAATCCGGATCGCTGGCGTTATAGAAGCCTGAAGCATTCCCTACAAACACCTCACGCATATACGGGGTGTAATCGTCGTTCGCAGAAATGGTCCCGTACGGAAGCTCATCCCAATCTGGCAGAGTGCCGCAGTAGTACATCCCTCTGACTCCGCCGAGATCGCAGTTCAGCTGGTTGGGCAGGAAGTCACCCGCCGCCTGCCTCAGGGCAGCGCTTGGAGAGACCCCATCTTCGTCGGAAGTGAAACTCGCCCAGTTCTTGATGCGGAGCTTGTCTGTCGGCGTGAAGACCAATGACAACGATACGGAATCAGTTTGCCTGTCGCCCAAACGACCGCCTGTAGTTTGGTTCTTGTAGTGTCCGCCTTTGAAATCGTGACTGCCCGTAATGCGCGCCGAGAGTTGATCGGATATGGGCCCTTCCAAACTCAAGGCGACCTTATTCGAACCGAAGCTGCCGTACTCTCCACTGATGCGTCCGGCGAATGTATCGCCCGGATCGCGGGTGATGTAGTTGATCGCGCCCGTGTACGTCGACCGTCCGAAGTAAACTGCTTGCGGCCCTTTCAGGACTTCGATACGCGCGACGTCGGCATGTGGCGGAGGGATGTTCTTGGCGACCGGCGTTCCATCCACGAACACGGTGCCACTATGCAGCGAGTTCCCGCGGAATACGATGTTGTAACTGGCTCTGTCACTTCTGCCACTCGTACCGCTGACCGTCTGATCGGTGAAATGGAGGCCAGGGGTGAAATGTGACACCTCCATCAAGTTGTTGATGTTTCGCTGGACCAGAGTCGCTTCAGTCAGTGCCGTGACTGCAACAGGGACGTCCATGAGCCTTTCTTCGCGCCGTCGAGCGGTCACCGTAACTTCTTCGAGCACTCTCGTTGCACTCGGCTCCGTTGTAGAGTCTTGCGCGATGGCGGGCCCTGTCAGCATAGGCGCGACCGCAGATACAACGCCTACGGCGCAATATCGCCCTCGTACTAGTCGCGGCTTTCGATGACTCATCTCAACCCCCCTTGCTTGTTTCAACACGAGGGCGATTAATAGCATCGGTGCCGAATGCGGACACGCAATCTCTTCTAGCGAGTGCATATCTATAACGATCCAGAAAACACCGCTCGGAACGTCTCCATGTAGTAGCACCACCACGCGAGGATCGTGTCGCACAAGAACGTGCTTCTTCTTCTGAAAGCGAAGTTGTCTGATTGATCAACGGAGGACGATTGATCCTTCAAACATCGCGCATACACGGGATAGATCTGCGGTGCATCCGGCGGCATGGCGCACCATTGTGGATACAGTGTGCGCCTACGAAGCCGTACTCTTCGACGGCTTAATCTAGCTACCGAACAGATGAGGGATGAGTTAGGTCAATGCACTATCTTCCGAGAGTGAGAAGAGCTTCATCATCACGTCCCTCCGAGCGCCGGCACCTCACGACCTTTCGAAAGCTCCATCTCCGTTGGGTAAGTAATGGTGTCGACGACCACATGAATCAACGAGGTCCGGTGCCTGAAGTCCTTGGACTTCAGCAGTTCTACCATCTCGGCTGAACTGGTTACTCTATAGCCGTCGATGCCGAATGCTTTGGCAATCTGAGCAAGATCCGGGGTGTCGTAGTTCGCAGTCCACATGTCATCGCCAGTCTTCTTGAAGATCCATCGTTCGGATTCGAAGCCAGCATTGTCCATGACGACTATAACCATCGGAACATTCTCGGCCTTGAGGGTGTCCAGAGCATGCATCGCCGCCATCATGCCTCCGTCACCCAGGAACGTGACGACGAGCCGGTCGGGGCGACCGATAGCTGCTCCCAAAGCGACCGGCAAACCGCATCCGACACGACCCAGTTGCCATGGGAAGACGATGTCAGCGGGCGACTGAACCGTCATGTACGAAGCAGGAACGCCGAGGAACTGACCGATGTCAGTCGAAACGATCCGATCTTTGGGCAGCAGCTTGTCGCAGGCGTCCACGACTAGACGCGGGTTCGCCTTACCTGGAAGCTCCTTGAGGTCGCGATTCTTGAAGCGATTGATCGCCTTGATGCGCTTGACCATATCCGGTCCGCGCCAGTTGGGTCGATCGATTTTCTTGAGACTGAGCAGTAACGCCTGCGCAGCTTCCTTCGCGTCCGACTGCACGACCTTGTCCATCGCGTAGGTATCTTCGAGAGCCGCAGCGTCGATGTCGATCTGGATCATCTCCGCGTCGGTGTAGACCTTGCCGTAGCTAAGCGTGTGCGATGTGAGCCTCGCGCCGAATGCGATCAGCAAGTCGCATTCCTTCATGATCTCTGCGGCTTCTTCGTATGCAAACCCGCCGCTCACGCCCAATGAGTAGGGGCTCTCTGCGAACATGTCCCGCGCGAGGAGCGATGTCGTCAACAAAGCGCCGATGCGCTCCGACAGTTCCAGCAAAGCAGCCTTCGCGCCCGACAGGTGTGCGCCGCGCCCCGCAAGGATGATGGGTCTCTTGCTCTTCCGGATACGCTCGACGATATCTTGTATGTCGGCCGCTGTGGGCACGGGTAACGTTCGTTCAACAACTGAGAGGCCTTTCGGTTCGTACGTCCATCCCTCCGGCATGTCAGCGGAGACGACAGAGCCGATCAGATGCAGCGCGATCGGGCCGCGCCCGAGCCGCAAATGCCGGAACGCTAGCGCAACGTCTTCGGAGAGTGTGGCCGGAGTGCGGCAGTCCTGAATCGCACCGATCGTCGCCTTTAGGAAAGGAGGCTGGTCGGTCAGCATGTTGCCGTGGCGATCCGATCCCAACCCGTGGCCGCCTGCGATAACGAGCAGGGGTGACTTGTTCATTCGCGCTGCCAGCATCGGCGCGCCGCAGTTCGACAAACCCGGACCGGAACCGGCAATGGCCACTCCGATCTTACCCGTGGCCGAGGCGTAACCGTCGGCCATACCCACGGCCACTTCTTCGTGCCTGACTTTCACGTACTTTATTTTGTGCTTGGCATGTAGGATCGAGGATAAGCGGTCGACTCCGCCCGCAATCTCGCCGAACACGGTATCGACACCCTCAGCAACTAGAGCCATCGCAAGCGCTTCAAAGCCCTTCATGAACTCACCCGATATTAATCGCCACGTGTTTCCGGCTTCTCGAGCACGGCCTTCACCACTTTGCCCAGCGCATTTCGCGGCAGGAAGTCGGCGAACACGACATCCTTGGGAATCTTGTGAGACGCGATCTTCCCCTGACAGAATGCGACGATCTCGTCGGCTGACAGCGATGAAGGTTTGTGTAGCACGATAACGGCCCGCACGCGCTGACCCCACTTCTCGTCGGCAATGCCCACGACCGCGACATCCGCGATGTTGGGGTGGGAAAGCAGGAGCTCCTCGATCTCACGAGGATAAATATTCAGAGCCCCGGAAATGATCATGTCCTTCTTGCGCCCGACGATATAGAGGTAACCTTCCTCGTCGCGCCTTGCGAGATCCCCGACGGTGACCCATCCGCCCTGCAAGGCATCGCGAGTCTGTTGCGGCTTGTTCCAGTAGCCGCTGAACAAGTGCGGCGATCGACTGAATAGTTCGCCCACCTGCCCGGGCGCACACTCCTGGCCGTTCTCGTCGAGAATCTTGACTTCGGTGTTCAAGAACGGAACACCGACAGAGCCGTCCTTACGCAGCTGATCGCGTGGATGGATGCACGTGACGATACCGCCTTCGGTCGAACCGTAGGTCTCAAAGAGAACGTTCGATCTGAAACAGGACACGATCCGTGCCTTCATAGACTGTGGCAACGGCGCGCCATGGGAAAGAATCGCGCGCAGCTGAAACTCGCGGCGTTGCTCCAACACCTGCGGAGGAAGGGACAGGATCGCGTGAAAGTGCGTCGGTACCATTGCAGTGGACGTGAACTGGCCCTCGCTCAGCGTTTGCAGCACGCTCAGCGCGTCGAATTTGTCCACGATCTCCGCGTAGCCGCCAAAGAACAGGGCGCTCATGATGCGGACCAAAGCTCCGCCGTGGTTGAGCGGTGTGAGAGCGAGATAGCGATCGTCGGCCGAGAAGCAG
>JBIQKP010000003.1:0-97487 GCA_044506405.1 Lysobacterales bacterium | reverse complement strand
TCCGCCGTGGTTGAGCGGTGTGAGAGCGAGATAGCGATCGTCGGCCGAGAAGCAGGCGAACTCGACGGCGTTCGCGAGGATCATCAGTACGCGCGAGCGGTGCGACAAGAGCACACCTTTCGGCTCTCCGGTCGTACCCGACGTATAGCCCATCACCCATGGATCTCGCTCGTCGATGAGCGGGCGCGCGACTTCCGCGCTCCCCTCCTCCAGCCACGCTTCGTACTCCGGACCGAACGTAATGACTCGATCCACCGTGCGGAGGTTCGCGGAGCGCACGAGCTCCAACGTCTCGGGATCGGTGAACACGATGCGCGCATTGGCGTCGCGGCAGATGGCCTCGAGCTCCTTCGAGGTGACGCGAGGCGTAATCGTAGCGATCGTGACGCCCGCTTCGCCCAGGCCACAAACGACCTCGACATACTCGATGCAGTTCTTGGCGATGATCAACGCGTGTTCGCCGGGCTGCAGCTTCGATATGGAAAGCCCTGCGTTCGCCACCTGATCGATACGTTGAACGAGCTCGGTATAAGTTCGGGTCGTCTCGCGATGCCGCAGAGCGTCCTTGTGCGGCGTGCGCGCCATCGCGTTACGGATGCCGCGCACGACAGTCAGGGATAAGGCTTGATCTTGCGGGGCTGTCACCATCGTTCCTCTTGCTTGCACTTGCGTTGCGGCAGCGTCATTTGGCGAGCGCCTTGTGATCCGCACTCGCACCCCCAATAACGGACCGCGTCGAGAGCCTCAACACCCCGATGCCGAAGACCATCAGCGTGGCGGCGTACCACATTCCCGCCTCGAAGTTGCCGGTGGCATCACGGAGCATTCCGATGACGATAGGGCTGATCACAGAAGTCATCGTGCTAATCGAAGCGATCAATGCGATCGCCACGGCATGTCGCTCTCGCGGCAAAGAGCGGGAAACCGTCGCCCAGAACGTCGTCATCGCCGCGTAGGCGCCGGCAGTCGCGATGGTTAGACCCAGCACTCTCAGCGACGGCGTGCCGGTCGTCACGCATAGCAGCCAGCCGATGCTCGAGAACGCCATTGCAGACCCCGTGTAGAGCACGTGACTGTTCGACCGATCCGATCGTGCGCCGACTATGAGCATCGCCGGAATGGCCGCCAAAGGCGGGATTGCTGCAGCGAAACTCACTAGAACGATCTTGTCGGTATTGCCGAGCAGCTCGCGCACGAACAACGGTATCCAGGTACCGAGGATCGTCAGTGTCCCCATGATGCAGAAGCTCGTCAGGCCGAGGCCGATCACACGCGCGCTTCTGAACTCGCGCCAGACGCTCATCTTCTGCGCAGATGCCCGCTGCTCGGCCTTCTTGCGTCGGTTCTCCTCGTCGAGCTTTCTCTGGAGTGCCGATTTCTCTTCGGACGAAAGCCATCTGACCTGCGCAGGCGAATCAGGCAGGATGAAGTACGCTCCGATTCCGACAAGGACCGTCGGCAATCCTTCCAACAGAAAGAGCCACTGCCAGCCTTTGAGCCCCCAGACCTCATCCAGCTGAAGGATGAGCCCTGAGAGCGGCGACCCGACGACGAGTGCGAGAGGCAGTGCCGTTAAAAAAATGCTGTTCGCCTTGGCCCGCTGCGAATCGGGAAACCAGCTGCCTAGGTAGTAGAGGATTCCGGGAAACAGGCCTGCTTCGGCAATGCCCAAAATCGCTCGAAAGGACACCAGACTCACCGGACCCGACGCGAACATCATTGCGACGGAGGCGAGGCCCCAGGTGATCATGATTCTTGGGATCCAGATTCTCGGCCCGAACCGTGCCAGCATCACGTTGCTCGGCACCTCGAACAGGATGTACGTCACGTAGAACGCCGCACTCGCGATCCCGAACATCGTCGCAGTCAGGCCAAGATCCGCGTTCATCGTGAGCGCTGCGAAACCGATGTTCACCCGATCGATGTAGGCGAGCAGGTAGAACAGCATCAGCAGCGGCATCAAGCGGCGAAACGCTTTCTTGATTGCCGAGTCCGCAGGATGCAACTCGTTCGTTGCTTCGCTTTCGTTCATAGAATCTCCGTGAGCAAGCGCGACGCCTGCCGTGGAATTATCCAGCCGAGCACACAAAGGCGTCCGGCAATCGCAGAGCTCATTGGAAGACGATCCTCGCGAGAGGTCATCGAACGCGGGAATCGATTGATAGCACCGTTGCTGCGGTACCTACACGCAATCGTTACTGCGAACTGCATATCCATAACGCTCGACTCAAGCCACGCTCAGCATCACTGCCTGGACAGGTAGATCCCATGTCCGGCGGGACCGACGATATCGCCGTCCTTCATCACCGGCACGCCGCGCACGATCGTCATGCTCGGCCAGCCTTTGAGTCTCCAGCCTTCATACAGCGAGTAGTCCGAATATGAGCCGAGCTGCTCGGCGCGCACCTCGCGCTCCAACTCGGGAGCGACGAGGGTGAAATCAGCATCGAGTCCGACCTGGATGTCACCCTTGCGTTTGTCTATCGAGAAGATCTTGGCGGGAGCTCGCGTGAGCACTTCCGCGATGCGCTGCAGGGATAGCCGGTTCTTGTGATAACCCTCACTCATCAACACCGGCAGGATGGTCGCAGTGCCGGGAAATCCCTGCGATGCCTGCCAGATTCCCTTGTCCTTCGTGGCACGCTTACGTGGCACGTGATCCGAGGCGACGACATCGATACTGCCGTCAGCCAGGCCCTCCCACATCGCCACGACGTCATCCTGCGAACGGAACGGAGGGTTCGCCTTGCCGAGCGGTCCGATGTCTGCATCCATCGTGTGCGTGAGGTAGTGAGGACACGTCTCCACATAGATGTGCTCGTAGCGCTTGCGCCAGCGCCGCACCTCATCGAGTCCCATGCGGGTGCTCAAATGTGGGATGTAGATGTGCGCCCCGTGGTGCTCGGCGAAGTACATCGCACGGACGATGCTCTCCGCTTCCGTGAAGGGCGGCTTCGATTGACTCCAGTCGTAGAGCGTCGATTTTCCGGCAGCCTGCATCTCGCGGCGGATCCGGTTCACGATCTCGATGTTCTCGGTGTGGATTACGACCGTGACGTCGTCGATGCGTGCGGCTTCCTGCAGCAATGCATAGAGATAGCCGTCGTCCGTGCCATCGAGGCCGAGGTAGCGTCCTTCCTCGCCTTTGAAGTTCATGAAGTACTTGAACGAGCGCACTCCGTACTTGGACACATAGCTGCTGAGGTCGAGAACGTGCTGCTCGCTCGCGGTGCTGAAGTGAAAGCCGAAATCGACGTGCGCACGCGGCAACGCATGTTGGATCTCGCGCTCGAACACTCCACCGTAATCCTCGTTGTTCAGGAAGTACCCCAGAATCGTGGAGAAGCCGCCTTGTGCCGCATAAATCGTCTCGGTGCTGTACTCCGTCACGGGCTCAGCGAAGCCGAAGTGGACATGAGCATCGATCAAACCGGGAAAGACGAGCTGGTTGCGGGCATCGATCGTTTGCCGCGACAGAGACCGTGCGGTTCCGGGCTGCAGTAACGCGGCGATTCGACCGTCCTTGACTGCAATGTCAGCGGCGCCGAGGCCTGTTTGGGGAAAGACGATGGCGGCGTTGACGATCGCCAGATCAAAGTTCATGCGACAAGTTCCTCGGTAGAAGCTCATTGATCGAAGCTGGCCGGTAAGTTCCCGGCTCTGCGAACAGCGCGGTGAGGCTGGCCTCAAGCAGATTGCTATCGACATCCTGCGTGATGCAGACGATGCGCGAGCGATGGTCATCGGATGGCCAGCGAGGCAAGCGCACGGGTGCCGCGAACACCGATTGAACGCCTTGAATGAGCACCGGCCCCTCGACTCCCTCGACCTTCAGCAGCCCTTTGCATCTCAAGAGCTTCGGGCCGAGAGCCTCGCGTACGAGATCCGTCCAGCCGGCCAAGCCCGCCCAACCGACCAGTCGGTCGATGACGAAAGAATTGGCACGGATCACAGAGTCACATGCATGCGAGGCGTGCATCAGATCGCCGGCTGCTTCGGTGGACGCACGCGCAACTTCCAATTCAGGTGTTCTCGCACTGTCCAGCAGAACCCGATCGACGCGGAACGTCTCGGACTGAGCGCAGTCGATGCTCGCGTACGGGCTCAAGGCCGCTAGGGCCCGCATCAGGGCCGTCAACCGCTCCTCGTCAGCCATGTCGGTCTTCGTGATGACGATGCGGTCCGCGACTGCGGCCTGCCGCACGGCTTCTGGATGGCTCTGCAACTGCTCGGTGCCGAACATCGCGTCCAGAGTCGTGACGACGGCCGTCAACTCGAAGTAATGCGATACGAAGCTGTCGCGAAGCAAGATCTGCAGCGTCGGTGTCGGATCTGCCAACCCGCTCGTTTCGACGAGGACGCGGGCGAAGGGCGGTACGTCCGCGCGGGCGCGGCGATAGTAGAGATCCGCAAGCGTTTCCTTAAACGAATCGACGACCGTACAACAGAGACAGCCGGAATCCAGCAGAACGATGTTGTCAGTCGAGCTCGCCACGAGCAGGTGATCGAGCCCAATGTCGCCGAACTCGTTGACGATGATTGCTGTGTCCCGAAATTGTGGATCGCGGAGCAAGGCGTTGACCAACGTTGTCTTGCCGCTACCCAAGAAGCCTGTGAGCACGGTGATCGGCAAGCGATCGGTGCGTCCGTCATTTCGCATACTTATAACGTTGCTCGGTCGATGTCCTTGTTGCGCCCGAGAATCGTGTGCCAGATTGAAGACTGTCAACAAACACCCGCTCGCAATGTTATGAACATGCGAATGCGCCGTCGGTCCGCGGGTGCATCGCAGTCGATGCTGCGAGCGGCGAGCAACAAGGAGAGGGGTATGCGACCCTGGTCGAAGATCATCAACGAAGAAGAGCAGCGCGCCTATCGCGCCGCCGGTTTCGGTCGTCCTTCCGGGTGGGGTCGCAAGCCGGCGCTACTCATCATCGATGTGCAGTACCGCACGATCGGCTCTGAGCCGAAACCCTTCTGGGAGTCGATCAAGGAATTTCCAACGAGTTGCGGCGAGGCCGGCTGGAACGCAGTTCGGGCCATAGGGCCTCTGCTCGCACAGTTCCGCGAGCGCGGGTGGCCGGTGCTCTATCCGCATGTGGCTCGCAAACAAGAATACGACGCTGGACGTCTCGCGGCCAAAGTTCCATCGATCATGTCGATACCCGACCACGGCTATGAGTTCGCGCGCGAGGTTGCACCAATGCCCGGCGACATCCTCATACCGAAGAAGCATCCGAGCGCATTCTTCGCGACGGCGCTCGCGAGCCATCTCATCGACCTCGGCGTCGACACGCTCGTCACGACAGGCTGCACGACGAGCGGCTGCGTGCGTGCCACCGTCGTCGATGCGTTCTCCTACAATTTTAGGGTGGTAGTACCGCAGGAGTGCGTCTACGATCGAAGCGCGACTTCACATGCGGTGAATCTGTTCGACATCTCCGAGAAATACGCGGATGTACTCACAACCGAAGAAGTGCTGAGTAGGCTGCAACAACTTAGGTAGCATTTTGCAACGGGTGGGCCACGATGAGTGCGAATGGCGAGACATCTATTTTATCCATCAGCAAGTCGGTCGGCCGCGCGTTCAAAGTACTGGAATACCTGCGTAGCGCAGGCGGGCGATGCACTATCACGGATGTAGAGAAAGCTCTCAACTGTCCGTACTCCAGTGCGCGTGCAATTTTGAAGGAGTTGAGCGCACTGGGGTATCTTCACTACGAACCCGCCATCAAGACCTACTTACCGACGGAGAAGCTCAGGCGCTTGGGTGATTGGGTGCAGGACTCGGTGATCGAGTCCGAAGGTCTGCTCGCCCTTCTCGACTTGGCGCATCGGCGCATCGACGAGACCTGCGCGCTCGTTGCACCCAGCTTCATTTTCTGCAATCTCTTCGAAGTACGTAACGGCACTCAGCCCGGCTCGCTGCAATTGCCGCGCGGCATCGGCCTCCCCTTGCTCAAATCGACGAGCGGACCTGTGTTGCTGAGTCAGATGACCGAGGAGCAGGTTGATTCAGTGTTCAGCCACACGAGCGATTGGGCCAAGAGCACGAATGCACCTGTGGGCATCAACAAGCAAGCCATCCTGCGCTCTATCGAGATGGTGCGCGCTCGCGGCTATCTGACAGACTTCGACGGCTTTCGCAGCAATGTCGGCAGCATCGCTTATCCATTGACATCGCACATGCCAGGCTTTCCCCTAGTTCTGCTGGTATGTGGCCCAGCAACGCGAATCAAATATCGCGAATCGGAAATTCATCGCCTACTCAAGCGCCTACTCGCAATTCGCCCTGGCGCGCTGTCGCCCCGCGTTCATGGCCGCCCTGTATTGTCCTTCTAAAGCCACTGAACGATGTTACGACCGACGCGGCGTGCAAATTGCGAACAGCAGCGATGCGTCGATTTTTCCCAATGAGCCCAGCGCATTCGCAACCCGACTAACGCCTCTTACGCGGCGCTGCACCGACGATCCGATCTAGCATGAACGGTCCGCGCACGTAACCCCATTCGCGGCTGGGTACAGCTTATATCCACTATTCGTCGCTGGACGGGCGCGCCCGCCAGATTCGTTCTAGTTTCACCATCGCTCACAGCGCATCGCCGATGCGTGCAAATCGCGCTAGCAGAAGAATGCGTTCGTGGCGCGCGTGCCGAGTTATAGATATGCATTCCTGTGTGACCGTTGCGTGTGGGTTCGTTCTTAACGGTGCTATTAATAAATTCTCTCTGAACAAAATGCTTGATGGGAGGATCATGATGGGCTATCGGAAGACGCAGATTGCACTCGCAATTTTGACTGGCGCAGTTTCTGCTACCGCTCCCGTGAATGTTGGTTTCGCTCAAGGTGACGTTCCCACGGATGCCGCTTTAGCTCAACTTGACGAAGTCACCGTGACGGCGCGTAGGCGAGAAGAACTTCTGAAGGACGTCCCTCTCTCCATTACGGCTGTGACGAGCGAGACTCTGGAACAGGCCAACATGGACGACCTGACAGACCTCCAGAACTTCACGCCTGGATTCTTCGTGAGCTCGCAAGGTTTTGCCGGATCAGATTACCGCGGTGTGCCGAACTTCATGATCCGCGGATTGAATCTGCCCTCGGTAATGGCATCCCAGCCCGCAGCGATTCTGTTTGTGGATGGTGCCCCCGTCCTGTCCGGTGAGCAGGGTGATCTGAATAATGTCGAGCGCGTAGAGGTCTTGCGAGGACCGCAGTCTGCCTACTTCGGCCGAGCGGCGTTTGCCGGGGCGATCAACATCGTGACGCGAGAGCCTGGGATGGACGAGTTCGGCGGGACGCTCGACGTGGAGTATGGAAACTACAACGCCGTGGACGTGGGCGGCTCGCTCGATGTGCCGCTGCTCGATGGCACGGCCGGCTTGCGAATCTACGGGCGCACCTCAACTAACGATGGGCAATACCGCAACACGTCATTCCAGGGCGGGCGTCTTGGCGATCGCGAGAAGACATCGCTGGGCATATCCGGGGTGCTGAAGCCTACCGATGATCTGAAGATCCGCGTGCGGGCAGAGCGCGTCGAGTATGACGACGGTCTCGGGCAGAGCACGAAGATTCTCACGAACCAGATGACCTGCGACCCGAAGGGTCTCGGTCGGAACACCTGGATCTGCGGCAAAGTGTTCGACTTCCCAGAAGATCTCCTCGGATATACGACACCGATGGATTCGGAGTTCCTGGCACTGGCCAGCGCGACCTCTCTATATGGCGGCGAGGTGTTTCTCCGTCACGGTGGCATGAGACGGAAGATTGACTTGGCGAACATGACGATCAGCTATTCGTTGTCCGACACTATCGAACTGACATCGGTCACGTCGGTCAGCGAAGAGAACTCGCAGTCTTACCGCGACGAGACGAATCGAGACTCACGACGATACGCATCGATGTTCCCGTACGCTGACACGCGATATGGGTACCCAGGTTTCTGGTACTGGCGAAACGATGCGAACGAAGACTTCTCGCAGGAACTCCGCTTGGACTTCGGGGGCGACGGTCGACTGAGTGGAACGTTCGGTGCGAACTACGTGGATGGCACATCGACATCCATATCGTGGGCCGATTCCTCAGTTTCCGCCTTCGGGCAACCCGGCTTTGGTGGTCCCGTCAGAGAGGTCGACGTCGCTACGGTAGGTGTGTTCGCCGGGCTCTATTTCGACGTCACCTCGCGATTGAACATCGGCGCCGAAGCACGTTATCAGGAAGACACGATTACCTCGAAGTCATGGCGCGCGCCAGTTCGACAGGGTGCGCCGAATGCGGAGCTCGAGGACACCTGGGGCTCGTTCAGCCCCCGAATCAGCGTGAGCTACGCTTTGACGGATGACATCACGACATTTGCGAACTGGGCGAAGGGAACACGGCCTGGCACGTTCAATGCCAATCTACTTACGGTCAATCCGCTGATCGCTGCAGAGTTGCAGAGGCAGACAGGAGCCGTCCTCGCCGTCGACCCCGAGGAGCTCACCAACTTTGAAGTCGGCGTCAAATGGTCGGCCCTGGGCCGGCGGTTCAATGGCTCAGCCGTGGCCTACCGTGGAAAGCTAATCGATCAGCAAGTCAGTCGGTCCATCGTGGTTCAAGTGCCGGAGCTCCCGGTCTCGTCTGTCTCGGCCATAACGAACACGGGCTCGACGCGTATTCAGGGCGTGGAACTGGATGGAACTTACATTTTCGATTTTGGACTCACACTTGCCGCTACGTTTGGTTTGAACGAGCTCGAGTTCCTAGATTACTTCTGCCAGGTCTGCGTCAACATCGCAGGCTACGGCGACGTCCGCGGAAACCAATTTCCTCAAGTGCCAAGAACGAAAGGCAGCCTGTCGGCCACCTATGAGCGGACGTTCGCTTCGGGTCTCGATGGCTTTCTACGCGCAGACTATCTCTATGAAGGGACCAAGTACGCCGAGGAGACGAACTTAGCGGAGACTGGAGCACGAAACATCGTCAATCTGCGCACGGGCATCGATACCGGCGACTTTCGCGTGGAAGGTTACGTAGAGAATCTGTTCGAAGACGACACGCCGCTGAACGTCGTTCAAGTGTTCGATACTTCGAACTTCTCGGGCAACGCCATCGGCGTGATCCTGCCGCAGAAGCGCACCTACGGCCTTCGCGTTCGATACTCGTTCTGAGGCACGCATCCTCGGATCGCACGGACTTATGTCGATCAGTGACGGTTGCGAGCTGGACTGGCCCGACCGGGGATGCGCCAAGCTTATGCGCTGACGCCTGGTATGAGCCGCCGGCGACACACACACATATATATATGAGAGGCCGCAGCAAGGCTTGCTGTGGCCGCCCCATCAACGAATACGCTGATCTTTTGCACTATTGAGGGACTGGCATGAGCTACCTAGTGGCCGATCAGCTTCCGAGCATGCCTGCTGGCGAGCGTTTCGCGGCGTTACTGGAACGTCCCGCCATCCTGCAGATGCCTGGCGCTTACAACGGACTGGCCGCGATTCAAGCGCGCCGAAAAGGATTCGAAGCGCTTTACCTATCGGGCGCGGCTATGAGCGCATCGATGGGGTTACCGGATCTGGGCATCATCACGATCGATGAAGTCTGCTTCTTCATTCGACAGGTTACGCGGGCGAGCGGCTTACCTACGCTGGTCGACGGAGACACGGGTTACGGCGAAGCGTTGAACGTCATGCACATGGTCCGTTCGTTCGAAGATGCGGGTGCGGCCGCGGTACACATCGAGGACCAATTGCTGCCGAAGAAATGCGGCCATCTGAACGACAAACGACTCGCCGATGCAGGCGATATGGCCGCCAAGATTGCGGCAGCGGCGCGTGCGCGGCGCAGCTTGCGGATCATCGCTCGAACCGATGCTGCCGCCAGCGAGGGACTAAAAGGCGCAATCGCACGCGCCAATCTCTACCTGAAAGCGGGAGCAGATGCCATTTTTCCCGAGGCGCTTACGACGCCGGACATGTTCCGGGAGTTCGCGCAACACGTGAAGGCACCGCTACTCGCGAATATGACCGAATTCGGCCGCACCCCTTGGTTTACCGCGGAACAGTTCGAAGCCATGGGTTACCGAATGGTCATTTGGCCTGTGAGTGCACTGCGTGTCGCCGCAAAGGCGCACGAGGAACTCTACGACACGTTGAAGCGCGAAGGCCTCGCTCGCAGCATGATAGAGCGCATGCAGACTAGGGAGGAGCTTTACCGAACGATCGACTACGCAGGTTATGAGGCTTTGGACAACTCGATCGTACAAAGTGTACTTCCGACTTCGTCGTAGCATGCCCCCTTCATCTTCCACTGAGATTCCGGCATAGCTGTTTTAGATCAGCCAAGATGGAGCCGATCAGGATGATCCAGCGCATTGTCAGCTGGCGCCTGAAACAAGTGACGGCGTCCGAAGGCGGACGCCGCGGCACACATACTCTCAATGTGTCGTCAGGACGAAGCCACCACGCGGTCGGAGTGTGATCTCGATCGACTTATCGGTGATTTCTTTCATTGTCTGTCGGCTGAAGGACAGATTGCCGCCATCGCCGTCTGTGATGAGCGTGGCGTCTCGTGCCGCAAGCTGCTTCAGATCGAGCGAGAGGCTCCTCGGTGTTCTCTCTGCATTGATGCCTGCGACGTACCACGTATCGCCCGCGCGACGCGCGAGCACGACATACTTGCCCGGGAAACCGTCGAGGAATTTCACCTCATCCCAAACGCTTGGAACGACCTTCAAGAAGTCGCGCACGTACTCCGGTGCGCGCAGCATGCCCTCGGGAATCTCCGCATAGTGCTGGATACCCGAAGTGAACAACACCGATAGTGCAAGCTCGAACGCGCTGCTCGTGCGCCGTTCGATGTTGTTGATGCGATCCAGGACCACAGGTGTGAAGTCCATCGACTCGAACACATTGCGCGTGAACGGCAGCATCGCGGCATGGCTCGGTTCATCTTCCGCGTTCTTCTGATCGAACGTCACGAATTCGAGACCGCGCACGGCTTCCATCGTCATGAGATGCGGATACGTGCGATGCCACCCGCGCGGCAGCGTCGAGCCGTGGAAGTTCATGAGCAAACCGGCGCGCGCCGACTCTTCGAGCACATCGTGGTAGTAAGCGATCGCCGATTGGCCGTCGCCTGGCCAGAAGTCGACCTTGAGCCCGACGATGCCGAGCTTCTTCATGCGGTCGAATTCGCGTTTGCGGCTCTTGCTCGTGAGCAGCGCGTCGCGGGGTGTTTGCGGCGCGGTGTTCCAATCGCCCGCCGAGTTGTACCACGCGAGAATGCTGACGCCTTTACCGCGCGCGTAATCGACGAGCTCCTTCATCTTGTCATCGCCGATTTGGGTATCCCACAACGCATCGATCAGCGTGTAGCGCCACCCCATCTCGGCGGCATAGTCGATGAAGCGCTTCTGCGTCTCATAATTAGTATGCCCGTCTCCGAGAAGCGGCCAGCTCCAGGAGGCTTTCCCAGGACCGGGTCCAGGAACTTTGGCATCGGCCGCCGGCTTGTCCGCGAGATCCGTGCCGAGCGTCGACTCGACGATCGTGTTCAGATTTCCGACGACGATCAGTCTCCACGGCGTCGACCAAGGCAGGGTCGACTCGGGCGTGACCGGCCCGTCTTGGAAATGTTCGAGCGGGCCAGGAAACTCGACTCGATACTCCGTGCTGCGCCACTCGTTGTTGAGACGCGTACCGGCATAGTTGCGCCCGAGTGCGGTCTCACTCACGAGCAGCCACGTCTCTCCGCTCTTGAATAGCGCTGGATACACCCAACCCGCACCTGTCGGCGACGGCGTGCCTAACGTACCTTCTTTTTGGTAGATCTCTTCATAGGAAGGATTCGTGCTTGCGAAGCCGGTCTTGGCCGCAGCGATCGGCTGCAGCCAAGTCTGCGTCTCTGGCAGGAAGTTGAAGGACGAGAGCTCTTCGCGAATGCGATGCACGCGCGAGCTGGTCTCGGGAAAGCGATAGCGGAACGCCACGCCATCGTTCGAGACTTGGAAAGTGACATCGAGCTTCTGACCTGCGCTCGTTTCCAAAGAGAGCGTTCTGCGATTGGCGCGATAGCTATGGTGCCGACGCTTCGACGTCAGAAGCTCGTAGTCGTCGCTGACGGATTCCACGGGCGACACGGATGACGCTCGCAGATCGCGACTGAAATCCGCATCGTCGCGGATGAGGCCGAGCTTCGATGCTTGCAGCACTTCCTTGCCGTCGAGCGTGATCGTATAGCGCGGTGCGCCCTCTTCGTTGAGCCAAACGTCGGCGGCGATCTTCGCGTCAGGACTTGCGATTCGAACCCGATCTTCAGCGGCGATCGCGCTCGTCGCCGCGGAGAGCGAAAGGACAATCGTCAGCAGCCAACGCGTGTGCGGAAAACGAATCATTTGAGCGCTCTACTCTTAACTTACTGTTCAAACGCCACGACCGCGACCGAGTGAGGCGGGAGCTCGAGCGTGATCTTGCCTCTCGATGCCGTTGCCGTAAGCCGCCGCGTCGCGACGGTGTTGGGAGCGTCGAACGTATTCACACTGTCCACCTTCGGCGAGGACAAGAGTTCGCCCGACACTCGCTTCGCCCCGAGCGACGGCACTTCAATGCGCGCGGGTCGCTTCGGATCGATGTTCGTCACGGACAACCATACCTTGCCGTCCTTGCCCTTCGCCGCGATCGCATCGAGGCGCGGCAACGTCGTCTCGCCATAGACATACTGGCCAGCGTCGAACTCGATGGGCAGGACATTCGCGTCTTGGAACGGTACGTACATCTTGAAGACGTGGTAGGACGGCGTGAGGAGCATCTTCTCGCCGTCCGTGAGAATCATCGCCTGCAGCACGTTGACCATCTGCGCGATGTTCGCCATGCGTACGCGCTCCGCGTTGCGCGCGAAGATGTTGATGTTGAGCGCCGCGATGATCGCATCGCGTTGGCTGTTCTGCTGCTCGAGGAATCCTTCTTTCGATCCTTCGGTGGGCGCGAGCCACGCACCCCACTCATCGACGGCAAGTGCGATCTTCTTCTCCGGATCGTACTTATCCATGATCTCGGAGTGCATGCGCACGAGCTCTTTCATGCGCAGCGTCTGCGCGAGCAGCGATGCGTATTCTTTCTCGCCGAAGCCTGTCGCCTTGTATTGCGGCGGCCAGCCGGCTTCGCCCACGGTGTAATAGTGGAGCGACAACCCGTCGATATCCCAGCTCCAGTTGCGATCCTTCCAGGCCGCCATAACGGCCTCCGTGTAGCCGGTGTCCGCGGTGTCGGGGCCCACGGCAATCTTCAGCATCGGATGTTTCGCGTTGTAGTTACGCGAGTAGCGAGCAAAGATCTTGAGCTGACTCACGTAGTACTCCGGGGTCATCGAGCCGCCGCAACCCCAGTTCTCGTTCCCGAGACCCAGCAAAGAAATCCCATACGGATCCGGGTGCCCGTTCGCCGCACGTTCCTGGGCCAAAGCAGTCGGCTGATCCGTCGTCATGTACTCGAGCCAGTCCGCCGATTCTTGCGGCGTGCCGGAGCCGACGTTGACGGAGAGATAGGCCTCCGATCCGATTTGCTTCACGAAGTCCATGAACTCGTGCGTCCCGAACGAGTTTGGCTCGATCACACCCCCCCAATTTGGATTCAAAGTCGCGCGACGTTCCTTCGCGGGGCCGATACCGTTGCGCCAGTGATACTCATCGGCGAAGCAACCGCCAGGCCAGCGCACGTTCGGCACTCGGAGCTCTTTGAGCGCCGCAACGACGTCGTTGCGAATTCCTCGCGTATTCGGGATTGGCGAATCCGGGCCCACCCAAACACCTTCATAAACGCCGCGCCCCAGATGCTCGGCGAACTGCCCGAACAGGTGACGGTTGATCTGTGCGCCAGGCTGGGCGGTCTCGATTGAGAGGGCAACGGTGTCGGCCTCTCGTGCGAGTGCGACGGCTGCGGTAGCGAACGCGAGGAATGCAAGGCCAGTACGTGCAGCTTTCATCAAGTCTCCTGTCGCAATCCGGATCGCGTGCGAGCGGGAATCGCCGGCGCGAACCCCGCCGTCGCACATTTAGAATGAGTCTGACAAACAAATGGACTTTCGAGCGCGCTCGCGCTGCGGGTCGAAGACGTCCCCCTCGTGCTGACGCGCTCCGGACAGCGATGCTCTCCGCCCGCATCTCCATCGTGCGGTTGATCGATGCGCCTCTCAGCGACGGATATTAGCGTCGCGTGCCTCTGTTGCAAATGAAACGGGACCCAAGAGCTCGGGCCCCGTTGACATGGCTACCGAAGCTATCCCCTTTAGGAGAGGGGTTCATCCCCAATTTGGTATGAGGGCGCGGGGGTAAACGATGAGATTCCGTCCAATCGCGCACGAGGCAGGAAACTGTCAAGTTGCTTTGACATCGACGAAAGTCTTTTTACTTGCGAAATCTTCACACGCAAAGGTACGATCCCGGAGACACTGATAAATATGTCTGAGTAATGAGTAATACGAATGTAGATTCGTAGACCACATCGCCGTCATCACAGAACGGCTTATTACCCGAGGGGATGCTAAATGCAGAAAAAAGAAGTCAGAAGAAAGGGCGCTCTGGCCGGCGTCTCGAGCCTACTGGCTCTTGCGGTTGGAGTACCAACACACGCACAAAATGTCGAGGCAAATTCGGAGGAAGACCAGCTCGAAACAATCATCGTCACCGGTATCCGCGCCTCGCTCGAGACGGCTGCTGATATCAAACGTAATGCAGACACCTTTGTCGATTCGATCACGGCCTCGGACGTCACGAGCCTGCCGGATCTGTCGGTCGCCGAAGCGCTACAACGCGTGCCCGGCGTCACCGTGACGCGCTTCCCCTTCGGCGGCGCTTCTCCTGACTTCCCGTCCCCGGAAGGACGCGGCAACCTGATTCGTGGTCTCGGGTTCGTCCGTTCGGAATTCAACGGCCGTGATGCGTTCTCCGCGAGCGGCGGTCGCGCACTCGATTGGTCCAGCATCCCGCCCGAGCTCGTCGGCGCGGTGGACGTCTACAAGAACCAATCGGCCGATCTCATCGAAGGCGGCATTGGCGGCACGATCAACCTGCGTACGCTCGAACCGTTCGACCGCTCGGGCCACGTGTTGGCGATCGCGGCCGAAGCGACCTACACGGATTTGCGTGAGGACTGGTCGCCTTCGTTCAGCGCGATCATGGGCGATCGTTGGGACACGGATGCTGGCGAATTCGGCCTCTTGGCGTCGTACTCGAACTCCAAGCTGAATTCGATGATCAACGGCTGGCAGCAGGGTGCCCCCACGCCTCGTACGGACGTGTCCGGAATCCAAGATCGCGGTCCGGACAAGTTCAACGGCGTCTCGGCTGACGATATCCAAGCGTACGTGCCGGGCTTCCAGCTCCGTACGAACGAAGTGGATCGCGACCGTACCAGCTACTACCTCGCCGCGCAGTGGCAGAACGACACCATGCGCGCAACGTTGAAGTACGCGCGCGTCGAGAACGACATCGACAGCCTCGAGCGTACGACCGAGTGGTTCCCGGACCGCGACCTGGGTGGACGCTTCAACATGTCCAACGTCGTGTACAACACGAACTGGTCGACACCCGGCATCTCGGTCTGTAGCGGCCCTGGCGGTATGCCCACGGCACCCGGCGACTGCGAAGTCATGGTTCCGGCGAGGGGCCTGATGGAGTCCGGCTGGGTTTCCGACTCGGGCGATGCATGGGTCGGCGCGTACGGCTTGGGCGTCACGACGCTCGGCATCGGCAAACACGAGTACTCGAAGACCGAGGACGTCAGCCTCAACCTCAAGTGGAATGCGACCGATCGGCTCTTCTTCGAGTTCGACGGACAGCTCACGAAGGCCGACGCCGACTACGAAGAAGTCTGGGGTGGTGCGGTGTTCTACTCGAACGTGTGGACACAGCCCGCACTCGACGAGCCGCGGATCCGATTCGAGGTCGACCCGAGAATGGCCTGGAACGCGGGCAATACGCGTACCGGAGGCGAGGGGCGGCTGCCAGGACCGACATCGCCTGCGGACCCGAACGGCGCGAATTGGCAGTTTGCTGCTGACTCGTTCCGCGAAGGTACGGGCGATCTGAAGGCTTTCCGCCTGGATTCGAAGTACGACTTTGACACCGACTGGTTCAAGGCCGTGCGCTTCGGTACGCGTTACTCCGAGCGCGAGCAGACGAACAAGGAAATCGGCCTCAACTGGGGCGGTATCGCACCGGCATGGCAAGGCGGCGCAGGCGTTCTCTCGCAGTTCGACTCCCCCGCTCACGAGTTGGTCGACTTCTCCAACTTCTTCCGCGGCGGCGTCGTCCAAGGGCCGAACACGAAGTTCCCGTACATCCGCAGCGACCTCCTGTTGAACTACGGCGCGATGCGTAGATTCATCGACAACGAGCCGGATCTCGCAGGCAACCATCCGTGGGCGCCGCGCGGCGATGCTGCGACCAACAAGGGCATCTATCGGCCGGAGGACATTTCGGACATCGTCGAGGAGACGACGAACTTCTACGTTCGCTTCGACTTCGGCTCCGACTTCGACAACGGCATGTCCTTCGACGGCAACATCGGCGTCCGCTACGTCAAGACGGATCTCGCGTCAGACGGTGCGCTCGCCCGCCAGGCGTTCGACGCGGATGCTGACGAAGCGTCTCAAGACCCGCCGCCGGAGAGAACGCCGGATGCCGAAGACCACGATCACCCTCGCGACTTCCTGCCCGAGACGACTGCGTTCCTCGAGCAGGCTGCGGTCCCGATGTTGGTCGACCAGCAGGACGAGCAGTGGCTGCCGTCACTCAACCTCAAGTGGAACCTGAACGACGCGATGCTCGTGCGCTTCGGTGCGAGCAAGGCCATCACCCGGCCGAACGTGCAAGACCTGCGCGCCTCGCAGCTCATTCAGGCGAACACGACGCGCGTCAACTATCCGTCGATCACGGATGAGGACGACCCGCTGTACGGTGTGGATCGTGGTGCCCAGGACATCAGGTTGGACCGCATCCGCTACACCCGCGGTAATCCGAACCTGAAGCCCACCGAGGCGGTCAACCTCGACCTGTCCTTCGAGTGGTACTTCCCGGGCGGTATGGTCTCTGCCGCGGTGTTCGACAAGGATCTGAAGAACATCATCACCTATGGCGATGAGTACCTCGATCGGATCACGCTGGATGGTTACGACGTCGAAGTCGTCTACAGCGGCCAAGTCAACCAGTCGAAGGCTGAGCTGTACGGCTTCGAGCTCGCATACCAGCAGTTCTACGATCAGCTGCCGGGTTGGATGTCGCACCTGGGTCTCCAGGCCAACTACACCAACATCCAGGCGAGCGCTGATCCTCCGGGCAATGGTGTCGATGCGAACGGTGACGGCATCCCTGACGACCTGGTGACCTCGTTCCGCTTTGGCGTGGATGACCTGCTCGGGCAATCCGAGCACATCGCGAACATCGTGGGCATCTACCAGGATCGTAAGATGGAGATCCGGTTGGCCTACGCGTGGCGTTCGGAGTACCTCACGACCTACCGCGACTGGGTGACGGGTAACCCGATCTACACGGATCAGGGCGGCTTCTTGGACGCATCCTTCAGGTATGACTTCAACGATAACCTGCAGGTGCGCGCCTCGATCTCGAACGTCCTCGATCGCAAGGAAAAGGCGTTCATGCTCTTGAACGAGCAAGGACAGACGGCGCCTCGCTTCGCGTTCCTCAACGACCGCAGAATGGTTCTGGGTCTGCGGTATCAGTTCTGAGGAAGTCCTAGGGTTCGAATGGGAGTGGGCGGAGACATCTGTCTCCGCCCCGCCTCTCGATTCGAATGACATGCAGGTTAATGGTCACCATGAAAAAACATATCTTGATTGCGACGGCCGCTGCCGTCTTTGCAGCGTGCGCCTCGGCGCCCGCCCCCACTTACCAGGCCGCCGCCGATCTCAACAGCCCCGGCTACATCACCGCGCAAACGGATGATGGCCGGTATACGGTTGCCTATACGGGCGCGAAGGGCATGTCGCGCGCGCAGGTCGCGCAATTTGCAATGCTCCGCGCAGCCGAATTCACGATAGAGTCGGGCCAGGAATGGTTCGCAGTGGTCGAAACGAAGACGCAAAACGTTCAGTTGCTCGAGGGAGAAGATCTCCAGAATCGCTCGGGCGGCGGATTCATGAGCGGTGAATCGGCGGGCACCGGCTCCGGTGGAGCAGGCCCCGCGCCGACGCCGGGCGCCGCTGACTCCATGACGCGAGGCGGCCCGAGCACGGGCGGTTTCGGTGGCGGCGATGTCCCCTATCAAGTGCTCGAGCGCTGGACACCCCCGACTGTCCCACAGACGGTACTCGTGATTCAGATGGGCAAGGGCGATGAAGCTTCCTTCCCGGGTCTTGCGAAAGCGCCGGAGATCTTCGGTGCGCAAAGCACCGTGGAAGAAATCCGCGCCAAGATGGCGACTAAGTAACGCTCACGAGCGCGCTCGGCGCGCTCCGTTACCTTGATCGCGCGATTGATCGGCGCTATCGATCGATCGCATATCCTTGTCAACCTCTCCCACCTATCGGGAGAGGTTGAGCCCCCGAGAAAATCCCCGTGCCAAAAGAAATCGAAAGCGTGTGCATCCTCGGCGGCGGCACGGCTGGGTGGATGACCGCGGCCGCGCTGTCGCACAAGCTCAAAGATCTCCCCATATCGATTCGCCTGATCGAGTCCGACGAGATCGGCACCGTGGGCGTCGGTGAGGCCACGCTCCCGCACATTCGCGCCTTCAACAACACGCTGAACATCGACGAAGCGACCCTCATGAAGGAGACCGAGGCAACCTTCAAGTTGGGCATCGAGTTCTGCGACTGGGGCCGCCCGGGAGACCACTACATTCATCCGTTCGGCGATTTCGGACCGAACGTCAACGGCATTCCCTTCTATCACTTCTGGCTGCGGCTGCGCTCGCTCGGCGATAAGAGCCGGCTGGATGAGTATTCGCTGCCGATCATCACTGCCGAGATGTCGCGCTTCAAGTATCCGGGCGCAGACCCCTCGAAGCTCGATTCCACGTATCGCTACGCTTACCAGTTCGATGCAACGCGCTATGCGCGCTTCCTGCGGCAATACTCGGAACGTAACGGCATCATCCGCACGGAAGGAAAGGTCGTCGAAACGAAGCAGCATCCCGAAACGGGCTTCGTCGAGTCGGTCAAGCTCGATCGCGGCGATGTCATCACCGCGGATCTGTTCGTCGACTGCTCGGGCTTTCGCGGGTTGCTCATCGAACAAGCATTGAAGACAGGCTACGAAGACTGGAGCCAATGGCTGCCCGCCGACCGCGCGCTTGCGGTCCCGTGCGAATCGCGCGGCCCGCTCACGCCCTTCACTCGCGCGACCGCACGCAAATCGGGCTGGCAGTGGCGCATCCCTCTTCAGCATCGCGTTGGCAACGGCTACGTCTACTCGAGCAATTTCGCCTCGGACGACGAAGTGGCCGATGCGCTCATGAGCAACCTCGAAGGTCCGCCGCTCGCATCGCCGAAGCAGCTCCGGTTCAAGACGGGGCGTCGCCGCCTGTCTTGGAACAAGAACGTCGTCGCGATCGGACTGTCTTCTGGATTCCTCGAACCCCTGGAATCAACCTCGATTCATTTGATTCAGGAAGGCATCACGGAGCTCATCCAACTCTTCCCGAGCAAGGATTTCGAGCAGTCCGAGATCGACGAATACAACCGCCGCATGAGCCTCAACTACGAACGCGTGCGCGACTTCCTGCTGCTTCACTACATCGCAAATCAGCGAGATGACGGCGAGATGTGGCGACACTTCCAGAACCTGAAACTTCCGGATAGCCTCCAAGAAAAGATCACGGCGTGGATGACGCGCGGCCTCATCATCAAGTACGAGTTCGGCGTCTTTCTGCCGCCGAGTTGGATTTCGGTGTTCCTGGGGCAGAACTTGTTTCCACGGGGCTACGATCGCCGGGCCGACGCGGCGCCGGAGGATGTCCTCGCCAAGAACGCGGCGAGCATCCGCGAAGAGGTGCGTCTCACGGCACAGCGCACCCCCGATCACCGCGCCTTTCTCGGCCAGATCGGCGCCCTCTCGGGTACCTCGCCTCTCGTCGCAGGTGGTTAGAACGCTATCGTGAACGCAACGACAAACACGGCCGGACCACCGGTCGAACATATCGCGGTCTGTGGCCGCGGTCTTGCAGCTCAGTTGACGGCCGCAGCGCTGGCGCAGTTGCCGCCCTCGATTCAGATTACCTGGATCGACGCCCAAGCCACGTGCGACTCGGACGTGTTCTACGGCACCTTGACGGCGCCGAACGCTTACACGTTCAACCTCGAGGCCGGCGTGTCCGAGCCCGATCTGCTGTTGAAGACGAACACCGCGTTCTCTTGGGGAACGAAGTTCGCGCAGTGGGGCGGTGAGCACAAGTCCTGGATTCAGTGCTTCCATTTGCCGTTTCCAGTCGTGGGCGGTGTCCTGTTCCATCACTATCTCGAACGTTTCGGGATCAAGGCGCTCGAGCCCTACGTGATCTCTGCGGCAGCGGCCGAGCGTGGCGTCTTCGCGCACCCTCTTCAGGACGGTCCGCCGCTCCTCTCTCGCGCCGAGTACGCCTATCAGTTCGATCCGTTCTCGTACGGCAGCGCGTTTGCCGCTTCTCCGCACGCGCAGCGCGTGCAGCGCATCGAAGGAACGATCGAGCTTGTCGAGCGCGACGAGAAAGGAATAGCCGCCTTGCGCTTGTCCGATGGACGCGTCCACAGAGCGGACCTCTACGTCGACTGCACAGGCACGCAAGCCCTCTTGCGTTCGCAGTTCGCCGATACATTCACGGGCGGACGACGGCTCTGTGCGGTGAGCAGTCATCGAACGACCGATCGGATGGGCCCTGCTTATCGGACGCTCACAGGCGCCGAATTCGGCTGGCAATCCGAGACGCCGCTCCAACGAGGCACGACGCGCCTGACCGTCTTCGCACCGGAATCGCAAGCCGATGCCCTGCGCGCGCACGCGGATACGCCTCAGCGCTCCGCCGAAGCTACAGTCGGATCGCGCGCACCGTGGGCTGGAAACTGCGTCGCGATCGGTCATGCGGCGTGCGTGATCGAACCGGTGACGCACGCGCCGATGGTGCTGCTCCATCGCGATATCGAGCGGCTCTTGGCCTTGATTCCGTTCTCCACACAAATGGAATTCGAGGCCGGCGAGTTCAACCGACAAAGCGCGAACGATTACGAGCACGCTGCGCTCTTCAATCGCGCGCTGTTCGAAACGCCGCCCACCGCCGACACGCCTTACTGGCGCGCGGCACGTGAGGAACCCGTTCACGACAAACTGGCCCAGAAGCTCACGCTGTTCGCGAATCGCGGCTTGCTCGTCATGTTCGATCTCGAGCCTTTCAACACCGAGGATTGGACGATCCTGCACTACGGGATGGGACGGCGCCCCGCGCGACACGACCGCATGGCGGACCGAGCATCCGAATCCGAGCTGCGCAATTCGCTCGCGAACATGCAGCGCGGCATCGAGAATCTGGTCAAGCAGATGCCGTCGCACCACGACTACATGGCGGGCTTGATCGGGTATCTCGCTCAGAACAAACAGTGAACCTATGCAACCGCTCTTGAGGAACATCGTCATTGCCGGCGGCGGTTCCGCCGGATGGATGACCGCAGCCGCGCTTTCGAGTCTCCTGAACCCGAAGGATGTGTCGATCACGCTCGTCGAATCCGAAGAGATCGGCACGATCGGCGTCGGCGAAGCCACGATCCCCGACATCATCAACTTCAATCGGATCCTCGGGCTGAACGAAGCCGAGTTCATGAAGGAGACGCACGCGACCTTCAAGCTCGGTATCGAGTTCATCGATTGGGGACACGTAGGCCACCGATACATCCATCCCTTCAGCGTTCATGGCGTCGACATGAACGGAATCGATTTCCATCAGTACTGGCTGCATGACTTAGCGGGCGGAAATCAACATCCTATTCAGCAGTACAGCTTGTGCGCGGTCGCCTCGGCGCTGAACAAATTCGCCTTGCCCGTGCCCGATCCGCGCTCGGTCTTCTCGTACATTCGCTACGCGTACCACTTCGATGCCTCGCTGTACGCGAGATATCTGCGCAAGTACGCCGAAGTGCGCGGGGTCAAGCGCGTCGAAGGAAAGATCGAAGAAGTCCTGCAGGCGCCCGAGTCGGGAAACATCACCTCGTTGCGCCTGACGGACGGCAGAATCGTCAACGGCGATTTCTTTATCGACTGCACCGGCTTTAGGGCGTTGCTGATCGAGAAGGTCTTGGGCGTTCCCTACGTGGACTGGAGCAAATGGCTGCCGTGCGACCGCGCGCAGGCCGTGGGGTGTCAGCACGCGGGCCCGCTCACGCCCTACACACGCTCGAGCGCGCGAACGGCGGGATGGCAATGGCGTATCCCGACGCAGAAGCGCACGGGTAACGGGCATATCTACTGCAGCGAGTTCATGAGCGACGACGAAGCGGCGTCCATCCTGCTCGCGAACTTGGACGGTGAAGCGCTCGGCTCGCCGCGCCTGATTCGGTTCAAAGCCGGGCGACGCGAAAAGCCGTGGGCGAAGAACTGCGTCGCGATCGGACTGTCGGCGGGCTTTCTCGAGCCGCTCGAATCGACCTCCATTTATCTGATCCAAGAAGGGATCAGCCGCTTGATCTCGCTCTTTCCGAACGCCGAGTTCCCCGACGTCATTCGCGACGAATACAACCGGCACATGCAGCTCGAGTTCGAGCAGGTTCGCGACTTCATCATCCTCCACTACTGCGCGACCGAGCGAGACGACACACCCTTCTGGAACTACTGCCGCACGATGGAGATTCCGGAGACGCTGCGCTACAAGATCGCGCTCTTTCGCGAAGCGGGCCGCATCTTCCGCTACCAGGAAGAGCTGTTCACGACGCCGAGTTGGGTCGCTGTCTTACTCGGGCAAGGCATCATGCCGAAGCACTGCGATCCCATCGTGGCAATGCTGCCCCACGACGAAGTGCGTAGCAGCCTCGAATCGATCCGCCAGGGCATCGCGACCGCCGCCCAATCGATGCCGTCGCATGCAGAATTCATTCAACGCTACTGCCGCGCGAACATCACCTGAGCCGCTGGCGCCCCAAAGAACAAGAGTCAGTCCCATGCAGGACCTCAGGATTCGCAACATCGTTATCGTGGGTGGCGGCACGGCCGGCTGGATGGCTGCCGCGGCGATGTCACGCCTGCTCGCCACGCCCGACATCAAGATTCGCCTCATCGAATCCGAATCGATCGGGATCGTCGGAGTGGGCGAATCCACGATCCCGCACATTCTGTACTTCAACAGACTGCTCGACCTGAACGAGGATGACTTCGTTCGAACGACGAACGCGACCTTCAAGCTCGGCATCGAGTTCGTCGATTGGGGACGAGTCGGGCAGCGCTACTACCATGCGTTCGGGCCGTTCGGCACGAACATGGAAGGCTTGCACTTCCACCACTTCTGGCTGCGCTACGCGAAATCGGGCAAGGCGCCGCCGCTCGCGGACTACAATCTGCAAGTCCTCGCGGCGCGTGCGGGCAAGTTTCAGCGTCCCGAGCAAAAGCTCGTCGGCTCGCCGTTGCAGACGATCGCCTATGCGTTTCAGTTCGATGCGGCGCTGTACGGGAAGTTCTTGCGGAGCTTCGCCGAGGCGCGCGGGGTCGTTCGCACCGAAGGCAAGATCACGCAGGTCAATCAGCAGCCGGAAACGGGGTTCGTGGAAAGCGTCACGCTCGAGAGCGGCGAGACGATTCACGGCGACTTGTTCATCGATTGTTCGGGCTTCCGCGGCTTGCTGATCGAGCAAACGCTCAAGACCGGATACGACGACTGGACTGCCTATTTGCCATGCGACCGCGCGGTCGCTCGCGCTTCGCAGAAGGTCGGCGAGCCCACGCCTTTCACTCGCGCAACCGCCAAGTCCGCCGGCTGGCAATGGCGTATTCCACTGCAGTCGCGCACTGGAAACGGACACGTCTATTGCAGCGAGTACATGAGCGACGACGAAGCGCTCGCCGTCCTGAATGCAGGACTCGATGGAGAGCCGATCTCGGAGCCGAACTTCCTGCGATTCCGGGCGGGCATCCGCAAGCAGTCTTGGAACAAGAACGTCGTCGCACTCGGCCTCGCATCCGGATTCTTAGAGCCGCTCGAGTCGACCTCGATTCATTTCATTCAGACCGCGATCGCGCGGTTGATGACGAACTTTCCAGACAAGGCGTTCAATCAGCACGACATCGACTATTACAACCAGCGCACACGGCTCGAGCTCGAGCAGGCGCGCGACTTCCTCATTCTTCACTATCACGCGACCGAGCGGAACGACTCGCCGTTCTGGGATCACTGCCGAACGATGCCGATCCCAGCGGCGCTCAGCGAGCGTATCGCCATCTACAAAGAAAACGCGCGGCTCTACCGGCACGACAACGAGCTCTTCGGCGAGACGAACTGGCTCGCGGTACTTCATGGCCAGAACATCACGCCGAAGCGATATCACCCCATCGCGGACATTCTGCCCGAGAGCGAGCTCGAGCTGCGTATGACGAAGATTGCGGAAGTGACCAAGCATTGCCTCGAGCTCATGCCGTCGCACCAAGCGTTCATCGATCGCTACTGCAAGGCCGAGATGGCCTGAGCCGAACGCTCAAACGCGAGCGGCTCGCTTCCGCTCGCGCAGGGTCGATTACTTACGACTGAGGTTGTACAGCAGATACTGCTTGATGGTCTGGGCGATCTCCGGCGTGAGATCGCCGAGCACGCCGCGTTGTTCGGCAGGCAGGTGCGCAACGGGATCCGGTCCCGTCCCGAAGATGTAGTAGTTGAAGGCTGTCTGCCACACCTTGCGGCGTGCCTCCGGCAAATGGCGAATCGACAGCAGGCCGTGAATCAAGCAATCGAAAGGCGAACCGGCGAAGGACGGAATGTCGTCCCACCAGTAGTTCACGAGCACATTGAACGGCGACAGCGATTTGACGTGATGCCACCACATATGAGGGATGTAGAGCGCATCGCCCGGCGCTAATTCCGCGGAACGCGCGGTCTTCCACGCCTCGGCGAAGCGAGGATAGCGCTCGAGGTCAGGCGCTTCGGGATTCACCATGCTCACGGGAGGCCCCGCGAGCGTGAACTCCAGCGGACCGACATACAGGTTCACGAGTTGCTCGGGCGGGAACAACGTGAAGCGTCGACGTCCAGCGACGACGCACGCAATGTTCGACGACAGATCAAAGTGCGTGGCGACTGTGATCGCGTTGCCGAGCCAGATGCGAGGTGTTCCTTTCGCCCAGGGAACGCGGTTTTCCGCGCCGAAGCCGGGCATGGACTCTGGAATGATGACCGCGCCCGCATACGTCGAGGGCGCGTCTTCCCGAGGCTCGAATTCGATCAAGCGGTCGAGCAACGCTGCGAGGGGCTCCTTACGCCGTTCGAAGTTGTACCCGCGCAGTCCATCGGCATAGAAGAAGCGCCCGCGGATCGCAGGATCGCCGATAAATGCCTCGACAGGTTGGGTTACCGAGTACGCCTTGATGTAAGCGGCGAGCTCGCGGGTGGAACGTGCGCCATGCTGCACGGCCGGCCAATCGGCCACCAATCCGCGCAGCACCGCTGGTTGTTCGTGCGGCACGATCTCATCGCGGAAGCGTTCTGCTGTAACGCCGTGCCATTCTCGAATGGGTTGCGGGACACTCATCATTGCTCGAAATCGATTCGTCTCGTGGACTCGACGACCCCTACTACCACGCGAGGGGCCATCGAGCCAACTGAGACTACTCGAGATACGCTGCAATGTCCGCGATCTGTTGCGCAGTGAGCCCAAGCTGGTCGGCGCTCAGCATGAGCGAGCGATCCAACCGCTGACGCTCTCGGATTCGCGCCCTCGGAATCATCTGAATCGCCCCACCCGTGCTCTGTACGATCACCGGGTCGCCATTGCTCAGCACGACGCCGTGGAGCTTCTTGCCGTCCGAGAGCGTCAGCTCCGTTCCGTCGTAGCCGTGCGCGATGTCGTTAGAAGGATTGACGATCGCCGTGACGACGACCTCCTTCGTCTGACGACTCGCGAATCCGTCGAGGCCCGGGCCGTAATCCACACCCTCACCCGCGATCCGATGACACATCAGACACGCTCTCGCGGCTTGCGCACCGCGCGCGCGGTCGCCCTGCAAGCTCGCGATCTCCGCAATCGAGGGGAGCGTCGACGTTGCCGGGGGCGCTGGCACCGTGGCCTCGCTGATCACGACGCGGTCGGGGTCGTACATCCCGCGGCGCTTCAGCTCCTCGTCGATGCCGAAGCCCGTCCAGCGCGAGTCTTTGTAGTTGACCAGCCACCACAATGCAGGGTTTTCCTTAATGTCCGCAGCACCGTGCTGCGCAACGTCGAGCAAGGCGTGAGCCGCCGCCTTCGTCGGAATGAATCCCAGCGCAGTGACCGCCTTCGTGCGCTCGCGAGGCTCGAGCGCAGCGGCCTTCGCGCGTGCCGCGAAGGCAGGCACCGCATCAGCGGGCGTCAGCCGCCACACGAGGTCCGCGTAAGTCGTCGGCCAGTCGGCGGGATCGGATTTCGGTGCCGTCTTCGATAGCGCTGCGTAGAGCCGTGCTTCTTTGTTCGTCGCCCCGATGCCCCACGCTTCCAGGTAGGCGCGATCCTTCCCGTCATATCCCGCCGCGAGCGTCAGCAAAAGATCGCCCGATTGCTCGTACGGAACATCACGCAACGACAACGCAACTTCGCGGCGAACCGCCGCGGAAGGGTCTTTCGCGAGTCGCGTGGCGACCTGAGGTATCGCTTGATTTACCGCTCGTAAGGCGCGATACGCCACGATGCGGTCCATCGCCTCTTTGCTGGAGACCAGTGCGTTCACGCGGGCGACGCCTTTCGGTCCGAGCTGTGCGAGTAACCACACGGCGCGAGCGCGAATGAAGGGGTTCTCGTCTTCCAGCAGCTTCGCGACCGCGGGCAATGCGGCCTCACCTCGGTCGCGCAACAGCATAAAGCCGAGCGCGCGAACGTTTACGGCGGGGCTGCGCAGTGCTTGGATCTGCCCTTCCATCGTCTTCAAATCGAACTGCGGCACGCGCGGCTTGAAGTTCTTCGGCGCGATTCGATAGATCGCACCCGAGGTCGTGTCGTCTTTGTCGTCGTGACCGCCGACGCGAGGATCGAACCAGTCGGCGATGTAGATCGCGCCGTCAGCTCCGACCGCCACATCCGACGGACGGAAGAAGGTTTGGATCTCGCTCGTCACCTTCCCACCCTTGAAGTCGGTACCGGCGAACGCTTGCTCTTTGTTGCTCGTCAAGAAATCGAATCGATCCAGCGCGTAACCCGCGCCGTCGACGGCTGGGAAGTAACCGAAGATCGTATTGCGTGCGGCTTCCGCACTCAGCAGCATGCCGCGCCACTTCGCACCGAGCCCGTCGCCTTCGTTGATGACGATGCCGGTCGGCGCGCCGCCGCCATAGACATCGCCCGCGGGAATCACGCCCGGATCTTCTTGTCGCCACTGCGCGGTCGGCACCGACTGGCCGGGCCGCCGATCCGCCGTCCAATAGCGCTTACCGTCGCGGGAGAAGAATCCGAGATTGCCGTACTCCATGAGGAACGTCGTGCGGCACGCGGGCGGATCGTCGTTGTCGTTGTGAAAGACATCGCCGAAACTCGTGACCGTTTGCTCATAGCTGTTGCGGAAGTTGTGACCGATGATCTCGACGCGGGTGCCGTCCGGTTGCATGCGAGCCGCAAAACCGCCGACGTACACATGGCCGTCATCGCTGCGCGCGCCGGAGTAATCGCGCGGTGTGTAGCCGGAGAGGCGCGTCGCGCCGCTTTCGGCCGGGTCGTACAAGCTCCCGACTCGGAACGTCCGGCCGCTTCGATCGGTGAAGTAAGCGCCGGCGTTGCCTGCGTTGAAGTACCAACGCCCGTCGGGCCCGAACGTGACCGAATGGAGCGCGTGATCGTGATTGTTGCCGTCGAAGCCCGTCAGCAGCACTTCGCGCTTGTCGATCGCCGGATCGAAGACCCGATTCTCGTCGACATCGGTGTAGACAATGAGATCCGGGGCATTCGAGACGATCACTTTGTTGCCGATCACCGCGATACCGAGCGGCGCAACGAGCGTCGGTTCTTGTACGAACGTCGTCGATCGATCCGCGCGGCCATCGCCATCGGTATCTTCCAGCACGACGATCCGATCGCCCTTCGGATCGCGCTTCGCGTGATTGCGATAATTCACGCCTTCCGCGACCCAGATGCGCCCTGCGGCATCCACATCGATGTTCGTCGGATTCTTGAGCTGCGGCGATTGCGCCCACAGCGTCACCTCGAGATCGTCGGGCACGGTGAAGATGTCGAGCGGGACCACTCCGGATGCCGATTGCGTCGTGCTGTCGTCCGCAACGGCAGTCGCCGACAATGAAGCGACGATCGTGAGAAGCGCGCTCGCCGCCGTGGATGAAACGTTATGCATGCGAGTTCTCATTGGAAAGAGTCCGCTTCGATATAGGCATCGATCAAGGCCCGTTCACCGTCCTTACCTGGTTGCGCATTGCCATGCTCCATGCCGAGCACGCCGGTGAATCCTCTTCGATGGATATGACGGAAGAGATTCCGATAGTTCATCTCGCCGGTTCCCGGTTCCTTGCGTCCCGGGTTATCGCCGATCTGGAAGTAAGCGATCTCGCTCCAAGTGCGATCGATGTTCGCGATGATGTCGCCTTCGTTTCGCTGCATGTGATACATGTCGTACAGGATCTTGCAGGCGGGGCTATTGACGGCGCGACAGATTGCGTAGGCCTGATCCGATGTTCTCAGGAAAAGATCTGGGTTATCGCTCAACGGCTCGAGCACCATCGTAAGATTGTGTGGCGCGAGAGTGTCGGCACCGGCGCGCAGCGTATCGATGACGTGCCCCGTCTGGATGCCGATCGGAAGCCGACGATCGAAGTATCCCGGCACCACTGTCGCCCAACGTGCATTCACTCGCTTCGCGACATCGACCGCGGCTCGACAGGTGTTCAAGAAGCGATCTCGAAATTCCTGCTGCCCCGTCGCGAGCGACGGTTTCCAGTTGTCGCCTCCATCGATGACGAACACGCCCATCGTCATCCCGAGCCGCTCGAGCGCCGCACCGATACGCTCTTGCAGCGCCACAGGCCGTGCCATCAGCTCGTTGTCTTCGAGTGCGGTAAAGCCTTCTGCCGCCATGAATTCCAACTGCGCGATGGGGTCCGACCCAGCGTGCGCCTGGAACATGCCGAAGTGAGGCGCATACTTGTGCTTGAACTTTCTCGACGGCGTTGCTGCGCTTGCACTCGCGCCCGTGGCGGCGTTCAACAGAGCGCCCCCTGCTCCGCTTGCCGCGAGCGCAGCAGCGACCAATGAAGACGATACGAATGCTCGACGGTCCTGCACGTGACGATCCCCCTTTGTCTCTTGATTCGCTGACAGACCAGCGCCCGAAAGCTGGCTCAGACGTTGGTCCGAGTCTCGGCTTTCATATATGCTTTTTCTCTTTCGCATATGATACTAATGCGTACGACGCCCGTTTGATACCCGCACGAGCCGGCGATCATCGCTGCCGACTTTGGCGCGTCACTCGGACGAGCCTATCGACCTCTCATCAACCGCGTGAACCCCCGCATGAGCATTCCCTTGATGGATGTCGTGGTGTGTGCAGAGCCCGGCACGCTGCGCGTCGAGCAGCGGCCAGTGCCGAAGCCTGCACCTGACGAAGTGTTGGTCCGCGTGCGCCGAGTCGGCGTGTGCGGCACGGACATGCACATCTTTCGTGGCGTCCAACCGTACTTGACGTATCCGCGAGTGATGGGCCACGAATTGTCTGGGGAAGTCGTCGAGGCGCCCACGGGCTCCAAGCTACGGACCGGCGATCCCGTTTATGTCGTGCCTTATATGTCTTGCGGGAAGTGCAGCGCCTGCCGTAAACACAAACCGAATTGCTGCCAGGCCCTCCAGGTGCTCGGCGTCCATCGCGACGGGGCGCTCGTGCAATATCTGTGTGTGCCGGAGCGCTTCGTGTTTTCCGCGCAAGGCGTGACGCTCGACGAAGCGGCCATGATCGAGTTTCTATCGATCGGCGCCCACGCAGTTTCTCGAGGCGAAGTGACGCAAGATCATCGCGTTCTCGTTTCCGGCAGCGGACCGATCGGCATCGCTTGCGCGCTGTTCGCGAAGTTACGCGGCGCTTCGGTGACGGTTGTCGACATCCGGCCCGATCGACTCGCGTTGTGCCGGGAGAAACTCGGCATCGAACATGCGCTGCAAGTCGACGAAGACATCGATGACCGCCTGCGCTCGATCACCCACGGAGATATGTTCGACGTGGTGTTCGATGCAACGGGCAACCCGCAAGCGATGCAGCGGGGGTTCGGCTACATCGCACACGGCGGCACGTATGTTCTCGTGTCGGTCGTGAGTGCGGACATCACGTTCTCGGATCCCGAGTTTCACAAGCGTGAAGCGCGGTTGCTCGCGAGCCGCAATGCGACCGCCGGAGATTTCGAGTTCGTGATCGAGTGCATCAGAGCCGGGAAGATTCCGGTCGCGCACTTACGCACGCATAGCGCACCGCTCGCGGAGCTGCCCGCCGCACTCGTCGACTGGATCAAACCCGAGTCTCAGGTCATCAAAGCCGTCGTCGAGTGCTGAGCGCGTAGCGCGCCAATCTCAGGCCGCATCAACCCTTTGCACGCCGTTTGCCGGTTTGGCGCGAAGCGGCGGGCGCTTTCGCTTTCGCACCTCGGGCGGCCGCTTCCCTCGCGCGCATTCGATCGACGATGCGAATTTGACCTAGATCGATCACGCGCAACATCGCAGCGCTGGCCGCTGCGGGGTCGCGCGCCTCGATGCCATCCACGATTGCGCCATGCGCATCCGCCGTCTCTTGAAGATCGTCGCCCGCGAGCGGCATGTTCTGCTGGAAGGACGCGACCAACGCAGCTTCGATGACCGCCGCGAGCGAACGCATCAAGGGGTTGCCCGAAGCCACACCGATCAGCAGGTGAAACTCGAGGTCGGCGGTCGCGAAGTTCTCTTGCCCACCTCCTGAGCGCTCCATCCGCCGTACGCAATCGCGCAGGCGCACGATTTCCGCGCGGGACCGTCGTTCGGCAGCGAGCGCTGCGGCAGCAGGCTCCACGGCCCGACGGATCTCGGTCAACGAGCGACGGAGCTGCGCATCGACGCCCATTTGGGCGTACCACGCAAGGAGCTCGGCGTCGAAGAAATTCCAATTCGAGGAATTGAGAACGCGAGTACCAACGCGCGTCTTGAGCACGACCAATCCCTTGGCAGACAGCGTCTTCATCGCCTCACGCAAGACGGTGCGCGAAGCTCCGAAACGAGCCAACAGCTCAGCTTCCGGCGGTAGGTTCGCACCAGGCGCATGGATACCCGTCAGGATTTCCTGGCCTAGCGTGCGTGCGATGGTGTCGTGCTTGGATCGAGGCTTGCTCGTATGGAATGGTTGGAAATGGTCAAGCGCCATCGGGTTCTCTCGCCGCGGTCGGGTCGAATCTGTTAGTAGAAGACCGCGTCGGCCAAAGCATACACCCGCGCGCAACGGATGAGCGGGCGCCGCTTCGCATACTGAATATGCCGCTCGGCATTCGGGGTTGCGTCCGCTATCCGGGCTTGACCTGCGCTGTCTCCCGATCGATTTGCTTTATGTGTCCGCTCGGGCCGTCGCGCAGCGACCGCCCCCTCCCCTATGCGGCTGTTTCGTATCCGCAACTGATACCCACATTCGTATGCTTTCATATTTGAGACTGGTGTTGCGTTTACAAAATGACGCTACTAGAGTCCAATCGTAATACTTTTCCGCCATTCATCATGCTTTTGATGCCGCTGGCAAACCGGCGTCAGGGCGTTAAGCGGAGCAAATGCTCGGGGGAGCAGGTGTCATTCGCACATCCGTAGCAGCCGACTGATCACTGTGGCTTCGCCGCAAACGCTCGGAACAAAGATCTCGATTCGAATCTCACAGAGGGGGACGACGATGACGAAAGAGAGACAGCGTCTTTGGGGAATTTCACGTGCGGTACTCACCGCAACATCGCTGGCAAGCGGCGCGGCCATGGCGCAGAGCGCCCAGCCCACCAACACACCCGCGCAAAACGCGGAAAGAGCGGTCGAAGAAGTCGTAGTGACCGGCACGAGCATCAAAGGTCAGGCGCCGGTCGGCTCCAACCTGGTCTCGGTCGGTACCGTCGATCTCGAGAAATCGCAGGCCATCAACCTTTCGGCGCTGGTCAATACGATCCCGGCACTCAGCACGAACGGAACGCTCGCGCAAGGCGAGAACCTGTGGTCGTTTTATTCGCCGCAGATTCACCAGCTCGGCGGCTCGTCGTCGAACACGACGTTGGTGCTGATCGACGGCATGCGCATGCCTGGCGGCGGCGCTCAGTTCAACCAGACCGACCCGAACATCATTCCGACGTCGGCCCTGCAGCGCGTCGATGTGCTGGCAGACGGCGCATCTTCCGTCTACGGCTCTGACGCTGTGGCGGGTGTCGTGAACTTCGTGACCCGTCGGACGTTCGACGGCGCGGAAGTGAACACCGCATACGGCTTCGCCGATGACTACACCACGTTCGATCTCAACGGCATCTGGGGTACGACCTGGGATACGGGCGGCGTCTATATCGCAACCCAGTACAGCGAGGCATCCCAACTGTTCGTCAAGGACCGCGATTGGGCGAGCCGCGGCGATTACCGTCCGCAAGGCGGCTCGAACACGAACGGCTTTACGTGCAGCCCTGCGACGATGCGCGTCACGGGCGTGAACAGCGGCGAAGCACCGGGCGGCGGCCTCGTGTTCCTGTCGCCGGATTCGATCACCCCGGTGGCCAACAACGCCGCTCAAAACGGCGTGTGCAATAACTCGGTCTACAACTCCTTCATTCCCGCGCAGCATCGACTGAACGGTGTGATTCGAGTGGTCAACGACTTCACGGACGACCTGTCGGTGTCCGCGTCGCTCGTCTACAACCGCAACAAGACGAACAGCAAGTCCGGACCTGGACAACTCAACAACGCAACGGTCTTCGGCACAGGGGCCGGCGTGGCGGGCCAGCAGAACCCGTTCTTCACGGCGCCTGCAGGTGCTCCGGAAGCGAACGCAGGCATCATCAGCTGGCTCGCACTGCGAGACGATGAGAAGTACGGTTACACCGAGTCTCAGCAGGATGTCATCTACGGCAATCTCGTCGTGGACTACGACATCAACGACAACTGGTCGCTGACCTTCGCCGATTCGTTCGGCTGGAACCGCTCTTCACTAGACGGTTTCAACCAGTTCTGCGGTGCGTGCGCCACCCTGGCACTCAACGGAACGACTCAATCGAGCGGCAACACGACCGCATCGAGCATCCCAGGCCAGAACGTCGTCGTGCTGCAACTCCCGCTCACGACGGCCAACGCACTCGATGTCTGGAACGCCGGATCTGCCAACCGCACCAATCCGCTGGTGTTGGATTCGCTCTACACGAACGACACGCAGAACAATAACTACAACACGTTCAATCAGATGCGGCTCGCGGTGCAGGGCTCGCTGTTCGATCTGCCGGCCGGCCCGCTGCGGATCGCCTTCGGCGCGGAACACATGTGGCTGGAACAGCAGCAGAAGCTGAGCTCGCCGAACAACACGGGCTTCACGACGGTAGGCTCGGGTTATCGCGTGTTCAATTACGACCGCGAAGTCGTATCGGCCTTTGCCGAGGCGATCGTGCCGCTCGTCGCGCCTGAGTGGGAAATTCCGTTGATGCACCAGATCGACGTCACCGTCGCTGCTCGCTACGATGACTTCTCCGATGTGGGTGACACAACGAATCCCAAGTACGGCATCAACTGGGATCTGATCGAAGGCCTTCGCCTCCGCGCGAACTACGCCGAGTCGTTCGTGGCGCCGCCGATTGCTGTCATGGGTGATCCGACGCAAGGGTACCTGTACGCATCGGGAAGCGTGACGCCGACCGGTTCGATCAACGTCCCCGTGGCGCACTACCCTGAAGTCGTGCAAGTGCCCGGCGCGGTCGAGGCGAACACCTCGAATCCGTGTACGTCCGGCTCTGCAGTCTGCACGATCGCGCAAAGCGGCGAAGCGATGCGCCGTCAGCTCGGTGGCGGTTACTCGCAGATGGGTCCGCAGTTCGGTGAAAGCTACTCGATCGGCGTGGACTTCATCCCGTCGTTCCTGCCGGGCTTCATCAGCGCGGTCACGTTCTTCCACAACGACTTCACCGGTGGCGTGAACTCGCCCTCCCCGGCGTCCATCACCGCTGCGGGCTCCGATCTACTCACGATCTGCCCCACGGGCTGCACGCAAGCTCAGATCCTCGAGTTCGCGAACGTGGCCAACGGTGCAACAGTGGGTGGCTCGATTCCGCCGACCGTCTACTACCTCATCGATCAGAGCACTCGCAACTGGCTCAACCTGTCTATCGAAGGGTATGACGCGCAGTTCGACTATCGCTTTGACATCGGCGAGCGAGTGCAAGCCCGGTTCGGTGCGAGCGGCACCTACTTCACGAAGTTCGACCAGAACTTCGGGCCGAACCCGAAATTCTCCGTGTTGAACACGTCCGGCTTCAACGGCGTGTTCTCATCGGTGAAGTTCAAGGCTCGCGCTTACGCGGGATTCGACTTGGGCGACTTCTCGGCCGATCTGTTCTGGAACCACATCGGCTCTTACAAGAACTGGGGTGGAAGCACGGTTCGTCCGCTCACGCGGGATGAGAACGGCAACCCGAATGGCGGCGGCGACACCGTCGATGCAACGAACACGTTCGATCTGCATCTGGCGCAGAAGCTCACGTTCGGCGATACGTTCAAGAACGTCACGCTCTCGCTCGATGTCCGCAACATTGCCGATGAAGAGCCCTCGTTCTTCAATGGCAACCAGGGCGGATTCATGGGCGGCGCATGGGGTTACGACAACTTCTCCGCCAACCCGGTCGGGCGCCTCATCACGCTGGGGCTCCGCACCAGCTTCTGATCGCACCGTCCGCAGGTCCGCCCCGCTTCTCGCGGGGCGGACCCTTTCAGGGTAGCGTGCAACGGATTGCCGCCTGAAAGCCCTATCTCTGAACGCCTCCTGCTCCTAAATTAGGCCCACCATGCAGGAACGGTTGAAGCACATTGTGATCGTCGGCGGCGGCGCCGCCGGCTGGATGACGGCCGCCGCGCTGTCCAAGGTCCTCAAGTCGAAGGATGTGTCACTCACGCTGGTCGAGTCCGATGAGATCGGCATCGTCGGTGTCGGTGAAGCGACCATTCCCGATATGCTGCAGTTCAACCTCTTTCTCGGATTGGTTGAAGCGGACTTGATGCGTGCGACGCACGCGACCTTCAAGCTAGGCATCGAGTTCGTGGACTGGTCAGGCGATGGATCGCGCTATTTCCATCCCTTCGGTTTCCATGGCATCGACATCGACGGGCTCGACTTCCATCAGTATTGGCTGCATTGCCGCGCGCATGGGCATCCGCACTCCCTTGGCGAGTACTGCCTGACCGAGATCGTCGCCAAGCAGAACAAGTTCGCATTCCCCGACACGCGAGTTCCCGGCGCACCCGCTTCCTATCTGAGGTATGCCTATCACTTCGACGCTGCACTCTATGCTCGCTACCTGCGCCGCTACGCCGAGGAACGCGGCGTCACGCGCGTCGAAGGAAAGGTCTGCAATGTCTTGCGTGCGCCCGAGACGGGACATATCACAGGCGTACAGCTGCAGGATGGCCCAACGATCTCGGGCGATTTCTTCTTCGACTGCACGGGCTTCCGAGCGCTGTTACTGGATCAAGCGCTCGGTGTGCCCTGGGTCGATTGGCGACATTGGCTGCCGTGCGACAGAGCGCTCGCGGTGGCGTGTCAGCATTCCGGGCCGCTTACGCCATACACGAGATCGACAGCGAAATCCGCCGGATGGCAGTGGCGCATTCCGACGCAGCAGCGCACCGGGAACGGGCACATCTACTGCAGCGACTTCATGAGTGAGGACGAAGCCACCTCCATCTTGCTTGCGGGATTGGACGGCGAAGTCATCAGAGCGCCGCGGCTCATTCGCTTTGCAACGGGACATCGCCGCAGATTTTGGGAGAAAAACTGCGTTGCGATCGGTTTGTCTTCGGGGTTCCTCGAGCCCTTGGAGTCGACGTCGCTCTACCTCATTCGGCAGGGCATCAGCCGCTTCATCGCACTCTACCCGGATGCCTCGATCGCGTCCGTCAATCGCGACGAGTACAACCTCTGGATGCAGAAGGACTTCGAGCAAGTACGCGACCTGCTCGTCTTTCATTACTACGCGAACGAACGCGACGAGCCGTTCTGGCGCCACTGCCGGAACATGGTGATCCCGGATGCACTACAACGACGGCTTGCTCTGTTCTCCGAAGGCGGACGGTTCCTTCGCTTCGAAGGCGAGCTCTTTCCGAATGCTAGCTGGGTCGCCGTCATGCTCGGCCAAAACGTCATTCCGCGCACGATTGACCCGCTCGTGAGCGCGCAGCCTGCGGAAGTCATCACACCGAAGTTGGAGCTACTCCGCCAGGCAATGAATCAGTTCGTCGCCCCGCTGCATTCGCACGAGGACGTACTGCGGCAGTACTGCGCGTCGACGCCGACGTGAGCCTAGACGAACAATGCATGTTCACTTCCCACTCGTTTGTATTCGCCCCTCGCTCGCCCCTTTATCTACACCTATCATAAGCAACGCTCAGCAATAACGATCTCAGTAGCCCCTCAACGTCACGGCGCGACCTCTTCATGGCACAAGCGAGCAAGCGTAGAACGGTTTCCTTGGATCGGGGCGGCGGCGCCGCACCGAAAGGTCGATATGCGGTCCCCGCGTTAGACAAAGCGTTCGACGTCATCGAGTTGCTCGCGAACACGCCGGATGGCGCGACGATGAACGAGATCGCAACGCGGTTAGGCCGCTCGATGGGAGAGCTCTTTCGCACCGTGATCGCGATGGAAATGCGCGGCCTACTGCAGAAATCGCCCGAGACCGACCGTTACACGGTCACTTACAGATTCCTCGACCTCGCGTTGAAAGCAACGCCCGCCCAGGATCTCACACGCGCCGCCGCACCGGCCATGCAGCGGCTCGTCAACCAAATCTGCCAGTCATGTCATTTGGTCGTGCCGAACGGGCCCGAAGGATTGGTTGTGTATCGCCAAGAGAATCCGGATATGCGCGGATTCATGGTGCGTGTCGGCGCCTCGGTCAGCTTGGCGCGCAGTTGCTCAGGACGCGTCATTCTCGCCTTCTCCGACGAAGCGCAACGCGAACGGATGCTGCTGCTCGCGGAGCGGCTCGAACGCACGCGCGTGACCCACGCCCAGCTCGGAGCGCAACTGACCGTCATTCGCGAAAGAGGCTACGAGCGGTGTGCCAGCGCGATTACGCATGGCGTCACCGACATCAGCTATCCCGTGTTCGGCTTCTACGGCAATCTCATGGCCGCGCTGACCGTGCCGTTCCTGGAACTTCTCGACGGCTCGCAGAAGGTTGGTCTCGACGCCGCGCGAAAATATCTCGAGAGCGCCGCGCAATCCGTTTCAGCGGCGCTCGGTCATCACGAGAGCTTGAAGAAGTCCCAGCGCAAGCGAGCGTAGTCGTCCGAATCAGGCGAGCTTCCCGTCACTCCACGTGATGCGTTGCTTCGCACCAGGCTTCAAACGCAGATCGATCCGCTGCCCGCGATACATCACGGTCGCCGGTCGTCCGTGTGTGCTCGAGATGACCGCATGCTCGAGAACGCCGCCCGACCACCGAATGTCTATCGTGTAGCCGCCACGCGCACGCAAGCCATTCACGGATCCGCGCGACCAGGCTCTAGGGAGCGCGGGAAGCAGATGAATGCGCTCGCGGTGCGATTGCAAGAGCATCTCCGCGATGCCGGCTGCGCCGCCAAAGTTGCCGTCGATCTGGAACGGCGGGTGCGCATCGAACATGTTCGGATACGTGCGCTCAGGCGACAGCAGCATCTGAAGGATCGCATGCGCCCGATCGCCTTGCGCTAATCGTGCCCACACGTTGATGCGCCAGCCGATTCCCCAACCGGTCGCTTCGTCGCCGCGAATCTCCATCGAGCGGCGCGCAGCCGCGGCCAATTCAGGAGTGTCTTCCAGCGTGATTTGATCGGAGGGATGCAGCGCGTAGAGATGCGAGATGTGACGATGACGGATCTCCGGGACCTCGAGATCCCAATCCTCGAGCCACTCCTGCAAGTGCCCCGCCTTACCGATGCGGTCCGGCGCGAGTCGCGCACGCGTGGCACGGCACTGCGCTTGGAAGTCCGAGTCGACGTTCAGCTCGCTTGCAGCAATCACACAGCGATCGAACAAGTCGCGCAGCAGCTGTCGATCCATCGCCGGACCCGCACAGAGCGAGCTGCCGTAGGGATGGAAGTTCTCCGGGGAGTTCGAAGGCACAGTGACCAGCGAGCCCTCCGTCGGATGCTCGACCAACGTATCGAAGAAGAACTCCGCCGCGCCCTTCATCAAGGGATAGATCTCGCGCAAGAACGCCGGCTCTCGCGTGAACTCCCAATGATCCCAGAGATTCTGGAGCAGCCACACGCCGCCGAGCGGCCACAATCCCCATTGCGCCCCGTCGATCGGCGCAGCGGCACGCCAGACATCCGTGTTGTGGTGAGCGACCCAGCCGCGCGCACCATACATATCACGCGCGACAACCGCGCCGGTCTGGGCCAACTCGCGGGTCATTCGCAGCAACGGCTCGATGCATTCGCTGAGTCCGGCGACATCCGTGAGCCAGTAGTTCATTTCCGTATTGATGTTGATCGTCCATTTGCTCTCCCAGGGTGGACGCGGACGCTCGTTCCAGATGCCTTGCAGATTCGCGGGCTGCGAGCCTGGGCGCGAGCTGGAGATCAGCAAGTAGCGACCGTACTGAAAGTAGAGCGCTGCGAGTGCCGGATCGATGCGCGATCCCGAGTCTCGGATGCGCTCGTCAGTCGGCATCGAAGTCGCTTCGGTGCCGCCAAAATCGAGCGACACGCGCCGAAAGAGTTGCGCGTAGTCGGCGACGTGCCGGCGCATCAGGGCCTCGTAGTCGCCCGCGACCGCAGCGATCTGCTTGCGTGTGATTTCGGCGGGATCCGCCGACAAATCATCGAAGCGACGATAGTTCGTCGCGATGGCGATGTAAGCGACGACTTCATCCGCACCGACGATATTGATGCCCGCTTCGCCCGCAGTACGCGAGCCGCCGCGTTGCGTGATCTTGAGCCGAACCTCGAAGCGCATACGACCCTCGATGCCGTGCTCGCCCGGTCCGACGCCTGACATCACGAGCACATCGTCGCCTTCCGTGCGCGTCGTGGCACTTTGTGCTGATGTCAGCGACAGCGATGCATGAATGCGCCCGCCTCGGTCCGCACCCAAGCGCATGACGATGAGCTGATCCGGTGCTGAAGCGAACACTTCGCGCACGTAGCGCGTGCGCTCCGACGTGAACCACGTGCGCGTGACTGCGGACTCGAGATCCAACTCGCGCACATAATCGCTCGCGTTCTCCAGACCGAACATGTTCACGAGGACGTCGCCGATCGGCTGATACGACATCTGCTTGATCGGCTTCGCCATGACGCGCTCGTTTGCGAGCGCCTGCGCTTCGGCGTACTTGCCCTCGAAAATGAGGCGGCGCACTTCGGGCAGTGCGCCCTTCGCGTCGGGGTTGACGGGGTTGTAAGGGCCACCCGAGAAGAACGTGTCTTCATTGAGCTGCAGCCGCTCGAGCGCCATCCCGCCGAACACCATCGCGCCGATGCGGCCGTTGCCGACCGGCAGGGCCTGCACCCACTCATCCGCGGGTTGCCGATACCAAAGCGAAAGCGGCTTGGGCGCAAAGCGATCCGGCGCGGCCGCGTGCAGTAGCGAGCTGTTCGCAGTGAGCGCCAGCGCGCTCGCCCCCGCGATCAACTCGCGGCGATTGATGTTGATCGAATCCGTCATCGTCCCCCCACCCTTCTTATTCTCGAGCTTGGATCAGCGCGCGTGCGACCAGACGAACCGCGCACCGTCGCTGTTGTCTGGCAACGGTGTCTGTGCATCCGCGACGATACGACGTGTCGCGGGGTCGATGCGCAGGAAACGATTCGTGCGCAGCGACATCAGCACGAGCTCGCCCGTGGGCGTCTCGATCCACTGAAAGGTCGTCGCCGCGCCGCTCGGCGTCTTCACGATCTCGGCGTCGCCGTTCTCGGCAATGCTCAGGAATCCGTGCTCCGCCTTGAATGCCGCGCGACCGAGGGCCATGTCGACGACTTCGAAAGCCGCGGGCTTGCCCGCCGCGATCGCGCGCTCGTTCGCGCTCAACCCATAGTCTTGGCTCATCGCGGCAAGCTCGACGCGCTCTCCGTACGGAATCGGCCGCATCAATCCGCGCGGATGCGGTTGCTCGACAGCGAACGAGTCGAAATCCGCGGCACCGCCGCGTGCACCATTCGTGTTGTAACTGAAGAGCGCATAGCGCACGCCTTGGAACGTCGCGAGTTGGAAGACCATCGTCATCGGCTCGCCGAGCTTCACGAAGGTCTTGCCATCCGTTGAGTACGAAAAGTGCGCCGTCTCTTTGAGGAAGTCGCAGTCGGCTCGCAGCCAGACGCGCGTGCCGTCGAAGTCCGCAAGCGTGCGCCGGTTCGATTGCTCGTCGAACTGAACCAGAGTGGCTTTGCCTTCGTGCCGCTCGACACCGATCCATGCGTACGGCCTATTGAAGAGCGCAAGGCCCGCGACATCGCCGGCCTTCATGGACGAGATGTCGAGAACGGTCATCGGAGAGGAAATCGGGCCGATGGAACGTTGCGTGAGCGTATTGCGCGCATCCCAAAGGCTCGTTGCCGGTAGCGCGTGCAAGCGCAAGTGCCCTTTGCGCTCATCGAGCGACCACGCATCGGTCACCGGGACGTGATTCCACTGCCAAATCGCCTGTAACGATGGGCCCGAGAACTCGTCGTCGCGCACGTACGGCACTTTGATGGGCTGGGGCTCACGCGTCTTCGGCTTCACCCAGGTGCGCGGCGTGCGCGTCAAGTTGCCCGGCAAACCGAAGTAAGGCCAGCCTTCGTGCCACGTGATCGGGGAAAGCGCCGTCAAGCGCCCCACCGAGTTGTAGTCGATCATCGAGTAACCCCACCATTCGCCGAGCGGGGTCTGAATGATGCCGCCTTGATGCAAGGACAGTTTGCCTGTCGCGCGAGGATCGCCCGGCCGGATCTCGTAAGGTGGCTTCGTGCCCCGCATGTCGGCGAGTCGATTGCCTTGCGCGAGACCGAAATCCTCATCGATGCTGATCGCTTGGTTGACCTCGTACGGGCCTTCGGGGCGGTCGGCACGCGCGGCGGGCATGCGCATGCGTTGGTCGTACCACGCACTGACGATGAAGTACTTACCGTCGATCTTGTAGAAGTGCAGGCCCTCACCCATCCCGGCACTCTCCGGGATGATTTCGCGCTGTGTGCCCGGCACGATATCGGTGAGGTCGTCGTTCAGCTCAGCGAATTGAATCGATCGATATCCCCAGACGACATACTTCTTGCCGTCGTCATCGAACAGCACGGAGAGATCGTGCAAGGCACGGCGCATCGCGCTGTGGCGCCAAGGTCCTGCAGGATTCGTGGCGGTGAAGACCTGCGTCGTCTGTTTGTTGACGTTGCTGAAAATGTAGAACGTGCCGTCGTGATACCGAAACGACGGCGCCCAGAAGCCTTGCCCGTAGATGTTCTGGCCGTTCTCGAGGCGAAACTCGGGCCCTAGGTCGAGCTTCTGAGCGGCATATGAAACGAACTCCCAATTCACCAAATCCTTCGAGCGCAGGACCGGAAGTCCTGGCATCGAATGCATCGTGGTGCCGGTGAGATAGAAATCGTCTCCGACCCGGATCATGTCCGGGTCGGAGAACTCTTCGTAGAAAATGGGGTTGGTGAACGTGCCGTTCGCGTTGTCAGGCGTCCATGTCTGCGCGGCTGCGGCACACAGGGACCAATGAAGTGCCACAAAGAATAGACAAAGCTTTCTCACGTTGTGCTCACTTCCTGGTTTGCTGCCGCCACCATTCGTTCACCCTCCCCCACTGCTCTCGGTTACTGCGTCACCTTGAGCGAGTAGATGCTCATGCTATAGGGCGGCACGACGACCGACTGCGGCGTTCGAGACAAGGATTGCTCCTGAATCTTCACCGCGGACGGCTTTCCTGGTACCGCGACGTACTCGAGGTCGGGATGCGCGAGGCGGTGCAGCTTGCCCCCGCGAGTCTTCACACCGTCGATCTCGAGTTGCATGCGTTGGTTGCTGTCGCTCGGATTCACGACCGCGATCGTGAGGTACTGCCGATCTTCGCTCAGCGCCGCGACGACATCGAGCGGATAGGTATCGCTACCTGCATTGGCGCTCGGCTGTTCGCCGCCCACTGGCCACTTCGGTGCAGGCTGCGGATTGTCGCCGCTCACCTTCACCGGAATGCGACCGAAGTGTCGGCTATAGAGCTGGAACACTTGGCCCGCCGGGTTGAGCTGCGCTTGATTGCGCGTCGCGCTCAGAAGCGAAGTACCGAACGTGTACGCCGCGCCGTGGATGACGTCCGCGTGACGAATCATCTCGTGCAGCGTCCACGCGTTGGCGGGAGCGACCTTATACGAGTTCCACGGGAATCCCGTCAGCGCCCACTCGTCGATATTGAGCGCGATGTGCTTGTCCTTGAGCTCCGGGATGAGGTTCTTGTACTCGGCGTACTGTTCAACCGAAAGGCGAATGTGGTTCGCGGGCTTGCGCAGAACGTCGATGAGCGGCTCTTCCGTCGGCACTTGCTCGCCCTTCTCGAGATCGAAGCGCGTCGCGGCGTAAGCATAGAAGTGCTCGCTCAACTGCTCCATGTACTCATGCGAGTGCTGCAGCAGCCGACCGGACCAGTCCGCTTCCGAGAGCGGTTCAGGAATCAGCGAGTCACCGAAGCGCAGCGACTGCTTCGCAGTCGTCATCGTCTTCGGCAGCGCGCCGCCGCCGACGAGCACGATCGACGGATCGACCTTACGCATTTCCTTCGCGAACTCGTTGTGCTTCCAAACATATTGAGAGATCGGCATCGCGCCGAACTGCCAGTCGCCCCACGGCTCATTGCCGATGCCCCAAAGCTTCACGCGATATGGCTCGGGATGGCCGTTCTCTGCACGGAGCTTGCCCATCGGGGTCGAGACATCGCCGTTGACGTACTCGACGAGCTGCGCGGCCGACCACGCATCGCCGAAGCCCGCGCTCGCGGTGATGTAGGGATCCGCATCGAGCAAGCGGCACAGCGCGAGGAATTCATCCGTACCGACATCGTTCGGCTGAACGGCCTTCCATACCGGATCGTAGATCGGCGGACGCTTGTCGCGCGGTCCGATCGCGTTGCGCCACTCGTGCGCCGAGACGAAGTTGCCGCCCGGGAAGCGATACACACCGGCATCGATCTGCTTGAGCGCGGCGACGGCTTCCGCGCGGAAGCCTTCGATGTTGTCAGCTGGCATGAGCGACAACACGCCGACGCGGACCGTGCCTTGACCGCGCCCGACGATCTCGATGCGCGCATCGTCCGTCGTGACAGGCGCCGTGAACTCGATCGGGTAGCGCGCGTAATCGTTCGTGAGATTCTGGAGCGTGATGACCTTGCGCGACTTCTCATCGTCGCCCCAAGAGACGGTCACGTTAACGGTCGCGCGGGAATCGCCGGCCAGCACGATGTGCCCGTTGTACTGCTTGCCCTTGAGCAGCGCGAGACCGCCCTGCTGGAAGCCCACGGGAGATGAATCGTTGAGCCGGAGCAGCGGCGAGTGCTCGCCGACGTATGCATTGTCTTTCGCGAGCGTGACTGCATCCGCGGAACCGATGCGGATCCAGCTACGCACGCGTCCTAAGAACGCGCGGCGCGGATCGGTCGGGGGCGGCGGCTCAGCGTCGAGGATCGGGCCGTAGAACTTGCGATCGTCGATCATTTCGGCCCACAGGCCATGATTGACGATCGGACCACCATGTTCCAGAAACTGTCCGTAGATATGTTTGTTGATGGGCGCGGACGTGACGCTCGCGTCGATTCGCACCGCGACAGGCGCCGGATCGGCGCCGAGTGCGCTCGCCGTCAAAAGCATGCAGCCGACAGCCGCAAGCATTGTGGTCAAGGTCGATTTCACGAATACCTCTTGTAATTGTGCAACGAGTCGAGAGGAAAAGAGGACCGCCGGCGATCGCGCCGTGATCTTCTAATTGTTGTCAGCTCACCCGCTCGCGGCGCCGACCAGGGTACTAACTCGCAGTACCGGCCAGTCGTTTATTGCGCAGCTGCGCTAGAACGCCGATCTGGTTGAGCGATCCAGCCGCCATGTACGCGAGTTGCAAGTAGCCTGCGCGGAATAGACGCAAGGCCTGCTCGTCGTCGAGCGCATGGAGCGAATCCAGACTGACGGTGTATAGACCTTCCAAGCTGATTTTTTCTCCGTCATCGAAGCGCAAGGCCACATCGATCGGTTCGACGATGCGCAGCTCGACCAATGCTTGAATGAATGCGGCAGTGGCATCGAGCCCTTTGTGAAGCTCCCCTAGCAGGCGCTGCATGTGACGCAGCGGCGGGCTCGGCTGCTGCGATTCATCGAATAACGGCTCGCCTTCGCTGTCGCTGAAGCGCGGGCTGTCCAAGTCGATGACGATATTCTCTCCGCTCGTGAAGAACCCTTCGCGCTGCAATCCGAGCGGCACGAAACCGCCGCGCTCCGCTGCGCTCTTGATCGCGGGCTCCTGCGGCTTGAAGCCAAACAGCGCCCCCGCATAGAAGTTGCCCTTCTCGGGATCCTTCGTGAACAGAATGGGCGAAGACACGGCGGCCGCCGGGAATTCGCTCGCCACGATCTGGACGAAGTGCGGATCGGTGGCCGTGCGTTGGCGCAGGCGCAAGTGTCCGTGGGCTTGCGGATTGAGGGGCTCGTATCTCGGCATTTCTCTTTGGTTCAAACGGGCTGAAGGCCCTGCTCTACGATCTTGCGGATTAAATCGCGATGGCGCGGTAAAGCGATGCGAAGGCGTTCGGTTTGCATCTGGTTCTCTCGCATCGCGCGCTCGGCGTTCTTCGCTTGACCTGCAAGCGTGCTCGGGTCGACCTCAGTGCGAAAGCCCATGCCATAGAGTACATACTGATAGCTGGCCGCGGGGAACACTTCTTCGATGCGATCGAACTCGTCGTGATACCACGGCGACTGATAGCGCCAAAGATGCATTAGGTTCTGCAGCCGCTCGGGGATCGTCGCGGGGTCGCAGTTGTCGCGCCAGAACGCCGTATCCGTGCGTTGCGTCAATATATAGTGGAGCTTGAGGAAGTCGACGATACGTCCCCATCGGTAGTGCGTCGCTTCGTTGTAGCGAGCAGCGATGATGTCCATGACTTCGCGACAGACCGGCATCTGCTCGGCGATGAACTTGGCGGACATCTCGATCAGCACGATCGCGGAGGATTCGAGCGGCTCGAGGAAACCCGCAGCCAACCCGACCGCGACGCAATTGCGCTTCCAGAACGTTTCACGACAGCCGGCACGGATTGGGATCTTTCGGATCGTGAGATCTTTCGCTTTCGGTCCGATGTACGCGCGCAGCTCCCGCTCCGCATCGTCCATCGAGGTGTGCCGGCTCGAGTAGACATAGCCGACACCGCGGCGAGTCGGCAGCCCGATGTCCCAAGTCCAGCCTGCAGATTGCGCGGTGGAAATCGTATGGGTCGCGATCGGGTGAGACTCGGAATCGTAAGGCACTTGGGTTGCAAGGGCCGTATCGCAGAAGAGCACGTCCTGGCAGCTCTTGAACGGCACGCCGAGCGTCTCGCCGATCAAGAGCGCTTTGAAACCGGTGCAGTCGATAAATAAATCGCCTTCGATCTCACCCGCTTGCTCGGTGTCGAGGCTCTTGATGTCGCCGTCTTCGGTGAGGTTCGCCTTGCGAACATCCGCGAGAATGTGTTGCACGCCGAGCTTCTCGCAGCAGAACTTCTGCATGAAGCCCGCAAACTTACCGGCGTTCAGGTGATATGCATAGTTCGCGACCGCGTCGTACTCGGGGGTCGTGATCGTCTTCGGCCCAAGTCCCTCGTCACAGAGGCGACCTTGCGGCGTCACCGCATCGCAGAAGCTGCGGCCGTTGTTCTGGACGAGCCAGTGCGGCGCCAAGTTCAGCTGCGAGAAATTCTGGGGATACATCAACGGATGGTAGTAACCATCGTCGGGCTTGCCCGTTGTCCAACGAGCAAAGAGCGCGCCTTGCTTGAAGGCGGCATCGCATTGTCGGAAGAACTCTGTCTCGGAAACCCCGATGCGCGACAAGGTGGATCGCAGCGTCGGCCAGGTGCCTTCGCCCACCCCGATGATGGGTGTATTGGGGGATTCGACCAGCGTCACGCTGAAGTGAGCTGGGATTCGACTTCGGTGCTTGGCCGCGATGACCGCTGCCGTCAACCAGCCGGCGGTGCCCCCGCCGACGACCACTACCTTCTTAACCGCGCGCACCATACGTCAAATCATCGCATATCGCCGGCGTAACCGGCAGGTGAAAGTGACAGTGGGAGAATGCCCGGCCCCGGGGGGAGCCGGACATCCTCCCACGTCACTGGCACACCTTACATTCTGAAGCGTACGCCCAGAGTGTAACGACGTCCGTATGCGAAGACGTCGAGGAGCTGGTTGTCATACCGGCCGTGTGTGCTCAACGTTTCGTTCGTGACGTTCAACGCCTCGAAGAACACATTGAGTTGCTCGGTCAGCTGATACGCCGTGGTCACGTCGATCTGCAGGCTCGAGTTCACGAACGTCGGCTCGGCACCGAACGCAGAGTTGTTCTGGTTCTGACCGAACTGCAACAGATACTCATCGCGCCAGTTCGCCGCAACGCGCACCTCGAAGTCGTTCTTGTCGTAGAAGCCGACAAAGTTCGCGGAGTCGGCGAGACCCGTAACCGCGAAGCCGCTTTGCGAGAGGTCGTTGCGATCGTACGGACGGTCCGTATCCACGATCGTGATGTTGGCGTTGAAGCCGAAGCCCGAATCGCCGAACACGTGCTGCCATGCGAACTCGAAGCCGTCGACCGTCGCATCAGGACCGTTCACGCGCTGGGAGACCGTGTAGATAGCCGGCGCCCCAGTCGTCGGGTCGATGACGTTGTTGATCGTCTGACGCTGCGTTCCCTGAACGATGAAGTTCGTCACGTCCTTGATGAAGTAGTTCAAAGCAGCGTATGAGTTCTGCTGGTAGTACCACTCGACCGCGAAGTCGAAGTTGTCCGACAGATACGGCTTGAGCGCCGGGTTACCGCCGTTTGCCGTGAGCGCACCCACGCGCGGCAGCGAGCCGACGTTCAGCACCGGCGTGAGGAAGTTGATGGCCGGACGCGTCAACGTGCGGGACGCCGCAAAGCGCAAGTGCACATCAGGCGTGACTTCCAACTTCGTATTCAAGCTCGGCAAGAGATACGAGTAGTCGCTCTTCGTCGTGATCGCCGTCGTCTCAGAGAACGTCGTCGTCAACAACGTCGGATCCGCTTCGCTCTGCTCCAGCAGGATGGGCACGCGACCCTGACCCGAGGAAGTGACATCGGTCCGCTCGTTACGCAAGCCGGCACTGAAATGGAACGGCATGTCGCCGATCTCAGTGTCGAAGTTCGCGCGAATGAACGCGGAGAACGTCTTCTCGGTGATGTCCTGAATGCTGCCCGGATCGAGCGCGAGGTCGAGCGAACCCGTGTAGTTACAGCAGCCGTAGTTGAACCCGTCGATGGTTTGGGTTTGCGGATTGCCCAGACCCTCGAGGTAGTTGTAGAGATCGTACGGGCTGTAGACGAGCAGCGACGGCGGCAACGCGCCCGCGCCCGAGAACCCAGGAATGAACCCACCCGTGCCGATCGTGCCGCGATACATGCTCTCGGGGATCAACACACCCGAGGTACGGCCTGAAGGAGCACCGTAGCCAGAGTATGCCTGCCAGAAGTTGTTCGCGAACGTGTTGCTGTTCTGCAGCGTGAAGTTGTCATCGAGGTACGCCACACCGAGGTCGAGCCGCATGTCGTCCTGCTCGTAAGTCGTCGTGAAGCGAGCCTGCTTGACCGTATCCGTGTTCTGCTGGTGCGTGCGCACGAGAACGTGGGATCCGATGACGGACGGATCGAGGTAACGCGACGTATCGCCGTTCGGGCCAAACGTCGTGAGCTGCGGCAGCGTGTCGCTGCTGTCGCCCAGGACGCGCACGCCAAGGGCCGTGCCCAGCGCGCCACCGTAGCCGATATTCGCGCCGTCGTTGCGATCTCCGGCATCGGGGTTCGACTTGCTCTTCGCGTACGATGCGTCGATGTCGAAGTGCAAATTCTCCGTCACGTCGATCTTCAGGTTGGCGCCGATCTGATTCGTCTCGATCTGCTGGTTGTTGACACCAGCGTTCAGATCCATCGGCGTGCCCGGCTGGATGAAGTTCGTGACCGTGCCGTTCTCGTCGAACTCGATGTTGCGCAGGTCTCTGTTGCCGAACCAAAGCGCGAAACCGTAGGTCTGCGTCTTGATTCTCTGGCGCGAGAAGTTGTCGTCGACCGTGAGCAGGACGTTGTCCGTCGGGCGCCACTGGAAGGCGATGCGGCCGTCGATACGCTCGTCATTCACCTGCGACTGCTCGGCACCGTACTGCTGCTGCCACCAACCGACCATATTGCCGGCGTCGAGCTGCGCGTCCGTACAGGTCGCAGTCATCTGACACGGAGCAAACGTGCTGCTGCCGTTCCAGCCCGACACGAACACGCGATTCGTATCCGTCTCGCGCTCGGTGTAGATGACATCCGCCAGGATGCCCATCGTGTCGTCCGCAAACGTCGTGCTGAACAATGCACCTGCGGTCGGAACGATGTTGCCTGCTTCGTCCTGCATCGAGCCCGATGCGCTCGTCACGAAGCGCGTACCGAGCGAATCGAAGGGCTTCGGATACAGAATGTTGACCGTTGCGCCGATCGAGCTGGTCGACAGCGTGACGTCCGGCGTCTTGAGGATGTGCATCGCGCCGACGAAGTCCGCGCCGACCGTGCTGAAGTCAACCGAGCGGCCGCCCGCAGCCGTCGAGATGCGGCGTCCGTCGAACAGCGTTTCGTTGAAGTCGCCGCCGAAGCCGCGAACCGTGATACCGGTCGGCTCACCGCGCGTACCGGAACGTTGAATCGAAACACCGGGAACGCGCTGCAAGGATGCGGCGACGTTGGAGTCCGGGAACTTACCGATGTCCTCAGAGGTGATGACATCGACGACGCCCGACGCGTCACGCTTGATGTCGAGGCTTCGTTGCAACGAGCCACGAATACCGGTGACGACGATCTCCTCTAGCTCCCCCGCTGCGCCAGGCAGCGAAGCACTCTCTTGCGCTGCAACTGGCGCGCTCATCGCGAGCGCCAGCAGCGTTGAAGTGCCGGCAAGCGCCATGTTTCTTCTCGACATACATTCTCCCCTTGGACAGGCCGTTGATAGAACGGCGTTCTTAAATCGGGCGGTACTTAACCACCGCAGTATTTTTGCGTCAATACTCAGACAATTAAAGATTGTGTTTTCGCCAACAGATCTCGCTTTTTGCTTACACAGGCGTTGCGTAGAAGCCTCAACTGATCAGGGATACTGATTTGACAGCGGTGGTCATCACTCGATCGCTATCGCAAACAGCAGGAAAGTGATCGCGCGATGCGTTCGCGGCGTGATGAAATCGCGCTCACATATAAGAAGGGGATTCGAATGAAAACGCGCCTAACAGCCCTTTGCGCAACTCTCGCGCTCGCGCTGAGTGCCTCTGTACTCGCACAAGAACCCTCCGCAGGAGCAGAGCCGGCAGCGAATCCGTTCGCTCGCCCCATCGAATTGGCGCCTGACGATGTCCGAGCCTTTGACGATCCACCCGCGGGCTTCAATGCACCGTCGGCGGCAATCCCGCACGGGAGCGTCGAGACGTTCGAGTACCGCTCCGGCGTGACCGACTCGCTGCGCAAAGCAAATGTCTATCTGCCCCCGGGCTACTCGGCAGATAAGAAGTATCCGGTGCTTTATTTATTGCATGGGATCGGCGGCGACGAGACGGAATGGCTGAAGCTCGCTGCGCCGAACACGCTTCTCGACAATCTCATCGCCGCCGGGAAAGCAGTACCGATGATCGTCGTCATGCCGAACGGACGCGCCATGAAGGATGACCGCGCCATCGACAATCCCTTCACGCCGGAGAAGATCGAGAGCTTCGCGCGCTTCGAGCGCGACCTGCTCGATCACCTCATCCCGGCGATCGAGGCGAAGTACTCCACGTTCACGAACCGAGAGCACCGCGCGTTGGCCGGCCTTTCGATGGGCGGCGGTCAGACACTCAACTTCGGCTTCGGCAATCTCGATACGTTCGCGTGGATCGGCGCGTTCTCCTCAGCGCCGAACACGAAGCCGCCTGGTGAGCTCGTACCCGATCCCGCGGTCGTGCGCGAGAAACTGAAGCTCATTTATTTGTCGTGCGGGAACAAGGATGGCCTGATCAATTTCTCACAAGCCGTGCACCGGTACTTGAAGGCGCACGATGTTCCGCACGTGTGGAACGTCGATGACTTCGGTCACGTCGGAGAGACGTGGGCGAATAACTTGTATCACTTCGCCCAACGTCTCTTCCGCTAGCCGTTTATCTATTTGCGAAACAAGCGCGGCGCGAAATCGTGGAGCGCGTGGCGCCACGTCTGCCACTCGTGATCGGTTCCCTGCGCCTCGACGTAGACATGTTGAATGCCGGCTTGCTCGAGCGAGCCGTGGAAGCGTCTGATCGCTTCGCGAAGTCCCTCGGGTTCGGCCGTTCCGACGCCGAGCCAAAGCACGTGGACCTTTTTCGCGAACGCTTTCGGATCGGCGAACACGCCGTTGTAGTCGACCTTGGGATCGAACGCGCGACCGCCGGGCATGCGCATGCCACCCGCACCGCTGAAACCACCGATGTGCGAGAACAGGTCGAGGTGATTGAGCGTGATCTGGAAGGTCTGCATTCCACCCATCGATAGACCCGCCATCGCGCGGTTATCGCGATCGGACAATGTGCGGAAGGTCTTGTCGATGAAAGGAATCAAGACCTGCGTGACATCGTCTTCGAACGCGCTCGCCATGTCCTGCATCGCTTTCATCGCAGCAGGCGAGCCGAACGGCTGTCCGGCAGTATCCGGAGGCGTATACCCAGCGCGGCGCGCATAACCGTACGCCATCACGACGATCATCGGCTTGGCTTGACCGGCCGCGATGAGGTTATCGAGGATGAAGTTGGCGTGCCCTTGGCGAATCCAACCCGTTTCATCTTCTCCGCCGCCGTGCTGGAGGTATAACACCGGATAACGCTTCTTGGTGTCCGTGTCGTAGCCGGGCGGGAGATAGACGAGCGCATGGCGCCACGTTCCCGTCACTTTGGAGTCGTACCAGACTTCGCGTACTTGCCCATGCGGAACATTCTGGATCGCGTAGTACGCGCCGTCGGCGGCGGGAATTTCGACCGCGCTCGTAAAACGCGTGCCGCCGAAGAAGGCCTGGCTACCGGGATCGCTGACTTCGGCGCCGTCGATGTTGATCACATAGTAATGTAAGCCCGGTACCAACGGCGGCGTCGTCACCGTCCACACACCGTCCTCCTGCTTCTCCATGTCGATCTTCGGGCCGCTCCAGAAGTTGAGCTTGACCTGGTTCGCTTCCGGCGCCTTGATGCGAACCTGCACGCGCCCGCTACTGTCGATGCGCGGATACTCCGCGCCCCACACGTTCGTCGACGCCGGACGGAAATCGCCGGCTTCTTGCGCGCCGCAGACGCTCGCTAGGAATACCAATACGAACGCAATCTTTCTCACGTTGCCTCCTCGGTCGTCGGATCTCGAGAGTTAGATCAGGTCTGCTCGATCACTTCCCGCAGCGCTTCTCGAAGCACAGGGTATCGCTGAAGAACTTCAACACATGATTCTGGAAGCGGTCGCCGAGCTTGCTCGTGTGCGTGCCAGCATATTCCTCGAACGTGTTCTCGATGCCGTAGTCGTTGAGCGTTTGATGCAGCTTCGCCGTGTCCACACGCAAGCCGTCTTGATCGCCGACGTCGAGCGCGATCGCGCGATACTGCTTCAAATTGCCAATGTACTGATCGATGAACGCAAACGGCGCGTTCGCGGCCCACTTCGCGAGGATATCGCTCTGCCCGTCGCCCTCGAGCGGAAGGTCGGCGTAGAACGGTGGGTTCTTCGGATTCGGCGACCAAGCGGACGCCACCGCGAACGTCGCGGTCACCATGAAATGTTGCTTAGCCAGGTCTTCGCGGCTCTTGATCTTCGCAAGACTCTCGAGTGCTTCCTTGGGCGGCGCACCGCGAGCGCCGAGACAGCAGGGGCTCATGACATACAAACTGCCGAACACATCGGAATGCTTCATGCCGATGCGCGTCGCGCCGTAGCCTCCCATCGAATGGCCGACTAAGCCGCGGCTCTCGCGCGCCGGCAGCGTTCGGTAGTTCGCATCCATGTACGCAACTACGTCGCGCGCCACGTAGTTCTCGAAATCGCCGGTCGTCACCGAGCTCGAGTACATCGAACCGTTGTGCAGCGTCTTCGAGTCGGGAAGAACGACGATCATCTCCTTCGCGCCGAGCGCAAAGGCGCCTTCGAACGTCTGCGGCGCGTGGATCTCTTTGCTCCACTGCTCGGCACCGATGAAAAAGCCGTGCAAGGCATAGACAACCGGGTAGCGCCGGTTCCGCTCCTTCTGGTAGCTGGGCGGCAGGAAGACGAGCGCATCGCGGTCGACATCGTTCCCTTCGAGATTCCCGACGAGTGAGGGGCCGTGGATCTTGATTCGTTGCACGGTCACCGGCTTCGCGCCCTCGACGACCGGCGGCGCCTCGGTTTCCATTTGAGAATAGGCTGGCACGGACGCCACGAGCGCGAGCGCGAACACGCCCGCCATGAGAGTCTTATTCATAATTATGAGAGACGGTTGAGGTTACGAACGGTTCGTAGTTCTACTACATCGCTCCCGTTCACGAAAGTTAACTAACGTCGACGCCCCCTCCAGCGTCGGCGCGGACCTGAGCCGCGGCTCAAAGCGATTGAAGAGAGACCGTCAGTCCTGTAATGGGTTGGTCGTTCTCATCGAGGAAGCGGGCGCAGAAGTCCGTGGCACCGCCGCCGTTCACGATCGCGGCAACGATGACGTTACGGCCTTTCTTGAGATTGAGCCGCTTCGACACACCGTCGTCGATGACCGTCTGGCGATCATCGTAGATTTCGATGACGCGCTCGCCGTTCAACCACCAATGCGAAGCGGCGTTCGAACCGATCGCAAGCCGCACGCCGTTCATGTCGCGCGGCGAGTCGACAGTCGTGACCGCCCAGAACACAACGTTGGAGGTCGGCTTCGTGAGCGCCCACGCGAAGTGATACAGGTTGACGTTGTAGCGGATGGTGTCGAGCGCATGCCACTTGAGCCCGCCGTTGAGATCGACGACGTCGCCCGCACGCGGCACCGTGGCGAAGCTCGGAAGCGGCTTCGTCTCGAGCGACGCTCGAACAGCGCTTTCGGTGAGCGGCCCACTGTGCGGCAACGGCTCGAGCACCAACCATCGACGGATGAATCCGCGAGAATCGACGTTCTGCGTCGCGGTCTTCGGCTGAGAGAGAGAGGGCGCGGGAGGACGCGCACCTGCTTCCTCGGCAATGACATCACCGCCTACCCACATCAAACCCATCGCGAGCATCGGCAGCCCGCACGCCTGTACTTTCTTGAAGATCGTCATCATGGCGCCCTGATATGCCAGCGTTGGCGATCGCTCTTGGGATCGAACTTCGCGAGCGTCGGCATGCTGCTGCCGACCGCCGAAAGCGCGAGCGCCTCCTTCGAGCCGGGAACGGCTTTCGGCATCACGCGATACGTGCCGTCCGTCAATTGATCGATGCGCCACAACTGCTCTGGCGCTCCGCTGAATGTTCGCACTGCAATGAGCTCGCCCTCCGCGGTCGCGGCGAGCGCACGCTCGGTTCCGGCGATCATAATCTTGAAATACGGCGAGCCGGGATAACCGCCCGCATTCGCGACCGGCGTGAACGTCCACTTCTGCTGGGCTTGCAACATTGCCGGCGCGAGGCGTAGATCGACGTCGCCTGCGGGCCAGTTCATGCTCACGTCTTCAGCGACCTGATCGGGAATCGCCGGTGCCGGTGGCGGTTCAGGCGGTGGACCCTCCGCACTAGGCGGAGGGCCGAGACGTCTTGGCCGAAACCCACCGACGGGAACGCCCTGCACCGCGAGCTCGAGCACCGTACCGGTCCGTGCCGATTCGATCGTGTACGTGCCCGCGACGAAATTTTCTCCTGCCACTGGCCAACCGTCACGCCACAACAGCGGTTGGATTTCGAGCACGCTGATGCCGCCGCGATCGAGGTCAGCCTCGTAGTGAAGCGAGAATTTCTGCACATCGTCGCCGAGATCGAGCAGACCGAAATGGCCGGGGCCGATCTGACGCCCGCGAGATCCGGCGAACAACTTGCCGCCGCCCTCCACCATGTCGACACCCATGTTGTCGAGGTATGGACCGGTCACCTTGCGTGAGCGACCCATTCGAATGTTGTACGTGGACGTCGCGCCTCGGCAGCAGGATCCGTGAGTGACGAGCAGGTAGTACCAGCCATCGCGGTAAATCAGGATGGCGGCTTCCGAGTTGATCGCAACGTTCACGGGCTCGCGATTCGGATACTTGCGCAGCCCGGTCTTCGGGTCGAGCTCGACGAGACGGATGTAACCGAAGTACGAACCGTAGACCATCCATAGCCGACCATCGGGGTCGAGCAACACACCGGGATCGATCGCATTCGAGTCTTCGATGCCGTCGGACCACACGACGGGACCCTTGTCTTCCCATTTGTAATCGGGTGATTTCGGATCGAGCGTCGTACCCACGAGTAAACCGATCGCTGACTTGGGTTGCTCGCCCGGCGCGGAGTAATAGACGTAGTACTTATCGCCGAGACGAATCACATCCGGCGCCCACGAGTTGTTCCCGCCGCGCGCAATCGTTTCCGGCCCGGGCTTTCCATCAGGCAACGCGGACATCAGCGAGCCCCCGCGGCGCCACGTCCAGCCATCATCCGATACTAAAATCGGTAAACCTCGACCGGTGCCGTAGGTGTAGAAGCGTCCTTCGTGGATCACGATCGTGGAGGGATCGTGAACGCCCGGCTGACCATCGAGCGCCAACACTTGTGCGGAGAGCCCTATCAGGGCGGCGAGAGACAATTTCAGAAGTCGAAGAATCATCAGCGCGGTCCGTTCTTCGCAGCAGGTTGCAGACAGCTCACGACCATACCACGGACGAGCCATCCAGTTTTTAGGACGCTGAGTTAACTTTCATCAAAACGCGGTGCCCGCCTGTTACAGAGCCGAGCTGCTTCGACTCGATGCGATGTGGTTCAGCCATTCGCACGTCTTTAGGTATCCGCCAAAGCAGAAGAAGTGCAGACCATCGAACACGGGTGCAGCGGGCTCATAAGCACTCGCGAGATCACGCACCAGATCCGCCGGCTCATAGTTGCCCAAGAATTGCGTGACAGCGCTTGGCCGCGCAGCCAGCGCGCGAATGGAGCGCCCTACCCCGCAGCGTCGTGCAAACTTGAGCAGCGTGGCGATTCCAGCAGGACCCGAGAGACCCGCAATCAGGCGCGCGGCGCGCATGCCGCGTGCACGACAGTCGGCAGACCATTGCAAGAACGGCGGAGCTTCAAAGAAGAACTGCGTGACGAACGTCGCCTCTAAATCGAGTCGATCTGCCAGCAGCGCCTTTTCCAACTCTGCTCGTCGAATCTCTTCGAGCGCGACCGCGGGGTGACCCTCTGGGTGTCCAGCGAGCGAGACTCGCGTGAACCCATGTTGATTCAGCTTGCCGGCACGCAGAACGTCCGCCACTGCCGAGTAAGGCCCGGCTGGACGAGGATAGTCGCCGGCAATCAGAAGAACTTCTTTCACTCGCGCGTTCGCAGCCGCATCGAGAATCCGATCGAGCGCTGCTTCGTCCTCGATCAATCGCACTGGGATATGCGGAATCGGATCGAACTCCGCCGCAGCGACCTCACGGCACGCAAGCCACGTGTCTTCCCACCGCTGTTTCGGCAGATGACTGATATAGACGCGCTTGCCTGACGGCAACAGATTGCGGCTCGCGTCCAAGTCCTTCAGATCTTGCACGTTGAGCTCGATCGAAGCCTCGCGCGCGAGTTGCACGATCGTCTGCATTTCTACGGGTGCGCTCGATGGTTCGCGGCGAGGCTGGTGCATCGTTGCGGCTCAGCTCTGGCGCGTGCGCCAACCCTGGTGATAGCCCTCGCGCGCATCGCGCGAATACGGCACCGGCGCCACTTTGACGCGCACTTCGCATTGCTTGTGGCGCTCTACGGTCGGCTTCTTCGTGCCCCCGTTTTCTTCACCCCACACCAGCGTGAGCACGTCACCGTCGTTGATGTTCGCATCGACGACCCCGAGTGACAGGCCGCAACGTTCGTTGTGGCTGTATCCGGTGAACATCGAGAACCCGACGGTCTTGCCGTTCATCGTGACTGCGTCATAAGAAGAAGAGGCGTAGTTCGCAATCGGGAGATCGAAGAACTTGCACGGCTCGCTGTTGCGATCGAACAGCGACGCGATCACTTTGCCGAGATCCTCGCCGTTCCACTCGAACGTGACCTTCTTCCGCTGCGGACGCTTCTCTTGCACCATCTTCTCGAGCGCTTCGCGGCCGATGAAATCGTGGTCGAACTTCACGAACGGGCCATACCCCAACTCGTACGGCGTGAGGTAGTAATCTTCGATGTTGTCGGAGACAAAGCTGCCGCCGATCGAACCCGTACCCTCATAGCCAGAGGCCGGCAGCCACTCGCGGTACGCCTTCATCTTCTCGCCCGTGTAGACCGCGGGCAGCGGTGAAGGAATCCATCCGGATTCGAGCGTGTTGCTCGCGTACGTACGCGAGCCCACCGCGACGATGCCTACGTCCTTACCCGCTTCCATCACGGCCGCGCGAATCTCCTCGCGCTCTTCGTACGGTCCCCAGATCTCGAGGCCCGGCTCGCCCGCCATGCCATGTCGGAGCGCACGCACCTTGCGCCCCTTGATGTTGATGACGTCGAAGTTGAAGAACTTGATCTCGGGCAATGGTCCGCCGTTCAACTTCGTCAGCACCTCGGCCGCTTTGGGCCCTTGGATCTGATAGCGATAGTGCCGACGCGAAACCGCTTTGCCGTTCGGATGCGAAGGCGACCGATCGTCGCGGATGAAGTCGACTTTGAATGCGCCGCTCTCGGCGTGGTACTGCAGCCAGTTCACCGTCGGCGCGCGACCGACGAACAGCAGTTCATCCTTGTCCAAGTAGAAGAGAATGCCATCGCCGATGACATACCCGTCATAGCTCGTCGGCACCATTTGCTTCGCCTTACCCGGCGCGAAGTTGTTGAAGCTGTTGATCGTCGTGTACGAGCACAGCTTGAGCGCATCGGGGCCTTTTATCGTGATCTCCGCCATGTGATGGCATTGATCGAACAGGACCGCGGTCTCGCGCCACGCCTGTTGCTCCGTGCGCCAATTGCTGAATTCGGTCGGGACGACCGGATACACATATGCGCCGATCTGCGAATTGCGCAGCATGGCGACGGTATTGGACGTACCCCTGAGCAGATCTTCGAGCGATTGTCGGTTCATAGCGTTCTCGATCGTTGTACGGTTGATTAGCGAAAGATGACGGTGCGATTGCCGTTCAGAAGAATTCGATGCTCGACGTGCCATTGCACCGCGCGCGCGAGCACGGCGCATTCGACGTCTCGGCCGACTCCGGCGCATGCATCAGCACTCATCGAGTGATCGACGCGCGCGACGTCCTGCTCGATGATCGGGCCTTCATCGAGATCGGCCGTCACGTAATGCGCCGTTGCGCCGATCAGCTTCACCCCGCGTTTGTGGGCCTGGCTGTACGGCTTGGCGCCCTGAAAACTCGGCAAGAACGAGTGATGAATGTTGATCGCGCGGCCGGCGAGTTGTTCGCACAGAGTGGGCGACAAAATTTGCATGTAACGCGCCAGCACGACCAAGTCGCAGCGTTCCTGCTGCACGATCTCGAGCAGGCGCTCTTCTTGCTTGGTCTTGTTATCCGGCGTGACGGGCAAGTAATGAAAGGGAATATCACCCTGCGCCGCCAACTTATAGAAGTCGCGGTGGTTCGAGACGATCGCCGGAATCTCGACCGGCAACGCCCCGATACGATGTCGGTACAGCAGATCGTTCAGACAGTGCCCGAACCTCGAGACCATGATCAGCAGCCGAGGCTTGCTCGAGGTGTCGTAGATCGCCCACTGCAATGAGAACTTATCGCCGACGCTGGCGAACGCATCGCGCAGCCCTTCGGCACTCGTTGCGCGACTCGAATCGAACGAAACACGCATGAAGAACTGCAGGGACTCGGGATCTCCGAACTGCGCGCTCTCGAGGATGTTGCACTCATGATCGAGCAGAAAGCTCGCCACGGCAGCAACGATGCCCATGCGGTCTGGGCCGGATAGCGTAAGAATGAATCGCTGCATCGCCTTCAGATGAACTGGATCGCGAATCGGGCGATCTTCCCGCCCGTCGCTGTATTAGGCAATTCGATTGGGTATATTCGCTGTATCAGATAGACGGATACCCCTCCCATGCTCCAGCTGGATCTGAACTTGCTCTACGTCTTGGTCGCGCTAGAGAAAGAGCGCAGCGTGAGCGCAGCGGCGCAACGACTCGAGAAGAGTCAACCGGCGGTGAGCGGCGCGCTCGCGAAGCTGCGCGCGTTCTTCAACGATCCGCTGTTCGTCCGCTCGGGCAACAGCATGCAACCCACCCCCAGAGCCACGGCGCTGATCGAAGCGGCGCGGGAGGTGCTCGCAAAAGTGGGAACGGACATCGTCTCGACGCCGACGTTCGACGCGAAGACAACTCACCAGCCAATCAACATCGCCCTTTCCGATGTCGGCGAGGTCGTGTTTCTGCCGGCGATTCTCAAAGATTTGAGACGGCTCGCGCCGAACGCGCTCGTGCGCTCGGTCAGCCTTCCTGCCGCGGACGTCGGCGCGGGCCTCGAGAGCGGTAGCATCGATTTGGCGATTGGGTATTTTCCCGATCTCAAGAAGAGCAACTTCTTCCAACAGGTGCTGTTCACTGACACGTTTGCCAGCCTGGTGCGGCTCGACCACCCAATGACCGCTCGCAAGCTCACGCTCAAGCAGTTCCTGCAGCTCGAACATGCGGTCGTGCATGCGGAGAGCCGCACGGAAGAAGTGATGGAGCGGTATCTTGCGCGCAAGAAGATCCGCCGTAAGGTCGTCTTATCGACCCCGCACTTCGCGAGCGCACCGATCATCGTCGCGCAATCGGATCTGATCGTGACGATCCCGGAGCCATTGGCTCATTACTTCGCGAGAGTGTCAGCGAACGTGCGCACCGTCCAATTGCCATTCGATCCGCCGCGCATCCAGCTCAAGCAATTCTGGCACCGAAAATTTCACCACGACCAGCGCAACGCGTGGCTGCGATCGCGGGTGGCTGAGCTGTTTCAGCGAAAGGAGTAATGGTTCGCGTGCACAACCATTCCTGCAATTGCACTATCATCTGCGAACCTCGATACGATCCGCGAAGGACCATGAGCCTCATCACCCCTTCGCCGTTTCGGACCCGTCCTAGCCGATCTGGAGATAACAGTGAGCATGCGAATGAGCAGCAACAGAATAAACGTTCGTCGGTTCGTGCAGTTCACAGCCGCGAGCGCTCTCGCCTTGATGCACGTTTCTGCGTGGAGCCAAAACGAGTCCGCGCCAATGAGCGCTAATCCTGGCACTCAAGAGCGGCGTGAAATCCCGGACACGCCGGGCACGGGGCCGTTCCCAGCGATCAAGGAAGAAGTCGCATCGCTCCCGCAGCACGTCGTGTATCGCCCCGCGGACTTGAGCAAGCTCGGCAACAAGAAACTGGGCGTGCTCGCATGGGGCAATGGCGGTTGCTCGAACGATGGCGCAAGCCAGCGCTTACACTTGCTCGAGATCGCATCGCACGGTTATCTCGCGATCGCGAACGGCACGATCAAGTCCGGCCCAGGTACGCAACCCTCGCCGCCGCCCGCGCCGCGCGCCGACGGTCAACTTCCGCCTCCAGCCACGAGCGCTGAGCAACTGATCGAAGCGATCGATTGGGCACTCAAAGAGAACGCACGCAAGGGCAGCGATCTCTACGGCCGCATCGATCCGAAAGCAATCGCGATCTCGGGCTTTAGCTGTGGCGGCTTACAAGCACTCAAGTCCGCGAGCGACAAGCGCATCAATGCAGTGATCATTCAGAACAGCGGCATCTTCAGCCCTGAAGACGCGGCGCGCTTGCCGTCGATGGACATCGGCAAGGACACGCTGAAGAAACTGCACACGCCCGTGTTGTACATCCAAGGCGGCCCCACGGACATCGCCTACAACAACGGCATGGACGACTTCCGTAGAATCGAGCATGTCCCCGCCGCGATCGCAAACCTCGATGTCGGGCATGGCGGGACGTACATGGAACCGAACGGCGGACGCGCTGCGCAAGTGGCGGTCGCATGGCTCGAGTGGCAGTTGCGCGGCGACAAGAAAGCGAAGCAGCAGTTCGTCGGCGAGGATTGCGGTTTGTGCAAGGATGCGGACTGGACGTTCGAGCGCAAGAATCTCAAGTGAGCGCCCTGCAAGACAGAAGCATTGCTGATGAACGTCAAGGAGATCCAGGCTGAGACGCTCGATGGCCCCGATGCATTCTTGCGCGAGGTCGCCGAGCCGTGTCAGCCCGTCGTCATCCGAGCGCTCGTGCGCTCTTGGCCTGCATTCGCCGCTGCGCAGCGCTCGGCGAAAGACTTCAGCAGCTACGTCTTGCAGTTCGACGCGGGCGGCTCCGCCGAGGTGTACCTCGGCGAGCCGCACATCGCGGGGCGGTACTACTACACCGAGGATTTGAAGCGCTTCAATTTCGAACGCAAACAGATGAAGTTTGCGGAGGCGCTCGAACGCATCGTTTCGAAGTCGGAGAACAAATCGGTCTATCTGGGCTCAGTGCCGACGCAGGCTTACCTGCCCGGCTTCTCGAAAGAGAACGCGCTCCCAATGTTGAAGGAGAGCATTGCCCCTCGCATCTGGCTAGGTCATGCATCGAAGGTCGCGGCGCACTACGACACGCTCGACAATGTCGCTTGCGTCGTCGCCGGCCGGCGGCGCTTCACGCTGTATTCGCCCGAGTTGATCGGCGACCTCTACGTCGGCCCAATCGATCACAACATGGCAGGACAACCGGTGAGCCTCGCGGCCTCCGCACCTCCCGGCGATGAGCGCTATCCTCGCTTTGAACCGATCAGAGATCAGGCGCTCGTCGCCGAGCTCGAGCCGGGCGATGCGATTTACATTCCGAAACTCTGGTGGCATCAAGTTGAGGCGACCAGCGAGTTCAACGTGCTCGTGAACTATTGGTGGGATGCGTTCAGCCTCGGCCCGGACGCGCCTTCCACCGGACTTTTCTTGAGCATGATCACGATCGCGGAGCGCCCGCTCGCGGAGCGCATGGCATGGAAAGCCTTCTTCGATCACTACGTGTTCCGCACGAACGGCCACCCACTCGCTCACTTGCCGCCGAGCGAGCACGGCGTGCTCGGCCCGCTCAAACAGAACTACGGAAAACTTCGCGCCTACGTCATGCAGATGCTGCGCGGCGGATAACACCTGCGCCCGCTCTCGCGGGCGCGCTGCTCGGCCGGCACTGCGTGTCCTTCGGGGCGACTTCAACGTTGGCGATGACTTTGACGAGCGGGACTGCCGCTCGGGACTTGTTTCGGGACCGGCCGTAAATACGTCCATGTAGGCCTGCAACGAGAACGTCCTGTTCTCGATGCTCCCGAAACAAGTCCCGAGCACCAGGCCCTCGGTGCCCACCGCAACCTCGAGGTAGGAAGAGAAAGAGAAGGAGCCGGGGACATTCCTCTACTCGAGGAATGTCCCCTTCCGAGATCCCTGACGTAAGCGCGCTTTCCGAGCGGATGGGAGGACGCGGGCAGGAACTTGTCGGATCCCACTCGTGCTGGCACGCACACCATTCAAGCGCCACCTCTTACGGCGGATGTGGCACTAGTACCGCGCGGTACTCGTCACCATCAATGTGGCACAGTGCCAATAGTGCGGGCACCCGCCGTGTGATGTGGCAGTGCCTAACCGAAGGACCGACAAGTTACTGGCCGCGGCCTAGACGTCCGCTCTGCCGCTAGGCGCGCGCGTGATTATCGCACCGTTGCTGAGTGTCACCTGCTGCGGTGTGACTAGTGCCACAACTAGAAAACGAACCGGCGCGCCCGCTCAAAACCGCATCCGTAGTGTTGCGCCGACTTCCCGCGGCGCCGAGAACGTGCTTTCCGCCAAGCCCATGCCGACGCTCGAATTACCGGAGATGCGATAGCGTTCCGATGTCAGATTCGTTCCGAAGACCGACACCTCCCAGCGCTCATCAGGCGTCATGAACGACGCATAGGCATTCACGACGTCGAACGCAGGTTGCGTGAGACGCGGATCATTGAACACATCGTGATAGATCCGATCTCTGTAGATGTAATCGCCGCGCAACGTGAACGAACCCACGGCGACATTCCGCTGGTATTGCAGGCCCGCGGATCCCGTCCACTTCGGGGCTTTCACCAGTTCCTTGTCGACCGTCAACGGCGGCTGCAGCGTTGCCAACTGCGGATCGAGCCTCGTGTACGAACCGTCCAGGTAACCGACGGCGAAATTCAGATCGAGCCCCTGCGTCAGGCGGGCCGCAACTTCGAGCTCGAAGCCGGCAATGCGCGCCGCGCCCGCATTGCGCACGAAGTTCTGCGGCGTCGCATTGATCGACAACTGCATGTCGCGATACTCGTTATTGAAGAGCGCAGCGTTCGCGATCATCCGGCCTTCGAACCACCGCGTCTTCGCGCCGAGCTCGAAACTGTCGACGATCTCCGGATCGTAAGGTCTCACTTCTTCGCTGTTCACGAGCGGACGGCCGTTGAAGCCGCTGCTCTTGAACCCGCGCGCGTACGAGGCATAGAGCATCACATCGGAAGACGCCTGCCATTCGATCCCTAACTTCGGCGTCATCTCCGATGAGGACGCGCTGAAGACTTGGGGCGCGGTCGCGGAGCCGACGATGTACACGTCGCTCGCGCGCCGTCGATGCGCGAGCGCGATCTCCTTTTCGTCTCGCGTCCAGCGCATGCCCGCCGTGACGCTCCAGTGCTCCGCGAATCGATGCATTGCCTGGCCGAACACCGCGAGCGACCGATTGCGCACACGCGTGAACAGATCGACGTCGAGATCCGCGAGTAGATTGTTGTCGTGAAACGCGCGGCCACCGTACCGCAAGGATGGAGGGCAACTTGCGACCGGCCGCGGGTTCGCGCCGCCCCATCCGCACCACGTCTCTCCCGGCGCGAGGTTCAGCGCCTCCAACGCGTCGTACAGCCCAGGCGCTAAGAGCGCTCTGCCCCGCTCGCTCGCCTTCTCATGGAAGAAATAGAGTCCGCTCACCCAATCGAGACTGAGTGCATCGTCCGATCCGGACCACTGCAGCTCCTGACTGAACTGCTCTTGCCGATCGTTGTTGTACGTCTCGCGAAAGGTGAACGGCGTGTTGTCCCCATCGCGCGCAAACTCCGCGTCGAGCTTGCGCCATGCCGTAATGGAACGAAGCGAGGTTCGTCCGACGCGCGCGTCGATCGTCAGCGCGACTCCGTCGGAATCGAGATCGTTGATACTCGTGCCGCTCGCATGCGTCGCATCGATATCCGACGTAAGCCAGGCACTGTTCACGGTCATCGAGCCGTCGGGCGCGTGAATCCCGAGCGTCGGCGCAACGAGTGCGTTGTAGAGATTCAAGAACGGCATTCCATTGGCCGCCACATCGATGAGCGTCAAGGGCGCGGAGCCCTGCCGGACGCGAGTAGTATCGAGCGTGAGCTTGGCTTTGAGCTGCTCCGACGGCTGCCACGCCACCTGAGCGCGCGCGATCGTCGCATCCTTGTCGCCCATCTGCTCACCGTCCGTGAGTCGCCTACCGTATCCATCGCGCCGCAAACTCGCTGCGCTCACGCGTGCCGATAGTGTGCCGTCGATGGGCACATTCAGTGTGGCGCGAATGTCGCGGCGCTCGAGACTCCCGACGCTCATCGCGAGCTCGCCGCCGAACACCGACTCAGGTTCCTGCGACTTCAGCAGCACCGCACCGCCGATCGTATTGCGGCCGAACAACGTGCCCTGAGGTCCGCGCAGGACTTCAATCTGCGCCACGTCCATGAGGTCGACAATGCCGCCGATCGAGCGGCCGAGATAGACACCGTCCAGATAAATCGCAACACCTGGATCGGAGAAGATCGCGAAATCGTTCTGGCCAACGCCGCGAATGAAGATCGTCGCGTTGTAGGCCGCTCCACTCAACGGCGCAGCACCGTCGAACTGTAGGTTCGGAACGAACTGCCCCAAGGCGTCGAGCGAGCGCACCGTGCGCACATCCAACGCCGCGCCGCTGAGTGCCGTCACCGCGACCGGGGTATCCTGAAGATCTTCCGAGCGTCTTCGTGCGGTCACCCGCACTTCATCGAGCTCGAGCGAACGGGCCGCCGCGCGCTTTCGCGCCAGGCGCGCCCGCGCACCGCGCGGCGATCGGCTTGCGGTCGCATCGCCTGCGGACCCGACGTGTCGCTGCGCCTCTTCGCGCGCGTGCCGGCCGTGCTCGCTGCGCTGCCGAACGACGATCGTGTCTTTGATGAACTCGTACTGTAGCGGCGTCGCAGCGAGCAACTGATCGAGCGCGCTGACCACATCGAACGTTCCCACGAGCGCGGGCGCCGTCAGCCCAACCGCGGCGTCGGAATAGAACACGATCTGCAGTCCCGCCGCCTCGGCCACGTGGCTGAGCGCATCGCCAATCGGTTGCGCCGGCAGATTGAGCTCGAGCACCTTGGCTTTGAGATCGCGCACGCGCTCGGCCGCCGGCACCGGAGGTGCGAGCGCGGTGCAGAGCAATGACGCGGCTAGGAAGCCCCACAATCTCATCGACCGAAATCCCCCGGACCCAGGCTGGCTCTTCGGCCACTTAGAACTTGTCAACGCGGGCGGCTGACCTCCGGGCATCGCCCCTCCGCTTCGTCGAAGCATTTTCTTTTTGCGATCCGTACCCCGTTTCGACCGCCGCACCATCATACTCTTCAGACACCGGGTGGGGACCCCGAAGAGTGATGAAGCGAGTATTGAAACCGACGGAGCAGCAAACGGTCGCGGGCAGCGCCTGCGAGCAGTACCACGCTGAGCTCCATCGCTTTCTGATGCGCCGTCTGCAGAGCGCACAGCATGCGCAGGACCTGGCACAGGAAGCGTACTTGCGCCTCTTGCGCGTGGAACGCGCCGAGCTCGTACGCCAGCCGCGGGCCTATTTGTACCGCATCGCTGTGAATCTAATCTCGGAGTTTCGGTTGCGCGCGCAACGCGAACCGATCGTATTCGACTCCGATGCGCTCGCACAGGCCGCAGAGCACGTCGCAGACACACCCGCCGATGAAGGCGACCGCGCCGCAGACGCCCAGCAGATCGAGCTCCTCTTGGAACAGCTTCCGCCGCTGTACCGCGCGATCTTCGTGCTGCGTAAGCGCGACGGGTTGTCGTATCCAGAGATCGCGCAACAACTCGACATCTCCGTCCACACCGTCAAGAAGTACCTAGCGCGCGCCGTCGCGAAGTGTCGCAGCGCGCGCTGGCCGCAACAGCCTTGAGCACCAACGTGAGCGCATCAACACGCCAATTGCCCGACCAGCGCATCGCCGAAGAGGCCGCGCAATGGCTCATCCATCTCGAGGACGGCGAAGCCGATACCGCCGCCTTCGCCGCGTGGCTGCAAGCCTCGCCGCGCCATGTCGAGGAGTTCTTACTGACCTCGGCGGTGTGGCGCGCAGCCGATCGCATCGACGAGGCGCACGCCATCGAGATCGACCAACTCGTCGCGCAGGCGCGCGACAATGTCAAACGTCTCGACGAAGAAACGATCGCGCGGCCGCGCGCCCTCAATATGCAGCAACGCATGCGAACCGCGCTGCGCAGCCGCTTGACCGCGGCGGTCGCGCTGCTCGCGATTGCGGGCACTGTATGGCTTGGCTTACACGACGATGCGCTTAGCTACCGAACGGCGGTCGGCGAGCAGCGCATCGTCAAACTGCCGGATGGCTCGATCGTCACGCTCAACACTCGGTCTCAGATCAGAGTTCGCATGGAGGAGGCACAACGCAGCATCGAGCTGATCCGAGGCGAAGCACTGTTCGATGTCGCGCACGATGCCGAGCGCCCTTTCCGCGTGCTCGCCGGCCCGACGGTCGTGCAAGCGATCGGCACGCAGTTCAACGTCTATCGCACCGAAAGCGGCACGACTGTGTCCGTCGTCGAAGGCATCGTCGAAGTCACGCGCGCGTCGGAGCATCCCGCGGGCGCAGGCGGCGCGACACCAACGCTCGTGCCGGAGCGGTTGACGGCCGGTCAACAAGCGCAAGTGTCCGCGCAAGGCGAAGTCGTGCACCACGCGGCTGCAGAGCTCGACCGCGTCGTTGCTTGGCGCGAACGCAGATTGATCTTTCGTAGCGAGCCGCTCGCTGCGATCGCCGCGGAGTTCAACCGCTATAACGACACGCAGTTATTGATCGAGGGCGCCACGACGAGCACACGACGCGTCACGGGTGTCTTCGATGCCGATAAGCCGGGCGCGCTCGTCGCATTTCTCGAAGGCGACCCGCAGCTGACGGTCGAGACACGAGGAAACGAGGTCGTCATTCGCGGCCCGTGAACCAGGGGAAAGTCCACGCGCGGCGATCCAGGCCGGCGGGATTCGATGTCACTAGAGCGTAAAGCCAAGGGCAGTGGTCCTGCCCTGATTCCAATAAGGAGGATCGTCATGTCCGATACCCATGCTCTCAAACCTAGGGGCGCGCTGCGTGCCGCCACATCCGTTATCTTACGCAGCTGTTGCTTCGTCATCGCAGGGACGCCCGCATTGTCTCTCGCGGCAGAGAGCATCTCGTCGCTCGAGGAAATCGTCGTCACCGCCCGTAAGCGTGTCGAATCCCTCCAGGAGACCCCGATCGCAATCTCCGCGTTCTCGTCCGAAGCGCTCGAGCGCCAGCTCATCAGCAGCACGGAAGACCTGGACCAAGTTTCGCCAAACCTTCAGTTCGCGAGCTATGGCCCGCTCACCGGCAACAACGCCGCCGCGCAGGTCTACATCCGCGGTATCGGACAGAGCGACGGTTCGTCCGGCGTCGATCCCGGCGTCGGTTTGTATATCGACGACGTGTACATGGGCCGCTCCGTGGGCGGCGTGATGGAGTTCCGCGACATCGCGAACGTGCAAGTGCTGCGCGGACCGCAAGGTACGCTGTTCGGTCGTAACACGATCGGCGGCGCGGTGTTGTTGACGACGACGCTGCCCGGCGATGAGTTCGGCGGCTCGATCCGACTCGGCGTCGGCGATGACAATCTGCGCGAAGTGTTCGCGGCGGTGGATCTGCCGGTCTCCGATACCCTGGGCCTGCGCGTCTCGGGCGGCATGCGCGAGCGCGACGGGTACGTGAAGCGCCTCTTCGACGGTCTCGACCTCGGCGACCAAGACACCCAAACATTCCAGGGGACATTGCGCTGGGAGCCGAGCGATACCTTCACGGCGACGCTGCGCGCCGATTACACCAAGACCGATGAGAACGGCTCACCGTTCGTCTACGTGACGATGAATGGCCGGCAAGCGTTCCCGGCAGCGATCAGCACGGGCGCTGGATGCCCGGGCGCAACGTTCCCACCGCCGTTCGTTCCGCAGGACGTCGTCGATCCGCGCTGCGCGAATGACGCGACGTGGGATCTCGGCCACTTCACGAACGGCGGCAATGCGAAAGCGAGCAGTACGTTGGACAACTGGGGCACCTCAGCCGTGCTGCAGTGGGAAGTGAGCGAGAACGTCACGCTGAAATCGATCACCGCCTATCGCGAGCTCGAGTGGCACGGCAGCCGCGATGCCGACAACACGCCACTGCTCGTGCTGCACACCGATTACTCGAGCGATGGCGATCAGATGAGCCAAGAGCTGCAAGCGCTGTTCGACTACGGCTCGGTCAACGGCGTCGTCGGCGCCTTCTACTTCGAAGAGAGCATCGTCGACACGCTGATCGTGCCGTTCGCGGCACCGCCTCCGCTCGTCGCTTCCGGCGCGATTCCGGGATCGCAAGACTTCCAGCAAGCGATCGTCGACAACGACAACTGGGCGGCGTTCACTCAATGGACGTTCGACGTCACGGACGCACTGAGCTTGACCGCAGGTGTGCGCCACACCGAGGAAACGAAGGGCATCGAGATCGTGTCGTTCACGACGACGCCGCTCGGCGCGCCGGTCGTGATCCCCACGACCTACAACACACCTGGCGTCGCGGGTCCTGGCCTCAACATCCTGCTCCAGCCGTTCGAGAACGAGTACAGCTCCACGACGGGTTCGGCGAGCGTGCAGTACCAGTTCAGCGATTCATTCATGACGTACTTGAGCTGGTCGCAAGGTTTCAAGAGCGGCGGATTCAATCAGCGCTACAACAACGCGCCTCCGGGCAACGTGCCGGTCGCGTTCGATGAAGAAAAGGCCGAAACGTACGAGCTCGGTTTCAAATCCGAGTTCGGCGGCAGCTTCCGCTTGAACGGCGCGATCTTCCGCACGAGCTACGACGAGATGCAGCTCACCTATCGCCTCGGCATCGTGCCGCTGCTCTTCAACGCCGGCGAATCGAAGATCGAAGGCGCCGAGCTCGAGTTCACCTATGCACCGGGTGCACTCATCATCGAAGGCAGCCTCGGCTATCTCGACAATGAGTTCGAAGAGATCGCGGAGGTTCCGGGCACGACGCAAACCGTCGGACCGAGCAATCGCCTGCCGTTCACGCCGGAGCTGCAAGGCAACCTCGGCATCGGCTACGACTTCGTAGCCGGAGCAGGCACGCTGACGCCGCGCGTCAACGTGTCGTACACGGACGAGCAGTACTTCGATGCTGCCAACTCGGTCGAGGTCGCACAACTCGACTCGGTGACGCTGCTCAACGTCTCGCTGACGTGGGCAACCGATCACTGGCGCGTTCGCGGCGGACTCAACAACGCCACGGATGAGGACTATCGAGTCGCTGGCAACTCCTCCTACAGCACCTCTGCCGGCTATGCGGAAGCGATCTACGCACGGCCGCGCAACTGGTTCCTGTCGGCTGAGTACAAGTTCTAACTGCGATTGTGTGCGCTGGCGGCGTCGAGCCGTCAGCGCACACGCCGCGTCTCCGCGAGAGATACTCCTTACCTAGCGCCAATCCCGGCGACTCACCTCGCGTAATACATCGAGCAAGCGGGCCTGCGCGGGCGTCGACTGCCAATCTTGGCGCATCGTCAACCCAATCGAACGTGTGACACGGCCGCCCGGATGCGGTAGCGCGGCAAGCAAGCCCGCTCGCACGTCGTAGTGAATTTGATGTGTCGAGGAGAGCATCAAATAGTCGCCTTCCATCAAGAACGCGCGCGCCGCAATCAACGAGTTGCACTGTACGGAATGGTCGGGCGGCGGCACACCCGCCTCGGCGAACAGCGCCTCGAAATGCCTGCGCAGCGGCGAGGCCGCTCGCGGCACGATCCACGGATACGCGGCCAAATCCGCGACGCGAATCCGCTTGCGAGACGTGAGCGGATGCCCGCTACGCAACGCGATCGACAACGGATCGTCGAACAGATGCTCCTGCTTCACGTTCCCGACGACAGCCTCGTCCCTGAGCGCACCGATTAGAAAATCGGCCTCGCCCGATTGCAGCGCGCCGACCAAGTGTTCGTAGGTCCCCTCGATGATGGACACTTCATGCAGAGGATGGCCGCGCTTGAACTCGATCACCGCGCTCGGGATCAGGAAGCTCCGCGCGAGCGGCATGGCACCGATCACGGTGATGCCGCTCGCAGTGCCGCGCAGCCCCTCGATCTCGGCGTGCGCCTGTTTGATCTCCGCGAACGCAAGCCGAACGCAACGCGAGAACGCCTCGGCATCGCGCGTCGCGCGAACGCCGAAGCTCGTGCGCTCGAACAGCGCGACACTCAACGTTCGCTCCAACGTCCGGGCGGCGCGATGCAACGTCGGCTCGGCGATGCCGCTTGCGCGGGCCGCGCGTGTGAACCCGCCGTGCTGAGCGAACGCGGTGAGCGCGTTGAGCTGCGCGTTCGTGATCCGCGAGAGCAGTTGTTCCATATTCGCGTTCGCGCGACCGCTCCTACGCAGCAACTCCGTCAAGCCCTCTTGGATCTGCGTCGTCGCGCGTTCGATTCGCTGCACGCAAACGAGCCCCGCATCAGTCAATCTCATGCCCTTGCTTTCGCGTAGGAAGAGCGGCGTACCGAAGTAGCGTTCTACGTTCGCGACCGCTTGCGTCACTGCCGGCTGACTGAGATGCAGCCGACGCGACACCGCACTCACGCTCCCAAGGCGGGCGATCTCGCGAGTCAGCTGCAAATGGCGCAGGCTTGGAATCATCTATAAGGACCGCACCGGGGCGAGCTACCAGGAATCCACGATAGCTTTTCCTTATACCACGGCTAAATTTCCGATTGGCGCAGGGACCGGCTGCCGCCGCAGAATTCCGAGAATCGACCACTAGCGTTTGGAGAACCGATGTCCCGCGTCGTACAGCAAATTGAGCGCGCCGAACGCGAGCTTATCGAAGCGCTGGCCAGCGCCGGCGTCGCGACCGTCCACGAAGCGCAGCACCGCACCGGACTGATGGCGCCCTACATGCGCCCCATCTACTCCGGCGCGAGGATTGCCGGCAGCGCCGTCACGGTCAGCATTCCGCCGGCTGACAACTGGATGATTCACGTCGCGGTCGAGCAATGCCGCGAAGGCGACATCCTCGTCGTTGCCCCCACGTCCGCCTCCGATGCGGGTTATTTCGGCGATCTCCTCGCGTGCTCGCTGGCGGCTCGCGGAGTGCGCGGGCTCATCATCGAAGCAGGCGTTCGCGATGTGCGCGACCTGACCACAATGCAGTTCCCAGTGTGGTCGCGCGCAATCAGCGCACAAGGCACCGTGAAGGAGACCTTGGGCAGCGTCAACGTGCCGATCGTCTGCGCCGGCGCGTTCGTCCGCCCGGGCGATGTGATCGTCGCGGACGATGACGGCGTGTGCGTCGTCCCGCGCGAGCGCGCCGCTGAAGTCGTGAAGCAGTGCGCCGCGCGCGAGCAGAAGGAAGCCGCGGTTCGCGCGCGCCTCAAAGCGGGCGAGCTCGGCCTCGATATCTACGGTATGCGCGAGAAGCTCGCGGCCAAAGGCCTGAAGTACGAGTAACGGACGCAAGATCATGCTGACCGGCATCCCTTGCACCCTCATGCGTGGCGGCACGTCGAAGGGCTTGTACTTTCACGAGCACGACTTGCCGGCGGAACGTGGGCTGCGCGATCGCGTGCTGCTCGCCGCAATGGGCTCACCCGATCTACGTCAAATCGATGGGGTCGGCGGCGCGCATCCGCTCACGAGCAAAGTCGCAATCATCCGCAAGTCGACGCGACCCAATATCGATGTCGAGTATCTCTTCCTGCAAGTCGTCGTCGACAAGGCGGAGGTCAGCGACAGCCAGAACTGCGGCAACATCCTTGCCGGCGTCGGACCGTGGGCGATCGAACAAGGTCTCGTACCGATCGCCGGTGAAACCACGCCGGTGCGTATCCATATGATGAACACGGACAGCGTCGCTGTCGCGCACGTCGCGACGCCGAACGGCGCGGTCGAGTACGAAGGCGATGCGCGAATCGACGGCGTACCGGGAACGGCCGCGCCTGTGCGACTGGAGTTCGTCGATGTCGCGGGTTCGAGCTGCGGATCGTTGCTGCCGACCGGCAATGCGCGCGATCGCATCGACGGCGTCGAGGTCACGTGCATCGACAACGGCATGCCGGTCGTGTTGCTGCGAGCAGAAGACTTCGGTCTTGCGGGCAATGAACCGCCCCGCGAGCTCGAATCCAACGCAGCCCTCAAAGCGCGCATCGAGCAGATCCGCTTGAAGCTCGGTGCACCGATGAACTTGGGCGACGTACTGAAGAAGACCGTACCGAAAATGTGCCTGATCAGCGCGCCGCACAATGGCGGTTCGATCGCGACGCGGATGTTCATCCCGCATCGCGTGCATGAATCGATCGGCGTGCTCGGCGCGGTCAGTGTCGCGACCGCCTGCGCCCTCCCCGGCTCCGTGGCCGCGGACATCGCACAAATGCAAAGCACCGGCGACGAGCAGCGCATCGAAGTCGAACATCCCACCGGTTTCTTTACCGTCGATCTCGAGCTGCGCATCGATAACGGTGTCGTGAAGGTCGAGCGGTCGGCGTTGCTGCGGACGAGCCGAAAGCTCATGCGCGGCGAAGTGTTCGTCCCGAGGAGCGTGTGGCCACGATGACGACCGAGACGCGCATTTGCCTACTCGGGTTCGGCGAGGTCGGACAGACGCTCGCGGCTGACCTGCGTGAACGAGGCGCTCAGAACCTCGTTGCATGGGATCTCAAGTTCGCGGATCGAAACGGCGATCTCGTGAAGCGCGCGCAAGCGATGTCGGTCGAAGCGGCCGCCTCCGCGCAGCAAGCCGCGAAGGGTGCTTCGCTCGTTTTGAGCGCGGTCACGGCCGCGCAGGACGTTGCCGCCGCGCAGTCGTTCGCGGCACACCTTGACGACGAAGCGTTCTTTGTCGATCTCAACTCCGCGTCGCCATCTGTGAAGCAGCAGGCGCAAGCGGTCATCGACACCGGATCGGGTCGCTACGTGGAAGCCGTCATCATGGCGCCGATCGCGCCGAAACGCATCGCATCGCCGATCCTGCTCGGCGGCTTGCATGCGAAGGCATGCGAAGCGCTCGTACGCAATGTCGGCTTCAGCGGCGTCGAAACGTTCAGCGATCGAGTCGGCCAAGCCTCCGCGGCGAAGATGTGTCGCAGCGTCATCATCAAGGGGCTCGAGGCACTGCTGACCGAGTCGTTGTTATCCGCGAGGCACTACGGGGTGGAGAACACCGTCATCGAATCGCTCAACAATTTGCTCCCGGGACACGACTGGCGTTCGCTCGCCCGTTACATGATCTCGCGTTCGCTGCTGCACGGCGTGCGCCGCGCGGAAGAGATGCGCGAGGTCGCCCTGACCGTCAGCGAAGGTGGCTTATCTCCCTGGATGAGCAGCGCGTGTGCGGAGCGACAACAATGGGCGGCGCAGTTTCGCGAGCACGCCGACGAGGAATCCCTCGAGGCGATGCTGGATCGTTTGCTGGCAGCTGCCGCGGAGAAGTGAGAAATGTTGATCATCGATTGTCACGGCCACTACACCACCGCGCCTGCGGCGCATCAGACGTTTCGCGACACGCAAGTCGCGCAGTTCGAGAAAGGACTCTCCGACCCGCTCCAACGACCGAACGTGAGCGACGACGAGATCCGCGAAACGATCGAGACGAACCAGCTCAAGCTGCAGCGCGCTCGCGGCGCGGACCTCACGATCTTCTCGCCACGCGCGTCCGCAATGGGCCATCACATCGGCGATGCTGCGGTGTCGCAAGCGTGGACGGAAGCCTGCAACGACCTCATCAAGCGCGTCGTGGATCTGTATCCCGAGAACTTCGTCGGCGTCTGTCAGCTCCCGCAGTCACCTGGTGCACCGCTCGACCAATCGATCCGTGAGCTCGAGCGGTGCGTCAGCGAGCTCGGCTTCATCGGCTGCAATCTGAATCCCGATCCGTCGGGCGGTCACTGGCGTTCGCCGCCGCTCACGGATCGCTACTGGTATCCGTTCTACGAGAAGATGGTAGAGCTCGACGTTCCGGCGATGATCCACGTCTCCGCGTCCTGCAATCCGAACTTCCATGCGACCGGCGCGCACTACATCAACGCGGATACGACCGCCTTCATGCAGTTCATCCAAGGCGATCTGTTCCGCGACTTCCCGACGCTGCGCTTCATCATTCCGCACGGCGGCGGCGCCGTGCCGTATCACTGGGGTCGCTATCGCGGTCTCGCCGACATGCTGAAGCGCCCGCCGCTCGCCGAGCACGTGATGCGCAACGTGTTCTTCGATACGTGCGTCTATCACCAGCCCGGCATCGACCTGCTCGTGAAAGTCATCGATATCGACAACATCGTGTTCGGGTCCGAAATGGTCGGCGCCGTGCGCGGCATCGATCCCGAGACGGGTCAATACTTCGACGATACGAAGCGCTACATCGATGCGCTCGAGATTTCCGACGCGGACAAGCATCGCATCTTCGAGCTCAACGCTCGCCGCATCTACCCGCGGCTCGATCAACTGCTGAAGACGCGAGGCCTGTAACATGTCCTCTAAGCGCTTCACGATGGATCCCGATTGGCTCGCCTTTCATCCGAACCCGTCGCGGCCTGCGTTTCGTGCGCCGCCGGGCGCGGTCGATGCGCACTGCCACGTCTTCGGGCCCGGCGATGTGTTTCCGTACGCCCCTGAGCGCAAATACACGCCATGCGATGCGCCGAAGGAAAAGCTCTGGGCGTTGCGTGACTTCCTCGGCTTCGATCGCAACGTAATCGTGCAGGCGACCTGCCACGGCGCCGACAATCGCGCGCTCGTGGACGCGCTCGAACACTCCGACGGACGCGCACGCGGCGTGGCCACAGTACGTGCGGACGTCGAGGACGCGGAACTCCAGAAGCTGCACGCGGCCGGCGTACGCGGTGTGCGCTTCAACTTCGTCAAGCGCCTCGTCGACACGACACCGCCCGATGTCTTGCTGCAAATCGCGCGACGCATTCAGCCGCTCGGATGGCACGTCGTCATCTACTTCGAGGCGCAGGACCTCCCCGAGCTGTACGACTTCTTCACTCAGCTGCCGACAACGGTCGTCGTGGATCACATGGGTCGGCCCGATGTGACCCAGCCGGTCGACGGTCCGCAGTTCGAGCTCTTCATCAAGCTCATGCGCGAGCGACCGAACTTCTGGTCGAAGGTGAGTTGTCCCGAGCGCCTCTCGCGCGTCGGCCCCCCTTCGTACGCCGATGTCGTGCCGTTCGCGCGCCGCGTCGTCGAAACCTTTCCCGACCGCGTACTCTGGGGCACCGACTGGCCGCACCCGAACATGAAATCGCACATGCCGGACGACGGCCAACTCGTCGACATGATTCCGAAGATCGCACCGACAGCGGAGTTGCAACAGAAGCTGTTGGTCGACAATCCGATGAGGCTCTACTGGGCGGACTGACACACATAGAGCTGCGCATCGACGCGCCGCTCGCGTGAGGAGTGACTTCATGGCTCTCGACAAACCTTATAAAGACATCCCCGGCACGACGATCTTCGATGCCGACCAGGCGCGCATGGGATACCACCTCAATCAGTTCTGCATGTCGCTGATGAAGGCTGAGAACCGCGAGCGGTTCAAAGCGAACGAGCGTGCGTATCTCGATGAGTGGCCGATGACGGAAGAGCAGAAGCAGGCCGTGCTCGCGCGCGACCTCAATCGCTGCATCGCGCTCGGCGGCAACATTTACTTTCTTGCGAAGATCGGCGCGACCGACGGGCGCAGCTTCCAGTTCATGGCCGCGAGCATGACGGGCATGTCCCAGGAAGAGTACGCAAAGATGATGCTCGGCGGCGGCCGCTCGCCACAGGGCAACCGATACATGGGCGAGGACAAATAATGGCCACGATCACTGCGAGCGTTTACACCTCTCACGTACCGGCGATCGGTGCCGCGCTGGATCTCGGCAAGAGCAATGAGCCTTACTGGCAGCCGGTGTTCGCAGGCTACGAGCCTTCCAAGAAATGGTTTGCAGAAAACACGCCCGACGTCGTGTTCTTGGTCTACAACGATCATGCGACGGCGTTCAGTCTCGATCTGATCCCGACGTTCGCGATCGGCACCGGCGCGTCGTACGCACCCGCGGACGAAGGCTGGGGCGCGCGCCCGGTGCCCGTCGTGCAAGGTCATCCCGAGCTCGCCGCGCATATCGCGCAGTCGGTGATTCAGGACGATTTCGATCTCACGATCGTCAATCGCATGGATGTCGACCACGGTCTCACCGTGCCGCTCTCCTTGATGTGCGGACAACCCAAGGCATGGCCCTGCGCCGTGATCCCCTTTGCGGTCAACGTCGTTCAATACCCGGTGCCGTCCGGACGCCGCTGCTTCAATCTCGGCCGCGCGATTCGCAAAGCCGTAGAGAGCTTCGATCAGCCGCTGAACGTGCAGATCTGGGGAACAGGTGGCATGAGCCATCAATTGCAAGGACCGCGTGCAGGTCTAATCAATCGCGAGTGGGATAACGCATTCCTCGACCGATTGATCTCCGATCCTGAAGCTCAGGCCGCGATGCCGCACATCGACTACGTGCGCGAGGCGGGCTCCGAAGGGATTGAGCTCGTCATGTGGCTGATTGCGCGCGGCGCGATGAGCGATCGACCGCCGGAGGTCGTCCACCGCTTCTACCACGTACCCGCCAGCAACACCGCCGTGGGTCACCTGATCTTGGAGAATCGCTGATGAGCGTTGTACGAATTGCGTTAGCAGGCGCGGGCGCATTCGGGGTCAAACACCTCGAGGCGCTGCAGAAAATCGACGGCGTCCAAGTCGTTTCACTCATCGGTCGCGAGCTCGAGAAGACTCGCGGGGTCGCGACCAAGTTCGGCGTCGAGCACGTGACGACGACTCTCGACGACTCGCTCGTGCGCAAAGACGTGGATGCGGTGATCCTGTGCACGCCGACGCAAATGCATGCCGAACAAGGCATCGCTTGCCTGCGCGCAGGCAAGCACGTACAGATCGAAATCCCGCTCGCCGACAGCTTGGCCGACGCGGAGGCTGTCGCGCAGGCGCAAACGGAAACAGGGCTCGTGTGCATGGTCGGCCACACACGCCGTTTCAATCCCTCGCACCAGTGGCTTCACAAGCGGATCGTCAAGGGCGAGCTCAAGATTCAGCAGATGGACGTGCAAACGTATTTCTTCCGCCGCACGAATACGAACGCTCTCGGCCAACCGCGTTCGTGGACCGACCACTTGTTGTGGCATCACGCTGCGCACACGGTCGATCTCTTCCGCTACCAGACCGGCGAGGACATCGTCGCCGCGCACGCGATGCAAGGCCCGGTGCACCCGGAACTCGGCATTGCGATGGACATGTCGATTCAACTCAAGACGCGCTCCGGCGCGATCTGCACCTTGTCGCTCTCGTTCAACAACGACGGGCCGCTCGGAACCTTCTTCCGTTACATCTGCGACAACGGGACCTACATCGCGCGCTATGACGAGCTCATCACGGGGCGCGATGAACCCGTGGATGTCTCGAAGGTCGACGTCTCGATGAACGGCATCGAGCTGCAGGATCGCGAGTTCATTGCGGCGATTCGCGAACGGCGCGAGCCGAATGCGAGCGTGCATCAGGTCTTGCCGTGCTATCGCACGCTGCACCAGCTCGAGCAGACCTTGGCAAACAGCGGCGGCTGACGATGAGTGCCGCCGCACCCGCTCGCCGCAGGCTCGGCGATCGCGCTGTCTTTCCAGTCGGGCTCGGTTGCATGAACTTGAGTCATGCGTACGGCGTGCCGCCGAGCCCGCAGGCCGCGCGCTCGCTGCTCGAAACGGCGCTCGATCTCGGTATCGATCACTTCGATACTGCGGCGCTCTACGGTTTCGGTCGTAACGAAGATCTCGTCGGCGAAGTGCTCGCACCCTTCCGCGAGCGCTTCTGCTTGGCGAGCAAGTGCGGCATGACTGGCGTGGACGGCAAGCGCGTCATCGACGGCCGTCCAGAAACGCTCAAGCGAACGTGCGAAGAAGCATTGCGCCGTCTACGCACGGATCGGATCGATCTCTACTATCTACACCGCGTCGATCGCAACGTACCGGTCGAGGACAGCATCGGCGCCTTGTCCGATCTCGTTCGTGCCGGCTCGATTCGCGCGATCGGACTCTCCGAAGTCTCCGCGCAAACGTTGCGCAAGGCGCACGCGATCCACCCGATCGCGGCGGTGCAGAGCGAATACTCGCTGTGGACGCGTAACCCCGAGTTCGGCGTGCTGGAGGCCTGTCGCGAGCTTGGCGCCGCATTCGTTGCGTTCTCTCCAGTCGGGCGCGGATTTCTCGCTGGCGCGGTTCGCGACCCCGACACGCTCGCGGAGAAGGATTTACGCCGCGGCATGCCGCGCTTCCAAGCGCCGCACTTCGCTCGCAATCTCGAGGTGTTCGACCGATTCGCGGCGTTGGCCGCCGAGGCAGGCTGCTCGCCGGCACAGCTCGCGCTCGCGTGGTTACTCGCGCGCGCGCCGCACGTCATCCCAATCGTCGGCACGACCTCGATCGATCACCTGCGTGAAAACGTCGCGGCCGCGATGCTGACGATCGATCCGGCATTCATCGATCGAGCCGACGCATGCGTCGACGACACGAAGATCAGCGGACCGCGCTACCCCGCCGCGACGCAGGCGGAAATCGACACCGAAGAACGGCCGCAAGCAACGCGCTAATTTCGGTCATCACGTTGCGGCACTCGTGACCGATGCGTCACGAGTGTTGCGATAACGAAGCGGCGACTTGCCCGTGGCTCGCGTGAAAAAACGCGAAAAGTACGCGGGGTCCTCGAAGCCGCAGTACTCGGCGATCACGGCGACGCTCATGCTCGTGTAAAGCAAGCAGCGCTTCGCTTCCAGCAGCCGTCGTGCATTCAGAAGCTCGAGCGGCGTGCTTCCCGTCATCCGCAGGCACGATTGACGCAACCGCTCGTGACTGACGAACAAACGTTTGGCGTAATCCGCAACACGGAGCGGCTTCGAGAAGGTCGCTTCGATGAGCGAGCGATAGCGGATTGCGAGCTCGGCATCGGCACCGCCGGGGCGCCCCGCATCGGGCTTCACTTCGACTTTGAGCCGAAGCGTCTGCACCATGATCGTGATGAGCAGGAGCTCCGCGGCGATGCGCCGCGCCAACAAGCGACTGCGAAACTCTGTCACGAGCGCGCTGAACACGTTTCCAATCGCCCGCGCGTTGGCTGCGCTCAGCCGCAGCACGCTCACTTCTCGCTGCACCGGCCCGAGCGCCGGATACGCTCGCTCGATTCGATCCATCAACGTGCCTGAAGCGGTCACGATCCAACCATCGGTTTCTGGACGAAACTCGAAGCCGTGAACGCACGATCGCGGCAGCGCGATCAACGCGGGCGCTCGGAACGCGTGCTCCTCATCCTCGACGCGCAGGATGCCGCCGCCCTTCTGCACGAGCAGCACGTGGTGCAAATCGCGGTGCGCGTGCGGGCGGATCTTCCAATCGTGCAGCGCGCTGCGCTCTGCAATCGATTCGACGTGCAGGAAGCGCTCGTCCACATCCTGAACCGCCTCTCCGTAGAGGGAATACTGGGGAATTTCGTGCTGAGCAGCCACGTTCTCGGGTCTTCGCCGTTGCCAGCGCCCATCGTAGCGGCGTTCGGCCATGTTGGGAAATGTCCAAATTTTTGTGTCATTTCTCCATCGCCACACGACCACCTCGCGTCGCATCGTGTACGCAATTTCTAAGGGGGAGAACTGCCCAGTGCAGCGAACGCAAGTTGCGATCATCGGCGCCGGTCCAGCAGGGTTGCTGCTCGGCCAACTACTTCATAAGGCCGGAATCGACTCCGTCATTCTCGAGCAGCGCACCGCCGACTATGTGCTCGGCCGCATTCGTGCGGGGGTGTTGGAGCAAGGCACCGTCGATGTGCTCGAGATCGCGGGCGTCGCGGATCGTTTGCACCAAGAAGCGCTCACGCATGCGGGCGTCGACCTGTCCCACAACGGCGTACGTCACCGCATCAATTTCGAGTCGCTCGTCGGCCGCACGGTCACGGTGTACGGTCAAACCGAAGTCACGCGCGATCTCATGCACGCGCGAGAAGCGGCGGGCGCCGTTTCCGTGTACGAGGCGGAGTCGGTCGCGCTGCACGGTGTGACGGACCGCAAGCCGCGCGTGACGTATCGCCTCCATGGCGAGGAGCATGAGCTCGAATGCGACTTCATCGCCGGTTGCGACGGCTATCACGGCGTCAGCCGCAAGACGATTCCGTCCGACGTCCTCAAGACGTTCGAGCGCAGCTATCCCTTCGGTTGGCTCGGTGTGCTCGCGGATGTGCCGCCCGCCTGGGATGAGTTGATCTACGCAAGCTCGGCACGCGGCTTCGCGCTCGCGAGCATGCGCTCGCCGACGCGTGTGCGCTGTTACGTACAGGTCCCGCTCGAAGATCGTGTCGAGCAATGGAGCGATGAGCGCTTTTGGGACGAGTTCAAGACCCGCATCGGCGAAGACATCGCCGCCCGAATGCAGACCGGCCCGTCCATCGAGAAAAGCATCGCACCCTTGCGCAGCTTCGTCGCCGAGCCGATGCGCCACGGGCAGCTGTTTCTCGCCGGCGATGCGGCCCATATCGTCCCGCCGACGGGCGCCAAAGGGTTGAATCTCGCCGCGAGCGATGTGTTCTATCTGTACGAAGCCTTGCTCGCCTACTACCGCCAGGGGACGACGTCGGGGCTCGACGGCTACTCGCAGCGCGCCTTGCGCCGCGTGTGGCAATCCGTGCGCTTCTCTTGGTGGATGACCTCGCTCCTCCATCAGTTCCCGGATGAAGACACGTTCAGCACGCACATCCGTCGCAGCGAGCTCGAATATGTGTTCAGCTCGGCCTCAGCGCAGACCGTCCTCGCCGAAAACTATGTCGGGCTGCCGTTATAATGCATTATTAGAACAGAGACCCACGCGGCACTGATCGCTCGCCTCACAGGGATGGAGAGACTCGATCGACGCGCGTGCCGTGCTCACGCTCTCGACAACGTACAAACGAACGGCGCATGTCAGCCGTCGTGAACAAAGGGGATCGAAGAGATGGTCGCAGTCAGCAATTCCGAGCCGGTGGCCCGTAGCGCCGCCGTTACGATTGCATTGTGCTTCTTGGTCGCGGTCGTAGAAGGATTCGACATTCAAGCGATCGGAATCGCCGCACCCCACCTTGCGCCTCAGTTCGGTTTGACGCCGGAGGAGATGGGTTGGATCTTCGCCGCCAGCAACATCGGCCTCGTGATCGGCGCCATGTTCGGCGGTTGGCTCGCGGATCGCGTCGGCCGCAAGCCGGTGTTCATCGCCGCGGTCGTCATCTTCGGCACCTTCACTTTATTTACGACAGTCGCCACGAACTTCGCTCTGTTCGTGATCATACGTTTCTGCGCGGGCCTCGGCTTCGGCGCCGCGCTCCCGAACATGATGGCTGTGGCGGCAGAAGTGAGCTCGCCGGATCGACGTGCCGTGACCGCCGCCGCGATGTTCTGCGGCATGCCGATCGGCGGAGGAACGTCCGCATTGCTGACGCAGGTGCTGCCTCCCGATTTCGATTGGCGCGTGCTGTTCATCGTCGGCGGTGTCTTCCCGCTTCTGCTCGCACCCGCCCTCCACTTCTTCATGACGGAAACGCTGAAGCGCGCAGAGGCACACAAGGCGCGCGTGAACGTATGGACTGCGCTCTTCGAAGAAGGCCGAGCTCCAGCCACGCTACTGCTATGGCTTGCGTTCTTGCCGACCCTAATCATCTTGTATCTGATCCTGAATTGGCTGCCGACGCTCATGGTCGCGAAGGGCATGGGCCCTGCCGTCGCGCCGCAGGCATCCTTGTTGTTCAACTTCGGCAGCGCCGCTGGCGCGCTGCTCTGCGGTTGGCTCGTCGACAAACATGATCCGCGCTGGCCCTTGACGATTGCCTACATCGGCCTCATCGCCTCGTTGTTCGCACTCAGCGGTGCGACCGGCACGACTGCGATGGTGCTTCTGAGCGGCGCGGCAGGCTTCTTCTTGCTCGGCGCCAATTACGCGCTGTATGGCGTTGCGCCTCAATACTATCCGACCCACATTCGAGGCACAGGCTCGGGGGCCAGCGTGGCGGTCGGGCGTATTGGCGCGATCATCGGCCCGCTGCTCGCGGGCGCGTGGATCGGAGGTGGTACGAGCGCTTCGGGTGTCGTGAGTTATCTCATCCCTGTCGCGCTCGTTGCGGGCATCGCCGTCTTCTGGCTCAGCTTCCTACGCCGCGCGGACTAGGCGACGGGACATTCCTCGGTCCTCGAGGAGTGTCCCCATACCTCATCGAGCAATATGGGGACACTCCTCGAAGACGAGGAATGTCCCCGACGCACGCTCGCAGCGCTCAGCCCCACACTTCGCGCGCAGTCTCGACGACGAGGCGCAGCTTCGCGATCTGCTGTTCGAAAGCGATGTCGTTGCCGTGAACGGTGCTCGAGAATCCGCACTGCGGCGACAGCGCGAGCTGTTCGAGCGGCGCGTAGCGCGCGGCTTCGTCGATGCGACGCTTGAGGTCATCCTTGTGCTCGAGCTCACCGAGCTTCGTGGTGACGAGGCCCAGCACGACCGTCTTGCCTTTCGGTAGGAATCGGAGCGGGCGGAAGTCGCCGCTGCGATCGTCGTCGTACTCGAGGAAGTACGCATCGACGTTCATCTGCGACAGCAACGCTTCGGCGACCGGCTCATAGCCGCCCTGGGCCGCCCAGGTGCTCTTGAAGTTACCGCGGCACAAATGCACCGCGAGCGTCATGCCAGCGGGCTTCAGCGCCACGACACGATTGATGAAAGCGGCGTAGCGGGACGGCAGCTCGTTCGGATCGTCGCCGCGCTGTTTCGCGGCTTCGCGCATCTTCTCATCGCACAGATACGCGAGGTTCGTGTCGTCCATCTGGACGTAGCGGCATCCCGCATCCGCGAGCGAACGCAGCTCCGCGGCATACGCTTTCGCGACGTCGTCGTAGAACGGTTCGAGGTCGGGATAGTGCTCTTTGCTGATGCCGGCGCGTCCGCCGCGAAAGTGCAGCATGGTTGGCGACGGAATGGTCACCTTCGGCGTCTGCTTCGTGTTCGCGGCGAGATACTTGAAATCCGCGAGCTGGATGTCCTTCACGTGCCGAACGTTCTCGACCACACGCATCACCGGCGGCGCAAGCTCTTCCGTACCGTCCGGCTTCTTGATCGTGACCGGGATATCGGTCTTCACGCCGCCGAGCTGCTCGAGGAAGTCGATATGGAAATACGTGCGGCGGAACTCTCCGTCCGTCACGCTCTGAAGACCGACGTCTTCTTGCAAGCGAATCGCGTCCTTGATCGCGCGGTCTTCGACCTCGCGCAGTTGCGCCGCGGAGAGCTCGCCCTTTGCGGCAGCCTCGCGCGCTTCGAGCAGGAACTTCGGCCGCAGCAAACTGCCCACATGATCGGCACGAAATGGCGGTTGCGAAGCAGTATTCATGGATGTCCCCTCATGTACGTTGCGCCGTGACGACTTGGCGGCGGCGTGGATCTCAGTTGACCGAATCGTACAATACTGACTGAATAGTCTTCAGTCATCCCTCACGACGCGCTCGCATCCGACACTAGGTGGCATCTTGTTTGGCAACGCATCGGTCGTCGTCGTTTTCGATCTCATGCCCCTGTGAGCGCTTCGGATCCTGACGCGTCCTGGCATCGCACGCTCGCCGCAATGGTGAGCGTGCAATTCATCATAGCTTCCGCCTTCTCGATCGTTCCGCCAGTGATCCCGTTACTGCTGCCGGAGATCGGCGTCGTCGAGATCGAAGCGATCAGCATCTGGTCCGGACTCGTGCTCGGCGTCACGCCATTGACCGCCGGCATCATGGCGCCCGTTTGGGGCCGCGTCGTGGATCGGGTCGATCGGCGCGGCGTCATCCTCGGCGCGTGCGCGGCCGCAGCCATATGCACGCTGCTCATGAGCATCGTGACCGCCGCTTGGCAGCTCCTCGCGCTGCGCTTCGTGATGGGATTTTTCGGCGGGCACATCGTCGCGGTGCTCGCGCTGGTCACCAGCGTCTGCCCGCCTTCTCGCGTCGGCTGGGCGCTTGGATGGCTATCGACGGCACAGCTCGCCGGGATGTTGCTTGGGCCGCTGATCGGAGGATCGATCGCCGATGCGCTCGATAGCTATCGAGCGCCCTTCGTCGCCGGCGGCTGCGCCTCTTTGCTGGTCGCCCTCGTCGTACTGAAACTGCCGAAGCAAAGGCCGACGCGATCCAGCGAATCGAAAGACGCTCCGCGCATGCGTGAAGTGCTGTCCCGCTATCCGGACCTGCGCACTGCCATTTGCGTCCTATTGCTTGCCCAGCTCGCGATTACGAGCGCGCAGCCGATCGTGTCCTTGTACGTCCACAGTCTCGTCGGACCCGTCGATAACCTGGCAACGCTCGCCGGTATCGCCTTCTCCGTGATCGGGATTAGCGGCCTCATCGCCGCGCCTCAGGTCGGCCGCATCGGGGATCGCGTCGGCCAACGGCGCTTGCTGACGATCGTGCTCGGTATCGCGGCGCTCTTCACACTCGTCCAGGGGTTCGCGCCGACTTACCTATCGTTCGTTACCGAACGATTCGTGGCGGGTGTCTTTCTGGCAGGCGTCATTCCGCTCGCGAACTCCCTCGTCGCTCGCAGCGTCGCCCCTGAGCACCGCGGCCGCGCGTTCGGGCTCACGGGGAGCGCAACCTTCCTCGGCGCATTCGTCGGCCCGCTGAGCGGCGGCATGGTCAACGCGCATTTCGGCCTTTCGAGCGTCTTCGAAGTCGGCAGTGCGGCACTGATCGTGGCCGCAGCGATCGTCTACGCCACGCGAACCCGCGCGCCGTGATCCTAAGATGCGGATCACACGTGAACGGGATGAACATCGCTGCGCGCCCCACATTGTCATCCGTTGATTGACTCTGGCGCGCCAAAGCGACACATTCCGCGAATGAAGCGCAAGTCCAACGGCAAAGAGCAGCAAGCCCGCAAGTCGCGGTCTCTGCGACCGATCGACACAGACATTCTTCCCTCTCTACTCGGCTACAACATCCGTCGCGCTCAAATCGCGCTCTGGCGCGATTTCGCACGCACCGTCGCCGCTGGCGAGATCCGTCCAGGCATGTTCAGCGCGCTTGCCCTCGCCCGCGCCAATCCCGGCATCGCCCAGGTCGAGCTCGCGAGCGAGCTCGGCATCGACAAAGCGAGCATGGTGACGCTCATCGATCGCCTGGAGGACGCGGGATGGATTCTGCGAACCCGCTCGAGCGAAGACCGGCGGCGGCAATCCATTACGCTCACCGCGGCCGGCGAACGCACCTATAAGTCACTCAAGCGAGAGATGCTCGACCACGAGCGTAAATTCACTGAGGTGTTGAGCGAGCGTGAGCGCGAGCAGCTCGTGCGGCTCTTGCAGCGACTACACAGCGTCGCTCAGTGACCGAGCTTGGAAGCGCGCCGTTACGGCGCGCCCCCAATCGCTGCGCGATACCGAGCGGACGCCTCGGCAATGATCGATTCCGCATCGCGCTTCAGTAGCAACTCTTCCTTCAGCAGCGCTTGCGCGGCGGCCGTCACCGCTTTGACGTAACTCGCCTCCGTCGGGAAGCGTTCGCGAATCGACTTGCGGGGATCGTTACGCGCTTCGCGTTCAGCCGCGTCGACCGGAAACGGCAGATGCATTCCCCTGGCCATGCACAGTTGACCCGTACCGAATCCGGGCTTGCGGATGTTCCAGCCGGTCTCGGTCGCTAGCGGTGCCACCACGAACGGATGCCGCACGCCGCCCCGCATGATCCCATCGGCATCCACTTGTGGCACGAGTTCTGGGTACGTGGCGATGCGCACGGGCGGTTCTTGTGTGAAATCGAGATAGTGCTTCGTCGAGAAGGCGCCCGTATAGGCCACTTCGCGAATCGTCGGGAACGCGTACTGATCGCGAGGCACGAGCTCACCGCGCCCCACGGTCGGATAGCGACTTGCGGGCGGTGCGCGCCCATCGACGATCCAACGATCGAGCGCAACGAACAGTGCGCGAGCAAAGCTTGCCCACTCGATGCCCGATGGCCCAGGCCCCGCACAGATCGGGCTTCCGCCGGGCTGCGGCATGGCGCTGTGCTCGGTACCGGCGAACGCGAATACGCGAACGTCCTCCGGGAACGACAAATCGCGGCCACTCGTGTCGATGAAGGTCAGCGTACCGCCCTGCCAGAGCTCGTTCTCAGAATCGAGATGCATGATGCGCGGGCACGTGCGCGTGGCCGAGCAACGCGCGAGGACACCGTCGGTGCGCCGACTGAGCGCGTCGTACGTCACCGGATAGCTGAAGGGAAATTCATCGCCATGCAATCCCCAGCTCGTGTGCTGCGAGTCCTTGAGACCGGGACGCGCGAACGCGGAGTTGAGCGAGTTGCGGCCTGCACCGGAGATCAGAATATTCGCGGCGTCGAGCACGATGCGCCCACTTTCGTCTTCGTTGAACTCGCCGACGAGCTCCTTCAACGTACGGCCGGTTTGCGAAGCGCCGAAGCCGATGACCTTTCGCATGGCGGGGCGTCCGTTCAAGCGAAGCGGATTGTCGTCGCGCTCGCTGTAGCGCAAGAACGAGACGAGATCGCGCATCGAAGCGAGCCCCAAGCCGTAAATGACCGGGTCCTTCGCGCGGTAGACCAGTTCGTACAGCGCACCGTGCGTCGTTCCAGCGGGCTTCGTCACCTCGATTCGCCACGGATCGATATAGCGCCACTCGAGGCCTGCAGGCGTCGTGCCGGGATGCGCATCGCTCTCGCGCACGAGCAACTGTGCGGGCTCTGCGATATCCGCGGCCGGATAGGCCAGATAGCCAACGAACGTCGGCTCGGTGCCCACATCGAAGAACTGCTCGCGTGTCATGCCGGTGACGGGCTGGCCTTGCGCGCCGACGGCGACAGGTAACCGCGCGCTGAGCAAAGAAGCTCGTGGCCCGCGCGGCAGTCGACTTCCCAACGCCACCCTCATCGCGGGTGCGTCCGCGATCGGATACTCCGCCTGCCAGCCGCTCATCACGACCGTGAAGCCTGCTTCGAACAAGAAACCGTCGCCCGCGTGCGCCGCCTTGTCGAACTCGCCGGTCCCGCCCTCGACCTTGTTGAACAGTCCCACGCCGAGCGGGCGCCCGCGGTTCACCAATTCGTACACGAGCCGCTGATTGCCGCGAGCAAGGTCCGCAGGCCTCAGGATCACGACGTCCGCATCGAAAGCAACACGGCCGTCGGCCTCGCGCGGTGCGCGATGAATGTTCACGAGCCCGGCATTCACCGGCAGCCGAGCGTCGACACGATAGCGCGCGGTGCCGCGCACGATCTCGTAGCGCCCGACTTTACCGAAGCTCCGCCCCTCGAAGGCCGGCGCCACGCTCTCGACCTCGAAGGCGACGAGCTCCGCGCCCGCGGGCATCGCAATGAGCGGCGTTATGCAAATCAGGATGACACGAGCGTACTTTTTGATCGTGCTGAGAGTCTTGATAACCACGTAATCCTCTGACCGAACATCGAATTGTTCTTTCCGCGCCGCAACCTGGTCCGCCCCCAGCGGACATAGCGATATCGCGTTCCCGGCATAAGGGGAGTGTATGGCGGAAGCCGCGCTGGACTGGCCGATTGTTCGGTCCGCGGCGATGACAAGTCAAGATTGCCATCCCCACTTCCGCAGATGGTTTGATCGGCGTATGGTTCGTTGTACGAACTATTCAGATCGCACTCTAGGAAGCGATCGATCGATTGAGAACACTATGTCGAGAAGCTGATCTGCGATTGACTGAGGCTTAGTTCATCATCGAGCGCCGCTCGCGGGCGCCAATAACTCAAGGGGGAGAAATCATGCGACGACCGGCCATGATCGGCGCCTGTGCGCTTGTATCCACAATATCGATGTCGGCCCATGCACAAGAACGGGCACCTGCAGTAGAAGAAGTTGTCGTCACGGGAACGAGCATTCGCGGCGTCGCGAGCGCGGGATCGCCTTCGATCTCGATGAATCACGAAGCGTTCCTCGAATCTGGCGTCGCAACCAGCAGCGACCTTGCGCGCGCGCTGCCGCAAGTCATCAACCTCGGCGCGGATGAAAGTCGACTCGGCGGTGCACAAGACGGCGCCGCGAACACGACGCGCGTCTCCGGCATCAATCTGCGCGGTGTCGGTAACGAAGCAACGCTGCTCCTCATCAACGGCCGTCGCCTCGCACCCGCGGGCGTCATCAAGAGCCTCTACGACCCGAACGTGATCCCAGCCGCCGCGGTGGAGCGCATGGAAGTCGTCGTCGATGGCGCTTCCGCCATCTACGGATCCGATGCGGTCGCGGGCGTCGTGAACATCATCACTCGCAAGAATTTCAGTGGCGCAGAGACCTTCGTGCGCTACGGCAGCGGCGACGGCACCGATCAAATCGTCGCGAGCCAGAACTTCGGTCTCACCTGGGACGGCGGCAGCCTCTTCGCTGCGTTCGAGCATTATGAGCGCGATCGCCTCAAGGCGTCCGACCGCGATTTCGCGACAAGCGATCGCCGCGCGCGCGGCGGCTCCGATGCGCGCTCGACCCTCGCCTCTCCAGGCAACATCGTAAATGGCACCACACGCTATGCGCTGCCCGCAGGCAATGGCGTTGGCCTCACGCCCGATGACCTCACGCCGGGCGCGCCGAATCGTTTCGACGAACCCTGGTCGGGCGATCTGTTGCCAAAGCAAGAGCGCAACTCGTTCTTCGTCGATGCGCGCCAGCAGTTCGGCAGTTTCGACCTGTGGTATCAAGGTTGGATCTCGGACCGCGACTTCGAAGAGCGCGTCGCGCCCGCTTCCGGCCAGCTGCGCGTGCCGAGCACGAATCCTTGGTTCGTCGCACCGGCCGACATGGGTTCGCCCCCAACCGTCAACGTCGAGTATCGCTTCCTGAGGGAGGATGCGAATCCAGAGCTCGTCGGCGACGAGAAGGCCTATCAGAACGCCGTCGGCTTTGGCGTCGATCTCAGCGCCGATTGGCGGCTCGAAGGCTATGCGAACTTCAGCAGGAGCGAGGGCTTCCAACGCCGCGGCGCGATCACGAATGGCGCGGCACTCAACGCGGCGCTCGCGAGCAGCGATCCGGCGACCGCCTTCAACCCGTTCGGCGACGGATCGTTCAATGTGACGAACAATCCCGCCTTGGTCGACATCATCATCGCGAATCGCGACACCGCGGCGACGAGCAAGACGCAGGATCTCTCGCTCAAGGCTGACGGCCCGCTGTTCGACTTGCCGGCAGGCAGCGTCCGGCTTGCGGTCGGCGTCGAGCATCACGACAACACGTTCGAGCAAACACTCACCGCCACGAACGTGTTGGCAACCGGCGAGCCCACCGTGAAGAACATCAAGAACGATCGCGACAATGTCGCGGCGTTTGCGGAGGTGTACATCCCGCTCGTCAGCAGCGATCAGGACGTCTCCGGCGTGCACTCGCTCGCGCTATCGCTCGCAGGACGCTACGAGGACTACTCCGATTTCGGCGAGACGACGAATCCGAAGATCGGCGTGACCTGGCAGCCGATCCCGAGCCTCTCGCTGCGCGGCACGTACGGCACGTCCTTCCGCGCGCCGTCGCTCGTCGATACGAGCGAGCAGATTCACAACATTTTCATCCAAAACCTGACGGACCCGACGGCCGCAGGCGGCGTGACTCGCGGTATCTTCCACAACGGCGGACGTTCGACGCTGAAGGCGGAAGAAGCGACCACGTGGTCGGCTGGCCTCGACTGGGCACCGAGCGGTGCGCTCGATGGGTTCACGGCCTCGCTCACGTACTACGACATCGATTACACGGATCGCATCGACGTCGTGCCGAACACGGCGTTGACGCAACCCACCGTGTACGCGCCGTTCATCGTGCGTAGACCGGATGCGAGCGACGCAGCCGCAACTGCCGCGTTCAACGCGCTGGTGGCGGACTTCTTCGCGAACCCCGACCTACAAAACCCTGTCGAACCGGTTTCGAACATCAACGCGATCATCGATGGCCGCCGCGCCAATCTCGGCAGCATGCAGCAGACCGGCCTCGACGTGAATCTCGCGTACGCGTTCGTGACGGAGGGCACCGGGGAGTGGCGTATTGGGCTCGATGTTGCGAAGATTCTCGACCTGACTCGCTCGACCGCGCCGGGGCTTCCGTTCGTCGATGTGCTCGATCGATTCAGCAACCCCGTCGATCTGCGCGCACGCGCAGCGCTCAATTGGCGCCTCGGCGGACTCTCGGCGAACTTGTATTACAACTACACCGATAGTTATCGGAACACGGCGATCACCCCCAATGTCACCGTCGACAGCTACAGCACGGTCGATCTCGCTTTGATCTACGACTTCGATGGGCCCGGCGTGTTGGATGGGTTGAGCGTCGCACTGAGTGGCCAAGACATCACGGATGAAGAACCGCCGATCGTGCTGAATGGCGTGGTCTCCTGGGACAACCAGGTGGTCTCGCCGCTCGGTCGCTTCATTTCGATGTCCATCACGAAACGCTGGTAGGAGAACGAGAGCATGAAGGTAAAGGCGCGCGCGAGTATTGCGATAGGGCTCTTGTCTCTCGCGTGTGGGCTGGCGTTCGGCGCGGAGCCTGTCAAGGAATCGCGCCCGGGCATTTATCGCGGCTACTCGCAAGCGCGCTTTACCGAATGGGTCAAGACCTCTCAGTACGTGGCCGTGCGCGATGGCACGCGCCTCGCCGTCGACATCTATCGCCCTGCGATCGATGGACGCGCGGTCGAGGAACGTTTCCCCGTCGTGTGGGTGCACACCCCTTATCGGCGCGCCTTCAAGGACGCCTCGGGCAAAGAGGTCAATGCCATTGAAGGCAACAACCTGATGGAGCTGCTCAAGCACGGATACGTCGTGGCCGCGGTGGATACTCGCGGCCGCGGCGCATCCTTCGGTGCGCGTCGCGGCTTCCAGGATCGAACGGAAGCGAACGATGCCTATGACATGACGGAATGGTTCGCGAAGCAGCCGTTCAGCACCGGTGCAATCGGTGTTGCGGGCTGCTCTTACCTCGGCGGCACGACGTGGCACGGCGCAACGACACTCGCGCCTCACTTGCGCGCGATTGCGCCCGGCTGCACGGACTTCGACAAATATGGATTCGTGAGCCGCGGCGGCATCACTGCACAGTTCAACACGCGCCCTGAAGATCCCGCACAGGATTTCGGTCAGGGCGTATTGCCGGTCGATGAAGACACCGACGGCACGCTCGCCGCGCAGGCGATCGCAGCACACGCTGCCGGCACACCGATGGCCGAGTTGTGGCGCGGCATGCCTCACCGCGATGACGTGTCGCCCCTACTCGGCGTGCCCTTCTGGAAAGAAGCGAGCGTCGCCACCTACATCGAGCAGATCGAGCGCTCCAAGGTCGGCATCTTCATTTGGGGCAACTGGTTCGACGAAGGCAGCTTCGAGTCCATCCTCGCGTTCAACAACTTGAACAATCCGCGCAAGCTGTGGATGGGAACGTGGGGACACTGCCAAACCGGCGACTTCGCGATGGCGACGGAGCTGTTGCGATTCTTCGATCGCTTTCTCAAGAACGTCGATAACGGCTGGGATCGCGAACCGCCGATCGACTTCCGCACGATCAATGCGCCGGCGGGTCAGGAGTGGCGCTCCGCGAAACAATGGCCGTTGCCTGAAGCGCGCCCGCGCACGTTGCATCTCACCGGCGAGGCGCGCAGCGGAACGAGCGGAGAAATCTCGCTCGTAAAGCCGAACAAGCCGAGCGAAGGACAGTTCACGGTCGATTACGCTCCGAAGTGCAAAGGGTCCGTGAACCTCGGGTTCATCATGTGGCCGTGCGTGATCGAAAACCATGGCGTGAGCTACACGACAGCGCCTTTGTCGAACGACACGCATATCGCAGGACACCCGCTCGCCGATCTGTGGATCTCATCGACGCAGCCCGATGCGGATCTGTTCGTTTATCTCGAAGACGTTTCGCCTTCGGGTGAGGTGACGATCCTGAGCCACGGACGTCTGCGCGCCTCGTTCCGCACGGAACAGCAGCCGCCCTTCCGCAACTTCATGGGCCTGCCTTATCACCGCGGCAATCGCGAAGACGTAAAGCCGCTGACGCCGGGCGAGCGCACAAGAATGCGCATCGACCTCTTGCCGACCTCCGCGATCGTCAAGCAAGGGCATCGTCTGCGACTTACGGTCGCCGGCGCCGATCCGCGCCAACGTTCGCGCAGCGTACAGTTCGATCCACCGCCGACGATTGCTGTCTTCGGCGACAAGAAGAATGGCTCGACGCTCTCGTTACCGGTCGTGGGCGCGCTCGAGTTCGAAGGTTGATACATGCAGTTGACGTTCGCCGGCGATCTCATCCTCGATGAGCCGAATCCCGACCACTGGCTGTCCGGGATCGCTCCCGCGATTCAGGCAGCGGATATCGCGATCGGCCACCTCGAGGTGCCGCACACCACTTCCGTCGACGAGCTCGTTGGAGATGTGCCCGCGCCTGCCGCACCGCCCGAGCATCTTGGCGCACTCGCTCGTGCAGGCTTCGATGCGGTCTCGCTCGCCGGCAATCACATTGCCGATCGCGGTCCGCGCGGCATCGCCGACACGATCGAAACGCTCGACGCGCTGCGCATCGCACATACCGGGGCGGGTGCGAACTTAGCCGAGGCCCGTCGGCCGGCATACCTCAGTGCCGCCGGACGAACGATCGCCCTCCTCAGCTACAACTGCGTTGGCCCAGAAGCCTCTTGGGCACGCGAGGACCAGGCCGGCTCCGCATACATATATGTATGGCCGGCAGGCGATGGGCCGGTCGCGCCGGCGACGCCGCTCGACCGGCCGGACCCTGCATCGCTCGAACACATGGCGGCGGATGTCCAAGCGGCGCGTCAACGTGCCGATCTCGTCGTCGTGGCGCTTCACAAGGGGATCGTTCATACCCGCGCGCGACTCGCGCCGTACGAACGGCCTGTCGCGCACGCCGTCGTGGATGCCGGCGCCGACATCGTGATCGGCCATCACGCTCACATCGTGCGCGGCATCGAGCTCTATCGCGGCAAGCCGATCTTTCACGGCCTCGGCAATGGCTGCGTCGTGACGCGCGCGCTCAGCCCCGATCAATCGCATCCCGCGCGCGCCGCGTGGGCGAAGCGACGACGGGAGCTGTTCGGATTCGATCCGGATCCCGCGTATCCGCTCGCACCCTTTCATCCGGAAGCCATCAACGCCTTCTTGGGTCGCGTCGTCGTGAACCAGGACGGCACGCTCCGTGTCGGCTTGCGCCCGGTCGATGTCGAACCGCCGGGGCGACCCGTCCTGGCCGACGCGCAAGCCTGCGAACGCGTCTGCCGCTATATACAAGAAATCACTGTTGAAGCCGGGCTGCCGCCGCTTCAGTTGCAGATCGAGGGGAGCGACGCATGGCTGATGTAGAACCTCGCGAGAGCGCGCGTACCGAATCGCGCGGACCGTTGTTTTACATCGGTGCCGCCGGCTTGCTGCTCGCAATGGGCGTAGAAGCGATCGCTGTCCTCGGACGCCATCTAGGCATTCCCTTCTTGGGTGCGATCGAGATCATGCAGGCGGCGATCCTACTCACCGCGACTGCCGCGATGGTGTCGACGACGATGACCCAAGCGCACGCACGCGTGACGCTGCTCGTCGATCGCGTCAGCCCCACTGCGCAGAACGTGCTCAAGCGACTGTCCGCTTTCCTTTCGATCGTGTTCTTCGCAGGCCTCGCCGCCGGCGCGCTCTGGCTCACCGTAGATACCTGGAACGAGTTCGAGCAGAGCGAGCTGCTGCACATTCCTTTTCGGCCGCTGCGCTTGATCTCCTTCGCCGCGGCAGCGGCGATTGCGTTGCTCTTCCTTCGCGAATTGTTTCAGCGCACGGGTAAGCAACGATGAGCGGTACGTTAGGTGTCATCGCGCTGCTCGTCCTGTTGACGCTCGGCGTTCCCATCGGCGTCTCGATGGGACTCGTGGGCATCGTCGGCCTCGTGATCCTGCTCGGCCCGGAGCCGGCGATCGTCAAGTCCGGCGTCGTGCTGTTCGAAACGGTGTCGCGTTACGAGCTCGGCGTGCTGCCGCTCTTCCTACTCATGGCGCACTTGTGCTTTGCTGCCGGTGCGAGCCGGGATTTCTTCGATGCCGCCGCGCGAATGATCGGTCATCGCCGCGGCGGCCTCGCGCTCGCCTCGATTGCCGGCTGCGCCGGATTCGGCGCGGTGAGCGGCTCGAGCCTCGCGACAGCCGCCACGATCGGGCTCATCGGTTTGCCCGAGATGAAGAAACGCGGCTACTCGGACGCGCTCGCGACCGGTTCGATTGCCGCGGGCGGCACGCTCGGATCGATCATCCCGCCTTCGGGCGCGCTCATCGTGTTCGGCATTCTCGCCGAGCAATCGATCGGTAAGTTGTTCACCGCCGCGATCATCCCCGGCATCACGCAAGCACTTTTTTATATGGTGACAATCGTGCTGCTGTGCCGCTGGCGGCCTTCGATCGCTCCGACGGCAGAACGCGCATCGTGGGCCGAGCGTCGCGCCGCGCTGCTGCGCATGGCCGATGTCGCGGGACTCATTCTCGTCGTGCTAACCGGTATCGCACTCGGGTGGTTCACGCCGACTGAGGCAGCCTCGGTCGGCGCCGTCGGTTCGCTCGCGCTCTGCGCGTGGCGCGGCGCACTCAATCGCAAGACGCTGATCGACTCGCTCGCACAGACGCTGCGCACGACCGGCATGATCTACGTCGTGATCGTCGGTGCGCTCATTTTCTCTGTTTTCATGAGCGTCACCGGCCTTGCGGCACAGGTCGAGAATTTGATGGCGAGCGTCGGCGGCGGCCAGCTCACCGCGATCATCGTCATGACCGTGCTCTTGCTGCTGCTCGGATCGGTGCTCGACGGCTTGGCGTTGATGCTGCTGACGACGCCGATCCTGTTGCCGATCATCGTCAACCTCGGCCTCTCGCCGATCTGGTTCGGCATCTATCTCATTCGTACGATGGAGATCGGCTTCGTGCATCCGCCGATCGGCATCAATCTCTATGTCATCCAGGGCATCGCGCAGGACACGCCGCTATCGCGGATCTTCAAAGGCGTGGTGCCGTTCCTCGCAGCGGACTTCGTGCACCTGTCGTTTCTGATCGCGGTGCCCGCACTCGCGCTTGCCCTTCCAGCGTGGCTCGGTCAATGAACACGGAAACGAAATCGCAGCACCGCTCGTCGGAGCAAAAGATCGGCTACGTGGGGCACGATACCCCGATCGAGCTCATCTTCGCGGCAGGCGCCACTCCGATCGGCATTCATGGCGTCGCCGGCCGTGGCACGCCCCGCGCAGATCAGTACGTCGAAACCACGTTTTCGCCGGCGAGCCGCTCGATCGCAGAGCAATGGTTGAACGGCGAGCTCGATGAGCTCGAGGCCGTTATCTTCTCGCGCAGCGACGATAGCGCGCAGCGTCTCTATTACTACTTGTGCGAACTCCAGCGTCGCGGACTGTGCAACGGCCCGAGACCGCTGCTGTATGACATTGCGAACTGGAATCGCGACAGCAGTCTTGCGCACACGATCGCATCGACGCGCCACCTCGCGCGCGAGCTCGGCGCATCGTCCGAGACTTTGCCGCGAGCCGTCGAACGCGTACGCGCACGTGCTCAGTTGCTTGCGGCGGTAGCCGAAAGCACGCTCGCGCCGCAGCTTGCGCGCGGCAGCTTTACGCAACGCCTCGTGCGCACCGCCGATCGCGATTGGTCCGAGACGTTCGATCCGACACTACGCGCAGCGAAAGACCCTACACCCGCATCGCCCGACGCGACGCGCCTCATGCTGATCGGGAGCACGCCCGCCGATGAACGCTTGCACGAGGCCGCCGAGCGCGCGGGCGCGAACATCGTCGCGACGCTCAATGAAGCGACACCGCAGCGCATCGACGCGGCCGCCATCACTGGGGATGCATTCGAACAGATCGCACGTCGCTGCCGCGCACACTCGTGGCGAGCGATGCTGCAGTCGCCCAACGACTTCTGCGATCGAGCGATGACACTCGGCGTTGCAGGCGTCATCTTGTGGACAGTCACAGAGGATGCGGCGCTCGCATGGGCCGCTCCTCGAATCGAACGCGCGTTGCATGCGCGGGGCATCGCAGTTCTGCCCCTCGTCATGCAGCCCTGGAATGTAGCGGCGCACACACTCGACGCCGTCGCAGCGTTCGCCGCCGCCGAGGTGAGATCGAAGGCATGAAACCGTTGCAGCACATCACTGCGATCGCGCTGGCGGACGCCGGCGAGAGCGCCCTCGCCCGCTTCCTCGAATCGCTGGGCGCCTCGGTTCGCAAGGTCTCAGCGGAACGCTTGTCGGATCATCTCGCGAACGCGGATATGCTGATCGATGCCTGCGGCCTCGAGCGTCTTACGGAGCTCGGATTCTCGCGCGAGCATCTCGAAAGCGTGAACCCCGCGTTGATTCACGTCTCGGTGACGCCGTTCGGCAGTGGCGGACCGCGCTCGCGCTGGCAAGGCTCGGAGCTCGTCGCGTCCGCGCTCGGCGGAACGCTGCGATTGACCGGCGATCCGGATCGTCAGCCCGTCAAGGAGGCGCTCGATGCGTGCGGCTTTCATGCCGAGATGGTCGCGGCGAGCGGTGCACTCGCGGCATTGCTCGAGCGCGACGTCAGCGCACGCGGTCAACACATCGATGTTTCGGTTCAAGAAGTCGCGTTCTCGCGCAACGTGAACGGCGCACTCGCGTGGCACTTCGATCGCCGCAAGCTTCATCGCGTCGGCGGGGCACTCAACTATGGCCGAGCGACCGTGCGCTGTATCTGGCCGCTCGCCGACGGCTTCTGCTTCCACACGCTGATGACGGGACGATTCGGCGCGCCCGCCAATCGCGCGCTGAGCGACTGGATGAACGAGAAGGGTGTCACGAATCCGATGCGCGACACGGATTGGAACACCTACAACCGGTCCACGCTCGACCCACAAGTGCGCGCAGAGTGGGAGCGCGCGATCGAAGCGTTCTTCCGCACGTGCACGCGCGAGGAGATCAGAACCGAAGGTCAGCGTCGCGGCATCAACGCGACGGTGCTCGCGGAACCTGCCGAGGTGCTTGCCGACCCGCATCTCGAGGCCAGAGGTTTTTGGACGCAAACAGAGTCTTTGCGCGCGCCCTCTCGCTTCGTGCAAATCAATCCTGGCCCTGCAGTCGAAGCGCCCCGCCGGCAGCGAGCGCCGAGCGCTCGCCCCGGCCCGTTATCGGGCGTGCGTGTGCTCGACTTCTCCTGGGCGCTGGTCGGCTCGATCACGACGAAGGTCCTCGGCGATCTCGGCGCGGACATCATCAAGGTGGAGTCGCGCAGCCGCCCCTGTCTTTCTCGTCTCGACGTGCAGGTGAGTCGTTCGACGGCAACGAGCCTCGACGACAAGCCCTGGTTCGCGCATCTCAATACGTCGAAGCGCAGCCT
>JBIQKP010000033.1:2798-39155 GCA_044506405.1 Lysobacterales bacterium | reverse complement strand
GGACATAGGTTGACTCGGCAAGGCGGACGGATGCTCGCGGCCGAGATCGCCGCAGACGCACGTTCAAGCTTCAAATGCAAGGACCGAGCCGGGCATGCATACCGGACGCGGCTTCTGGGGAGGGGCGATGATAACGGCTGACTCCGGCGCTGCAAGCGCTGCTGCGATGAGCCAGAGCGATGCGCCGATCAATCTCGCTGATGTCGAGCGCGACTCAACTTGCAGCGCCAAGGCTCGGCGTGCGCCCCGCGTCGTGGCGAAATGAGCCGGTTCGCAGCTCGTCGTACTCTTTATCCATGATCACGACCCGATCGCGGCCGCGCTCCTTCGCCGCATAAAGGGCTTCATCGGCGAGCTGGATGAACCCATATGGGGTACGACCGACCGTCGGCTCGACGCAAGCAACGCCGATGCTGACGGTCAAGCGCTTCGAACTGGCAGGTGACGCTGCGTGCGCGAGCGCGAGCGACTCCATGCCGCTTCGGATCCGATTCGCGACCTCCTCCGCGTGCGCTCGACGCGCATCGTAGAGGACGATCGCGAACTCTTCGCCGCCGTAGCGCGCGGTGACATCCAGCGGCCGGCGTGCTGCGCGGCTCAAGCACCACGCTACCTGTCGCAGGCATTCATCGCCGGCTTGATGCCCGTAACGATCGTTGTACGCCTTGAAGTGGTCGATATCGACCAGCAGCAACGCGAGCGGCACTCGATCGCGGACTGCCTGAGGCCAAATCTTCTCGACGTGCTCGTCGAAGAAGCGTCGGTTGTGGATGCCTGTGAGGCCGTCGCGGCTCGCGGTTTCAATGAGCAAGCGCTCTTCGAGGAAGTTCGTACGGTTCGCGCGCTCCAACGAGTAGCACACGATGGCGCCGATCACGTTCGTAAACGCAAGCACCGTCAAGTCGATGACCATCGGCGCAGTCGCGAGGTCTGCGACCTGAGCGGCGATCGCATAGGCCACGAAGACGACGAGCGCACCAGCAAGCGCTGGGTAGAACGTCATGCCCAACATGAAATAGATGTAAATCGTAACGAGCACGACGGCCGAGAGCAGGTTGACCCCTCCCTTCGCGGCGATCACGGCGACGGAGACTGCACCGAGGCCGAAGAGCGGCGCGCCGACGGACGACACGATCGGATAGAAGCGCTCGTACCACCCCGAATGCACGACCGCGAGCGAGACGAGCAGAAGCGGCGCGAACGTCGCGAGCCGAATGAGGTCCAGCTGCCGGCTGATCGCGGCGGGCAGGACGAGATGCGTCAGCACCGCGAACACGATCAGAAAGGCGATGCCGAGCCAGAGATTGCGACGGATCTGCGGCAGTGCCTCGATGCAGTGCGTGCGCTTGAACTCCTGCTCGAGCGCTGGCTCGAACTTTAGGCGCGGAAATCCCCGCTGCAATTGCAGCGCATGCGGCGACTCAGGCGGAGCGCCAAGGGTTTTCTGCACTTTGGGGTCGTACATGGGGCGTGGCTGACGCCCGTAATGAAGGTCGGGCAGCGAGCGTCGGCATTGTACGGTAGCGGGAAAATGCAGCTACGCCAAGCGGACCCGCGAAGACGTGGGGCTTTTTGCCCAGGAGCTGCCTTTGTAGGTCGGATTTCCATCCGACCCTGGCCGAGCAGCGCGTCGGCATGAATTTCGACCTACAAGGACGTAGGAGGTGTCGGCCTCTGGAACACGTGGCCGGCCGACCTACAGGCTACGACTAGTTGCTCGTGAGCCCTTTGCGACGATCGCGGGCTTCCTTGATGAAGCGTCGCCACACATCGTAGGCATCCCAAGCACCCGTGCCTTCGATTCCTTTCACTTCAACGGTCGGCTCGGTCGACTCGTTGATTTCGTCAGCGTTGGCCGCCGAACCCGCCTCGATCAATGGGCGTTTGATGGGTCTTGTTGCACTTGTCATAAAGTCGCTGGACATTGCGTCGCCGGAAACGCCGGGTCGCTGTTCAGGAGTAAAGAAAACGGTGTCCATGGTATGTCGCACAGCACATTCGTTGCGTGCGCAGTTCTCAGTTTCGAGATTTTCAGTCGTGATCCTAGGCAAAAACTCGGCCGATGGATGTTCGACTGACACGGTGGATCGTGGTGATCGCTCGATTATGTTCAAGCGATGCGCGGTCGCGCTGGCCAGGTGCGTAAGGATAGCGACTCATCGAATCGCACGCCAGAGATTCTGCGCGCGCCAAACAAGCTGCAGAGCAACAGCACATCGCGTCCCCGCCTCGATTGATTGAATGTCAAGTCGTAGTGACACTACGACTGAAGTAATTCGCGAGGAATTGGTCGAAAGTCATGCGATCGGACGCTTCCATGTCCGTTTGCTTGCGCAGCGAAGCCTCTGCTTCGCCTGCAAACTCTGCAAGACGCTGTTCGTTCGGCGGATAGAGCTCGAGAAAATAGGACTTGTGCAGACGTGACATTCGCAAAGCGAAATCGGCGAACGACTCGCCGCTCGTCTTGAGCTCTTCGAGACTGCGTGCGGAGGGCGTGAGCTCGGCATCGCGCACTTTCGCTTCTTGGAGCTCGAGCGCCGCGGTGTACGGCTTCTGCGCGTCGCCCTCGTCCAGAAGTTCGCAGATACCTCGCATCGAATCGATGAGCTCGAGCGCCCACTCGCGCAGTTCTACGGTTCGGCCATTGCGACTCAGCCGCAAACCCGGCTCGCGGCCGCGGCGCGCGACGATCGCGTGATTCTCATCGAGGTGCTGCTGCTCGTTCGCGCCGATCGGGTCGCTTTGTTTGAGCACGCACAACGCTGCGAACGCTTCCAGAAAGCGCAGCTTGTTCTGGTTGACGCCAACGGGATCGAAGGCGCTCACGTCGAGCGCGCGAAACTCGACGTACTCGACGCCGCCCCGCTTGAGCGCTTGTGTCGGATGCTCGCCCGAGCGCGCGACGCGCTTCGGCCTGATGTAGCTGTAGTACTCGTTTTCGATCTGAAGCAAGTTCGCATTGAGCTGTCGATACTCGCCATCGACCTTGACGCCGATCTTCTCGTACTCCGGTTGTGGTGTGCTCACGGCGACCGACAAGTCGCGCACGTACTCGGCCAAGCTATTGACGCTGATCTGCACGCTTGCTTGATGCTTGTTGCGATAGCCGAGATCGCTCATGCGAAGCGAGGTCGCATGCGGGTCGTACAGCGTGCCGGGCGAAAGCTGTTGCAAGTCATGGTCTCGACCACGCACGAACGAGCTGCAAAGCGCGGGTGAATTACCGAATAGATAGAGGATCATCCAACCGAAGCGTCGATAGTTGCGCAACAGCGCAAAGTAGCTTTCGGAAATGAATTCGCGATCTACGCTCCGCGCCTGGAACGCCTCGCCGAGAACGGGCCAGAAGCGCGCCGGGAAGGAGTAATTGAAATGCACACCGGAGATCGCTTGCATCAAGCGGCCGTACCGATAGCCCAATCCGCGCCGATACACCTCTTTCATGCGCCCGATGTTCGACGTGCCGTAATACGCGATCGGTATGCTCTCGTCGCCTTCGACGAAGCACGGCATGCTCGTCGCCCACAGCAGCTGCTCGCCCAGATGCCGATAAACGAACTGATGCAGATCGCACAAATACTGCAGCAACTCCCACGATTGCGCGAACGCAGGCGTGACGAGCTCGATCAGCGCTTCTGAGTAGTCGGTCGTGATGTGTTCGTGTGCGAGCGCGGAGCCCAACGCGACCGGATGCGGCGTCTGATCGACGCGCCCGTCCGGCGTGACTCTCAGCGATTCTTTCTCGACGCCCTTCAGCCCATGCTGCAGCACGCCCGACTCGCGCGCATTCACGAGCGTACTCAAGCGCCGCTCGAACGCGCGATCGATTCCGGAGCGACTCATATGAATGGGACTGAAACTAGAACTTGATGCGGCCGATCAGCACGTCGCGGAACAACGCGAAGTCGCCGAGAAGGCTATACCAGGGATGTTGGAAGGTCGCGGGACGATTCTTCTCGAACACGAAATGACCGATCCACGCAAAGCCATAGCCCGCGAGCGGCATGGCGAGAAGCCACCAAACGTTGCGCGTCGTGATCGCTACCAGGAACGCAAGTGCGACGATGCCGGTACCGATAACATGCAAGCGCCTGCATGTCCGGTTGCGGTGCTCGGAGAGATAAAAGGGATAGAAATCAGCGAAGCGCCGGAATCGGTCGTGAGGACGTACTGACGCGGGCTGGTCCATGATGGGGCAGAGACGTTCGAAAACTGGGCAAGGCGCAGTTTCCCCAGCGCCATCAAGGGCGTCAAGCACATGCTTGAGAGCCGGATGGAATATCGACCTACCGAGCGCGCATCATCACCCTCACCGCTCATCGGACAACTACGACGTTTCGTCAAGTTTCGGCCACATCGGCACAGCCCTGTGCTCTGATTAGGGTGTTTGCGGGGCAGTAACAACGGGTGTGAGTCTAGTGGACCTCCCGAACGTGGGCGTGTTGTCGACGACTTTAGAAGCCGGGTGGTCTGTCGGGCTCATCCTAGCGCTCGCGCTCACCGTGCTCGCCGCACTCGCCCGCACGTGGTTTCTTCATGGGCGCATCGCGCGCCGCACGCGCGAGTTCGAGCACGAGCTCGCGTTGCGAAGGCATATAGAAGAAGAGTTGGAGGCGATTCGAGCCGATCTCGAAGAGCGAGTTCGCGAACGTACGCACACGCTCGAGGCACGCAACGCAGAGCTCACGCAACTCCGTTTAGCGCTCGAAACCGCGAACCAGCGGCTCAAGCGTCTCGTCGCGGTGGACGCGCTGACCGGCATCGCCAATCGGCGTCACTTCGATCGCGCGCTCGATCGCGAGTTGCGCCGCGCTCGCCGAGAGAAGTTACCCCTGTCGCTCATCTTCCTCGATCTCGACGAGTTCAAACGCTTCAACGATACGTACGGGCACGCGCGCGGCGATGAGGTGTTGCGAGTCGTCGCGCACACGCTCGATGAAACGTTCCGTCGCGGCGGCGATTTGGTCGCGCGCTACGGCGGCGAGGAATTCGCCGTCGTGCTGCCCGGCGTGGACGCCCGCAGAGCGGCACTCTACGCGGAGCGCCTGCGCCGTCGCATTTGGCGGCTCGCGCTCGCGTACGAAGCATCGAACGTTGCCGACCGCGTGACGATCAGCGGCGGCGTCGCAACGGTGCCGCCCGAAACGATCGCGAGCGCAGATGACCTGCTGCGCGCCGCCGACAAGGCGCTCTATCGCGCGAAATGCCAGGGCCGCAACCGCATTGCTTCCGGCACGCTCGTCATGGAAGAAGCGGATCGCCTTGCCGGCTGACCTCCAGGAAAGTACCCCCGCCTCGACCGTGCTTAGGTGAGCTTCGCTCGTTCGCAAGCGTATAGTTCGTTCGCCGCATGTTCGCGAAAGAACGAACAACAACTCGAACGCAGGAGGTCGCATGGCGGAGAGAACGGTCGTCGGCAGCGTCGCGTACCGTAACGTCGGTCGGGAGTACTTCGAACAGCGAGGCTTGAAGCGCTACGCGCGCGTTTGGTCGCTGTGGGCGCTCGGCGTCGGCGCCGTCATCTCCGGTCACTTCTCCGGCTGGAATCTAGGTCTGGGTGCCGGGGGCTGGGGCGGCCTGTTCTTCGCGACGCTCCTCATCGCCGTCATGTTCCTCGGGCTGATCTTCAGCCTGGCGGAAATGTCGCCGGCGCTGCCGCACACCGGCGGCGCCTATTCATTCGCACGCAGCGCAATGGGGCCTTGGGGCGGATTCATCACCGGTCTCGCGGAAAGCATCGAATACATCCTGACGCCCGCGGTGATCGTGTTCTTCATCGGCTCGTATCTCACCAACATTTTCGACACGCCCGCACACCTGCAGCCCGTGTGGTGGATCGTTTGCTACATCGTGTTCGTCGCGCTCAACTACCTTGGCGTCGAGCTCGCGTTCAAGATCTCGGTCGTCGTGACGCTGCTTGCGCTCGGCGTGCTCGGAGTATTCTGGGTCAGTGCAATTCCATTCGCGGACTTCTCTCGCTGGGCGCTCAATATTGCGGTTGGCGCGGACGGCAAGCTGATCGAGCTTCCGAATGGCGGCGGCGAATTTCTGCCGATGGGCTGGGCGGGCGTATTCGCGGCCATGCCATTCGCGGTGTGGCTGTTCTTGGCGATCGAAGAGCTTCCGCTCGCAGCCGAAGAATCGATCGACCCGAAGAAGGATATGCCGAAGGGACTGGTCTTCGGCATGCTCACGCTCACGTTCTCTGCGTTGGCGATCATGTACCTGAGCGCATCGATCGGTGCGCTCGAAGAAACTCAGCTGCACGGCGCTTACTCGCTTGCAACTTCCTCCGAGCCCTTACTCGACGGCTTTCGCATCATCTACGGCACGGATATCGCGAAGCTGCTGTCGTTGTTCGCGGTGATCGGGCTCATCGCGAGCTTCCACACCATCATCTTTGCGTTCGGACGGCAGATCTACTCCTTGTCCCGCGCGGGCTACTACCCGACGTTCCTGTCGATCACGCACGGATCACGTAAGACACCGCACATTGCATTGTTCGCAGGCGCGCTGATCGGCCTCGCGATCATCATCACCGTGTGGTTCGCTGAAGGCGCGCAGGATGCCGGCTCGACGATCGGCGTCATTCTTCTGAACATGGCCGTGTTCGGCGCGATGATCTCGTATGCGTTGCAGGGCATTTCCTTCATCGTGTTGCGACAGAAGATGCCGAACATCGAGCGGCCCTATCGAAGCCCGCTCGGTATTCCCGGTGCGGCGCTCACTGTGTTGATCGCGACAATCACCCTGTACTTTCAACTGCAGCACGAGGCGTATCGCGTCGGTGCTTACGTATCGCTCGCCTGGTACATTGCAGGCATCGTGTACTTCGCCATCATCGGTCGGCACGGGCTCGTGTTGTCGCCGGAGGAAGAGTTCGCACTCACACGAGGCGAACGTGGGCATCCGGAGCGCGAGGGGTACGGCGCCACGTCCATCCGCGTTGGTGAGTAAGGGCGCGGTTCATTGAGAATTCAGTCCGCCGCTCCCATAGTAGGACAGGTCATGCGAGCGCTTCTTTCCGCCCTAGCCCTTTCTTTCTTGATGTCGGCGCCAGCTCACGCCGATGCGATGCGATGTGGGAGTCGCCTCATCACCGAGGGCGCGACACGCACGACCGTGCGGCAGCTCTGCGGCGAGCCGAGCGATGTCGTGACGCGCACGATTCTTCGCCGCCCCTACTACGATCTTCAAGGCCGCATCGTGTATTACGGGGACGGCTTGATCGAAGTGCCGGTCGAGGTTTGGACTTACAACCTCGGACCTTACAAGCTCATGCGCCGCGTGCGCTTCGTCGACGGGCTCGTCGAGGAGATCGAAACGCTTGGGTATGGGTATCACGAGAAGGACGGTTGAAGGGCGCCATCCTCAACTAACCACTGGCGACGTTCTTCCGCTGATCGTCACGAACCGATAGACGAGTAACACGGCACTCACGGTCAACCCGACGATCAGGCCGATCCACACGTACATCGGTCCGCCCTGCTTCACGACGCCGAAGTAATAGGCGAGCGTGAAGCCGACAACCCAATACGAAACGACACAGAACACGAGCGGCACGGCCGTGTCTTTGAAGCCGCGCAGCGCGCCAGCCGCGCCGACTTGGATGCCATCGGAGAGTTGAAAGAGTCCCGCCATCAGCAAGAGCGTCGCCGCGAGCTCGCGTACGGGAGGATCTCTCGTATAGAGCGCTGCGATGGTGTCGTTGAGCACGACGATCCCGAGCGCTGAGATGAACATTACGATCGCACACATCGCGATGCCGAGCAGTCCGACCGACCGCGCACGGGCCGGATCGCCGCGACCCAGCGTATGCCCCACATGAATCGTCGTCGCGGAGCTGATCGCGAGCGGCACCATGAACATGAACGACGCATAGTTGATCGCGATCTGATGAGCACCGGCCGTGATGGCGGTCATCGAGCCCATGATCAACGCCGCCGCGACGAACAAGCCTCCTTCCGAAAGAATGCTGCCGGCGATCGGCGCGCCGATCCGAACGAGCTCGCGCAGCGTCCGATAGTGGGGCCGTGCGATCTTCTCGAAGAAGCCGAACGACCGATAGGCGCGATGTGCCCGCATGTGTAGAAACATCGCGAAGAACATGAACCAAAACACGATGGCCGTCGCGACTCCACACCCGACCGCGCCGAGCGCGGGCAGCCCGAACTTGCCGTAGATCAACACCCAATTACCGAATACGTTCAGCGCGAGTGCGACCAGTCCGATGTACATGATCGGTTTCGTGCGCCCCAAACCCTCGCTCGCATAGCGAAGCGAGAAGAATGCAAGCGCGCCCGGCATGCCCCACGCGATCGCCTGTACGTAGCCGACCGAGGTGGGCAGGATGTCCGACGCAATACCGATCGCTGGCAGAACCCAATCGACTTGGCGAAGGCCGAAGACGAGCACGCCCGCCAGAACGAGCGCGAGCCACCAGGCTTGGCGCACGTAGGCAACGACTGCAGCACGATCGTTCGCGCCATTCGCATGCGCGACCGTCGGTGAAACCGCCATCAACATCCCGAACGCAACGAACAAGAAGAGATGCCAATACGCGGCACCGACCGCAAGCCCGGCGAGTTGTACTGCGCCGAGCTGCCCCGCCATGACGGTATCGGCGAGCGTCATGCCGGTAATCGCCAAGTTGTTAGCGAGCAGCGGTCCTCCGAGCTTTGCGATGGCACGGAGGTCCGCGGTGCGGTGTTCGCGCGTATACACGTTGCGGCAGCTGATGGTCAGGGGATTAGCGGTTAGTCTTGATAGCGCTGATGCAGGACCCATGTGCAATCATTGGGGCTGAAGGGCCACGCATCGTTCCGGCGTGCACTCTAGCGGCTAGCCGCCAACCGCCAACCACTTCTAGGAAAAACCATGCTCGTAGGATCCAGTGTACGTCGAGTCGCGATCGTCGGTGGCGTACGAATTCCTTTCGCACGGTCTATGGGCGCGTATGCGCAGGCCAGCAATCAGCAAATGCTTACGACGACCTTCAAAGCGCTCGTGGACCGTTTCGGCCTTCGCGGCGAACGCTTGGGAGACGTCGGCGGAGGGGCCGTACTAAAGCATTCGCGAGATTTCAATCTCGTGCGCGAAGCCGTGCTGGACAGCGGCTTGGATGCGCACACACCGGCCTTCGATCTACAGCGTGCATGCGGCACGAGCCTCGATACGGCGATCACGATCGGGCTCAAGATCGCGACCGGCCAAATCGACTCGGGCATCGCGGGCGGCGTCGACACGGCGAGCGATGTGCCGATCGTTTATCCGGATGCCTATCAGCAGCTCCTGTTGCGAAGCGCGCGCGGAAAGTCTTTGGGACAGAAGATCGCGCCATGGTTTGGGATCAGGCCGCGCCATTTCAAACCGAGCTTTCCTGCAGTGGTTGAGCCGCGCACGAGTCTGTCGATGGGTCAGAGCTGCGAGCAGATGGCGCAGCGGTGGCAGATCCCGCGGCAAGACCAGGATCAACTCGCCTATGAGAGTCATCGCAAGGCGGCTGCGGCCTACGACGAAGGCTTCTTCGAAGATCTCGTCGTGCAGTTTCAGGGGCTCAAGCAGGACAACAACATTCGGCGCGATACGACGCCGGAAAAACTCGCGAAGCTCAAACCTTCATTCCATCCGCAAGGCACGCTCACGGCAGGCAACTCGACACCCATGACCGATGGCGCCGCGGCCGTGCTGCTTGCGAACGAAGATTGGGCACGCGCGCGCAACCTGCCGATTCAGGCGTATCTCACCTATGGAAAGTTTGCTGCAGTGGATTTCGTGAAGGACGAGGGCCTGCTCATGGCACCCGCTTACGCAGTGCCGCGCATGCTTGCCGATGCGGGACTCACGCTGCAGGACTTCGATTTCTACGAAATCCACGAAGCGTTCGAAGCGCAAGTGTTGTGCACGCTGAAGGCATGGGAGTCGCCGGAGTTTTGTCGCGACCGGCTCGGACTCGATCGCCCGCTCGGCTCGATCGATCGCACGAAGCTCAACGTCAAAGGCGGAAGTGTCGCGATCGGCCATCCGTTCGCCGCGACGGGTGCGCGCATCGTTGCGACGCTCGCGAAACTGCTGGCTCAAAAAGGAAGCGGACGCGGGCTCATCTCGATCTGCACCGCGGGCGGAATGGGTGTCACCGCGATTCTCGAACGGTGAGTCGTGGGTCAGGTGGGGTAAAAAGAAAAGCGGCCGGTATTGCTGGGTGCCTAGGGTAACTTGCACCTAACATTACCGGCCGCCTGTCCGGGCAGCCACCGGGGTAGGAGTCCTGGCGGCATGCCCCCTGTTCGGAGCCTCGCGATCCCGGGGAGGGGGCAGTAACGAATCGCGAGTCCCGATCAGTTGGCACCCGAAGCAAGGTGTCGAACCAAATCGAAAGGCATCCCTGCCGAGTGCATGCGCCGAACCATTCGGTTCCTTGTGATAGGAGTCCCTGAATCACACGCATACGCGTCCTAACAGGTAAAGCGACAAACGGGCCTGTTTTCCCTCACAGAGCACACAGGCAGGCGCCTAAGAGTGTGGCGGGGTCCGGACGGGGCACCCTGTACGGCGGTCGATGGAACGCATTGAAGAAACCGGCGCCGACATCACAACTTATTGAAACCGATAGAGAATCCTTCGCTCGAACCGGCGGAAAGAATCGACATTGCGTAGCATCTCGGCGAGACTACGGCCCCCAATTTCTCGCCATGAGCACTTGATGCCCGCATACAGAGGCGAGCCAGGCTACACGCACGAAAGCGCAGAACGGCTCGGCATCCTCATCGCGAACCTCGGAACCCCCGATGGCCCGGATGCGGGTTCGGTCCGCCGTTTCCTTGCCCAATTCTTGAGCGATCCCCGCGTTGTCGAGGTCCCCCGGCTACTGTGGTGGTTCGCGCTGCACGGAGTGATCCTGCGCACGCGGCCATCGAAGAGCAGCCACGCCTATCGACAGATCTGGACGGATGCGGGATCACCGCTCCTCATTCACACGCGTGCACTCGCGGAGGCAGTTCAAGAGCGGCTTGCGAACCAAGATGCCGTCGTCGCATTCGGCATGACGTACGGCAACCCCTCGATCGCCGCTGGACTTCGCGAACTGCAGTCGCAGGGCGCTCGACGTCTGCTCATTTTGCCCTTGTATCCACAGTACTCCGGAACGACGACGGCATCGGTGTTCGATCGCGTCACTGCCGAGCTTCAGTGCTGGCGCTGGATTCCGGAAGTTCGGTTCGTGACGAGCTATTCGCACGAGCCGGAATACACGCGCGCGGTTGCGACGAGCATCCGTGAACATTGGCGCACGCACGAGAAAACGCATCTGTTGTTCTCCTTTCACGGCGTGCCGAAGCGATATCTGCTTGCAGGCGATCCCTATCATTGCCAGTGCCAGATGACCGCACGCTCGATCGCTCAGGCGCTCGAGCTTCCGAGCGATGCGTGGAGCGTCAGCTTCCAATCGCAGGTCGGCCGAGAAGAATGGCTCAGGCCGTACACCGATCAGCTCCTACTCACGTACGCAAAGCAAGGGCCGAAACGCGTCACGGTCGTGTGCCCGGGATTTGCGACGGATTGTCTCGAGACGCTCGAGGAGATTGCGATTCGAAATCGCGAAAGCTTCTTGGCACATGGCGGCGAATTTTTCGAGTACGTCCCGGCTCTGAATGCGACCGAGCTGCAGATCGCGCTGATGATGACGCTCATCGAGCGACACACGGCGGGATGGCACGGCGTCACCGACGATGCGGAGCTCGCGGCGAGACGTGCCCGCGCGCTTGCGCTGGGTGCAAGCCGATGAGCGATGCACCGATCGGCCGCTTCCTCGAGATCAGCGTGCATGCGCCCGAGATACGGGAATCGCTCGCGTTCTATGAGGCGCTCGGGTTCGAGCAAGCGCTCGTCGGCGAGGTGTGGCCCTACCCTTATGCGGTCGTCACCGACGGTCGGTTGTACATTGGCCTGCACGCCGAACGCATTCGCGAACCTACGCTGACGTTCGTGTTGCAAGACCTACGCGCGCGACTGGAAGACCTGGAATCGCTCGGCATCGATTTCGAGGAGCTCAATGTCGCGACTGACGCCTTCAATCACGCGAGCTTCGTCGATCCGATCGGTCAGCGAGTGAACCTCATAGAGGCTCGCACGTTCTCGCCGCCTTCCATCGATGTATACACGACGACGACCTGTGGGTACTTCGTGGAATATGGCATCCCAGTACGCGAGCCCGAGCGAGCGCGCGCCTTCTGGGAACCGCTCGGCTTCGTCGCGCTGGATGAGCAGCCCGAGCCATTCCCACGGACTGAGCTCACGAGCAACCATCTGAATCTCGCGTTCTACCGCAGCCGAGCGCTACGTCATCCGGTTCTCACTTTCCAAGACGAAGAAATGCGCGAGCGCCTCACGCGCTTGCGCGAGCGCGGTCTTGCGCTCTCCGATGAGATGCCCGACAGCTTGGACGATCGCGTCAACGGCGTCTTGGTCGCACCCGAAGGCACACGCCTGTTACTGATGCAAGCAAGAACGTGACGGTGTCCGCGTGTGTCCGGGTTTGCGCTGCTTCGCTCAAATCGGCAGGCTACTCGTTTCGCTCGATGTCGCCACACAGGTGACGGCACTTTCGGAGGATTCTTGATGCTCGTGAGACTTGCGCTCGCTCTGTCCCTTTTCGCCTCGGGCGTTGCACTCGCCGACGAAGGCATGTGGACCTTTCACAATTTTCCGACGGACGCCGTCAAGGAGAAGTACGGCGTGACGATCGACAAGACGTGGCTCGATCGCGTGCAACGTTCGATCACGCGCCACGAGAGCGGCTGTACCGGTTCCTTTGTTTCCGGCGATGGCCTCGTGCTCACGAACCATCACTGCGTCATGAGGTGTTTATCCGAGCTCTCGAGCGAACAAGACGACTTCATTGCACAAGGCTTCAATTCGAGCAATCGCGCGGGCGAACGCAAGTGTCCGACCGAGATTCTCTCGGTGCTCGTCGACGTGGAGGACATCACTGCCAAGGTGAACGCCGCGACGGCGGGATTACCGGGTGCAAGAGCAAACGAAGTACGTAAACAGGAGCTCGGGAAACTCGAAGCAGCGTGCGCGGAGAGCTCGAAGAAAAGTCGCACCGGACCGCTCGCGTGCGAATCGGTTACCTTGTATCAAGGCGGGCAGTACTTCCTGTACAAGTACAAGCGCTACGACGATGTGCGCATGGTGTTCGCGCCTCAACACGCCATCGCGGCGTTCGGCGGCGATCCGGATAACTTCAACTTCCCGCGCTGGTCCCTCGACTTCAGCCTGCTACGCGCCTACGAAGACGGTAAACCCGCGCGCACGCCGAATCACCTCGAGTGGCGCGCGGAAGGCCCGAAGGCAGGCGAAGCGACCTTCGTTGCCGGGCATCCCGGCACGACCAATCGCCTGCTGACGGTTGAACAACTCAAGTTTCAGCGGGACACGCAGTTCCCCGAATACCTGGTGCGTAACTCCGAGTTACGTGGGCGTTTAATCCAATGGGGCAAGTCCGGCGCAGAGTCCGAGCGCATCATCCAGCGCTCCCTGCAAAGCATCGAGAACTCGCTCAAGGTCTATCGCGGGCTCAATCGAGCGCTGCTCGACGATCGCCTGATGGCCGACAAGGCCGCGCGTGAGGAGGGCTTGCGTGAGTTCGTGCTCTCGAAACCGGAGCTCACGCAGAGCGTCGGTGGCGCGTGGGACGAGATCGCGAATGCGCAGGAACGGCTGCGTCAGATCTACGGCCGCTATCTCTATCTGGAATCCGCGGCTGGTTTCAACAGCACGCTGTTTCGTCACGCTCGACAACTCGTCCGGGCAGCCGAAGAACGAGGCAAACCGAATGAGCTGCGCTTACGCGAGTATGCCGACTCCAACTTGCAGAAACTCTCGGCGAGTCTCCTTGCGCAAACGCCCACGTATCCGGACCTTGAGAAGCTGACGTTATCGTTCTCTCTCGACAAGATGCGGGAGTACCTAGGCCCTGATGACTCGATCGTGCGGGAACTGTTGAGTGCGGAATCGCCGCAGTCGCTGGCCGAGAAGCTGATCGGTGAAACGACGCTCGCCGACGCAAGCGTTCGCAAGGCACTCTGGGACGGCGGGACTGCGGCCATCGAGGGGAGCACGGATCCCATGATCGTCCTCGCACGCACGATCGATGCGGATGCACGCGCCATGCGGAAGATTTACGAGGACGAAGTGCAAGCACCCGTTGCCACGGCCCAAGAGCGCATTGCGAAAGCGCGCTTCGAAGCCTACGGAACCGGCACCTATCCGGACGCCACGTTCACGCTGCGACTGAGTTACGGCGCCGTGCAAGGTTGGGAGGAGAAAGGTGAAGCGGTCGAGCCGTTCACGACCTTGGAGCGCCTGTTCGAGCGCGCGACCGGAAAGGCGCCGTTCGAGCTGCCGCAGATCTGGCTGGATGCGCGCGACAAGCTCGATATGAACACGCGCTTCAACTTCGTCACGACGAACGACATCATCGGCGGGAACTCAGGAAGCCCATTGATCGACGCGCAGGGCCGACTCGTCGGGCTCGCCTTTGACGGCAACATCCATTCGCTCTCTGGGAATTACTGGTACGACGCAGCGTCGAATCGCGCGGTCGCCGTGCATCCCGCGATCATTTTGACCGCGCTCGAGAAAGTCTATGGCGCGAACGACCTCGTGAAAGAGATCGCGCGCTCGCGCTAGCTCACGACTCGGTTCGTGCGACGATTTCGAACTCGAGGTGCAGTCGATCCTGCACCTCGAGTGCCCCGAGCGCGACGCTGAACGGCTCGATGCCAAAATCCGTCTGAAGAATATCGAGCGCTCCACTCGCGGTCAGGTGTCCTTTGTCGACCGCGAGCCCAACGGGTATGGCAACGTCTTTCGTCACGCCTTTGAGTGTGATGCGAGCCGCGACGACGGGTGATCCCACACTGCCCGACACACGCGCAGCTCGCAGCACGATCGTCGGGAACTGCTTCGCGTCCAGGACCTCGGCTCGAAGCATGTTTCGTTTCGTACCCTCGATGTCCTTTTGCGAAATGCCAGGCGGGAAATCGGTGCCGTGCGCCTCTCGGTCGCGCGGATCGTCGACGATCAAAGACTCGACGGGTAGCGTCAGCTCGAATCCGGAACGCTCGAACGTCGGATGCAACCATACGCGGCCGTTGACCGACCTCGACGTCACGACGTGATTGTGACCCAACCGGGACAACGCGCCGCCGCGATAGACCAGGATATGAACGTGGGATGCAGCCGCATCCACTGTGTAGATGTGCGCGCCACGCGTATCAATGGTCGCTGGCGGCACGACTTCCGGGCTGGGAGCAGGCGCCTGCACCGGCCGCCCGCATGAAGTCAGGAGACTCAGCAGCGCAACGATGGCCGCGACTTGCCGCCACTCGAAGGCGGGCGTTCCAGCGCCGAACGTCCGCCGCGCGGTCGTCCCAGCCTGCTTATCCATTTTTCACCTCGAGACACCCCACGGCCTGAGTTGCACGATATGCTCATGAGGTTCTCGGTTCCACTGGTGATGCCTCGATGCAATTGAGAAATAGCGCTGCGAAGTACGGATCGATCGCTCAACTTTTTCATTGGACGATCGTAGTGCTCGTCGTGACCCAATTCGTGCTTGCCCGACGAGCCGACGCGCTGCCTCGCGGGATCGCCTTGCTGCAGACGCTCGCCCTACACAAATCGATCGGCATCACGATTTTCGCGCTCGCCGTGCTGCGGCTTCTCTGGCGCTGGGTCAATCCGGTACCCCCGATGCCCCCGAGCTCCCCGCGTTGGCAACATCTCGCTGCGCGCATCTCTCACGTCGCGCTCTATGCCTTGCTGCTTCTCATGCCGCTATTCGGTTGGCTCATGTCCTCCGCGCGCAATTTTCCCGTGAGCTGGTTCGGCATGGCGACGTTGCCGGATCTGATCGGCCCTAGCGAAAAAGCCTACGACTTCTTCCATGAAGGTCATGAGCTGCTCTCAAAGGTACTGCTCGTGCTCGCCCTGCTCCATATCGCCGCTGCCTTGAAGCACCACTTCATCGACCGCGACGATGTGCTGCTCAGAATGCTGCCGTGGAACCGAACCGACCAAACCAAGGACTAAATTCGGTACGCCGCAGTACCCCCATCGGTCGATTTCGAGGACATCAATGTCACGGTTCAAGTCGTTGCTGTTTATACCCGCGTTGTTCGTGTTCGGCGTTGCACTTGCGGCCACTCAGTGGCTGATGCAACCGAAACAGAGCGAGCTCACTTTCACGGCCGTCCAGGCGGGGGCGCCGTTCCAGGGTAAGTTCGAGAAATTCACGGCGGACATCCGCTTCGACCCGAGCGACATCGCGAACAGCCGTTTCGAGGTGACGATCGAGATGGCGTCAGTGAACTCGAAGGACAGAGAGCGCGACGACACGCTGCGCGGTGCCGATCTGTTCGCTACGAAGCAATGGCCGACGGCCACGTACGTTGCCGAGCGCTTCGAACATCGGGGCGGCGCGAAGTTTGCCGCGGTCGGAAAGCTCACGCTCCGCGGCGTGACGCGCGAGGTGCCGATCGAGTTCACGTTCGAAACCACGAATAGCGGCGCGTGGCTAAAAGGAACGGGCAAGCTGAACCGACTCGACTTCGGCGTGGGCCAAGGCGAATGGAAAGACACCTCGGGCGTCGCGAACGAAGTACAGGTCCAATACGCCCTGCTACTGACGAAAGGCTGAAAGAAGGAAACTCTCGCAGAGCTCGCAAAGGCAAGAGACTGCAGTTTCTCTGGACGTAACCCTGCCTGTCTGCCGAATATCGTTCACGAGCACCTCTCGCGGAGACGCAAAGACGCGGAGGTGAGAGAAGAGAATCACCCTTCTTCTCCGAGGTTCTGCGTCTTTCCGTCCTTGCGAAAAATTTTTTACTCTTCCGGTTGCGAGCTCTGCGTGCTCTGCGCGAGATCTTCATGCTCTCCACGACGGTCGAGGATGCTCACAACCCAGATCGTGAGCGTCGACAAGATGAACCCCGGGATTAACTCGTAGAGATCGAAGAGCCCGCCTTCGCCACGTTGCCACAGCATCACCGTGACGCCGCCGACGATCATCCCAACGAGCGCGCCGTTGCGTGTCATGCGCGGCCAGTATAAGGACAGCACGATGGCCGGCCCGAATGCCGAACCGAAGCCCGCCCACGCCCAGGCCACCAGATCCAAGACCGTGTTGTCCGGATCGAGCGCAAGCAAGAAGGCGATGATTGCGATCGCCAGGACCGCAACGCGACCGATCCATAAGAGCTCCTTGCCTTGCGACTCCGGACGCAGCAAGCCTCGATAGATGTCCTGCGCGAACGCAGAGGACGCGACGAGCATCTGGGCTGACGCCGTGCTCATGATGGCGGCCAGAATTCCTGAAAGACAGATGCCCGCCAGCACCGGATGTAGGAATGTCGTCGACATCAGAATGAAAGCCTTCTCCACATCCGGCCCTTGCAGCGGATCGAGCGCGAGCACGGCGGTCAATCCAACGAGGATCGCAGCAGCAAGCACGAAGGTGACCCATGTCATCGCGACACGCCGCGAAACCTCCAGATGATCTGCCGACTTGATGGCCATGAAGCGCGCAAGAATGTGCGGCTGACCCGGATAGCCAAGCCCCCACGCGACGAGGGACGCAATACCGACCAATCCGAGCGCTTCGCCTGCATTGCCTATTGAAGGATCGAGCAATTCGGGGCTGCGCGCGGCGATCGCGTCGAACGTCTCTGACACGCCGCCCGCAATCGCCATTCCGAGCACGGCGACGAGCACGAGCGCGACAAACATCAATGTCCCTTGCAGCACATCCGACCAGCTCACCGCAAGGAAGCCACCGAGGAATGTGTAAGTGAGCATCACGATCGTTCCGAAGAACATCGCCGGCGCGTACTCGAGTCCGAAGAGCGCTTGAAATAGGCGGCCCGCCGCCACGAACCCCGAGCTCGTGTAAAAAATAAAGAACACGAGGATCAACGCTGCCGAGATCGTGCGCAGCGCCCGGCTCGCATCGTTGAAGCGATATTCGAAGTAATCGGGCAGCGTGAGTGCGTTGTTCAGCTGCTCCGTGCGCGTGCGCAGCGGTTTCGCGATGAAGCGCCAGTTTGCCCAAGTGCCGACAAGCAAGCCGCCGGCCATCCAGACGGCATCGAATCCCGATGCGTACGCAAGCCCAGGCAATCCCATGAGCAACCATCCGCTCATGTCCGTCGCCTGCGCGCTGAGCGCGGTCACCCAGCTGCCAAGCGAACGGCCCCCGAGAATGAAATCGGAAAGCGTGTTCGTGCGCCTCCACGCAACGAAACCGAGGAGCAAACACACGCCCATGTAGATGACGATCGTTGCGAGGATATACGCCGGCCGCTCGATCATAGTGTTTCTCGTAGAGCGAGATGCGCGATCATCGCCGTACGCGACACAAAAGCAAAGAGCCACTGCATCGAGAATTCGGCATGGCCTTCGCCGGCATCGATGAGTTACATTCAAACGACATGTCTCAGCCTGCTCCCGCAAAGTTTACGAACGTCGAGGATTGCGTCGAAGCGACGCTCCAGCGCGTAGGCAAACACGTCGTATTGGGCCTGCCGGTTGCGGTCGGCAAACCGAACGCGCTTACGAACGAGTTCGTTCGTCGCGCAATCGAAGACCCGACGATAGAGCTCACGATCGTGACAGCGCTTTCGCTGCGCGCGCCGCGCTGGCGAAGCGAGCTCGAGCGACGCTTGGTCGAGCCGCTTGCGAAGCGAGTCTTCGGCGACTACGTCGAGCTCGAGTACGTGCGACTCATCGAGGAGCATCGTCTACCGTCCAACATCAACGTGCTGGAGTTCTACCTCGAACCGGGCGCCTGGCTCGGCAACGAGCACCTGCAGCAGCATTACTTGAGCGCGAACTACACGCACGTCGCACGCGAGGGGCTGCGCCGAGGCCTCAATGTGCTCGCACAGTACGTCGCCGCACCGAGCGACTCTCACGCGCCGCCCGGTGTGCTGAGTCTCGGCTCGAATCCGGACCTCACGGCCGATCTCTTACCTCAGATCGCGGCAATGCGCGCGCGAGGGACGCCGTTCGCACTCATCGGGCAGATCCATCCCGAAATGCCGTTCATGTACGGCGATGCACTGCTGTCCGCCGACACGTTCGACTACTTGGTGGAGCGCCCCGAACCTGCGCTCTTCGCGCCGCCAAACATGCCCATACCGCACATCGAACATGCCATCGCACTCAACGTGAGCACGCTCATTCGCGACGGCGGAACGTTGCAGCTCGGCATTGGCGAGCTGGGCGATGCCATGGTGTACGCGATACAACTGCGGCACGAGAAACCGGCGGCGTATCGAGAGATCATCGAATCCACTGCGCTGCTCGAGCGCCATCGTCGACTCATCGAGACCGAAGGCGGAACCGCGCCGTTCGAGCGTGGCCTGTACGGCTGCTCGGAAATGCTTGCCGACGGATTTCTCGACCTCTATCGCAGCGGGATTCTCAAACGGCGCGTTTATCCGAGCGCGCGGCTCCAGCGACTCATCGACGCGGGACGCATCGACGATGAAGTGAGCCTTCGCACGCTCGATGCCTTGAGCGCATCGGGGATGCGGCGGATGTCTTTCGTCGACTTCGACGAGCTGCGCGATGTCGGCCTCTTCCGCGATGACGTCGAGTTCGAGCGCGGCATGCTGATTTGCCCGGATGGCACGCAGATTCGCGCGAGCTTCGAAACGACGGAGCAACGCGCCGAGATCGCGAAAGGCTGTCTCGGCTCGCGACTGCGCAGCGGCGTGCTGCTCGACGCCGCATTCTTCTTCGGCCCGAAGGCGTTCTACGAACGACTGCGTAATTTGCCGCCCGAGCAAAGAGAACTGTTCGCGATGCGCAGCATCGGCTTCATCAACGAGCTTCACGGGCCCGAGTGGGAGCTCAAGGTCGCGCAGCGCCGCTTCGCGCGTTTCGTGAATACGACGATGATGGTGACGGGGCTCGGCGCGGCCGTCTCGGATGCGCTCGCCGATGGAAGGGTCGTGAGCGGCGTCGGTGGACAATACAACTTCGTGGCGATGGCGCACACTCTTCCGGAGGCGCGCTCGATCCTGTGCTTGCGTGCAACCCGCACGTCGAGGGGCACGGTTTCGTCGAACATCGTGTGGAGCTACGGACACACGACGATCCCACGTCATCTGCGCGACATCGTCGTGACCGAGTACGGTATTGCCGATCTGCGCGGGCGCACCGATCGAGAAATCGTGGAAGCGTTGATCTCGATCATGGACGCGCGCTTCCAGGACGAATTCGTCGCGGCCGCGAAGCGAGGGCGCAAACTACCCGCGGACTACCGAGTTCCGGACGTGGCACGCGAGAATCATCCGATCGCACTAGACGCGCGCTTCGCCGCTTGGCGACAGCAGGGCTACTTCCCGGAGATCCCGTTCGGCACCGATCTCACGAAAGAAGAGCGTGTGCTCGCTCGCGCGCTGCGCGAGTTGGAGGCCTCCACGCACACGCTTCGCGGCAGGATCGAAGCCGCATGGGATGCGGCCTCAAAGGGTGCACCGAGCAGCGAGATCGAACCTTTCCTCACGCGCATGGATCTTGTGCGCCCCACGACCTTGAAAGAGCGCTTCTATCAGCGTGCGGTTGCCGCCGCAGTGAAGCGACAACTCTCGCAGGCGTCCTAAGCGTCCGCCGCGAGACGCGCGGTACGCGCTCAGCCCCCTGCTTCCGCAAGCAGGCGGTCGATCATCGAAGCTGCTTGCTGCAGGTAGTCGCCGCCGAATAAGTTGTAATGATTGAGCACGTGGTAGAGGTTGTACAACGGCACGCGCGTGCTCGCGCCCGCATCCAATGCCCACGTCGATTGATATGCAGCGTAGAAAGCGTTGCCGAAGCCACCGAACAATCGCGTCATCGCGATATCGGCTTCTCGATCGCCGTAGTAGACAGCCGGATCGTAAATCACAGGAAGTCCGTCCTCATCGCTGCCCCAATTGCCGCCCCACAAATCTCCATGGAGCAGCGAGGCAGCGGGACGATAGGTCTTGAAGAACGCCGCCACGTTCTCGCACAAGCGATACCCGCGCTCGAGGATGCTGGGATCGGCTCCGTTCTTCCCGGCGAGATCGAGCTGAAACCGTAGTCGTCGCTCGCGAAAGAACGTTTCCCAGCTTTCGCTGCGCACGTTGGGCTGCGGGGTCGAACCAATCGTGTTGTCACGATCCCAACCGAACTGCGCGTGAGTGCAGCGGTGTTGCCACGCGAGTTGCTCGCCGAGCGTCGCTTCGGTCGCACGTGCGGGCCGTCCAAGCTGGATCCACTCGAGCGCGAGGTAGGCGCCCTCCGCGCATCGGCCTTGCAAGATCACTTCGGGCACACGCACGGCTTGCGCGGACGCGAGCGCTTTGAGACCCGCGGCCTCTGCCTGCAGCATGTCCACTGCGCTCGGCGATGAGGATACCTTGACGAAGATCGAACCCTTCGCGGATCGATACTCGAACGCTCGGTTGATTGACCCCCCGCGCACTTCACGCCGCGAGCCTTCCTCGATCCGGGTACCGAGCTTGTCGCTCAATGCGTCGGCAATCGAAGCGGCCCGAAACGGCATCTTCAGCCGCCTATTTTGATCGGCGTGGATGCGTCCTTTCCCACAACGGTCGTCCATGCGCGCACCGAATGACGGACGACGAGGCCGTGCGTCACGTAAGGATCCGCTTGCGCGAACTGCAACGGGATCTCCGGGCTATCGCAATCGAAGAGCAGCATGCCCCGATCCGCCGGATCGGCAAACGCGCCAGCCAGAATGAGCTCGCCTCGCTCCTGCGCAGCCCATGCGAGCCGTAAGTGCTCCTCGCGATGCGCACCCCTGCGTTGCAGATAGTCCGACGCGAAGTCGTAGAACAAAACGTAGTGCATGAGCTTCTCAGAGTAGCTTTCGTGCTTGATCCTGCAAAACGCGTACCGTCGTCGCGATCTCTTCGGATGAGGACCCGTTCGCGAGAATCGCCCGCGAGACGTTCGGCAGTACGCGTCCACGGGCGTTCGGCATGCGCTTGAGCACATCGTCCATCGTCGCGCCTTGTGCACCGACACCGGGCGCGAGGATGAAAGAGCGCGGGAGCGCAGCGACGATCTCGGCAGCATCGTCACACGTCGCGCCGACGACTGCGCCGATCGGCCCGGGCGTCTCGTCGGTATACGCACGATTGCGCTCCGTGATCTCGCGAGCCAACGCGCCGGCAACGGTATCGCCGCTCGCCACGCGCGCTGTCTGCAGCTCGCGTCCTTCTGGATTCGACGAGCGCACGACGACGAACACACCCGCATTCGCTTTTACGGCGACGTCGCAAAACGGCGTGAGCGCACCGAATCCCAAGTATGCATGCGTCGTGACTGCGTCAGGGCGAAGGGTTGCCTCGGGCGAGAAGTATCCTTCCGCATAGGCCGCGCCCGTCGTCTCGATATCGCCTCGCTTGCCGTCGACGAGGACCAGGACTTCTTTGCTGCTCGCAAGCGCCGTCAGCTCTTCGAGCGCGCGAAAACCCGCGCTGCCGAACCGCTCGAAGAACGCGGACTGGGGCTTCAGAATGGAGATTCGGTACTGCGCCGCACTCAAGACGCGGCGCCCGAACTCGAGCGCACCCTCCGCACTATTGGGGAGTCCACACGACTTCAGCAAGGATGCGGACGGATCGATTCCGACGCACAACGGGCTGTATTCGTTGATCTTTCGCTTCAGACGTTCGGTCAGAGTGGGCATCGGCAGGCAGTCGGTGATCCTCGAAGTGCGTCCATTGTAGCGAAGAGCACTCTCGCCGAGTACGCAAGCCCGCAAGGGGGTGCCGGATCTCTGCGCCCTGCGCCTCTGAAGAGAGACCCTTACCTCTGCCGAACTCAGCGTGCTCTGCGAGAGTCCTCTTCGAGCCTACCGAGCGACCGCACTCGGCCGGACGACTTGTAGAATCAACTCGCGTAGGCGCGCGTGCGTGATGGGCTTCGTGATCACCGTATCCATGCCTGCATCGAAGCAGCGGCGGCGATTTTCCGCCGTCGCATCCGCCGTGATGGCGATGATGAAGGTCGGCTCTTGATGCGTCGCGCGTTCGAGCGCGCGCAATTCCCGCGCGGCCGTGTGGCCGTCCATTACGGGCATCTGACAATCCATCAAGATCGCATCGAATGAGCGCGTCGCGACCGCAGAGAGCGCTTGCGCCCCGTTTTCAACTGCAACGACCTGACAGCCGATGTGCTGCAACATCTCTGTGAGCACTTCGCGATTGACGGCGTTGTCCTCCGCGAGCAGCACCGAGGGCGCGAGCGCGAGCGAAATGCGCGGTCCGGTCGCACCTTCACTCAGCACTGAGCGCTGCTGCGCCGGCTCCGGAGAACGGCCTAGCACGACGGTAAACGTAAATGTCGAGCCGTTTCCTGGTTCGCTCGTGAGCGCGATGCGTCCGCCCATCAGCGTCACGAGTCGGCGCACGATCGCGAGCCCGAGACCCGTACCGCCAAAGCGGCGCGTCGTGTTCGATTCGGCTTGCGCGAACGGCTCGAAGATCTTCTCGCGCGCATCCGCGGAAACGCCGATGCCGGTATCGGACACCGTAAAGCGCAGCTCCGCCTTATCGTTCTCGGCGTGCACCAAGGCACACGATAGGCAAATCGAGCCGTTCTCGGTGAACTTCACCGCATTGCTCAAGAGATTGTTCAGGATCTGGCGCAGCCGTGTGGCATCGCCCAGAAGTTGAGAGGGCACGCCGGATTCGATACGCACGATGCACTCCAGCCCCTTCGCTTGCGCCGCCGCGACGAACGGCGCGGCCACCGATTGCACGACTTCCACCGGCGAGAACGGGCTCGTCTCGAGCTCGAGCTTGCCCGCTTCGATCTTCGAGAAATCCAGGATGTCGTTGAGGATGTCGAGCAGCGAGCGTCCGGAGCGCAGGATCGTGTCCGCAAGATGGCGCTGGCGCGCATCGAGATCCGTCCGAAGCAGCAGCTCGCTCATGCCGAGCACCCCGTTCATCGGTGTGCGGATCTCATGGCTCATCGTCGCCAAGAATTCCGACTTGAGCCGATTCGCCTCGAGCGCGGCGTCGCGATCGCGACGCATCGCCTGTTGCTGCTCCAACTGATGCAGCATGGCGTTGATCGACGCGTTCAAGGTGCGGAACTCCCGCGCCCCGCGCTCGACCTCGAGCCGCGCCGCCGGATGACCTTGCTCGCCGATCGCATTGACGGTTTCCGCCAAGCGTTCAAGTGGCACGATCACGCGCGCGCGAATGACGACGAGGCCGACGAGCAGGAAAAAGAAGCCCACGACGAGCGTCGCGATCAACAGATACACGCGCGTATCGCCGAGCATGTTCTGGATCGGTCGCTCCATCAGCAAGTGAAGATAGGCGACGTCTTGCCCCCAGATATCAACGAGCGGCGTGACGGCATCGATCTCATCGCCGTGCACGGTGAGCGTATCGCGACCTTGCACCGCATGCGCGACACGAACGCTCGCGTCCAATTCACGATCGATGTGGAGCGATTGGCCGGTCACGCGCGCGAGCGAGGGTGCGACGATGTCCGACAACGAACGCCCCATGATGAGGCGACCGGCGGCGGACTCATCTTGCGACGGGTATACGATTGGTTGCGAGCTCACGAGGAACACGCCCGCGTCGCTCGCGATCAAGCCAGTGAGCTTGCGTCGGCCGTTCGCGCGAACGCCGAGCCGACCGTCCGCGGTCGCGAGCGCGATCACATCTTGCGGCGCGTCCTCGAGCGCATCGCCCGCGGCGTTGAGTGTCTTTGCGTACAGCACCTCCCCATCGCGATCGACGATCACCATGAGCGTCATGCGCAAGCGCGCGAACGACTCGGGGTTGAAGTTGTTCGGGGAGTAACTGGGACTGCGTCCGGACGCGAACGCGAAGGTATTTTCCCACTGCGCCCAATCGGAAACCGTTGAGGTGAGGTCTTCCTGCATGACGTCGAGCGCGTGATGAACGCTGGTCAGCCGGAAGAAGGCGTCTTTGGACTCGATCTCGCTCAGCTGGCGCTCGACGAACTCACCGGCGACGTAATACTGCGCGCCGCTCAACAGCAAGAAGCCGATCGCGAGCGCCGCGAGGATGCTGTGCCGGAGACTACGTGCCCGGTTGTTGGAAGCAGACGGCGCCACTTGACGATCAGGTGTTCTTGGCTTGGAAGACTTCTTATTGAACGCCCGCAGCGATCGCGAGCCGCGTGCTGCACTTCACATCGTCGCAATGATGTATGGGCGAGCGCAAGACGAGGGGGCGAAATCAAGTGCGCCTGCGGCCACGATCCGACGCCCTCCCATACCCCCGCGTCACGGGCGATTCTTGAGGCGTACAGTAGTCCGCTCGCGGGTCAGACAAACTCTGAAATTGCGGGCGTCCGGTCAGCCCCCGACCGGATACGCCTTATGGAAGACAGAATGGGGTCTGAGGAATCGATTGCGAGTCAGCAGCGCAGGTCGCGGTGCTGCGCCGTGAGCGTGCGTTCGCGATCTTTTAAGCGCTCACCTTCTTTGGCGTCGTATCCGGCACGCATCTTCGAGCGGATATCGCGCATCGAACGTTCGATCTTCGCGCAGTCCCGCGCATGCTCGACCTGGTTTGTGGCGATCGACACCGAATCGGTCTTCGTCGGCTTGGGCTTGATACGTACCGGTTTCGTCCGGGAGGGCGGCGTGACTTCGAGGATGCTGATCCGTGAGTCGCTCGCTTCGTACTCGCTTGCAGAGGGACCACAGGGGCGATCGGAGTACGCGACCACGTCGTTTTCGACGCACCGAAAGATCGTCGGCGCGGCGGCGGCCTCGGCGAACGGTGACGCGAACGTCAGTAAGACCACCGTGATCCCCGCCGACCCGATATACGTGCGCGCCATAACGCCTCCTAACCCGTTCATCTCCCTGACGGGAAGCATCAGGGACGTCGAGGAGACGCGGGCAGCGGATTTGTCCGTTGAAAGGGCAGAAATGCCCTGATCGGGATGAATCCCGACCTAAACGAGCGCTGCAATTCGCTCGGCTTGGTTTCGCAGCAAGCGTCCGAAACCGACGGTATCGTAGAGCGCGTTCAACGCATCCATGTTCGGCACGCGGCGCTCGAGCATCTTCAAATCCACATCGAGCGGCATATCGCACTCGATCATCGTGAGCTGACGCGCCAGGAATGCGCGCTCACGATACTCGCGCAGCTGTGCCGCGACGAAGCCTGCGTTGCGGATTTTGATCTTGAGTACACGATCGAGATCGTCATACAGGTGCATGAGCGACTCGAAATGCCGAAAGAGCAAAGACGCCGTCTTTCGTCCGATGCCGGGCACGCCTGGGATGTTGTCGACGGCATCGCCCATCAGTGCAAGGAAGCACGGCATGCGCTCCGGCAGCACACCGAAGCGATCGGCGATCTTGTCGTAGGCGAAGCGCTCGTCGCCGATGTAGTCCCAGTACTCATCGCCTGGCCGCACGAGCTGCGCCAAGTCCTTGTCGCGCGTGACGATGACCACTTTCTTGCCGGCTGCCCGCATGCGTGTCGCGAGCGTGCCGACGATATCGTCCGCTTCGAATTCGTTGCTCGCAAAGCTCGCAACGCCCAGCGCCTCGCAGAGTTGCCGACACAGCACGAACTGACGCTTCAGATCTTCGGGCGCGGGCTCGCGGTTCGCTTTGTACGCGGGAAACAATCGGTTACGGAACGAGGTGACGATCGTTGCGTCGAACGCCACTCCGATGTGCTCGGGCCGGACACGCTCGATCAGATCGCCCAGAAACCGCCCAAACCCATGCAGCGCGTTGACAGGATTGCCGTCCAGATCCGTCAACGAGATCGGCACCGAGTGGTACGCCCGAAAGACGAATACCGACGCGTCAATCAAGTAGAGCGCCGAGCTCGACGGTACGGAGCTCGGTACGTGTTCAAAGGCGGGGGCGACGCTCAGCAACGGGGAAAGCTTCGAAGTCCGATGGCCCGCGGAGCATAGCGCAGTTCGAAGCTCGACGAGCGACACGCACGACGGCAGCTCACGGCAGCCAAACCGTCACCGTCAACTTCAGCTCGCCAAGGCCTCGGGGACCGAGGCCTTGAGCCGCGCATGGAGCGGACTCGTGCGCGGGAAATGCGCGAGCAGATACTCCATCTGATCCGCAAGAACGCGCCGCCCTTTGAGATAGATATATTCGGCATACGTGGGTGTGAACGGCACCGCAATCAATTGCAGCCCCGCCTGTTCGGGCGTGCGCCACGCCTTCAAGTTGTTGCAGCGTCGACAGGCCGTGACGACGTTCGTCCACGTATCCCGCCCGCCTTGGCTCAATGGACGGATGTGATCGCGCGAGAGCTGGTTTGCGGGAAAACGCATGCCGCAATACATGCAGAGATGCGCATCGCGCTTGAACAACGTCTGATTGTTGAGCGGCGGCGTGTAGTCTTTCCGGAGATTGCCCGGGTTGTGCGTGTGACCGATCGTCGCGACGATCGAGTTCACGTCGACGACGGTCCTGAGACCCGTGCGCGCATTCGTGCCGCCGAACAGACGATACAGCCGCGTACCGCAGGTATAGGCCACCTGTTCCGTATGGTACAACCGCACCGCGTCCCGGTAGTCGATCCACTCCAGGGGCATTCCTGAAACGTCTGTTCGCAGGATCTCTTGGCTCAAGTTGTACAGCGGTTGCACGACTCGAAAGTTGCCATGGCCGGCCGGGTGCTGACCGGACCTTCACGCGAAGCGCTCGTAAGATACGCGAGCGGTATGCAACTATTCAACGGTACATGCGGAAAAGCTGTCGTTTGTCGGCCACGCGGACATGGGCTGGAGGCCGGAGGCTGGGGCCGGAATCGGAGGGAGCTTCGGACGCGTTTGTGAGCGATGAGATTAACTCATTGCATCCGCAGACTGAGACGGTAGAGCAGATAGGGCCTTGAAAGAACCCTTCTGGCCTCCTGCCTCCTGCGGGCGGCTCAGTGAGCGCCTTCCAAAGACTTCACGGCCTGAATCATCGCGACCATGACCTTCTGCGCATCGCCGTACACCAGGTTCGTGTTATCCGCGAAGAAGAGCTCGTTCTCGACGCCGGAGTAACCCTTGCCCTGCCCGCGCTTGACCACATAGACCTGTTTCGCCTGATCCACGTTGAGGATCGGCATACCGTAGATCGGGCTCGACTTATTCGTACGCGCCGCGGGATTTACCGTGTCGTTCGCGCCGATGACGATCGCGACGTCCGCCTCCTTGAACTCGTCGTTGATGTCTTCGAGGTCATAGATCATGTCGTACGGCACGCCCGCTTCCGCGAGGAGCACGTTCATGTGGCCCGGCATGCGCCCGGCGACGGGATGAATCGCGAATTTCACTTCGACGCCGGCATCGACGAGCAGCTTCACGAACTCGTACAGCTTGTGCTGAGCTTGCGCGACGGCAAGGCCGTAGCCCGGCGCGATGATGACCTTGTTCGCATAGCGCATCTGAACGGCGGCATCGCTCGCTTCCGCCGGCTTCTGAGTGCCTTTGATCTCGCCTTCTCCTTCGCCGCCTGCCGCGCCGAAGTTCGAGAAAATCACGTTCGAGACGCTGCGATTCATGGCCTTCGCCATGAGCAGCGTCAGCAGCGTACCGGCCGAGCCGACGACCATGCCCGCGATCATCAGCGCGGGGTTCTGCAGCACATAACCTTCGAAGCCGACCGCGAGACCCGTAAACGCGTTATAGAGCGAGATGACGACCGGCATATCCGCTCCGCCGATCGGCATCGTCATCAGGACACCGAATACGAGCGCGCCGACGAAGAACGCAGCCACGAGCGCGACCGGCGCATGTCCGCCGGCGACGAACACGATGTAGATGCCGAGCGCGAGCGTCGCAATGAACAGGGCGCCGTTGATGACTTGCTGCGCGCTGTAGCGCCACGTCTTGTTGATTCGTCCGTCCAGCTTGGCCCACGCGACCAGCGAGCCCGACAAAGAGATCGAGCCGATCAGCGCACCCAGCACCGCAAGCACCAACGGTACGGTTTCGTGAACCGCGTTCGTGCGTAGCAGCTCGACAGCGGCGATCGCAGCGGCCGCGCCGCCGCCCATGCCGTTGTAAAGCGCGACCATCTGCGGCATCGCCGTCATGGCAACGCGTTTGCCGCTCCACCATGCCCACATCGTGCCCAGCGACAGCGCGATGACCGCGAGCACGAGGTTCGTCCCCAAATGCGGCTGCGCGGCTTCGTTGACGCCGAAGTAGTACAAGAAGCTCGCGAGCGTCGCGACGAGCATGCCGACGCCGGCCACGACGATGCCGGACCGCGCCGTCACCGGCGACGACATGCGCTTCAAGCCGTAGATAAACAAGAATGCGGCCGCGAAGTAGCTCGCATCGATGATCAGTTGCGGTTGCATACGCATGTTACTTGCCGCCCTCGCGCTTCGAGCTTGGCTTGAACATCTCCAGCATGCGCTCGGTGACCACATAGCCGCCGGCCGCGTTCCCGGCGCCGAGCAACACCCCGACGAACCCGATGACCTGTTCGGTGAGCGATGTAGCATTGAGCAGCGCATACATCGCACCCACGACCACGATGCCGTGTACGAAGTTCGAACCCGACATGAGCGGCGTATGCAGGATCGCAGGCACGCGACCGATGATCTCGTAGCCGGTGAACGCCGCGAGCATGAAGATATACAGGGCAACGAAGCCCGTGAGGGTAGTTGTCAGGTCCATAGAGCTGCAGCCTCGATTCAGATTCGTATTGGTGGCACTCAGGCGCTCTCGATCGCCTTGCGAGCTGCCTCGTTCTTGATCTCTCCGGCATGCGTCAGCGCCGTCTTTGCGATGACCTCATCTTCCCAATCGAGCGCGATCGCCTGATCCTTGATGAAGAGTTCGAGCAAGTTGTATTGATTCTTCGCGTACAGCTCGCTCGCGTGCTCGCCGAGCAAGCTCGGGACATTGAGCGGACCCAAGATCGTGACGTCGCCGACGCGCACGGTCTCGCCCGGCACCGTGTACTCGCAATTCCCGCCGCCTTCCGCGGCCAGATCGACGATGACGCTGCCCGCCTTCATACCGTCGACCTGCGCCTTGCTGATCAGCTTCGGCGAAGGACGTCCGGGAATGGCCGCAGTCGTGATGATCATGTCCGCGCTTTGAATGTGCTTCGTCACGACCGCCGCGATCTTGTCTTTCTCTTCTTGCGTCAGCTCGCGAGCGTAGCCGCCCGCGCCGCGCGCATCGACGCCGGTTTCGACGAACTTCGCGCCGAGCGATTCGGCTTGCTCCTTCGTTTCGGGGCGCACGTCATAGCCTTCGGTCATCGCCCCCAAGCGCCGCGCGGTGGCCAGCGCTTGCAGTCCAGCGACGCCGAGCCCCATGACGAGCGTCTTCGCAGGGCGAATCGAGCCGACGGCGGTCGTCATCATGGGAAGAATGCGCGCGAGATTCGTGGCACCGAGCAGTGCCGCGTAATAGCCGGCGAGTGCGGCCTGGCTCGAGAGCGCATCCATCGGCTGCGCACGCGTGATGCGCGGTACGAGCTCCATTGCGAAGCACGTGATCTTCTTGTCACGCAAGCGCTTCGTGAGCTCCGGCTCTTTGTGCGCGTAGATGAAGGACACGAGAATCGATCCTTCTTTCATCGCGTCGATCACATCGAGCGACGGCGGTTGAACCGAGAGCACGATATCCGCCGCGCTCGCAAGCGCGATGCGGTCGGTGGAGAACGTGACGTTCTTGAAGGCGCGATCCGCGAGCTTGACCGCATCTCCCGCGCCCGATTCCATGTGGACTTCGGCGCCGAGCTTCGTCAATTTGTCCGCGACCGCCGGCACCATCGCGACTCGCTTCTCATGCGCGCGAGTCTCTTTCAAAACAACGATCTTCAACGACACGCCCTCTCCCCTTCATTTATCTGGCTATTGTCCGTGGCTTGTCCGCTCTGGGCAACACGCGCATGCTTGAGGGAAATAGCCGTGTGAGATTCATGTGTCCGATCGTCCTGCCTCGCGACATTTCGCGGGGATTTTTGCCTGTGCGTACCCCATTGTCGCGCATTTAGCAATCGCGCGCGGCAGTACGCACTGGACGATCGTCGCGATCGCGCTGCTTGCCGCGGCGGTGCTTGCACCGGCATTGTCGAGGGGTCGAGTTCTTGCATGGCTCGTCGTGCCGTTGCTTGCGCTGGCCTGCTGGTCGCTCATGCGAGTTGCAACCCCCGTGATGCTGCTCTACGTTGCGCCCGTGCTCGCGCCGGCGTTTCTCGCTTGGTTCTTCGGACACACGCTGTCGAGCGGGCGTACCCCGTTCATCGCGCAGCTCGTGCACATCATGCATCAAGGGCGCGAGCCGCCGGAGCCTGCGGTGTGGCCGTACGCCCGCAGCTTGACGCGCGCATGGACGCTCTTTTTTATCGCGCTCGCCTCGATCAACTTGACGCTCGCCGCGCTCGCCGACCCGGACGGGCTGCTCTTATCGGCTGGCGTGCGCCCACCCTTCACGGTGCCGCAATACTGGTGGTCGCTGTTCGCGAATGTCATCGGGTATCTCGCTGTCGCGGCGTTCTTCGTAATTGAGTACGCTTACCGGCGACGACGCTTTCCCCAGCAGCCCTTTCGAAACTTGTACGATTTCCTGAAGCAGGTCGCGGCCGTCATGCCTCGACTCCTCAGAAGCCGCCAATAGATTCTTAAGCCATTCCGCGATCATGAACGAACCTGCTACGCACGTTTTCGAGCTGCGCGTCGGCGCGGATCATCCTGCGCTGCCGGGTCATTTTCCCGGCCGGCCGATCGTGCCGGGGGTCGTGCTGCTCGATCGCGTGCTCAGTGCGGCAGAGCAATGGCTCATGCGGCCGCTCAGCGTGAGGTCACTACAACAGTCGAAGTTCACGCATCCGCTCCTGCCGGAACAGGCTGCGACGGTCTCGCTCGCCCTTCAACGCGATGAGCTCAAGTTCGAGATCGTTCGCGATGAAGCGCGTCTCGCACAGGGCGTGTTCAAGCTCGCCCCGGCAAAGCTCGAAGGGTCGAGCGAGTGAAACAGCAATGGATCGAACGTCCCGAGGGCGGCACGATATTCGGCCTGAAGCTCATTCGCTCATTCACGCTGTTCTTCGGACGCACGGCCGGGCGTGTCGCACTCTATCCGATCACGCTCTATTTCCTCATTCGGCGAGGACCCGAGCGCCGTGCCTCGCGCATGTATCTGAGCCGCGTGCTCGGACGCGAGGCGAGCCTGTGGGACGTCGCTAAGCACATCTACTCCTTCGCGACCGTGACTTTGGATCGCGTTTTCTTCCTCTCCGGAAAGCGCGAGCGCTTCGATGTTCGCATGATCAATGTCGAGTGCTTGCGCGAGCGCTGGAGTTGGGGCAACGGTGTGCTCGTATTCGGCGCGCACGTCGGCAGCTTCGATGCGCTTCGAGCGATGGCGACGCTGCGGCAAGACGTGACGCTTCGAGTCGTCCTCGATCTCGAGCAGAACCCCGCGCTCTCTCGTGTGCTGAATACCCTCAATCCGAAGCTCGCCGCCTCGATCATCAACGCCCGCCAGGAAGGCACGACGACGGCGCTCGCGATCAAAGAGGCGCTCGATGAGCGCTCGATCGTGACGCTCCTCGTCGATCGAGCGCGTCCTGGCAACAACGTGATCAACATCGATTTTCTCGGCGCCCCGGCACCGTTTCCGACCGCACCCTGGCAGCTCGCCGCCGCGCTCAAGGTCCCGGTGGTCCTGTGTTTCGGCCTCTACATGGGCGGCAACCGGTACGACCTTCATTTCGAGCAGTTCGAGGATTCCGTGCACCTCGATCGGAAGAATCGGGAAGCGGACTTGCGGCGCCTCATGGAGCGTTTTGCGGAACGACTCGCCCATCACGCCCGCAGCGCACCGTACAATTGGTTCAACTTCTATGACTTCTGGCAATTGCATCCTCCGAAGGATCCTTCCGCTCGCCTTGCTGATCTGGCTCGGCGCGACGATCCCGACGCGAGCCGCTGAGCTCGACCCGAGCGCCCTCATTCGCGGACTCGAACGGCCAACGCCGGCGTCGATCGCTTTCAAGGAGATCCGCTTCTCGGCCTTGCTTGAGCAACCGCTCGTCGTATCAGGCGAGCTCAGGTACGTTGCGGCCGATCATCTCGAGCGTCTGGTCACCGAGCCGTACAAGGAGAGGACAACGATTCGTGGCGAATCGGTCCGGGTAGAGCGCGATCGTGAGAAGCTGCGCACCTTCGCCCTCAATCGCGCACCCGAGCTCAAGGGCCTCTTGATGGCGTTCTCAGGGCTGCTAGCAGGAGAGCCGGATGCCGTGCTGCGGCACTTCGAAGTGAACGCGGAAGGCATGCAAGACACCTGGTCGATGCGACTCACGCCGCGCGATGCGCGGGTGCAGAAGCAACTCACCGAGCTGCGCATGATCGGCCACGACGATCAGCCCGCGTGCTTTTTCATGACGAGCAGCGGCGGCGCGCAGAGCGTGATGCTACTCGGCGCGCTTGCGAATGAGCGCATAGACGCTGCTGCGAGCGTCGAAAGCTTGATGGGCCTTTGCACCGCCGAAACCTCGCGATGAGCACGATGCGGCCGAGCCTTCGGACCTCGTTGCTGGTCGGTTGGATCGCGGTACTCGCAATCCTCGGTTACTTCGTCCAGCGCGAGCTCGAGGTCGGCACCGACTTGCGGTTGTTCTTACCGAACCCGAGTACGTCCGAAGAACGCTTATTGCTGGAGGAAGTCGGCGAAGGTGCCGGATCGCGCATGCTCGTGCTCGCGCTCGATGGCGCAGGCGCCGAGGAGTTGGCGGATGCATCGCGCGACTTGCGTGCCACGCTCGAAGGCCATCCGCTCTTTCGCTTCGTCGCAAACGGCGAAGTCTCCGCCGATGCGCTGCCGGAGTCGCTGCTGCCCTATCGCTATCTACTGTCCGATACGCTCGATGAGCAAACTTTCGATGCGAACTATCTGCATGAAGAAATCCAAGCCCGCGCTCGCGATCTAGCGTCGCCCGCCGGCGCATTCCTCGAGCCGCTGGTCCCACGCGATCCCACCCTCGAGCTGCTGAACGTTCTGCAACGCTGGCAGCCCGCACAGGAGCCGAATCGACTCTACGACGTGTGGTTCGACCGCGCAGGCGATCGCGCGCTGTTGCTGGCGGAAACGGTTGCGCCCGCATTCGATTCGCAAAGTCAGCGCGCCGCGATCGATGCACTGCGCGATGCGCATGCCTCCATCGATCCCGAGCACCGTTACACGCTCACGATCAGCGGCACCGGACAGTTCACGGTCATGATGGAGCAGCGCACCCGCGGCGAAGCTGAAGTGCTCGGAACGGCTGCGACGATCGGCATGATCGTGCTGATGATCGTTGCGTATCGGCGTGCGAGCGCGATCTTCTTGAGCGCACTGCCGCTCGCAAGCGCGGGGCTCATTGGCTTGTCCGCCGTGAGCTTCATTTTCGGGACCGTGCACGGCATTACGCTCGCGTTCGGCTTCACCCTCATCGGCGTCGCTCAAGATTATCCGGTCCATGTCTTGAGCCACTGGCGGCCCGGGCGCGCGACGCTCGAGTCGGTCCGATCGATATGGCCGACGCTCGCGACCGGCGTTGCAAGCACGTGCATCGCTTATCTCACGTTCTTGTTCGCAGGCGTGACGGGCTTGCAGCAGCTCGCGTGCTTTACGATCGCCGGTCTCGCCGCCGCGAGTCTCACGACGCGTTTTCTCCTGCCGCGTTTGATGGGCCCGGCGACACGCGACTACGGCGAGTCGAAACGTCTCATGTCTTTGTGGCGTGCCATCGATGCCCTGCCAAGTCCGCGCTACCTCGTTGCGGGCATCGCAATCGCGTGTGTCCTTACGCTCGCGATCAACCGAACGCCCTTCTGGGAAGACGACCTCAGCAAGCTCACGCCGATTCCGAAAGAACTGCTCTTACAAGATCAAGCACTACGTGGCGCTTTAGGCGCTGCCGACGTGCGCTACCTGCTCGTCGTCACGACACCGGATGAGCAACGCGCGATCGAGCAACTCGAAGCACTGACCCCGAGGCTCACGTCGCTCGTGCAAGCGGGTGCGATCGGCGGATTCGATCATGCCGCTCGCTACATCCCCTCGGTTCGAACGCAGCGCGCACGACAGGAGAAGTTGCCGGATGAAGCCGAGTTGCGTGGCGCACTGGCCGAGGCTCGTGCCGGCACGGGGTTTCGCAACGCTGTCTTCGAGCCCTTCATCGAGGATGTCGTCGCGGCCAAGCATCTCGCACCCCTCACGCCGGAGAGCCTTCGCGAAACGACACTGGGTGCGAATCTCGATTTGTTGTTCACACGCGATGAGCGCTCGACACGCACATTCGTGACCCTCAACGATGTTCGCAATGCCGATGCTGTTCGGGAGGCTGCTCTCGCCATGCCCGGCGCGCTGCTCTTGGATTTGAAAGGTGCTTCCGAATCCCTTGTCGCGAAACAGCGGACGCACATCCTTTGGAGTCTTGTTGCGGCGTCGTTGCTTTTGATCGCCGTCGTCGCGCTCGCGCTCAGGGCCTGGAAACGCGTCTATCGCGTGCTCGCGCCAATGGTCTTGACGACCCTCATCGTCTTGGCGGTCCTGCAAGCGAGCGGCACGTCGCTCAACCTTTTTCATTTGATCTCGCTCATGCTCGCAGCGGGACTCGGATTGGACTACGCGCTCTTCTTCGAGCACGCGGCAGACGACGCCCTCGAGCAGAGACGCACGCTGCACGCGGTGCTCGTCTGTTCGCTCTCGACATTATTCGTGTTCGCCCTGCTCGCCACCTCGTCGATCCCGGTGCTGCAAGCGATCGGCACCACGGTCTCGCTCGGCGTGGTATCGAACTTCTTACTCGCATTGTTGATCACGCGAGAGAAGGGCGTCAGCGATGGGGCGACCGATCGCGAGCCGATCGCGCAAGGCGGCGCCCAACCGCCACCTGTCGCGGGCCTCATTCCCCACACCGGCACCATGTGCTTGCTCGAGCGCATCGCTTCGTGGACCGATGATGAGATCCGCCTCGAGACCTCGACGCATCGCTCGCCGGACAATCCGCTGCGTTCCAACGGGCGTTTACGCGCGGTGCATTCGTGCGAGTACGGCGCGCAAGCAATGGCCGTACATGGCGCGTTGAAATCGCAGGCACAAGGTGCGCAGGCAGCGCCCGGGATGTTGGTGTCGCTGCGTTCGGTCGAGCTCGCGCGCGACTTCATCGATGATTTGCCGGACGCACTGATCGTCGAAGCGCGCTGCCTGCAGGCGAGCGCGACGAGCTTGCAGTACAGCTTCCGCATCACGCACCGCGACGAGCTACTCGCGGAAGGCCGCGCGGCGGTCGTACTGCAGAAGCTGTAG
>JBIQKP010000033.1:0-2698 GCA_044506405.1 Lysobacterales bacterium | reverse complement strand
TCGTAATCAGCGACTGAACGGCGGCGGCATCGAGCTCCGGCGCCTGCGCGTGCGCTCGAGCAATGATCTGCGAAGCGAGATCCTCGAGCATCGCGGTGTTCTGCTTGATGCGCGCGCGAAACCCCTCGTCATCGAGCGTGTCGAGCAAGCTGTGGTTCAGCTCAGCGAACCATGGCAGCTCCGCCTGATCGAGCATCATCGCCGCGTTGCGCTTCGCGCTCTTAGTCGACCATTCGCGCATGAACGTTTGCATCGCAGCGTTGAGCGCTTTGCAGCGATTCAGCTCGCCCGACAAGCGCGAGATGTTCGTGACGTCCGTTAGCCGCCGCTGGAAGAACAATTGGCACAAGATGCCCCAGTAGTACGTGTAGTCCCAGATCACCTTCGTCGGGAACACTTCGGGATCGCCGAACATCGCGTACTGATCCTGATAGAGCGCAAGCGTGCTCTCGTAGAACGAGAAGTAGAGCTGCTGATAGACATGCGCGCGACCGGCGAACGGCTCTTCGCGTAGATCGCGCTTGATCAAGTCCGTGATGTAGGTGTTCGAGATCGCAATGAAGTCGCTGCCCGGCGAATAAAACGGATCCAGAAACAAACCCGCCTCGCCGGTGAGCGCCCAGCGATCGCCCGAGAACACTTGCTTGCAGCCGTAAGAAAAATCGCGCAGGAACGCAAAATCCTGCAAGCGCTCGCGCTTCGCTTCGACCTCGCGCGCGAGCCGCGGTTGGTGCGCACGGAGCCAGTCGAGCGCCTTATCGAACGAGTTCATGCTCTCGAGCGGATGCGTCTTCGCGTCGCAGACGATACCGACCGAATGCGACCCCGACGCGAGCGGAATCAGCCACGCCCAATAGCCTTCTCCACACAAGTGATTCGTCGATAGCCAGCGGTGATGCTGCGGATCGCAGCGCTCGCGCCACGCCGCCCCGTCCGACCAAGCATCGATATCGATGCGCTCGCCGAGGCGAAACCACACCGCGTTCACGTCGTGCGCGTTCGGCTGCGCGAGCCCGAGCTTGCGCTTCAGAAGTCCCGCGCGCCCCGACGCATCGACCACCCAACTCGCCTGCAAGCTTTGCGGCTTGCCGTCGAGCTCATACGTAACGTGGTGACCTTCGCCGCCCGGGCGAAGCTCAACGCTGCGAACGCTCGCGCCATCGATGAACCGTATTCCGAGCGCGCGCGCATGCTGACCGAGGTAGTTCTCGAAGATGCCCCGATCGAGCTGGTAGGCCGGTGCGGCTAAATAGCGGCTCGCCCCGAGCTCGAGTGTGTGTTCGATATCGTCGCGTCGATCCGAGAAGAAGAAACGGAATCCGAACTTCTTGAGCTGTGCGCTCGTGAGGTGCTCGCGTAAACCGAGGATCGCGTCGAAATAATGCGCGCCGATCTCGACCGTCGACTCTCCGACCTTGTGCGTCGCTTCCGGCACGGGATGGCGACGGCGCTCCACCACATGAATATCGAGATGAGGCAGCTCGCGTCGAAGCTGAATCGCGAGCGTCAAACCCGCCAAGCCTCCGCCGAGGACAGCGATCTGCGTGGTCTCGCTCGTCATCAGGAGATCTCGATCTCGAGCGCGCAGCGCGTGCCGAGCGCAAGCGTGACCGCGCCCGGTGTTTCACTCGTCAACAACTCGACGAAAGGAAACCCCGCCGCTATCGAGTTACCCGCGACGAGATCGGCCGCGCGTGTGCGCGCCAATGTCGGCTTCACGACTTCATCGTGAGACGTACTCCGCACGCTCATCCGCATCATCGGCGCGCCGTCGCAAGGCGCCTGTGCGGAAACTACCATGCCGATTCCGAACAGTCCCGAGCAGTTCGACATTGCGGCAAGTGGACCGACGGCTTCGATGTCGTAGGCGACGTACAAGACAGGGCTCGCTTCGCAAATCGATTGCGTCGCCGCTTCGACCAAACCCGCCGCAAACGTATTTTCGTACACGCTGAGGGAGGTGTAGGGGGCCAAGCTGCGCACAGCGATCGTCCAGTATCCCGCCGCGGCGTTGTGCACGGAGTTGTGAAACTTCGTCGGCGAAATCAACGTCGGCGTTGTCGCGAGCGTCGAGCACATGTAATCGCTGATCGGCGTGTCGCCGTGCGCGGAGGCGAACACGGACGGCAGCTGCGACGGATCTCGCTGCGACATCTCGCACGCCCGCGCTGCCACCTCGAGCGCGATCGCCACCGTATCCGGGATGCGGCGACGTTCCGTCGGCGGCAAGAGTGTCGTGCTCGGGCGCGGCGATTTCGTTTCTTGCGGTTCGCACTCGCCACGAATGACGCGCCGAGCGATCTCCCATCCCGGCAGCCGCGGCGTCCAAAGGGAAAACCCTTCGAGATACAGCGGGGGCAGGCGATGCGTCGTCATGCGCTCACCTTGACGTCGCTGCCCGCTAACGCGAGCACGCAATTGCTCCCGCCGAATCCGAACGACAAAGACAATGCATAGCGCGCCGGTCGCAACTCGCTCTCGTTTCGAATCTGCGGACCGCAACATTCATCGAGCTGGTCGCAGTTGAGCGTGCCGGGCAAGAACCCGTGCTCGAGCGCAAGCAAACTGATCGCGGCCTCGATGATGCCGGCCGCACCGAGCGTATGCCCTGTCCAGCCTTTTGTTGAGCTGCCGAACGTCGTCGCGGGGAAGAGGTTGCGAATGACGGTCGCTTCGACTTCATCGTTCTTGCGCGTCG
>JBIQKP010000143.1:0-5974 GCA_044506405.1 Lysobacterales bacterium | reverse complement strand
CTGTCTATCTCAATCTGTATCGATACTGGCTCAAGATCTTCGCCCTGACGTTCGGCATGGGCGTCGTCTCGGGCATCGTGCTCTCATATCAGTTCGGCACAAACTGGTCCGTGTACTCGCACCTGACTGGGCCTGTGCTCGGCCCGCTGATGGCGTACGAAGTGATGACCGCCTTCTTTCTCGAAGCCGGTTTCCTGGGAATCATGCTGTTCGGTTTGAAGCGCGTGGGACCGCGTTTGCACTTCGCTGCGACGCTCGCAGTCGCGGTTGGAACACTCATCTCCGCGTTTTGGATTCTCTCTGCAAATAGCTGGATGCAAACCCCGACGGGTCATGCAGTCAATGAGATCGGTCAGTTCGTGCCGGACGATTGGATGACGATCATCTTCAATCCGTCGTTTCCCTATCGCCTCACGCACACCGTGCTCGCTGCCTACCTCACGACCGCGCTCGTCGTCGGCGCCGTTGCGGCCTGGCATTTGCTGCACGATCGTCTCAACGAAGGCGCACGCGTGATGTTCTCGATGGCGGCGGGAATGATTGCGATCACTGCCCCTTTCCAGATCGTGGCCGGCGACTTGCACGGACTCAACACGCTCGAGCACCAACCCGCGAAGGTGATGGCGATGGAGGGACACTTCGAGAGTCATCCGAACGGCGCGCCGCTGATTCTATTCGGCATCCCCGACCAAGAAGCAGGCAAGGTGCACGGCGCGATCTCGATCCCGAAAGGTTCGTCGCTCATTCTCGCGCACGATCCGAACGCGCCGCTCGACGGCCTCGACACGATCCCTCGCGATGAGTGGCCACCCGTGCCCGTCGTGTTCTGGTCGTTTCGCATCATGGTCACACTCGGCGTGTTGATGTTGGGCTTGGGGTTGTGGAGCGTGTTCGCCCGTATGCGCGGCAAGCTCTACGAGTCTCGCCCGCTGCTTCGTTACGCGGTTGCGATGGGTCCCGCGGGATTCGTCGCGGTGATCGCGGGCTGGGTGACGACGGAAGTCGGGCGACAACCGTTCACGGTCTATGGCTTATTGAGGACAGCGGAATCGGTTTCGCCATTGGATGCGCCCGCCGTCGGCGCGTCGCTCATGAGTTTCATCATCGTGTACTTCATCGTGTTCGGCGCGGGCACGAGTTATATCCTCAAGTTGATGAGCCACGCACCGTACGCAGGTGAACCCGGACCGGAGATTGGACCGCTACGCGCTGCCGGCATCACGCCCGCACCATCCGTCGATCCGGAACGCACGATCGGCCATGCAGACGAGGAAGCGCGACCATGAGCACCTTCTTCGATCTGCCGACGATCTGGCTCGTCATCCTGACGTTCGCCGTGCTGGCCTATGTCGTGATGGATGGCTTCGATCTCGGGATCGGCATCCTCTTCCCACTCTTTCCGGAAGGAAAGGAACGAGACACCGCGATGAATTCGATCGCGCCCGTATGGGACGGGAACGAAACCTGGTTGGTGCTGGGCGGCGGCGGACTGATGGCGGCGTTCCCACTCGCCTACTCGATTATCTTACCCGCGCTCTACGCCCCGATTATCGCGATGCTGCTCGCGCTCATCTTCAGAGGCGTCGCGTTCGAGTTTCGCTGGCGCGATCCAGGCCATCGAAAGGCATGGGACATCGCGTTCACGAGCGGCTCCACCGTCGCCGCGTTCGCACAAGGCGTCACGCTCGGCGCGCTGTTGCAAGGTATCGTCGTCGAGAACAATGCGTACGCGGGCGGCTGGTGGGATTGGCTTTCGCCGTTCAGCCTTCTCGTCGGATTCAGCGTCGTGATCGGCTATGGATTGCTCGGTGCCGCCTGGCTCATCATGAAGAGCGAAGGCGAGTTGCAGAATCACGCGTTCCGGCTCGCGCGATGGCTCGGCGCGGGAACGGTCGCATGCATCGTGCTCGTGAGCGCCGCGACACCGTTTCTGCAAGGCGAGTACTACCAGCGCTGGTTCGCGTGGCCGCGAATCTTGTTCACGTCGCAAGTGCCGCTGCTCGTGTTGATCGCCTCGACGTGGCTGTTCGTCAGCTTGCGCAAGCGGCGAGAGTACGCCCCGTTCCTGGTGGCGCTCGCTCTCTTCACGTTGGGCCTCATTGGCCTTGGCGTGAGCGTCTTTCCGGAAATTGTGCCCGGTCAGATCAGCATTCATGAAGCGGCTGCGCCCGATTCGAGTTTGACGTTCATGCTGGTCGGCGCCGTGATCCTGATCCCGATCATCCTCGCGTACACCGCCTACACGTACTGGGTCTTCCGCGGGAAGACGGGACACGAGGGCTACCATTGAGCCGATTCGATTTATATCGGCGCTGGCTCTGGTTCATCGGACTCTGGGCGGCGGGTGTGAGCGCCACCGCCCTAGTTGGGTTGATCATCAAGGTTTGGCTTCGGGGTTGAAGCGGGCGACTCATATATATGAGTCGCCCCTTTGCCTAGGGCTCGGCCGCGATCGCTTCCAGTCGCTTATCCAAAGCCAGTGACCGTCGCCGCAGTCGCCGTTCGCCGAGGAACAGCAGGATCGGCGCGGCGATGAAGACCGAAGAGCTCGCGGCGATCACGATGCCGAAGACCATCGGAACGGCAAAGCTCTGAACCGTCGCGCCACCCCAAATCGCCATCGGCAACAGCGCGAGCAGCGCAGTGATCGACGTGTACAGAGATCGTGCGAGCGTCTCGTTGATGCTGTCATCGATGACGTCCCGCAACGGCCGGTCTGGAAACCGCTTGAGGTTGTCGCGCATACGATCGTAGACGACGACCTTGTCGTTGACCGAATACCCTATCAACGTGAGCAGCGCCGCGATGGCGGTCAGATTGAACTCGAGACCCGTGAGGGCAAAAAAGCCGATCGCCTTCGTGACATCGAGCGCGAGCGTCGCGATTGCGCCAACGGCGAACGACCACTCGAATCGGATCCAAATGTAGGCGAACATCGCGAGGCTTGCGAACAGCACCGCGAGAATCCCGGCGTCAGTGAGCTCGCCGCTGATCTTCGGTCCAATGACGTCGACACGATCGAACTGCGTGCCAGGATCGACTTTCCGGATCACCTCCTTGGCGCGCTCCGCGAGTTGCTGCTGCGTTGCCTCGCTCGCGTTGGGCGGCAGCTCGACGCGAACGATGACGGAAGAGTCGCCGATCTTCTGGACACCGATCTCACCGGCGCCCAGGTGCTCGAGCCCGCTGCGCAGCTCCGCGACGTGCGGCGCCTGGGGCATGGTGGCCTCGATCAACACTCCGCCCGTGAAATCAACGCCGTAGTTGAGGCCGGGATTGAAGAAGAGCAGCACCGACGCCGTCGACAAAACGAACGACAGCCCGAGGCCTAGGAAGCGCGCCCGCATGAACTTGAAGTTCGGCGTTCGCTCCCGAATCCACGCCGGCAGCAGCGACTCGATCGCGAACTGCTTAGGTCGCTTCACCTGAACCCACACAGACATGATCGCCTTGACGACGGCAACGGCCGTGAACATCGAGATCGCGATCCCGAATGCCATCGTGACGGCGAATCCCTGCACAGGACCCGACCCGAGCCAGAAGAGCAGCGCCGTGGCGATCAGGGTCGTGACATTCGAATCGATGATCGTCGCGTACGCCCGATCGAACCCGGTGTGGAGCGCGGCGAACGCCGTCTTGCCAGCGCGTGTTTCCTCGCGTATGCGCTCGTTGATGAGCACGTTCGCGTCGACTGCCAATCCCATACCGAGCACGATGCCCGCAATACCCGGCAACGTCAGCGTCACGTTGAGCAGAGTCAGCGCCGCAAACGTGAGAATGACATTGAGCGCGAGCGCGAGGTTTGCGACCAAGCCCCATCCGCGGTACACGACGGTCATGAACACGAGCACGAGCGCGAACCCGATCGCGCCTGTAGCTGCACCGATGCGAATCGCATCGCTTCCGAGATCGGGACCGACCATACTTTCTTGTACGACCGCCAATGGCACAGGCAAGGCTCCCGCTCGAAGGAGCGCGGCAAGCGAGCTCGCTTCTGCGGTCGCAAATCCACCTTCGATCTGACCGGCGCCGCCCACGATGGGCTCTCGGATCACGGGGGCGCTCAGCACCTTGCCGTCGAGCACGATTGCAAACTGTTTGCCGACGTTCTCGCTCGTGATCGTCGCGAATGTCTTGGTACCGAGGTCGTCGAATCGAAATGAAACGACAGGCGCGTGCGTGCGAGAGTCCATCGAAGCATTTGCGCTCACCAAGCGGTCCCCCTGTAACAAGGGCTGTCGCTCCACGACGTAGTGGGTGCCGCGCGCGTCCGCAAGCTCCATGTATCCGTCCGGCACACGCGTCGCATCGCCGCTCATCGTTTCGACGCGATGGAACGTCAGCTTCGCAGTGCTCCCGAGCAACTTACGCACCGACGACGGATCCTGAACACCGGGCAACTGAACCAAGATTCGATTGGCGCCCATCTTCTGAACGGTCGGTTCGGCGACACCGATCGCATCGATGCGACGGCGCACGATCTCGACGCTCTGCTCGAGCGCGCTCTTCTGTCGATCGAGCACACCGGCATCCGTCGCTTGGAGTCGAAGCTCCCCGGCACTCGGGTGCTCGAGTAATAAGCTGCGCATCGCACGCGCATCCGACAAGCCGAGTGCCGATCTCAGCGCGGGCGCGGCATTCGCAATGCGCTCGGCCTCGCCGCGAAAGACGACCGCATCGTTCTCCACCCGCACGCTGATCCCACCGACGTGCGCCTCACGCAACGCCGCACGCGCATCGGCCGCCGCGGTGTTCAGAATCTCGTCGCGCAGAGCCGCCTCATCGAGCTCGAGCACGAGATGCGCTCCGCCCTTCAGATCGAGACCGAGCGCAACGTGTTTGCTAGGTAACCAAGAGGGCCAGTGGCCGCTTTGCGTCGACGGAATGACATTCGGCAGCGCGACGACGATGCCGAACACGATGATGAGCCCGTAAATGACGAGCTTCCACGGAGAAGTAGACATAGGTCCCCCGAAGCGAGAGCAATGATGCACACGCAGTCATCTGCCGCCGATGGCGACATGTGGTGAGTGCGAACGAGTTGTCGATCGATGCGCCTTAGCGCTCTATGCTTCGGGGAGGTGCGCGGGGTTGCGCGGTGGTGAAGGGGCGACGCTCGAAGATCGCGAGCGCGCCGATGCCGATGTCGATCGACTCGGCTGCGAGATGAAAATGCTGAACGAGCGAGGGAAGAACGGCGTCGCCGTCGGTCCCCGCGAACCCTTGCTTCGCGTGCTTGCTGGCGGGTGCTTGGAGCGCGAGACGGCGCTCGAGCGCTGCAACGGCGTCATCGCCGAACAGCCGCTGAGCTTGGCTGACCGCGGACGAACCGCGGATCTCTCCGGCGGCAAATCCGAGGCTGCCGCAGATCGCAAAGACGACGGCCGCGAGCCAGGCCGAGCTGAACACCCGCCCAGGCCAGCGACGCAGACTCGTTCTTATGAATCTCTCAGCCAAGCAACCATCCGTCGGTATGCGATCCGGGGCAGGATAACAGACGCTACGTGGGCCCGGGGAAACGCGTTTCAAGATGCGGTTCGTTGCTTGGCTGTGCTTTTTTTCCCATAGGGACGGCGATGGCAGTCCTTCTGATGACGAAGGTCCGTGCCTGCTAGTAGCATCGCCGTCTCCTGTCCTGCGCGCATCATCTCTCTTGATCGTCGCAGCCCCACCGCTCCAACCGCGTGACAGATGATCGTGAGTAACGCGTTCATCCTGCGTAAGTGGCCGAGATGGCGACCCTGGTTGATCGCCGCGGTCGCGCTCTGTCTCGGCGCACTCCTGATCGAGGCGCTCGCCACGATGCTCCGCGGTATTCACTACGCGGACATCCTGACCGAGATCAGTCGACAGTCGAGCACGAATCTCATCCTCTGCGCGATCGCTACGGCGCTCAGCTACCTCGCACTGACGGGATACGACTTCTCCGCGCTCGAGTACGCGAAGGTGCGATTGAAGAAAACGACCGTCGTAC
>JBIQKP010000142.1:0-5992 GCA_044506405.1 Lysobacterales bacterium | reverse complement strand
CCCTGCTTGCCCTTGATCATGTCGGCCAAGGACTTGAGCGGACGCTTGTTCGTGCCGGTGATCGCACGGCCGCGGCGACCGTTATCGAGCAGTGCATCGACGGCTTCCTGCAGCATGCGCTTCTCGTTGCGCACGATGATGTCGGGCGCGTTGAGCTCGAGCAGACGACGCAGACGATTGTTGCGGTTGATGACGCGGCGATACAGATCGTTCAGATCCGACGTCGCGAAGCGACCGCCATCGAGCGGCACCAGCGGACGCAGATCGGGCGGCAGGACCGGCAGCACCGTCATGACCATCCACTCCGGCTTGTTGCCGGATTCGATGAACGACTCGAGCAGCTTGAGACGCTTCGAGAGACGCTTGATCTTCGTCTCGGAATTCGTGCCCGTGATTTCTTCGCGCACGCGCAGCACTTCGGCCTGCAAGTCGAGCGACTTCAACAGCTCGTACACGGCTTCCGCGCCCATGCGAGCGTCGAACTCATCGCCGTGCTTCTCGATCGCCTCGAGATACATCTCGTCGGTGAGCAACTGGCCGCGCTGCAGCTCGGTCATGCCCGGCTCGATGACGACGAACGCTTCGAAATAGAGCACGCGCTCGATTTCGCGCAGCGTCATGTCGAGCATCAAGCCGATGCGGGACGGCAGCGACTTCAAGAACCAGATATGAGCGACCGGGCTCGCGAGCTCGATGTGGCCCATGCGCTCGCGGCGCACCTTGGACTGCGTCACTTCGACGCCGCACTTTTCGCAGACGACGCCGCGATGCTTCAGGCGCTTGTACTTACCGCACAAGCACTCGTAATCCTTCACGGGTCCGAAGATCTTCGCGCAGAACAGACCGTCGCGCTCGGGCTTGAACGTACGGTAGTTGATCGTCTCCGGCTTCTTCACTTCGCCGAACGACCACGAACGGATCATTTCAGGCGAGGCGAGCCCGATGCGAATCGAGTCGAAGTTCTCGACCGGGGTCTGCTGCTTGAACAACTTGAGTAGGTCTTTCATCTAGTCACCTATTGGTGAGAAGCGGTTAGCGGTTAGCGGTTAGCGGTTAGTCAGAGCGCTCTCGCGCCTGCCATGCCGTTTCATCGCTATCCCACCATCCGCCTCCTAATCTAACCGCTAACCGCTAACCGCGAACCGCTTCACGAGAGCGAGTTACTTCTCGCTCTCCTGCTCCAACTCCATGTTGATGCCGAGCGAACGGATCTCCTTCACGAGCACGTTGAAGGATTCCGGCATGCCGGCCTTCATCTCGTGATTGCCGTCGACGATCGCCTTGTACATCTGCGTGCGGCCGTTCACGTCGTCCGACTTGACGGTCAGCATCTCCTGCAGCGTGTACGAAGCGCCGTAGGCCTCGAGCGCCCACACCTCCATCTCGCCAAAGCGCTGTCCACCGAACTGCGCCTTGCCGCCGAGCGGCTGCTGCGTGACGAGCGAGTACGGGCCCGTCGAGCGAGCGTGCATCTTGTCGTCGACCAAGTGGTTCAGCTTCAGCATGTACATGTAGCCGACCGTGACTTCGCGCTCGAAGCGCTCGCCCGTGCGACCGTCGTACAGGATGGTCTGACCGCTGAGCGGCAGGTCCGCGAGTGCAAGCATGTGCTTGATCTCTTCCTCGTCCGCACCGTCGAACACCGGCGTCGCCATCGGCACGCCGTGACGCAGGTTGCCGGCGAGCGCAACGATCTCATCGTCCGTGAGCGAGGCGATGTCGGCCTTCTGGCCGCCGGTCTTGTTGTAGACCTCATCGAGGAAACCGCGAATCGGCGCCGCGCCTCGCGCCTCATCGAGCATGCGCCCGATCTTGAGACCGATGCCCTTCGCTGCCCAGCCGAGATGCGTTTCCAGGATCTGGCCGATGTTCATACGCGAAGGCACACCGAGCGGATTGAGCACGATGTCGACCGGCGTACCGTCCTCGGTGTACGGCATGTCTTCGACTGGAATGATCGTCGACACGACGCCCTTGTTTCCATGGCGTCCCGCCATCTTGTCGCCCGGTTGAATGCGGCGCTTCACGGCCAAGTACACCTTGACCATCTTCAAGACGCCCGGCGCCAGATCGTCGCCCGCGGTGATCTTCGCGCGCTTCTCTTCGTAGCGCTTCTCGAACTCCTTGCGCTGCGCCTTCAGACGCTCCGCAGCACGCTCGACCGCTGCATTGCCCTCTTCGTCTTGCAGACGAATCTCGAGCCATTGCTCGCGCGAGAGATCGGAGAGGTACGTCTCGTCGATGATCGTGCCGGGGCGGAACTTCTTCGGACCGGCTTCCGCAGCCTTGCCCAACAGCACCGCACGCACGCGCTCGAACAAGTCGTCTTCGAGAATGCGGCGTTGATCTTCGAGGTCCTTGCGAACCTTCTCGAGCTCCGCCTTCTCGATCGCAAGCGCGCGCGAGTCCTTCTCGACGCCGTCGCGCGTGAACACGCGCACGTCGATGACCGTACCATCCATGCCCGGCGGCACGCGGAGCGAAGTGTCCTTCACGTCCGATGCCTTCTCACCGAAAATCGCGCGCAGGAGCTTCTCTTCCGGCGTCAGCTGCGTCTCGCCCTTCGGCGTGACCTTGCCGACGAGAATGTCGCCCGCCTTCACTTCCGCGCCGATGAACGCGATGCCTGCTTCATCCAGTTTCGCGAGCGCGATATCGCCCACGTTCGGGATGTCCGCGGTGATCTCCTCGGGGCCCAACTTCGTGTCGCGAGCGACGCAGGTCAGCTCCTCGATGTGAATGGTCGTGAAGCGATCGTCATGGACGACGCGCTCCGAGATCAGGATCGAGTCTTCGAAGTTGTAGCCGTTCCACGGCATGAACGCGACGAGCAGGTTCTGACCGAGGGCGAGCTCACCGAGGTGCGTCGACGGACCGTCCGCGAGCACGTCGCCGCGCGCGATCACGTCGCCTGCCTTCACGAGGGGACGCTGGTTGATACACGTGTTCTGGTTCGAACGCGTGTACTTGGTCATCGAATAGATATCGACGCCGGCTTCCGATGCTGACGTTTCAGCATCGTGCACCCGAACGACGATACGCGAGGCATCGACCGAGTCGATCACGCCGCCGCGGCGCGCGACGACCGTCACGCCCGAGTCGATCGCAACCGCACGCTCCATGCCGGTGCCGACCAGCGGCGTTTCGGCGCGCAACGTCGGAACAGCTTGACGCTGCATGTTCGAGCCCATCAAGGCGCGGTTCGCGTCGTCGTGCTCGAGGAACGGAATCAGCGACGCCGCGACCGAAACGATCTGCTTCGGCGAAACGTCCATGTACTGAATCTTGTCCGGCGTCGACAGCATGAACTCGTTCAGGTGACGGCACGACACGAGGTCGTCCGTGAACTGTCCGGCATCGTTCAGTGCTGCGTTTGCCTGCGCGATGACGTACTGGCTCTCTTCGATCGCGGAGAGATAGTCGATCTCTTCCGTGACCTTGCCGTCGACAACCTTGCGATACGGCGTCTCGAGGAAGCCGTAGTCGTTCGTACGCGCATACACCGACAACGAATTGATGAGGCCGATGTTCGGACCTTCCGGCGTTTCGATCGGGCACACACGGCCGTAGTGAGTCGGGTGCACGTCGCGCACCTCGAATCCGGCGCGTTCGCGCGTCAAACCGCCTGGGCCGAGCGCCGACACGCGGCGCTTGTGCGTGACTTCCGAAAGCGGGTTGTTCTGATCCATGAACTGCGAGAGCTGCGAAGAGCCGAAGAACTCCTTCACCGCAGCCGCGACCGGCTTCGCGTTGATCATTTCCTGCGGCATCAAGCCTTCGGATTCCGCGAGCGTCAAACGCTCCTTCACCGCACGCTCGACACGCACGAGGCCGATGCGGAAGGCGTTCTCCGCCATCTCACCTACCGAACGCACGCGGCGATTGCCGAGGTGATCGATGTCGTCGACTTGTCCGTTGCCGTTGCGGATGTCGCACAGCTCTTTGATGACGGCGACGATGTCCGAGCTCGTCTCATCGCCTCGCCCCGTCTTCACGGTCTGGCCGTACTGCTCGACGAGCTGCTTCGAGAACTCGTCGTTGCGCTTCGAGAAATGCTCGTAGTCGTACAAGATGCCCGTGCCGACGATCTCATCGCGATGCACACGACGATTGAACTTCATGCGTCCGACTGCCGAGAGATCGTAGCGCTCCGGATTGAAGAACAAGTTCTGGAACAGGTTCTCGGCCGCATCCTTCGTCGGCGGCTCGCCGGGACGCATCATGCGATAGATCTCGACGAGCGCTTCGAGGCGCGTGCGCGTCGGGTCGATGCGCAGCGTATCGGAGATGTACGGGCCGCGATCGAGATCGTTCACGTACAGCACGCGAACCTGATCCACACCCGCTTCGATCAGCTTGTCGACGATCGCAACGGTGAGGATGTCGTTCGCCTTCGCCAGGATCTCGCCGGTTTCCGTATTGAACACATCGTGCGCGAGCACCTTGCCGATCAGGTATTCCTTCGGCACTTCCAAGCGAGAGATGTTCTTCTGCTCGAGCATGCGCACGTGACGCGCGGTCACGCGACGACCTTCCTCGACGATGACCTCATCGCCGATCTTGATCGTGAACGTCGCGGTCTCGCCGCGCAGACGCGCCGGAATCAGATCGAACTCGATCTTGTCCTTCGACAGGTAATAGGTGTTCTTGTCGAAGAACATGTCGAGCATCTGCTCCTCGGTGTACCCGAGCGCGCGCAAGATGATCGTGACCGGGAGCTTGCGGCGGCGGTCGATACGCGCGAACACGCAGTCCTTCGGGTCGAACTCGAAATCGAGCCACGAGCCGCGATACGGAATGATTCGAGCGGAGAACAGGAGCTTGCCCGAGCTGTGCGTCTTACCGCGGTCGTGATCGAAGAACACGCCAGGGCTGCGATGCAGCTGCGACACGATGACGCGCTCGGTGCCGTTCACGACGAACGTACCGTTGTCGGTCATGAGCGGCATTTCGCCCAAATACACTTCCTGCTCGCGGATGTCCTTCACCGTCTTCTTCGTCGGCGTCGACGTTTCTTTGTCGTACACGACGAGGCGCACCTTCACGCGCAGCGGAGCCGCATACGTGAGGCCGCGCAGTTGGCACTCCTTCACATCGAACACAGGGTCGCCGAGGCGATAGCTCACGTACTCGAGAATCGCATTGCCCGAGTAGCTGGTGATCGGAAACACGCTCTTGAACGCGGCGTGCAAGCCCGCGTCGTCGCGGCGATCCTCAGCGATATCGGCTTGCAGGAACTTGCGATAGGAATCCAGCTGGATCGCGAGCAGGTACGGCACCTCGAGGATGCTCTCCCGCTTGCCGAAGTCTTTACGGATGCGCTTTTTCTCGGTGAACGAATACGCCATCTTGGGTCACCTATTCAATTCGGGCCGCTCGGGAATTCGAGCCGGCGACGAAAACTGGCAGCCGCCCGACATCGAGCGCCGCCCTTCGAGACACGAAATCGACACAAACACGGAAAGCGACTGCGGCTCCACGTCCGCAGTCGCCTCCGTTATCAACCAGGCTCCGCAAGTGAGTCGTGTGAGACGGCGCGCGCCCGCGCGAGCCGTCCCGCCACGGCATTGCTCACTTGATCTCCGCAGCGGCGCCTGCTTCTTCCAGCTTCTTCTTGATCGCGTCGGCGTCGGCCTTGGAAACGCCTTCCTTCACCGAAGACGGCACGCCTTCGACGAGGTCCTTCGCTTCCTTCAAGCCAAGGCCGGTGATCTCGCGGATGACCTTGATGACGCCGACCTTGTTGGCGCCGAAGCTGGTCATCGTCACGTTGAACTCCGTCTTCTCTTCCGCAGCAGGAGCGGCAGCACCGCCCGCAGCAGCACCCGGAGCGGCGATCGCGACCGGAGCCGCAGCCGTCACACCGAACTTGTCTTCCATCATTTTGACCAGGTCGACGATCTCCAACACGCTCATGTTGCCGATCGCGTCCAAAATCTCTTCTTTGCTAGCAGCCATTGTCGTTACTCCAACCTTGTTACCGAAATTCGAA
>JBIQKP010000032.1:0-39752 GCA_044506405.1 Lysobacterales bacterium | reverse complement strand
GGGGTCAAAATTACTTCGGCGGGCGTGGGTCAGTTTTACTTCGGCGCTGACAGCTGCGTTCGCGTCACTGAGTAGACGGCGGCGGGTGCGTCACGTTCCAAGGCGACTAGGGCGCTATCAATAGTAGCCAAGGCTGCGATTCTTGCTATTCGTCTCCGTGTTGCTGCCTCGCGCGAGGATCGGGTGGCCATCTGGCGCTGAGGCAGTGTCGTCACTTAACACGCTCAAGCCCGGTGATCCCGGCTACAAGCTCACGCCGCTTGAGGAAGCGGTACGAGACGCACTAATCGGGGCGTCACGTCGAGCGTTGTCATCGACGTTCTCTACAGATGAGGTCGAACGTCGAAAGATCGATCGGTTCTTTCATACGTGAATACAGCTGCCGGCGATCGGCAATCGAAACTTTCGAACCTACGGTGCAGGGGTTCTCGAAATTGGGAACTTCCACCGAGTTCAACGCCGACGCGAACATTCTTGTCGGCGACAACGAGTGCGGAAAGAGTGTCCCATCTCGAGCTCCAAAGGGGCGCGTACATCGTGCCCTTTGAAGCGAATCATCGGAAAGCACTATGCCGGCGGGCCGCGGTGACGGACGCTTGCAATACGGCGGCAACAGGCGGATAGGGTGCAAGTTTCGTGCAATTGTTGAAACGTAAGAAGGTTGCTGATCACGTCAAGATACTGACTCGACCCGGTTGACTTGCTCATTTCGAGTAGTATGGACTTACGAGTCTCGCAAGTCTGAAAAGAGTATGTCCTCGGGTTCGTCGCCGGCGGGCGGCAAGCTATCTAAGCGAGCCTTGAGATCGTGTTCCAATGCGGACGCCATTGAGAGAAACGCCTCGAGCTTTTTCTGGCGATCCTTCAAGACTCGGCGCGCGTGGGCGTTAGGGTCCGGCTCCTTCTGCAGATCGCTTTGTTCTTTGATGAATCGGATTACATGGAATTCAAAGCTATCCTCGATCCCTGCTCCCTTTGCCAGCTCGACCCATTCCTTCCCTTTATCCAGCGCGCTTGCCGCCGCTGTAGCTAAGCAATAACCGACGAGAGCTCTTGCAGCGTGATCGAGGGCTCGCGCTAGTTCGATCCACTCTCGCGTCTCCTTGGACTCAGCGCTTTCGTCGTCCGGAACTCGGTTTCCTGGAAAGTATCGTGCTGTCTTGCTCTCCGGGTCGAGGCTAGCTAGCGCGTTCAGGATTGATTCGAACTCGCCGAAAGGGCGCTTCTTCGTCGGTAGTTCGAACCGATGGGCCCAGAGAGCGAGGATGGCTTCGCGCAGTTCGGCCTCCTTTGCAGACTTGTCGTTCCCCGTTGCGCCTTCGGCCTCCTGCAAGAGAGCGGCCACATGATGCGCCATCCAACGACCGAGTGTGTCTACAGAGTCAGTAAGTCCCAACTCGTTAACAAGCTTCTTCCCAAGGGCTACGATCCCACTAGAGTGAGCGGATTGTTCCGTCACCTTTGACAATGAAGATTCTGGCGCTTGGTCCAATGTTTCGAAGCTCATTGCTGTCTCGGGTTTCGTAGCTTTGATATGGAGATCGTCGCTGAATTTCGACTTTCACAACTAGGTCCATCTCGATTGTCTTAAGAAACTCGACAACGAAGTTGACCGAAGCCTGAAGCCGGCGTCCGCTAGGTCGCTCAGATTCATTTCGTTCAGGGATTTGCCCCCAGGCCTCTGATTTAAGTGTCGTAGCTGAGTCAGTGCGCCAAACGCGGCGGTCTGAGTCAGTCGACAGCCGCATCATTTCCACTGCAAAAGGAGCGGGCTCAGGTGCGGGAAATCGTACTCCTCCGGACCAATCGTCCCTCTCGTCCATACCGCTTTGGTTGGGTCGATCTAAGATCCACCCTTTCAGTCGATGTGGACCGTGGTCAATCTGGAGGTCGTCGTCTGCATCTGGGATCCGATAGTCGTGAGGATCGTTTGTTGTTTGAAGTGCGCGAAGGAGCGCGGAAGATCGCTCGCTTGATACCAGCGCCGTATAGACTGAGATCGACTCAACCCGATCTGCATCTACCTTGGTCCACTCACCCCAGACAGACATCCAGCATGCGGTCGGATGCAAAACTCGTTCGAAGTCGCTAGCAGCAATGCTGACTAACCATTCGGCTGTGGAAATTTCTCGCGACCCGCCACAATAAGCTGGTTGCGGATCGCGCCGATCCGCAAGCCAGCGTCCGTCGGCGCGCGAAATGTCATGACGCGCGATCCAGTCCGAAAATGGATCCTGCTCTCCATCATACGTGGATCTGACTAGTGGCTTCGACGCAAGCAATCGTCCGGCCGTGACAAACATCGCGTGATACGAGAGATAGAAGGCATGATTGTCAACCCGAGGATACGAGCCGTGACTATGCTGCGTGGCTTCGTAACGATATAGGCGTCGACGCGCACGTTCATCCTCGTCCCAGCGATGCGTACCTCGATAGCCAAGGTCGCTGCGAATTGCTTTCAGTGCTTGATACTCGATATCGGTCTCAGACATGCCGAAGCATCGACCTAGCGGCGCAAGCCAATAGGGCCCAAAGTCGATCCCGAAAAAGTACCGGTCTTGCTCCGGGATATCGTCGTCGGATGTGCCTGTTTTATCGTGTTCCCCTTCGTGCGTTCGATCAACACTGACTATTTTGAACGGAGAGAGATTGATGCCTTCCAGTTTGGTTCGAAGCTCTTCCTCGAGAGAAACCAATCCTTTTCCACCGAGTGCTAAGAGTGTCCGAGCGGCGAATAATCGAATGAGCACGTGTGGTTCGTTCTGATGCGCATGCTCGAGAAAGTAGGTGGCGAGTGGGACAAGGGCTGTTCCGTACTCGGTAGCGGCTCGAGCCGCTGCAATCATGAGCCACAGTCGCGAATGCAGCGTGAAGAAGGCGAAGCGAGTATCAGCGAATGGTGCCGCAGTAGCCGCGCGAGCGTGCGAGATGAGTTTGCTCAGCACGCCTGATCGTCGCATTGCGCAAAATGCAACGACAACGTGAGCCGCTTCCCAGCGAGTTGCTGCTACGGGCGAAGCAAGAGCCGCCCACACGTATCCAGCAAGTGCATCCTCCAAGTCTGCTGGAGGTGATAGTTGTGGAGTCCATGGCCCATCTCCGTCCTTGTCCTCCAGGACCATCTGGAACAAGTCGAGTCCATATGAAAGCACTTGAAGTGCTTCGTCCTGCGCGAGCTTGTCCGAAAGAAGACTCACTAAACTAAAGAGTTGGTTTGGACCTGCGGCTTCTGACGACTCGCCAATGGAAGCCAAGATTACCTCCAGGAGCTCGCCTTCTTTGATGCCAGAGATTTCGCATGCGACAGTGAGCGGGATAGGCTCGTAGTACCTGCTTCGCCTGACACTCATGCAGAAACGACGGCAGAAGTCCTTCAATACGGCGGCGAAGGCCGATCGAACACCAAGTCGACCCTTCCACTCCGATGGAAATACATCGAGGAACGCGCGAAGGTGGTAGAGATCAAAGTCGGCGATAGTGCCGAACGCGGTTACGAATTCCGCCTCTCTGCCGATTCGGATGCGCTGAATGGCGTTGCGAAGGAACTCTTCGGTACTTAGGGGAGGTTCGCCCTCCTGGAAACGTTGGTACGCCCCATAAAGCCCGGTCGCTGACGTCAGATCGAATCCGGTAAAGACGTCATCCCAACACCGCTCTTCCTCGGTGCTTGCAGCCCTCGTGTCGTAGCTATGGCTGCGAGCGTTCTCGAGCGCGTTTTCGCGTGCGACCGCGTGAGCTATAGAATTCTCGAGTCCTTGAAGGTCAATTCCGGTAGACGCCGCTATGCGCTCCAAGCCTTTCAGCTTTTTCGCGCTCTGCGCCTCGAGCCTCATGTAGCGGTAAACCAGTTGAAGCACCGCTGCTTTGGCCTCCTTTCCGCTACAGAGCGGTAGGGCAGCGTTGATCAGACGATCTTCATCCCATTGCGCACGAAAAGCTACGAACGATATGGCATCTAAGGGGCTTAGAGCGCCGCGCTCCACGAGCGATTCGACCGCCAACGCTAGAACGCGGCCGTCATCCCCAAAGCGCCGGTCTCGCCAACGACTGATGATGGCTATAGAGGACGATGGGCATAAGCCCGTTAAGGCTTTGACGGTCGCGCTCCACGCAAAGTGCTTGTCGCGATCAACGTAGTCCCACGTGACCTCTGCACAACGGGCAAAGTTATAGGCCACTTGCGGCGAAGGACGGTCGATAGTACTTGCGCGTTCGGCCAAGTCGATGAGCGCATCCCATCTGGCTAGGTTCTCGTCGCCGATCTTGCTTGCGACTTCCACCGCCTGATTAAAGTATGCCTCGCCTTCCGAGGCACTGAGCGTCAAGATCGACCTTGCAACGTCGACATAACCCTCCGCCTTGTTTTGCGCGTCTGACCGCTCATCCCGAAGAAGCGAGAATGCCGTTTGCGCAAACTCGAATGCGAGGTCTTCGCAGCCGGTTGTGCGTGCGGCCAGCCGCGTCAGTCGATTCAACGTGGGTGTAAACAGTCGCCGTCCGCGCGTTCTTGACCATTCGAGGATTGCTAGAAACGCGGCCTTGTCCGTACCGCCGTGCTCCAGAAGGATATCGATCCATACATTCGCAACCTCGTCTGAAGTGGTCGACTGTTCTCGATACAGAATTCCCTCTGCTTTGTCAGACACCGTCTTTGCGGTTGCGATGGCTTCGGCCAGCTTCAACTTCGGAACGCTCCCAAGAAAAACTCGTGCCCACAGGTCGTACCAAGGAAGCAAAGCACCGATGTCGCGACGGAATTCCTGAACATCCTGCGAGCCGCCGTGCTGTTGTGTCGACTCAAGCTTCTTTCGCAGTTCAGGATGAGCGAGATCGCTGATCTCCAATTGAACTCCATCCAACGCGGCGCGAAGGGCATAGGCCCGCATGTGACTCGCACGCATCCCGCTGTAGTAAGACGAAAGGCCGTGCGGCGGTGTCTCAGGAAGATAGCGTCCAAGCAGTTCCTTCCTCTCGGTCGTATTGCAGATCGAATGACGGTAGGCAGCTTCGATCATTGCGGTCACTGCAGACAATGCAGGCTCGTCAATCCCCGCATCCTCAACGGCCACACGCCGATCAGATAGAAGTTTGAACGCGCGTTCCGTTGCCTCCTTAGGAGGCAAAAGATGAAGATTTCGTGTTTCTACTGCGATCGCGAGAAGCAACCCAAGATCATTGCCAGCAGCAATCGCAAGCGCGTCCAATTCACGATCGCGACCATGATCTAGGAATCGTCGAGCCAGTATGCGTCCTGCTCTGTAGGAGAGTTCACGCGGACTCCATACACGCAGGCTGTGCGCTGCGGCGTTGGCGCCATGAATATTGAAATGCGCCATGGCCATCACAGCGCGATCTTCGTCAGAAACGCGTTCTCTCTCTCGCTCCTTTGGCGTCAGTTCGCTCCAATTTCTGAGCCATTCTTCCGCCATGCGAAGTCGACTTCTAGCTTCACCGATGAGTTCAGCGCGACCTGAGAGAATTGCGGCTTCATAAGCGTGATGGGAGCCAAGCCAACCCGACCCGAATGTACGACGCGACACGAGTTCCTGGACTCCGTTGCTGTCCATGAACGTCGCGGCCAAGTCCGTATTGTCTCGCAAGAGCGTTTGCTGCCGTTCATCACCTGCACTCTCTCCACCGGCTTTGAGAGCGAGCTTCGCAGCGTCTGAGTAGCGCCGCATGCGCAACGCAGCCTTTAGAGCAAATTGGAGGCGCTGTAGCTCGATGTCTCGGCGCTCCACCGGGCTTGCCTGCGGCAGGCCACTAGACGTGAGTGCTAGCTCTACCAATTCGGAAAGCTGACCGGCTTCCAGCATGAGTTGAGGCAGTACAGCCGAAGCATAGGTGCTGCTCGAAGTAAATTGCTTCAACCGCTCAACGAAACCATTGATGCTCGCTGCATCGGGACGAAATCTCTCCTGAAACCAAGTCTCGGCCGGTTCATCAAAGAACTGAATCGTGTCGCCATTGACCACTAACGGACGTCCAAGGTCCAGCGCGAAACTTTTTATCGCAGCTCGATCGACTCCAGAGATGGCAGCAAGCACAGGAATGGGTATCAAAGGACGAAGTACTGCAAGTCCGGAGCAGATCAGATCGACGCTCGCGCGCTCAATTGGGCCCACAGAATCGCGCAGTTTCTCAATTGAGCTTTCAAGGATGGCGCCAATCGTGCTCTCAACAGTAGTTGGATTTGGTCCGAGGAGACGCAGGATTTGCGCGAGCGACGCGTCGCGACTTAATGCGAGAGCCTGCACACGTGGATTGTGTGAGCTCAGTCGATGAAACTCGTCGATATCGTGTTCGGTAGCCTCGGAGAACCGCCGCCTCAAATGTACGGCTGTCTCAGCTCTATTGAAGGGTTCTAGCTCCAGTGACAAGGTGTGAGGCGGTGGATCGAGCATCGATGAGCGGTGTGGACGACACAGCGCGACAATGCGGACGCCTTCAGGCAGCAATTCTCGTAGAAGATCGCGTACGAATGAACGTGGTTCATTAATTTCTTCCGCCGCCATCTGCGCGTTATCGGCAGCATCCACGACGATACACAGCAGTGCGTTTGCGTTTCGTGCGCGCAGGACCGAAGTGCTCTGCGTGATGCGATGCATGAAAGCGGACATGTAGGCCGAGGTGTCGGAACTCGCGGTCGGTATGAGCGGATGGCACAGCCCTAGGGCCGACAGCTCGTTCGCTATCTGAACAAGGGCAGTGCGGTGGCGGTGCCTGTATCGGCTCGCGCTCCGATACTGCCCGTTGCCAAAGCAGTCGTAGAGAATGCTTACCGAGCCGGCCGGTAGACCTGCGGCGATCCGCATCGAGAAGATCGATTTTCCGACGCCCGCATCAGCATTCACGATCACTGGCCGCCCAGATGCTGTGACAATGGAGTTTATCAGTGCACTCTCCTGCTCGCGGGGAACAAGATCCTTGACGCTTTCGATCAGAGATGGGGCAGGGAAAAGGTCGTTCTCGTTTACTTGAAGCGCCCGAAGGACATCCATCTTCGTGATGGTCGGGTTCGCGGCACTTTCCGAGAGCGCCTTGCGCGTGACCAGCTCCTTTAGCCGAGTCGGTGCATCTACATCGAGTTCCGGCAAGTAGCCGCGGACCTCATGAGACAATATGTTTCTCTGGGTCCAGTAGTCATCCTCTCCTCCTTCAAAGCGTAGCATCTTGCAGAATGCGGCAAGTTCTGCGCCGTCAAGCGACGTGAATTTCTTCAGCTTCGACAGCTCGTGGGAATGACGAGGCTCGCGCTGCGCTGCTGCATCCTCTACTGTCTCTACGAAATCGGTACTGATCGGCCGATTTGTCACGAACCAGAACTCAAGCTTTCCATCCAGGTGCTCAGCTGGAAGTTCCTGATGGAGCGCCGAGTATCGATTGGCGAATCCCTCCATTGTTTTCTCTAGCCCACTCGGCTGCCACACATCGTGAGTCCGAAGGGTTGAATGCTTCAGCTGGACGTAGCGAACGAGAGTTGCGTCTTCGATGATGGTACTTCCGAAGTACTCGGCAACGTCGATAAGTTGTTCGCCATCTTCGACAGTTCCGCCCGTCTTAAGCTCACTCGTCGACGCGCCTTCGATCGTGATGGCGACAAGTCCCGTCTGATGTGTGAGCAACTGCAGGGCGCGACGCGCTGCCCAGAGGTAGTGAAATTGGTCGCCATCGCGCGTTGCACGAACTAGCATGGTGTGCGACATGGGATGAGCTACTTGCGAGCCTTGTTAGCCTTCTGTACTAGGACATCCGAATACTTCTCGAATAGCAGCTGCAGTGCCTGTCGCAGAAGGCGGCTCTGGGGGATGTCCGTTCGATCTGCAAGCAACTTCAGTTTTTCGGCCGTGTCGACGGGAACATAGAGCCCGAGCTGCCGGCCTGTGCGAGCGCGTCGTTCTGCCATTGATACAGGGTCCTTCACCATCTAGATGTGTCTAGACTTTATCAGGATCAAAGAATAGTGTGATCAGCGGTTGGAATGTCCGCCTTGGGCGGCCCCCGCCCGGTGCTGGAAACACCGAACGAGGGCCTAACCACAACGCCTTCAGAGAGGCAGTTATGGCTTCCTTTATTATCGCGCGCCCGGCGATTGCATGCCTGCGTGCGTGTGAATTTCGCGCTAACAGTGGCCGCGCCGTACCTCGGCGACCCCGGATCACTGGGGTGTGGCCATGAACGCCCGACAAAGGCGCGCCGCCAAGCGACCGTCGCAACCTCCCGAAGAAGACAAACCGGTCGCTCGTTCTCCGGCTAGCTCTTCGCGCCGAGATTCTTCAGATTTGGCAGGCATCGGAAGCGCGCTCGACGAATGCATTGGCGCGCTCTGCCTAGTCGAAGTGGCCATGCACTCGCGCTAGTGGCAGGAGATCGCGTTTCCAGAACAGGAAGTGCTGAAGCGTGCGCTCGAATCGGCTTTGTCATCCGACTGTCGCGTCCCCGGCCGCGCGCCGCCACTAGTGGTGACGCCTCACCGAACCGTGAGAGGGATTGCGCCTGGTCCATCCATGGACCGGCGCGGGTTCGCGCCAGCTATCGCTGTCCAAAAATCACATCCGTGTGATTTTTGTCGAACCCCCGACCGCGCGTCCCTCGCGGTTCGGGAGTTCTCGATCCCTCCGGCGTGCCGCGAAAACAAAAAGGGCCACATGCGGACATGTGACCCTTTTATGTTTTCGTGGCGCGGCCGGAGGGATTCGAACCCCCGACCACCTGGTTCGAAGATTCATTCAGGGAGCGTGACCGCGATCCGATGCAGGATGCTAGGGTTGTAAGTTACTGAATCATCAACATCATGTTCGTGGGCGCCCGTTGCACTTACGCGTGCGGACATTGAAAGGTGTGATCCAAGTCCCGCAAGAGTCCCGCAACCACATGGTCATTTAGGTCGCTGCAGGGAACGAAGCAGTGCGTGCGGATCCATCAATGGATACGAGCGGCATAAACATTCATTCGGAGATTTCAAAATGGCGCGCTCCAACTGAGAATTGGAGCGCGCCGTCAAGATCGATCGCCGCACTGGGAACTCAGCAGCGCCTCGATCGATTGCGTGGGCTCAATCGAGATCGCGGATGTCCTGTTCGTCGTCGACGATAAGGTCGAGCTCATCTGCGATATCTTCCCAACGCACGAACTTGAAGTTTGTGTTTTCGATCGGCTCGCCTTCCTCATCGAGGATGTCAGGTTCGTTGAACCCGTCCATGGCGACGAAGAGCCCGTCATCGAATGCGCCGCCGAAGTCTGCGTTGCTCACGCCGATGCCATCCGTCTCCTGCGTTCCATCGACCGCGCCATCTACAATCGAGAATGTACCGATGTAGTCATTGTCATCTTCGCGATCGAAAACGAGGTACTCGTTTGAACCCTGGCTCGAGACGATCACGTACCCTTCGCCATCGTCGGCCTCGTAGAGCGTCACGCCTTCGACGTCGCGCTCGAGCCGTCCGCCATAGCCCGGATCCTGGTCGGTCAGGTATTCACACACATACTCTTCTTCGTCCTCATCGAACGTGCGTGTGTAGGGGGTGCCGAACGTCGACGCCTTCTCGATGAGCGTGAGGTTCGCCGCAGGATTATCGATCGTCGTCCGCCAGAGACCGATGGCTTCCTGACCGATGTACACGAAACCGTGCTCGCGATCGATTACGGTGCCTTCGGCCATAGGGGTGAGACCATCTTCATCTAAACAGGGGGTCCATGTCTGTCCATTGGGTAGCGCGAACTGCGAAGGGAGGCTGAAACGCACGAGCGGCGCGTAGCCGACCTTACCGTTCCCAGCATCGTACAGTCTGAACTTCGCAACTTCTGAACGATCGTTGCGGGTGACGAACGCTATCGTTTGGCCGTTTTCGAGTTTCGCAGTCCCGATGCCCATGACCGTCAACTCATCGTTCACTTCGCCCTGGTTGGCGGCGAATACGAATGGAAGCCCCGTTTTGGTGACTTCGGTGAGGGGAACCGGCGCGTCGGAACCGTTCGGATTGATCTTGTAAATGGCGAGTCGATCGAATCCACGGTCTGAGGCCACGGCCAGGTCGACTTTCTTTCCACCAAGCCGAAAGCCATAGACGAGATCCACATTATTGAAGCGCTGACGCGGATGGTCCGGGTTCGCTGCAAGCAAGCTTGGAATATGCTGGAGTCGAAGTCCGTGCAGGTTGTAAACGTCGATGCCGCCTTCTTTGAGCGTCCCGATGATGAGACTCTCATCCTGGTCGTCCTCGTCCGGATGCACCCAAATGGCTGGGTCATCCGCGTTGGCGAGACGCTCGCCGTCGTCGTAATCAAGAGATGGTGGTGTTTCGCGAACTGCCTGAACCTGCGCGGCCTGGGCCGCGGCGCCTGTTGAGAGCGCCGCGAGGACGGCCATTGCAATGAGGGAACGTCGTTTCAACATAGAACCTCCTTCCTTTCGGGTGAGCGCGGGGAACAGCACCTGACATTGCAGGCGCACGGTCTATGAGCGGGGGAGAGGTCAACCCGCACGCATAGCGTGCGGGTTGAGGTCGATCAGAAAGTGCTGCGGAAGGTCAGAATCACCCACGGATCCGACTCTTCGCGGTCGAGCTCGGAAGTCACGGGGGTACGGGCGTTGTACTGATCGATGGATTCGTAAATGCGAGTGACGTCATCGCGTTTCGCATCGAGCAGGTTCTGAGCGGCGAGCCGCACCACGAATCGGTCAGCGAGCGTCTTCTCGATGAACAGCTCGAGGTTCCCCTCGAACGTGACGTCCGCGACTTCCTTTGTCTCGGCGCCAGAATCGACCCATTCCTCGGCAGGGCCACGCTTCTGGTAGCTTACGCCCCACGTGAACGCCCACGATTCGATCAAGTGGTCGAAGCCAAAGTTGTAGACGTAGTCAGGCTGCATCGAGAAGCGACGATCCACCGGAAAATTGACGTTTGCGTCACGGATCTCCGATTCGATGAGCGTGTAGTTCGCGAACACATGGAAGTTCGGCGCATTGAGGAATGCGAGCGGGTAACTCAGGTCGAACTCGACGCCGTAGATCTCCCCCTTGTTGGGATTGTTCACGTATTGAGTCGCCTCGATCTCCTCATCTATCTGTTCCTGGAAGATCGCGTTGACCACGTCTCCCACGCCGTTCAGCTCGATCTTGTTCTCAATTTCGCGATAAAACGCGTTCACGCCCAGAACCGCATCTGTCGCGTTGAGCGTCAGATCGAAGCCGCCGTCCAATCCGATCGCTGTTTCCTGTTCTAGCGTCGGATTGCCGAGGACGCTTTCGTCTTCATCGAGCAGCAGCGTTGGATTCAGCTCGTTGAAGCTCGGCCTTCTGATAGTGCGGGCCGCTGACAGGCGCAGCTGCAGGGCATCGGTGGCGTTCCATTTGATGTGCGCGGTGGGATTGACTTCTGTGTAGTCGTTCTCCACGGCGACCTGGTTCCCGTCGATGTTGAGTCCCAGGGTCGCCAGCGCACTCGCGGCTTCGGCTACAGGATCGGTCACTGTGGATGCGATTTCGATCTTCGTGTGCTCACCTCGAACACCGAGCTCAAGCTTGGTCTTATCTCCAATGTCGAATCCCCATTGAATGTACCCGTTGATGCGCTCGTCATCGACGTCGAAGACACTGTAGAGATCGTCGAGCACAACGAGTACGCCTTCATCGGGCTCTTGCACGTTGAAGTCGTAGTCGCGTTGCTTGAGCACATACTCGAGGCCGATGCTCAGCTCCGAGGAATCAAACTTCCATTTGTACTTGCCACCCGCCTTGGCCTCGGAGTCCTTCGCGACCTCGTTCTCAATCGAATCGATGTTCTCGAATACGTCGATCTCGTGTCCGAACTGAGTGCTGTTGGCACGGAACGCATCGTTCAGCTGAACGTCATTGTGCGTGCTCAAGAACGGCACGATGTCGTCAACGCTCGTGATGCCGACAGAGGCGAAGTCGAAGTCCTCGAGATCGACGACATAGTTGGTTTCTTTCGCATCGCTGTCGGTACTGTCGTAGCTCGCCGACAATTCCCACTCGTTTCCGCCCTCGGTCGGCGCGGTGAAGGTCATTGCCATCATCCAGTTGCGCTCTCGAAACGCGTCGGTCTGATTGGTCTGCTCCGCGCTAGTGTCGAGCTCGCCATCATCGTCCTCTGCTTCAAAAGCACGTTCGAACTCGTGCTCAACGCGGTCCGTGTCCACGAACATTGCGTTGAACGAGAGCTCTTGCCCGCCTCCAAACTTGAACGCGAGATCGCCCGTCCAAGCGATGTCGCGCGTGTCTCTCTCATCGGGTTCGATTGCGGTCTCGAAAGCGGGCTCCGGATTACCCTCGCCATCCATGGCTCGCCCGACCGCGAAGACCTCCTTGCGGTTGAAGCGCTCTTGATAGTTGACGGAAGTGCCCCACTGGACCGCGTCATTGGTGTGGCCGTACGAGACGAAAGCGCTCGGGCGCGTTTCGCCATCGATGTGATAGGCGCCAAGCCGATAAATTCCGCCGTTGAACTCCGCGCCTTCCTTCAGAATGATATTGAGTGTGCCGCCGATACCCTGACTGTCCATATCACTCGTCGGGCTGCGGATGATCTCGACGCGCTCGATTAGTTCTGCCGGAATGCGGTCGACCAGAACCGTATTGTCGTTGCCGGAGCCCGAGATGCGACGCCCATTGATCAAGACCTGCGTATACTCGGAACCAATGCCGCGCAGCGACGGCGCGGCGTATTCCCCGATATCGTCCGCGAATGTCACGCCCGGCACGCGCTTCAGCATCTCGCCCACGGAGAGGGGCTCGAAGCGTTGGAAGTATTCCTCTGAATAGGTGAGTACGGGTTCGGCAAGCTCGGTGCGCTCGCGCGCGTTGACGCGTTGCGCCAAGACTTCTATTTCTTCCAGCATCTGCGTTTCAAGCGGCTCCTGCGCCGTCGCGATCGTCGTCGCCGTGGAGGCGGCGCCCGCTAACGCAACGGAGATTGCGCGCGCTAAGCCATTTCGGTAGTGCATGCGTTTCATCGATGATCCCCCTGGACGCTCAGCGTCTCTGCCTATTGAGTTGACGAGCTGCACCTCGCAGATGGGCGCCAGTGTAGAACGAACATTCCGGTAATGGCAATACATGAAATAAACATTCCATGTGGTATCGTTATCTCGCCTGCAATAGCCGAAAAGCGACATCCGGTGCGGGAAGTGTGTAGAACAGATGTTGCGTCGCCATTAAGATTTGGACGGTTCTATGACGCGCCGGGGACTGGCTGTGGCAAATAACTCGAAAACCCTCGAAACCTTGCGTGGGGACATCGTCCGTCGCTACGACGAATTGAGCCCACGTCTTCAGCAGGTCGCGAAGTACGTGCTCGAGAATCCCAACGACATGGCGCTGCAGACACTCGCGGTCATTGCCGAGCGTTGCGACGTACAACCGTCGACGATCGTCCGATTCGCTAAGACCTTTGGTTACGAAGGGGCGAGCGATATGCAGGAGCTCTTCAAGGATGAAATGCTCACGCAGGCGCCAAGCCCAAGCTACTCCGAGCGCATCCGGCAGTTCACCAGGAGAGCGAGCGCCGCCGGCGCACTTGCTCCTCAAGATGTGCTCCAAGAGTTCGCGGACAGCAACATCCTCGCGCTCGAGCATCTCAAAGCCAATGTTCGTAAAGCCGATCTCGAGCGTTCGGTGGAGATGCTCCGTACTACGAACGCCGTATATATCATCGGGCTACGTCGCTCCTTCCCAGTCGCCGCGTATCTTGTTTATGCCTTGCGCCACGTTGGGAAACCTGCTCACTTGCTCGATGGCGTCGCGGGGATGCTGACCGAGCAAAGCACCATGCTTACGTCCAAGGACCTCCTCATCGCGACAAGCTTCCATCCTTATGCGCGCGAGACGGTCGAGATCGTCAGCGCAGCGAAAGAGCAGAAGGCGAAGATCATCGCGATCACAGACAGTCGATTGAGCCCCATAGCCAATCCTGCCGACCTCGTTTTTGAGGTGAAGGATGCGGAGGTGCGGCAGTTCCGCTCTCTCACTGCCTCCATGTGCCTCGCGCAAGCGATGGTGATTAGCTACGCCTTCGAGATCGAAGGGCGAGGCAGAAGTCGCTGAAAGGCACGGACGTAGCGCTCTTGCGTTGGCGCTGAGCCAAAGTTTTGGCATGATGGAAGCGAAATTCCAACAAGCACACAAGTTGGAAATGAGATTCCATATCCAAGAATCGAACGAAGAGGTGCTACACCATGATCCGGTTTCTGCTGATTGGCGCCGGTCGCATCGGAAGGATCCACGCGGAGAACATCGCCCGTAATCCGCGCTCTAGTCTGCTCTCTGTATCGGATGCGGATTCGAAAGCGGCTGAAGCGCTTGCGAAGCCCTGGGGCAGCAAGGTCGTTGCACCTGAAGAGGCGCTCTCCGAGCGCAATGTCGATGCGGTCCTCGTCGCGAGCTCAACCGACACTCACGCCGACTGGATCGAGCGGTGTGCTGCCGCTGGCAAGCCTGTGTTCTGCGAGAAGCCCCTTGATCTGGACATCGAACGCGCGACAGCCTGTATGCACAAGGCGCAAACTGCCCGAATCCCACTCTATCTCGGCTTCAATCGCCGTTACGATCCTTCATTCACACGCATCAAGCGCGAGATTCGCTCTGGAAGCATTGGACGGCTCGAGACATTGCACATCACGAGCCGAGACCCATCGCCGCCACCGGTCGAATACATCCGTCGCTCGGGCGGACTCTTTCGGGACATGATGATTCACGATTTCGACATGGCGCGCTGGCTGCTAGGGGCCGAGCCGGTCGAGGTGTTTGCGCGCGGGAGCGCGCTCGTCGATCCGGCGATCGGCGAGGCGGGCGATGTGGATACTGCGATGGTCATGCTGCGTACGGCCGAAGGTACGTTGTGCCAAATCGCAAATAGCCGTCGATGCAGCTTCGGCTACGACCAGCGTATTGAAGCTTTCGGTTCACAAGGCATGGCGTGCGCCGGCAATCATCGCGAGACAAGTGTCACGCTTGCGGACGCGCGCGGGTACACGGTCGAGCCGGCACTTCCGTTTTTTCTCGAGCGTTACGCGGCCGCGTATCGATTGGAGCTCGAGGATTTCATCAACGCGTTGGAAGGCGCAGCCGTAGAGCTCGCGACCGGCGAGGACGGCCGACGCGCGCTATTGCTAGCCGACGCCGCGCAGGAATCGCTCGCGACAGGCGCGCCAGTCACTGTGCGCTGATGGAAAATCGCGGAAAGTTTCATTCCATACGAAAGATAATTGAAATTTTCGTTCCATTGAATTAGCGTACGGTGGTGCGAGCGGCCGAGAGAGCCGCCGCGGAGCAACGCACCGCAATGACTCGATCGCTGACAGTAGGGTTGATAGGCGCCGGCTACATGGGCCGCGCGCATGCAATCGCATTCCATGGTGTGGGCGCGACTTTCGGCCCCGACTACGCGGTTCGCTGCTTGAGCTTGGCCGATCATTCGCCAGAGAGCGCGCAGTCCGCTGCGCGCGCGCTGGGATTCGAAAGTGCAGCGGCGAGTTGGCAAGATCTCGTGCGCAATCCGGATATAGATATCGTGGACATCTGCGCGCCGAACCATCTTCATCGTGAGATGGCGCTCGCTGCCCTCGCGCAAGGCAAGCACGTCTACTGCGAGAAGCCGTTGGCGACGACGCTCCTGGAGGCGCGCGAGGTCGGACGAGCGGCACAGCGCACGCGAGCCTGCTGTTTCGTGGGATTCAACTACATCTGCAATCCACTCCTGCAGTATGCGCGCGAGATGATCTCTGCTGGTGAGCTCGGGGAAATCGTGAGCTTCCGCGGACGGTATTTCGAAGACTACCTGAGCGATGCACGCTCGCCATTCACCTGGCGATGCGAGCGTCGCCTTGCCGGCGCAGGCGCGCTTGCAGATCTGGGTTCTCATCTCATCAATCTTGCTCACTTTCTGCTTGGCCCGATCGCGCGCGTATCCGGCTCGCTCGAGACGATCCATCGAGAACGTGTCGATCCGAATAGCGGCCGCGCGCGTACCGTGGAGAACGAAGACACCGCGCGCGCGCTGATCGAGTTCCATTCAGCGGTGCGGGGCTCACTGGAGATCAGTCGCGTAGCGGCGGGGTACAAATGTGGGCTCGCGGCCGAGATTATCGGTACGCGCGGCAGCATCGAGTTCGATCAAGAACGTATGAACGAGTTGCGTCTTTACACGGCGAGCTCTCCATCCGGGCGCCGCGGATTCACGACAGTGCTTGCAGGGCCTGAGCATCCCGACTACGCGGCGTTCTGTCCTGCACCGGGGCATGGCCTCGGCATCAACGATCTTAAGGTCATCGAAGTGCGCAATCTCATTCGGGGGATTCGCGAGGGCACGGCCGCCTGGCCCGACTTCGCCGAGGGCATTCGCGTCCAAGAGGTGATGGACGCGATCGAAGTGTCCGCGCGTTCCGGAACATGGGTTGCAATCAGCGAGGGTGCGTTCTCATGAATCCTCACATCAGCTCCTTTCGCCAAGGGTTTCCGCTTGGGTCCACGTGGATCACTCGTCACGACGACCACGAGAATGAATCGGGCATTGGACTTGGGGTTTTGCGCTTGCAAGCCGGCGAGCGAGTAAAGGTCGATGTGACGTGCGAGTGTGCGTGGGTCCTGATGGGTGGCGCTGTGCGCGGCGAAGTGGGGTCAACACCGTTCGCCTTCTCGCGCGCGTCGTTGTTCGATGAATCGGCGAGCTGCGTACATGTCTCGGCCGGCGCTACCGTGCACATCGAAGCCGTGCGAGACAGCGAGTTCACCGTCTACCAGTGCGCTAATCGGGCGTCCTTCGGCCCACGGCTGTTCCACCCGGAAGACGTTCCAAACGAAGCGCGCGGGCGCGGACAAGTTGGCGGGCGCGCACTGCGCTACGTGAGAACGATTTTCGATCGAAGGAACTCGCCTGCGGAAGTCGAGCTTGTGCTCGGTGAAGTCGTGACCTTTCCCGGAGGGTGGTCGAGCTATCCACCGCACCATCACGTGCAACCCGAGATCTACCACTATCGCTTCACCGCGCCGACCGGATTCGGTCATGCAGAGCTCGGCGAAAGCGTGCTGAAGGTAAGACAGAACGACACCGTTCTGATTTCTGCCGGCCTCGATCACGCGCAATGCGCAGCGCCGGGCTACGGCATGTACTACTCCTGGGTGATTAGGCACTTACCTAACAACCCATACATCGCACCGGAGTTCACGCCGGAACATGCGTGGACGCTTCAACCGGACGCAAGCTACTGGCGTCCACCCGAGCTTTCGAAAGATGAATAAGACGCTTGATTTGATCTGTTTGGGTCGCGCGGCCGTGGACTTCTACGGTCAGCAGATCGGCGGCCGCCTGGAAGATATGCAGAGCTTCGCGAAGTATCTCGGCGGCTCCTCGGCGAATCTCGCCGCAGGTTCTGCACGTCTCGGTGTCCGCAGCTCAATGTTGACGCGTGTGGGCGATGAGCACATGGGACGGTTCGTTCGCGAAGCGTTGGCTCGCGAAGGCGTCGACGTGAGCCACGTCAAGACCGACTCATCTCGTCTGACGGCATCGGTCGTCCTTGGCATTCAAGGCGCGGGCTCTTACCCGCACATCTTCTTCCGCGAGAACTGTGCGGACATGGGTGTGTGTACAGAGGATTTCGATGAGCAGTACATCGCGTCAAGCCGCGCGATTTCCGTAACGGGAACACATCTGTCGACGCCGACTACACGTGCTGCTGTCGAGCAGGCGTATCGCTTCGCTCGGGCCAACGACACGCGCGTGATTCTCGACATCGATTATCGTCCGGTGCTGTGGAAGCTTACGAGCGCAGGGGAGGGCGAATCGCGCTTCGTGCCATGGCAGGAGGCGACCGCAACAACTCAATCCGTCCTGCACCACTGCGATCTCGTTGTGGGCACCGAGGAAGAGATCCGCATCGCAGGCGGTGAAGGTGAGCTGATGGCGGCGTTGCGCGCCATCCGAGCGCGAACCAACGCGACGATCGTATTGAAACGCGGTCCGACGGGATGCAGCCTCATCGAAGGCGCGGTGCCTGCGAACATTGAGGATCTGGTCACGGTGCCGGGATTTCCGGTAGAGGTCCTGAACGTGCTCGGAGCCGGCGATGCCTTCTTGAGTGGATTCTTGTTCGGGTGGCTCAATGGAAAACCACTCATTGAATGCGCAAGGCTCGGCAATGCCTGCGGCGCCCTCGTCGTGAGTCGCCACGGCTGTACCCCTGCGATGCCGAGTCAGACGGAGTTGACCGAGTTCCTCAAGCGTGCGCCGCACGTGCGCCGACCGGATCTCGACGATGCGCTTTCTCACGTGCATCACTCAACTACAGTGCGGCGCTCGCGCGATGAGCTGTACGTGCTCGCGTTCGATCATCGCCGCCAGCTCGAGGAACTCGCCGACGATGAAGGGGCGAGTCGCGCGCGCATCGCTGTCTTCAAGGACTTGGTCGCTCGCGCGGTCGAGCGCACCGCAAGTGGAGCTCCAGAGCCAGAGCGTCTCGGCGTCATCGTTGATTCGCGTCACGGCTCGAACGTGCTGAATCGACTCAGCGGAGGCCCGCTTTGGATCGGTCGGCCGATAGAGACGCCCGGCTCGCGACCGGTTGCGTTCGACTCGACGGAGAGTATTGGCCTGCATCTTGCGAGCTGGCCCGTAGCGCATGTCATCAAGTGCCTCGTGTTCTACCATCCGGACGATCCGGTCGATGTGCGGCTGGCGCAGGAGCGGAAGGTCCGCGAGTTGTTCGGTGCTGCGCAAATGTTGGATCGCGATCTGCTGCTCGAGATCATTTGCACCGGACGCGGGCTTTCAGTGAATGACGATACGATGGTGCGTTCCATGAAACGGTTCTACAATTTGGGCGTGCGCCCGGCGTGGTGGAAAATCGAGCCGCAATCTCGCACATCATGGCAGCGAATCGCCGGCTTGATCGCCGAGCGCGATCCTTGGTGCAACGGCGTTCTGCTCCTCGGGCTCGATGCGCCGGAAGAAGTATTGCGGCGTGCGTTCGAGAGCGCAGCCGATACGCCTGTGTGTCGCGGGTTCGCTGTCGGGCGAAGCATCTTCAATCCCGCCGCTCGTGAATGGTTCGCCGGCCGAATGACGGACGAACAGGCGATCGCAGATATCGCTGAGCGCTATCAGCGTCTGATCGAATGCTGGCGAAGCTTGCGGGGCCGCGGCGATGCCACCGTGCAAAGCGCTGTGGGGCAACTGGCATGAGCGGCGGCACGATTCGTCTCACGATGGCCCAGGCGTTGGTGCGGTATGTTGCCGCGCAGCGCACACTGATCGAAGGATGTGAGATGCCGCTTTGCGCGGGCGTTTTCGCGATCTTCGGACATGGCAACGTGGCGGCGATGGGCGAGGCGCTCGCGGGTTCGCGAACGGAGCTCCCGACGTATCGTGCCCATAACGAACAAGCGATGGCGCATTCGGCAATCGCCTATGCCAAGGCACTGCGTCGGCAACGTTTCATGGCCTGCACGACCTCGATCGGTCCTGGCGCAACGAACATGGTTACCGCGGCGGCGCTCGCGCACGTGAATCGGTTGCCTGTGCTACTGCTGCCGGGCGATACCTTCGCGAGTCGGCGCCCCGATCCGGTATTGCAGCAGCTCGAGGACTTCAGGGATCCCACCATCACAGTGAACGATTGTTTTAGGCCCATCTCGCGCTATTGGGACCGTATCGTTCGACCCGAACAGTTACTGCGGAGCCTTCCGCAAGCGATTGGGGTGCTAGTCGATCCTGCGGAATGCGGACCGGTCACATTAGCGTTGCCGCAGGATGTGCAAGCGGAGGCTTACGATTACCCGTCGTCATTCTTCGAGCCGCGTCTGCATCGCCCTGCGCGTCCGGGCTCTGATCTCAGACAACTGTCGGCTGCGGCAAGCGCGATCAATGGTGCGCGCCAGCCTCTCATCATTGCGGGAGGGGGTGTGCACTACGCCGATGCGTGCACGTTGCTGGCTGATTTCGCGAGTCGACACGAGATCCCCGTTGCGGAGACCCAGGCAGGGAAGGGTGCGCTGCGCTGGCATCATCCTCAGAACGTCGGCGCCATCGGTGTCACCGGATCGAGCGCGGCAAACGAGCTCGCATCTCGAGCCGATGTGATCATCGCGATCGGCACACGACTGCAAGACTTCACGACCGCGTCGGGCTCATTGTTCCGCAACCCCCAGCGGCGCCTCATCGCGATCAACGCATGTCGGTTGGATGCAGCGAAGTACGATGCCTTGTCCGTGCAAGGCGATGCTAGGCGCGCGTTGCATGAGCTCGATGCGCTACTCAAGAGCACGACAGATCGCAAGCAGTGGGCGGTGAGATCTCAGCATCTACGCGCGCAGTGGCTCGAGCAAGTGGACGCGGCCACGGAAAATCGCGGAGTCGATCGCCCAACTGACGCCCAGGTGCTCGGCGCGGTGAATCGCACGATCGGAGAAAATGGCACAGTGGTGTGCGCGGCAGGCGGTCTGCCCGGCGAACTGCACAAGCTTTGGCGAGCGGAGCATAGCGACTCCTATCACCTCGAATACGGCTACTCGTGCATGGGCTACGAGATCGCTGGCGGCGTAGGCGTGAAGCTCGCGCGCCCGGAACGCAACGTAGTCGTGATGGTGGGTGATGGCAGCTATCTGATGATGAACTCGGAGATCGCAACCTCCATTGCGCTCGGCCTCAAGCTCACGATCGTACTGCTCGACAACCGCGGCTTCGGCTGCATCAATCGGTTACAGCAATCCTGCGGCGGGGAGCCGTTCAACAATCTGCTTCCGGAGATTGCGCCTTCCATCGATTTTGCGGCCCACGCACGAGCACTTGGCGCTGAAGCCCTGCAAGTCCGCGGCATTGCAGAGCTCGAGGAAGCACTCCTCAAGGCGCGGCGCATGGACCGCACGATATTGATTGCGATCGAAACAGACCCGCATCACACGACGGCCGCAGGCGGCGCGTGGTGGGATGTGGCCGTACCCGAGGTCTCCAAGAACAAGGATGTTGTCGCTGCTTACGAAAAATACCGCGCACACTTGGATGAGCTTCAGCGACGCGATTGAGCGAGCAATGCGCACCCAGCTTCACCTGAAAAAGATCTATTTATGATTCGCATCGGTATCAATCCACTCACGTGGACAAATGATGACCTTCCCTCGCTCGGCTCCGAAACGCCACTGGAGACATGCTTGCGCGAGGCGCGTGAGGCTGGCTATGTCGGCGTAGAGCTCGGCAATAAGTTCCCGCGCACGGCCGAGGAGCTGCGTCCCATCCTGCGGGCGCACGATCTTGACTTGGTTTCGGGGTGGTATAGCGGGCGACTACTCGAGCGCGACGTCGACGCTGAGTGGGACGCGATGAGCGCGCATTTCAAGCTGCTGCACGAGCTCAATTGCGAGGTCATGGTGTTCGCCGAAGTCAGTCGTTGTAATCATGGCGACCAGCGTGCACCGCTATCGCAGCGCCCGAGGTTGCCACAAGGCGAGTGGCCGCGTTTCACCGAACGGCTGACGCTGCTTGCCGAACGCATGAAGTCGGCGGGGCTGCGCCTTGCCTATCACCATCATATGGGTACGGTCGTGCAGTCACCGCAAGATATTGATCAAATGATGAGCAGCACTGGCGATGCGGTCGGTCTATTGTTTGACACAGGGCATCTGATGTATGCGGGCGGCGACCCTGCGCAAGCGGCTGCCGAGCACGCATCGCGCATCGTTCACGTCCACTGCAAGGACGTACGGAAATCCGTGCTCGAACACGCTCGTAATGAGGATTCGAGCTTTTTGAATGCGGTGCTCGAAGGAGTCTTCACCGTGCCTGGAGACGGCATGGTCGACTATCGGCGTGTGCTCGAGCCGATCGCTAAGGAAGGCTACTCGGGCTGGCTCGTCGTCGAAGCTGAGCAGGATCCTGCAATCGCAACGCCACATGTGTACGCGAAGATGGGATTCGATCATCTCGCGCCTATTGCAAACCAACTGTTCGCTTAACATGCGCCGCCGTACTCTTCTCGCGCGCACTCTCGCCGCGGCTGCGGCTTGGCCCTTCGCGGGTCTGGCGCGCACGCTCGGTTACCCGCGCCTCATGGAAGGCCCGATGGTGGGCGCACCGGGGCCAACGCACATCAGCATCTGGGCGCGTGCAAGCGGTGCGTTGCCGCTGCAGGTCGAGTACTCGACGGATGTCGCGTTCAAGAAGCCGCAGGCCACGGCGGCTGTGCTCGCAACAGAGGAAAGCGACTTCGGCGCGGTCATACGCATCGAAGATCTGAAGCCGAACACCCGCTACTACTATCGAGTGCTCGTCGACGGCGTCGTGGATCGATATCAACCGATGCCTTACTCGACCTGCACTGCGCCGGCAGCGCCTGCTGACTTTCGCGTCGCATTCGGCTCGTGCGCGAAGTACGTGTGGGATCGGGACCAGCGAGTCTTCAACGGCGTCCTTGCGCGCACACCCGATCTGTTTTTTTGGCTCGGCGACAATGTGTACGCGGATTCCGAGTTCCCGCGCTCGATCGCGGAGGAGTATCGACGTGGCCGGGGGGTTGAGAACCTGCAGCCGCTCATTCAATCGATTCCACAATTGGCAGTGTGGGATGATCATGATTTCGGGTCCAACAACAGCGATGCCTCCATCCCAATGCGGGAAGGATCGTTGGCGACCTTCAAGAACTATTGGGCGAATCCCGCGTACGGGCTGCCCGACGCGCCGGGCGTGTTCTTCGACTTCTCGTACGGTGGCGTTGACTTCTTCTTCCTGGATGGTCGCTATTACCGCGATCCGAACACGGTGCCTGATGGACCGTCCAAAACGCTCCTCGGTACGCGCCAGAAGCAATGGATCAAGGAACGTCTGCTCGCGAGCAAGGCGCCCTTCAAGGTGCTGATCTGCGGCAGCGGCTGGTCCGCCGCGGACGGCCCCGATGGTGATACCTGGGCAGCGTTCATGACCGAGCGCAGCGAGCTGTTCGATTTCATCCGCGATCGCAAGATCGAAGGCGTCGTGCTGCTCTCCGGCGACAGTCACGTCGGAGAGCTCAACTGCGTTCCGCGGTCGGAGCAGGGCGGCTACGACCTCTACGATCTCGTGAGCTCGCCGCTCGCGAACGCAATGAGCGATTCATGGGTCGAGCAGCGCCCGGAGCGACGCCTGCGTCCTGTCTATGTCAAAGGCACGAATTTCGGCTTGCTCGAGTTTCGGCACGCGCCGCAGCCGACCTTGACGTTCACGTTGCACGATAGCTCGGGCGCGCCGGTCTGGGACCCGCTCGTCTTGACGGCGGCGCAGCTCCGCAACGGCGTAAGCTCCTGGCGAGACAACATGGACCCGGCGCTCACGTCCTAGCTTCCCGGCCGCGTCAGCTTCGCGTCAGCGAGTCGGATGCACAGTGAGGCATGAAACCGAAACCTCCATCGAGGCTCCTGATTGCTTCCGCTCTCGCGGTAGGGGCTACCTTCGTTCTGTTCGGCGCAGAAGTTCTCGCAGGCGACAAACACGAGAAGCGGTCGGAGCACGATATCGTTCGTGAAGCGTTGAAACGCGGCGAGGTGCAGCCGCTCACCACGATTCTAGCCATCGCATCGCAGACCGTCCCCGGCGATGTGATCGAGGTCGAGCTCGAGGAGGATGACGATGTACTCGTCTACGAGATCAAGCTACTGACCGCGCAGGGCCGAGTGCGCGAGGTGAAGATCGAGGCGAGCACAGGCAAGGTACTGGAAGTCGAGGACGACTGATGCGGGCGCTGATCGTCGAGGACGAGCCTACGGTCGCAACCGACCTACGTCTCGCGCTTGACAATGCCGGATTTGTCGTCGACGTCGCACGTGACGGCGAGGACGCGTGGTTCAAAGGCGGCGTGGAGGACTATGACGTCGCCGTTCTCGATCTGGGACTCCCACGCCTCGACGGGTTGTCGGTGCTGAAGCGGTGGCGTAGCGCCGAACGCATGTTTCCCGTCTTGATTCTCTCGGCCCGCAGCGACTGGACGGAGAAGGTCGCGGGTATCGAAGCCGGAGCAGATGACTATCTTTCGAAGCCCTTCGAAATGGGCGAGCTGATCGCCCGCGTTCGCGCTTTGGTGCGACGCGCAGCGGGCCGCGCCTCATCTACGATCAAGGTCGGGCGGCTCGTGCTAGATACGCACCGCATGTCTGCGACGTACGCCGGGCGCCCGACCCGCTTGTCACAGCTGGAGTTCCGCTTTCTCGACTATCTCGCGCATCAATCTGGGCGAGCGGTGTCCGCCGGCGAGTTGGCAGAGCATCTCTACGGCGCTGCGGAGCCTAGCGACTCGAACGCGATCGAAGCGCTCGTCGTTCGGCTGCGACGCAAGCTCGGCGTCGAAGCTATCGAGACGCGTCGCGGCTTCGGCTACGTGCTCGCCAACGACGGGCTGTGATGAGGCGGTCGCTGCGCGTCCGTCTGCTCGCTATCGCCGCTGCGGCCATTTTTGCCGCGCTTACTGCTGCTTGGTTTGCAATGTCTTTCCTGTTCGAGCGGCACATTGAACGGCGCGTCGCGCTCGAGCTCGAGCGCGAAGGGCGCCAGCTCGTCGCGGATGTCTCTCTCGATGCAAAGAGACTTCCGCATCTGGAGCGCCTTCCCACCGACTCGCGCTTTGATGAGCCTGCGAGCGGCGTGTATTGGCAGATTTCGAGCGAAGCCGGCGATCTGCGGTCGCGCTCGCTTTGGGATCAGTCGTTGCAAGTGTCGAACGAAGCGGGCACGCGCGAATGGAGTACCAGGATTGCGGCCGGCCCATTCGGGCGCGAGCTTCTCGTTGTGGAGCGTGTCGTACAACCGGATCCCGGAGGTGCCAGCGTGCTCGTGCAACTCGCACACGAGATCGAGTCTTTGCGCGGTGCCCGTGCCGAGTTCGCCCTCGAGCTTGCCCTGTTCCTCGCGCTGCTCTGGCTCATTCTGACTGGTGCCGCCTGGGTCCAAGTGGATCTCGGCCTCAAACCGCTCGTGCGTGTGCGCGATGAGCTTCGCTCGCTGAAGCGAAATCCACATAAGCGATTGAGCAATGAGCATCCGCGAGAGATCGAGCCACTCTCGAGCGCCATCAACGATCTCGCCGATGCGCGGGAGCGGGACCTTGATCGCGCGCGCCGGCGGGCGGCCGATCTTGCACATGCGTTGAAAACCCCGCTCGCGGCGCTCGCAGCGCAGAGCCGTCGCGCCCGCGAGCACGGAGCACTCGAGGCCGCTGATGGCCTCGATCGGGCAATTGCAGCAGCGTCCGCCGCCGTGGAAAGCGAGCTGAGCCGAAGCCGAGCCGCAGCAATCGTTGGTACACCGCGCGACTCACCAGTGAACGCACGCGATGCCATCGAGAGCGTCGTCGCCGTGATCGAGCGCACCGAAGCCGGCGCACACGTCGTCTTTGAGATTGACGTCCCCGATTTGCTCCCGCTGCCGATTGCTCGCGAAGATCTAATCGAGCTCACTGGGGCCATCATCGAGAACGCCGCGCGGTATGCGCGCCGGCGCGTATTTATTGGTTGCGAGGTGTCATCGCGCGAAGCTGCACTTCGCATCGAGGATGATGGGCCGGGTATCGAGGCGGAGAGCGTCGCTCGTGCTCTCGCACGTGGGGCCCGTCTCGATGAGGTGGGCTCTGGGCATGGGCTCGGCCTCGCGATCGCGCGCGATCTCGCCGAAGCCACGGGAGGTGCGATCTTGCTGGACCGTTCAGATCTCGGCGGCCTGCTCGTGCTCATGAAATGGCCTACAACCGAAGCCGCACTCGACGAGCAAGCTGCCGGTGACATCGCTGGTGAAGCGGGGGAGCGTTAAGGAGACAGCTTTCGGGCTCATCGCTGATACGAAGCTGACGGTGCCTGTCTGCCGTTCGTCAGCTCGACGGGCGCATCCTATCCGTGAGAACAATTACGATAGGGATCGGTTGCATGTTGAGCACATCACGTCAGCTACGAGTGGCCGCGCTGATACTCGCGCTCATGAGTATGGGTATTCGCGCTGAGGAAGGCGCGGGCTCGCCCATCTCGAGCTATCCCGTCGCCTACTTCGAAGCCAGCCGCCCGAAAACAGCGTTCGACATGCTCAGTCTCACACCCGGCTATACGTTTGTTGATTCCGATCCTGACGTGCGCGGATTGGCTAGCGCGGTCGGAAATGTGTTGATCGACGGCGATGTGCCCGCGACGAAACATGAGTCACTGGAAAATCTGCTACGCAGGATACCCGCACGCTCGGTCGACAGGATCGAGCTCATCCGGCCCGGCGCTCGCGAAGTCGATATGCATGGTTTTGCATTGCTCGCCAACGTCGTGCGACTGCGAGAGGCGCAGACGCACGGCGTGGTCAAAGTTGGATCGACCGTGTACGGACATGAGCCGATGGCGCCACGAGTCGCTGCCGACTTCATGCATGAGACCGAACGCCGCCGGATGGAGCTGTCCATGAGTGCGGGTAGCGAGCTTGGAGACGAGCACGGGGTGGGCGAAGAAAGACACTACTCGTCAACGAGGACTCCTCTCGAGACGCTGCGAATTGAGCAAGCGGAAAGAGAGCGTTCGTTCGAGCTCGCTGCGGCGTATGAACAGCCCGCAGGTGGCGGCGAGCTTAGTCTAAATGGCGTGCTTATCTACGAACGAAAGGACGAGGACGCGCGCGAGCAAGGCTGGTTTCCGAATCTCGAACGCAAAGTGTCTGAGGAGGACGAGCGGACAGACGACTCGGAGCTCGGGCTGCGATACGCGCGCGTGTTCGGTGACGTTAAGTGGGAAACACTCGCCTTGCATCGCACGTCGCGCGAAACCGAGCTCGAGACGAGCGCCGAGGAAGACGAGCTTTCGCTTTCGCGAGAAAGCCTGCATGCGAGCGAATCGATTCTGCGCACATTCGCGCAGCGTGCGTTCGATCGCTGGAGCTTCGAGGCGGGGATCGAGGCCGCGCGCAACGAGCTGCGCGGGCGCAGCGCGCTCAGCGAGAACGGCCTCAATATTGCGCTGCCCGCCGTGAGCGTTCGCGTACAGGAGGATCGCGGCGAACTCTTCGCTGCGTCCACCTGGCGACCCGATACCCGATGGACGCTTGACAGCGGATTGCGGCTCGAATCAAGTGAGCTCGTGCACGAAGGTGACAGCGATCAGCACCGTGCCTTCTTCTTCGCGAAACCTCGAATCGGCCTCTCCTACGCGTTCAGCTCGGATCATCGATGGCGTTTCGTGTTCGAGCGGCGCGTAGGCCAGCTCGATTTCGGCGACTTCGTCAGCTCCGCATCGCTCGCGGATGAATATGTCACGGCCGGCAATCCGGCGCTCGTCCCAGAACGGTCTTGGATCGCGGAACTCGCGTGGCAGCGTGAGTTCAGGAACGGCGCCGCGGCGATCGTCACAATGCGACGCGAGTGGATTTCGCACGTCGTCGACCGAATTCCTATTTCGATCGTCGAGCCGCTCGATGCGGTAGGCAACATTGGGGAAGGTTCGCGTGAGGAACTCGAGCTCAACCTGAGTGTACCGCTCGCGATCGTAGGCCTCGACTCGGCGCTGCTCAAGGCAAACGTTCTCTGGCGCAGGAGCCGCACGCGAGACCCGCTAACGGGCGAGACGCGCGAGATCGCGCAGGACCTTCCATTTGAAGGCACGCTGCAGTTCACTCACGACGTGTCGACACGCCTGCACTGGGGTTTCGAAGCCGAGCTCACAGGAAAGACGCACGAGTACATCATCGATGAAGTACGCTCGGAGCGCCTCGGCCCGAAGGTGAACGCGTTCGTGGAGTACACGCCGAGTTCGGCATGGAGCGTCGAGATTGAGCTCGCGAATCTCGCGCAGCGCGATATCGAAAGCGGGCGGAATCGTTTCGCAGGAACTCGAGGCGTTTATCCACTCGAAACGATCGAGATTCGGGCGATCGAGACCGGGCGAGCAGTCAGCCTGAGTATGCGGTGGGCGTTTGGGGAGTAAGCATGCGCAATGACGATTTGACGATCTGACTCAACGCGAAAGACCGGTTCTGCACTCACTCCATGAGCCACTGAGACATGCTCGCCGGTGCCGAGCGGAATGCGTACTTGCAATCTCGCACCAAGCCGTATGGACGCTGCCTTTGAGCGCATCTTTGATTTGTGCTGCTAGGTCGAGGGAGGGCTTGACTAGTTGCGCACTCTAGGAGGTTTGTGGGACTTCTGCATTCGAACAACATGCTTGGCGATACGTTTTGCTTCCTCTATAGATGCGCTAGTAGGCAACGCCGAGTAGAGCGAGGAAGTTCATCGTGGAAGAAGAGCGTAGGCGCATGGGGCGGAAGAACGTACACGCCTCCGCGCAAGTCGGGCGGAGCGTTGGATAGCGGCAGAAACAAACATGCAGCTGGCGAGTTGTATCGCCGTTGGGTCATAACGAGAGGCGAGATGAATCGGTCGACGAGCGAGGTATTCCGAAACCATCTGGTGCTGCGAGCAAACGGGAAGCTCGAAGAGAATCTCGAGAGGAACTACTCAGAGGAAGTAGTGTTGATTCATCAGCGTGGCGTGGTGCGCGGACGAGAGGGCGTGCGCGAATCGGGAGAGCGGCTGAAGCGACAGCTGCGTGGCGGTAAATATGAATATCTCACCGAGCGTGTCGAGGGCGAGTACGCCTTTTGATTTGGCGAGCCGAATCGAGCACTGCTCGAATAGAGCACGGCGTGGATTCTTTCCTTATTCGCGAGGGGCGCATTGTGATGCAAACGGTGCACTATCACGTGTGCCGGGGCCCGACCTGACCAGGCGACCTCTGACACTCGTGTAAAGCATCTGCAATACGTGCTCCGGAACCGCAGCTGATGTTGTGTGAGTCATGACAGCATGGTCTCGCAAGCCTATGACTGAGCCGCCGCAACCGCCCGAGGTTCGACCACGGCTGCGCATGCGTCGTCCGGAGCTCATCGGGCTGGTTTTCCTTGCAGCGCTTCCAATCACTGCCTTATTCGGGTGGTTTGGTCCTTCGCTTGAAACGGCGGCGTCTGAGCACGCGCCCATTCGGCTGGAAGTGGAGTATCCAAACCGCTTGCGCTTTCATTTGATCGAGCGGGTGAGTGCACGTGTAACCAACGTCGGCGATGCTCCGCTGGAGCGAGTGCGAATCTCGTTCGATGAATCCTACATGGAAGGTTTTTCGGAGATCTCTTTTATGCCGCTCGCCGCGCGCACTCACGCAGTAGAGTGGCCAAAGCTAGGGCCTGGCGAAACACGATCCGTCGAGGTAGAACTGAAAGCAGCTCAGTATGGGCCGATTCGCGGGCAGGTCACCGCTGCTTCCGAGGAGACGCATGTGGCTGTTCCCATCCACACGTTCATCTTTCCTTAGCGATCTTCCGAGCGGAGTCGCGACCACCGAGCAGGAGGATCCATGGACATCGTAATGCGAATCGCATTCGTCTATGTGGCGTTGACATTGGCGTTCCGGGCGCTCGGCAAGCGCGAGCTCAGCCAATTGTCGCCGTTCGAGTTGGTGACCCTGCTGATGATCGCGGAGATCGTTGCTCCTGCGCTCACTGCTGGAGACGAGTCCCTGACGGGGGGCGCTTTTCGGAGGTGCAACATTGCTCTGCTTAGCCTTGATCAATTCGGTGCTGACCTACATGTCGCGAGGATTCCGCAGATTCGTGGAAGCACCGCCGACAGTACTCGTGCGCCACGGACAGTTGATTGAGTCAACCTTGCATCGTGACCGCGCGCGCCCAGATGAGATCTACTCGGAGATGCACAAAGCTGGAATTGAGCGACTCTCTCAAGTCAAATGGGGCTTGCTCGAGCCGGACGGTCAGATGTCCTTCATCCGCACTGACGAGAAGGAGTCGCAGGGGCAGCCGGAGAAGATAGTTCCATGAACGCGGGCGCCCTCGAGCAGGCGCGTTTAACAAAGGTCGGAATCTTTCACATGGAGCGCCGGCACTGGCCTCCATGGCCAGCACCGCATCGCGCCGCGCTGCAGTCGATCACTCGCCGCGTGTGAGCTGAAGCGCTTCGATCACATCGGCCCAAGATACGTATTTGAAATTCTGGCGGGCTTTGGGCGCCAGGTTGCGGCCGTCCTGCACGACGAGCAGGCCCTGCGGGAACTCGGAGCCGAGCGGGGCGCTGACCACGTCGAGGCCGTCCGTTTCGGAGGCGCCGTCGACGCCGCGTGCGCTGTTCGCAATCACGTGGAATTTGCCGACGAATTCGTTCTTCCCCTCGCGTCGATAGACCGCATAGTTGTCCTCTCCTTGATTCGAGACGACGATGAAGCCGGTGCCATTCTTGTCGTAGTAGATCGCGACGCCTTCCACGTCATCGGTCAGGTTGCCTTTCTCGACATCGTCGATCGAGGTGCGCGCCGTACCGCCATCCGGTTCAGCCGAGTACTTCCAGAGCCCCACGTCTTCTTCTGCCACATAAAGGGAGCCGAGCTCATCGTCGGCCGCACAGCCTTCCGCTTGTGAGCCGACCTCGATCTCGCGCACGAGCTCCATCGCGACCTTGCCTCTGCGGTCGATGAGCTTCCATTGACGGATCTTGCCGTCGCCGCTGTCGTTGGCGAATACATAGTACGAGCCGGTCTTTTTGCTCCGGTACATACAGAGACCATACGGATCCTCGAACCCCGTCGCGAGCACGCCGTCGGAGACCGCGCTTAGGCGCTGCGATGCCGGATCGTAGCGATAAGCGCTGATTGATTTGGTGGTACGGTTCGTCGCCGTAACGAGCGCAATTGGCTCACCGCCGAGCGAAAAACCTTGGCGAAGATCGACGTTGTTCATGCGTCCATCGGGTACGCTCTGCAGCAGCTTGCCCTCCAAGTCGTAGACGTTGAGCCCGAGCTTCTTGTCGGTGCCGATCACGACACTTCGTGCGGGATCATCGGGATCGGCGAAGATCGCGGGATCATCCGCAGCATCACCGTAGCTCGGTACGGGCTCAGTTTCGACGAGCGGTTGAACTGTGTGCACCCTACCTTCAGGAGCAGCCATCGAACTAGGCGGCTGATCTATACTCAGTGCCGTCGAAAGGGCGTCGAGAGAGACAAGCTTGTAGTTGCCGGCGTCCTCGTCAGCGATGATGAGCACGCCTTGCGGAAACTCTTCTCCGAGTGATGAGGCGAAGAGCGTGAGTCCCTCGGCGTCGCCGATCTCGATATCGCCGCCGATACGAATCGTCCGCTTCGTATCGCTATCGAGCGCGTACACGTTGAAGGCAGTAGCACCCGCATCGCGTGCGATGAGGAATCCGGAACTCGCACTTGGGCGATAAACTGCGACGCCCTTCACCTCCTCATGGAGACCGCCGTGCGGAAAGACGAGATCGAGCGGCTGCCGCGCGGAATCCGATTCGGGCTCGGCGGCAACGCTCCAAACGCCGACTGATTCTTCGCTGAAGTACACCTGCTGCGTCAGTTCATCTACTGCGCAGTGCCCTGCGCCCTTGCCGGCGGGGATGTCGCGGATCCGCTGCGCGCCGATCTTTGACTCGACTTCGAACAGCTCCCATTGTTCGAGCAGGCCCGAATCCGTGGCAACGAACGCGTAGAGCTTATTCGTGAGCGGGCTTGCGTATATGCACAATCCGGTGATCTCATCGTTGATCGCGATCGGCTCTTGGCCGACCTCGTGCAAGGCGAGCTTCTCGATATCTAACCTGTAGATGCGCAGCGCACCGAGCCGCTGATCGCTCGCGATGAGAAGCGAGCGAAGGTTCGCTGGCAAGCGTTCACTGCTCGTCACTTCGACGAAGCCGGCTTCGACCTCCTCGAAACGGAGTACGCGTTTGCCTGTGAGCTCGTGTAGTTCGACACCCGCTTCGCCAGCCGCTAACACGAGCAGGCTCTTCGCGGGTACGGACTCGTTTCGTAAGACGGCCGCGTCCAGCGCGAATTGCCGAAAGGTTGGCTGCGTCTCGCGGACGATAGGCACGCGGGGCGAGGGCTCGGCCGACGGTGTGTCGGCGCGAGAGGCTGGGACGGAGCAGCCGCTTAGGCAGATCAGGCTAAAGGCCAGGAGAAAACCGTGTCGCATGTGTGAATCTCTCGAGCGAAGCGGCTACGGCCGCGATGAAACGAATGTTCTAAGCTTGTATTACACGGAAATAGAAATTTCAACCGTTAACGTGCTTGCCTCGAATGACTTTGGTTTCTGGCGCCTAAAACGTGAACAGCAGGGCGACGCGGAGGCGATCGGACCACTCGCCTGCGTTACTGATCGTCGTCTTCGGTGCATAGCGATACCAGACTGCGCTCACCGACGTATTCGGAGCAGGAATGTAATCGACCGTGAGCGTATGCAGACGGTAGTTCGTGGCGAGCGCGATGTTGTCATGCGCGAACGCGGCAAATATCGCATCGCGTTCGGCTGCGGAGTACCCGTATCCAATACGCCAATCTCCAGAAGAGCTCGCGCGACCAACGCTGAAATCGACCGCGTATCCCGAATCCGCGGCTGTTTTCGTGCCGACATTCGCAACGTAGTCTGCCGTGATCTTCATAGGCCAGCGGTCTTCGATGCCGGACCACGCGAACTCGACGATGAAGTCGCACAGATTGAAGTCCGATTGATACGTGCCATCTGGGTTTCGTGAATTGCTGCGGAAGTCTCCCTCGTCAGCCCCGTCGGCCCGCCCGAGCTCATAGTCGTAGTACGCTGCCGAAACGTTGAGCTTCCAATTCCGCGATGGCGCGCCCTCGTATTTCACTTGGGCTCCAATCATCGTGCTATCGCCACCCGAAACCTGGTCGTCGACGATGAAGTAGAGCGAGCTGAAGCGAAGTTGAGCATCCGATGCTAGGCCGCGCGCGTACAGGGCGCTCACACCTTGCGGATTCACGTCTGCATCCCAGACGAGGTCCGTACGCGCGAACGGCAGCGGGATTTTCCCCGCGTACACGGTGAGCTGGTCCAACGCGAGCTGTGCGTACGCAAGATCGAGGCTCACATCGAGGTCATCGTCGAAGTTCGAGAGCTGAACGTCGGTGCTGTTCGGATCCTCGGCCGAGCCCGTCGTCAGGCGCGCCGCTAGGTTCACCCGACCGTTCAATGCGTATGCTGCCTTCATGCGCGCGCGTAACTGCGCGCTTTCGCGATCGTCGGTGTTCGGCGCCGAGTAGTCCCCCTGCACGCGCAACCGCAGATCGCCGGAAATCTCGAGCGGTGAAGTGACGGCTCGTCCGGATGCGTTGCTGAGCGTCGAATCCCGCTTCGCATCGAGAGCGGCTGTCGATTCGCTGAGCGCTCGCTCGAGCTCAGGGGACGTGGCTGCAGCTGAGGCACACTGCGTCCCCATACAGTAAAGCGCTCCAGCAGCCACGTGAGCGAAGACGACCAGCGCGCGAGCTGCATGACGTTCCAGCGGTGGGCGATGCATTGTGATCTCCGGGCGTACCGACGAGGCTGTTCGAGGTTCGATGCCGTGGCACCGGAACTGTGACACAGGGATTGGAATATTTGTTCCAATCTTTTATGCTACTGGAAATGAAATTTCAATTGCGCGGATCACGCAGTGTTGGCATCGAGCGAGGACTCAATTGACAGCCCTACTGAAGTTCTTTGCGACCGGACCAGATCAGCCGCTCATCGCTGATCGCGCGACGGTAGACGCCTTGTATCGCCGCCATCGCTTGCGGGTGATGATTGCGATCACGTTGGGGTATGGCGTCATTTACACCTGCCGCCTGGCGCTGGGCGTCGTAAAGAAGCCGCTGATCGACAGCGGGGTGTTCGGGCCCGCCGAGCTGGGCCTTATCGGCTCTGCGCTCTTTTATACGTATGCGATCGGCAAGCTCACAAACGGCTTTCTCGCTGATCACGTCAACATCAAAAAGTTTCTCGCGCTCGGTTTCTTGCTCACCGCGCTCTGCAACATCGGGATGGGATTCTCGACTGTAGTTGCCGCATCCGTCGTGCTCTGGGGCTTAAACGGCTGGTTTCAAAGTTTCGGCGCGCCTGCCGGCGTCGTAGCGATGACGGCATGGTTCAGTAACCGGGAGCGCGGACGGTACTACGGCATTTGGAGCACAGCGCATTCGATCGGAGAGGGACTCACGTTTCTCGTCGTGGGTTCCATCGTCGCGGTGCTCGGGTGGCAATTCGGGTTTTGGATACCTGGTGTCATTGGGATCGCGATCGCCGTCTTTGCCTACCGCTACGTGCAGGATCGCCCGCGAACGCTCGGACTGCCCGCGGTCGCGGAATGGCGTAACGACTATTACGCGGCGCCGACCTCGAACCATTCTACGTTCTCTACGCAACTCTCGATTCTTAAGATCCCGGCCATTTGGGTACTAGCGCTTTCGAGCGCCACGATTTACGTGACCCGCTATGCCATCAACTCGTGGGGCGTGTTGTATCTACAGGAAGCGCGCGGCTATTCGCTGCCGATGGCGGGGACGTTGCTTATGGTCAGCACGCTCGCTGGAATCGTCGGTGCCGTGTCGTACGGCTTCATCTCGGATAAGGTCTTTGACGCCCGCCGTCCACCGGCGAATCTGCTGTTCGCCGTGTTCGAAATCGTTGGGCTTGTGATCATCTTTTTCGGACCCGCGAACACGGGCGTGCTGATGCTCGGCATGATCCTGTTCGGCATCGGACTCACCGGGCTCGTGACCGCCCTTGGCGGATTGTTCGCGGTCGATATCTGTCCGAAGCGTGTCGCCGGCGCAGCGATGGGACTTATAGGAATCTTCAGCTACATCGGGGCTGCGATTCAGGAGAACGTGAGCGGTGCGCTAATCGAGCGCGGCATGATCGTCGCGGATGGCGTGCGCACGTACGACTTCGATGGAGTCATCTGGTTCTGGCTCGGTTCTTCGATTCTCTCCATGCTGCTCGCAGCGAGCTTATGGCGAGTGAGACTGCGCGACTAACCACCTTCTTCATATCAACCCTTGCTGGCTTCACCCGCCGGCTGACTGAGGAGACGTTCCTTGCACACTTTCGACTTCGTTTCGATCGGCGCCTATACCAAAGACACGATCGTGACTCGGGCCGGGATCCGCCAGGTGGATGGCGGAGGTTACAGCTACGCGGCGCACGCGGCGCGACTCGCGGGGTTGAACGTAGGTGCGGTCACGCGCCTCGCGCATGAGGATCGCAGATCGACGGACTTGCTGCGTAAGTGCGGAGTCGAGGTGATGATCTATGAGTCGCCGAAATCGACATTGATGCGCCTTGAATATCCCACCGCAAACGTCGACGAACGCATTCTGACAGTGACGGATGTTGCCGATCCTTTCGAGCTCGAGCACGTCGCGAACGTGCATGCGAAAGCAGTGCTCGTGAGTGCATCGATTCGCGGAGAAGTCTCGTATCCGGTGCTCGAGGCGCTACGTCCTCGTGCCCGCTTGCTTGGATTAGACGTGCAAGGCTTCGTTCGCATTCTGACGCCCGAAGGGCGCCTGGCGTATGAGGCATGGCCCGAGATGTCCCGAGTCCTCGCGCTGGTAGACGTTCTCAAGACTGATGCCGTTGAAGCAGAGTTTCTGACCGGTGAGAGCGATATCCATGCCGCCGCACGCAAGCTTGCAAGCTATGGTCCGAAGGAAATCGTGCTGACGCACAAGGATGGCCTCTTGGTTCTGGCTGACGGCGAGTACCACGCTCAGCCCTTCCGCCCGGTCGAGTTGCGCGGTCGAAGTGGTCGTGGCGACACTTGCGTCGGATCTTATCTCTCGTACCGATTGCAAGGCTCGCCAGCGGAGGCGACGCGCTGGGCTGCCGCGCTCACGAGTCTCAAGCTCGAAGCCGAAGGACCCGTGCAGCGAACGCGTGCGGATGTCGAAGACCTCATCAAGCGGCTGTACGCGTAGGCCGCAGCCGAGCGGATTACGCGGAGAGCACACTCAGGACGCTGGCGCTCGAGGCGCGCCCGCGAAACGACCCTGGAGCCTCGCGCACAGCGCGATAAGCAATGCCTCGTGGAGATAGCATTTCATGAATACACAAGCAACGGCCAGCGGCTCGGATACTCGTACTCTTGGCCACTTCATTGGTGGGAAGCACTGGCCAGGTGCTTCAGGCAGATCTGGGGCCGTGTTCAATCCTGCAACGGGCCAAGTGTCTGCGCGCGTGAGCTTCGCATCCAAGGCTGACGTCGATACAGCCGTCACAGCGGCACGCGATGCATTGCCCCAATGGTCGCAGACGCCTGCGCTGCGTCGCGCGCGCGTATTGTTTCGTTTCAAGGCGCTGCTCGAGGAGCACATTGATGAGCTCGCAGCGCTCATCACGAGCGAGCACGGAAAAGTGCTGAGCGATGCTCGAGGAGAGGTTACGCGCGGATTGGAAGTCGTGGAGTTCGCGTGCGGCATCCCTCATCTGCTCAAGGGCGAGTTCTCCGACAACGTCGGTCGCAATATCGATTCCTGGTCGCTGCGTCAGTCCGTGGGTGTGTGCGTGGGAATCACACCATTCAACTTCCCTGCGATGGTGCCTATGTGGATGTTCCCGGTTGCGATTGCTTGCGGCAACACCTTCGTCCTCAAGCCTTCCGAAAAGGATCCATCCTGCGCGATTCGAGTGGCGGAGCTACTGTCTGAAGCGGGCCTCCCGCCGGGCGTGTTCAACGTTCTGAACGGAGATCGCGAATGTGTAGAGGCACTGATCACCCATGATGACGTCGCTGCCGTGAGCTTCGTCGGCTCGACGCCGATCGCGCAGCAGATATACGAGACTGCATCGCGGCACGGGAAGCGCGTGCAGGCGCTCGGCGGGGCGAAGAACCACATGGTGGTGATGCCGGATGCAGATCCGAAACTCGCCGCACAAGCGCTCATGGGCGCTGCGTACGGTTCGGCAGGTGAGCGCTGCATGGCGATCTCGGTCGCGCTCGCCGTGGGGGAGGCGGGCGATCGGCTCGTGGAGGCTCTCAAGCCGATGATTGAGGCGCTGAAAATCGGTCCGGGCACTAACGACGATGTCGAGATGGGCCCGCTCGTTACCCGCGAGCACAGGGATCGTGTACGCGGCTATCTGGAACTGGGAGTGAAAGAAGGCGCCGCAGTCGTTGTTGACGGCCGGCAGCATGGAATCAACCAAGAGAATGGATTCTTTCTCGGCCCTACGTTGTTCGACCGTGTAGAGCCGCACATGCGCATCTATAAGGAGGAGATCTTTGGTCCCGTCCTGATCATCATGCGTGCGCCGGATCTCGCGAGCGCGCTGAAGCTTGTGAATGAACATGAGTTCGGTAACGGAACATCCATTTTCACTTCCAGCGGGGACGCTGCGCGAACTTTCGCACATGAAGTGCAAGCGGGAATGGTAGGCGTCAACATTCCGATTCCAGTTCCCATGGCATTTCACAGCTTCGGCGGCTGGAAGCGTTCATTGTTCGGCGACTTGCATGTGCACGGACCCGATGGTGTGCGTTTCTACACGAGGCTTAAAACCGTTACCTCGCGATGGCATACGGGGATGCGGGGAGGTTCAGAATACGTGCTGCCGACGATGAAGTGAGGGCAATGCCGTGTTCGCTCGCTCCCAGTTCTCGCGGCAGTTCACCATCCCTAAGCCATCAGCGATTTGGACAACCGAGGCGCTGCGCATGCTGCGACAGCTAGCAGACGCAGGCACGCCGCTTGAAACAATCGCGGCTAGACTGCGCCGCAGCCCGTCCGCGATTCGCAACAAGGCGAGTTTGCATGGCATCTCGCTCAAGCAGGCGCGAAAGGAGTTTTCCGCATCTGGAGAGAAAACTTCATAGCCGAGTCACCTTCGTTCGCTTCACAGATTCGGACCAGTTTGAGGATCGGCGCGTTGGACTGATCGCCGCGTTCGAGTACTTCGGCGGTGTGCCGGGCCAAGTGCTATTCGATAACGCGAAGACGCGATGCCCACGGGCCGGAGCTGCATCGATGGCATGCCGGCATGCTCGAGGTGGCTCACGAGTACGGCTTTTCAGCGGCGGGTGTCTAAGACGCATCGGGCTCGCACTAAAGGCAAGGTAGAGCGCTTAACACGTTCTGAGAGTTTGGAGTCTTCAGTTCTCGCGTTCCGCGATGAGAGCTGCGAGTGGGCTGACGTGCGGACTGGATCCTTCAAACACCAGCTGCATAGCGGCTTGGGTGGTCCCAGTACATCAACGATGATCGCTGCTCGGCAACGAGCACAGTGTCCCATCGCGATCTCCACCCCGCGAGACAGCCCTCGTCCCAGTAGCAGAAGGTGTTCGAGGCTCATTTGCGCATCGGAAAAACAAGAAACAAGCAGCTCATAGGCATCGCACCTGCTCAAGGGGAACCTGCGAGTAGAGCCCGGCAAGCGGACACTTGTTGAGACGCGTAGAACTGTGGAGGGCGGATGGAAATCTATTGCCAATGTACTCGCCAGGGACGGCTACCATGAAATAGCCGCTCATGTCTGGGAGTTTGTGAAGCGAATGCCACGCCCAAGGACAGATAGAGAGACCGTAGCGGTCGGATTGCTGAAGGGCATGGCCGGGTGACCTGCCTGGTTTCTTCGGACCAATCGATGCTTAGGAGATAGCCACCGTTGGGGTTGTTGTTGCCAGGGTCTTCTTGAACTCAGCCGGTGTCAGTTCGCCGAGACTCGAGTGCGGTCGAACCTCGTTGTAGTGACGCCGGAACTCTTCGATCAGCATCTTCGCATCGATGCGGTTCTTGAACCACTGCATCGACAGACACTCATCGCGGAACTTGCCGTTGAATGATTCGTTCGATCCGTTCTGCCACGGCTTGCCAGGATCGATACATGCCGTACGCGAAGGCGGAGGTTCATCGCATTGATGAAGCGCTTCACTTGCCTCGGATTTCCTTTGGTGCCGCGAGCCAACACGGGAGTAATGCGATTCGCGAGAATGAGTGCATCGCGTACTTCTGGAACGAACTGTTCGGCAAGAATTCGTCGAACATCTGCTTCGTCGATGCTCTTTCTTTCCCACGGCTTGGACATCGTTTGCCTTGGTCAGCAGGCCGCGTTGCTCGATCAGTTCGGTTACCACGCCCTCGATGAGGGCGATCTTCGCGTCCTCGAATCCTTGAAACTGCCATCCGTTGAACTTGAGACAGAGAACCCCTTCCTTGCCCGCGAGCCCCGCCTCGATCATCTCTAGAATCGTGGACTTCCCGGCTCCCCAGTCGCCATGAACACCAACTGTTACCGGTCGATTGCTGTGCTCGTTGATGAGCCGGACTATCGTGCTCGCGATTGCTTCATTGCGAAGCAGATCAACTTTGGTCTCGTGGTCGCTGATGTACCCCAAAAACCGCTTGGTACCCGCCATAAACCCGCCACTATCATTGATTATTCTTATAGGTCGTTCAGGTATATAGGAGACCGACCCTTCTGATCAAGAGAACCATCACGCCCATGTTGCGAGGCCTGCACGCGGCTCGATGCCGGTACGTTACTTCTAGTTTTCAGCCGGCACGCACGTGGCCAGATTATGGTTGAGTTAAAGCATAACTTGGCCAAAATGGCCAAGTTATGCTTTAACGCACAACAGGGGTGACCTTTTTGTTTGCTGGCGCGGCCGGAGGGATTCGAACCCCCGACCACCTGGTTCGAAGCCAGGTACTCTATCCAACTGAGCTACGGCCGCGCGGGAGGAGCGAAGTGTAACCGAAACTGTGCCGCGATTGCCGGATCGATTGTCCCTTGCCGATGGGGGTGAGGGATTCGAACGGCCCGACCACTCCCTCCGAATCGGAGGAGCCATTCGATGGGCCGGCTGAGCACTCGAAGGTGTCGTCTACCGGGCATCAAGGTACGTCGGGGCAGGGTAGTCGTGACCTCCGCGGCGTGTTCGTCGTCCTAGGTTCGAAGCCAGGTACT
>JBIQKP010000141.1:0-6018 GCA_044506405.1 Lysobacterales bacterium | reverse complement strand
CGCTTGAAGGATCTCTCGCATGGAATGCGCATGAAGCTGCTGCTGATCGGCGCGCTCGCCTTTCGACCAAAACTATTAGTGCTCGATGAGCCGCTCAGCGGGCTCGATCCACTCGTGCGCGACGAAGTCGTCAACGGTCTGCTGCAGCAGGCTCAAGACACGACGATCCTGATCTCATCGCATGAGCTGACCGAGATCGAAAGCTTCACGACGCACGTTGCCTTCATGCAGAGCGGACATCTCTTGCTCCAGGAATCGATCGAGACGCTGCAGGACCGCTTTCGCAGCGTCAGTGTGCGGCTCTCCGCCATCAAGACCCTTCCCTCGCCGCTTCCGGCAGGCTGGCTGTCACCGCAGATCGCCGGGCATCAACTTCAGTTCGTCGCGAGCCAATTCGCAGGCGAGCAGCAGTTGTACGAGAACCTGACTGCGCACTTCGGTGCCGTCTCCGTGCAGGCGGAGCCGATGAACTTACGCAGCATTGCGAACGCATTGATGCAGGAGCATCGACGCCGCAAGGCGTGAGGGCGGGCTCACATGACAACAAACAAAGCGTTTCCGAGCCTCGTGACCGCACTCCTGAAGAAGGACGCCCGGATGTTGTATCCGGTGCTGCTCCTGACCGCGCTCCTTCAAGCGGTGGCGATCGTGACGACCAGAATCGATGCGTGGCCCATTCTGACGTCCTGGATGCCGACTGTCCTGATCCTCGTCAACAGTGTGGCGATCTTCTCGATCATTCAGACTGACCCTCCCGTCAGTCTCACGGACGATTGGTTGTGCCGACCTGTGCCTCGAAGTGCATTGCTCTTCGCGAAGCTGACACTGTTGACGGCCGTGATCTATGTCCCTCGCGTGCTGACGACGTTCGCGATCGATGTGCTACAGGGCAACCCACTCACCGCGTCGTTGCTCGACGCGCTGCTCCTCCAAGACCCGATCGCGCTTCTGTTTGTGCCGATCGTGCTGATGGCCGCGGTGTGCACGGCCAACATCCTTCAGGGCTTCGGCGTGTTGATCGCGTTATTCGTGCTCATCTTCGTCGTTCCAACGCCGTTCATCTCACCGCCTGGCCCGGAGAACACGGCCTTGGGCGAAGCCCTGTTCGACAACGGCTTCGAGTGGATCGGCATGTTCTCGAGCAAGCTGATCTTCCTCGTCGCAACGGCGATATGCCTGTGGGCCGCCTATGCCCGCCGTACCTTGCAGGTCGCGCGCGTCGTATTCATCGGCGGGCTCGTCGCTGGCCTCCTCACGATCTTTGCGCCGATGTTTCTGCTCTCATGGCCCTTCACGTTCGAGGTCCAGCGGACATTGAGTTCCAACACGAGCGGCGAGTCCTTCGAGCACGAGCCTACTGTGCGCCATACGCTTGCGTGCTTCCCCGCTGTGCGCCCGGGCGATGCCACCAGCGATGGGAGACTAGATGGCGTCACCGCTCTGTTTGCCGTGAATCGGTGGGGCGAGGAACGTTTGAAAGCCGCTGGCAAGGATGCGATTGCCTTTACGACGCAAGTGGTCGCGCGCAACCTGCCCGATGACTGGCGTGTGCACGTCGCCTACGCGCAGGCGACGTATCACACGGAGGGCGACCAAACGCTCGTGCAGCTACGGCCGGCCGCTTTTGCCGCACGGAGCGCCAACGGCCTCGATGGCGAGACGCTTTCCCATGCTTGGCTGCTGCCGCAGTCCGCGCTGCATGCCATCGTCGAGGAACGCGAGCCCACGCTCGATATCGACTACTCCGTTGCCGTTCTCGAACCGACGACCGCACAGCTCGCGGTCGACGGCGCGTACCATCGACTGCCGGACATCGGCACGTGTCGCGCGAAACGCAACGCACTCGGCGAACGCATCGAAGTCGATTGCTTCACTGCCGGGCGTCAGCCCGCAATGCTCTCAGCCGAGCTGAACGGCGTACCGGCGAGCCGTGTGGACACGGGCCGCGTCGATTACGCTCCGTGGCCGTTGCGCGTGCTCACAAGCTCGCATACCGCATTGTCTATCGGATCTCCGAACCTAGTGAAATCCGAAGTCATCACGGTTCGCGCCTATCGCGCGGCAACCTTCACAACGGTGCGCGCGCACACGAAGGGAATCTTGGGCGATACCCGCGCCAATTGCCCGTTGCCCGACACGCAATCGGTCAACGTGCCTCAAGTGTCGAGCTGGAACGATCGTTCTCCGCACGAGATCAAAGCCGTCGAGGTCGAGAAGAACGTGCAGCTCGAAGTTCTCGACTGGGGCGGCAGCGGCAAGGTACTCGTGCTGCTTCCCGGTCTCGGTGCCACGGCGCACTCGTTCGATGAGCTCGCGCCCCTTCTTACGAAACACTTTCGAGTCGTAGGGATCACGCGTCGAGGTATCGGCTACTCCAGCCGCGCCGATCACGGCTATGACCAGGCGCGACTCGCGCAAGACGTCATTCGAGTGCTGGATGCGCTCGGGATCGAGCGCGCGACGTTCGTCGGTCACTCGATCGGCGGTGAGGAGCTCAATACGCTCGGTGCGCATCATGCCGAGCGCGTCAGTGCGCTCGTCTATCTAGACGCCGCTTACGATCGGTCCTTGACGACACCGAAACATTACCGCGACCTTGCGGCCTCGCTCCCCGATGCGCCGAGGCCGTTGCCCGAGGAGCTTTCATCCTATGCCTCTCTGCAAAGGTTCTTCGATCGTACGGACACCACGGCACTTCCTGAGGGAGAGCTGATTGCAGTATGGAATGCTGGAAAGCGACATCTCGCTGGACAGCGATCGATCGACGCGCGTGTCGTACAAGCCATTGAGGCGGGCATCTCAGCCCCTGACTATCGGAGCATCAACGCACCTGCACTCGCCATTTATGCGACTTCGCCCGGCTCCGATCCAATACTCAAACCTTGGCACGATCCCACCGATGCGGCTTTGCTGCAGGCATTGCGCGAACTGAACGGGATGAAAAACGAAATCCAGCGGCGCGAGATCGAGAAGTTCCGCACCGAGCTGAACGGCGCGCGCGTACTGGAGCTACCCGGTGCTTCGCATTGGATCATGCTGTCGCATCGAGACCAGGTGCTGCAGGCGATCGTTGAGTTCGTCGCGGAATCGGACGCTACATGACAGCGCGTCTTCCTCAGCGCTCCAACTGCTGCGTCAGCAGGCTTGCTACCGACGTTGCCGGATCGTTCGGATAAAAGCGCTCGAAGTCGCGCAGCAGCTCGCGCGCGACGCGTCGATCGCCCGCATCTCGAGCGAGTTGCACGAGCCGAATCAGGTCGGCACTGGCAAGGGGACGGAACTCAGCGGAAGCACTCAAGCGCTCTCGGAGCACATCGATTGCTTCACCGTTGTGCCGTTCCACGAGCAGACGCGGCAACGTCTCCTGCGCCAATCGATTCGCCAAACGCTGATCGGGCCACACTTTCGCACGCTCGTACAACCAGCGAAGCTCGGCGAGCGGCTCCGCGCTTTGAGCGAGATAGGACGTGACGCTCTGCCACGCATTCTTGTGCGAACCGCCCCGCCATTCCGCATAGACGCGATCGATGTTCTGCTGACGAGCGCGTTCGAGATCCGCGCCATCGTCGGATTCGACGGTTTCAACCTCATACGCATCCTCCAATCCGAGCTCAGCACGTCGCTCATAGAGAAGCCCGCCAATCAGCGAGAACAACGCGAGCCACGCATACATGAACAGTGCAATCTGTAGGATGAACGGCAGACCAACAGCGCTCGCGATACCGATCAATGCGCAAAGCACGAACGCGCAGGCGAGCACCAAGATGAAGTCGCCACGGAGCCTCAGGATCAAACGCCAACAGCGTACGGGATTCAGAGATTGGACGAGACTTCCCGTGGCACCCTGTACCGCAATGATTGCGATGAGTGCTGTCAGAACCAGCACACCAATGACAAGGGCCAAGAGCAGCCCGAACCAGAAGACCGCCGCGTTAGAAACAAAGAACACGGCGACAACGAACACGAGGGCCGGCAATGATCGACCTTCACCGATCGGATTCATCATCTCGATCGACAGCACCGGCGGCTCCGTTCTGCCCTCCGCCAATTGATCCAATAGAACGAACGAGTACTTGAAGAATCCAGATAAGAGAAAGAGCGCAAGCGCGATACCGAACAACGTCGCCTTGATGGCGAGCAGCATCAGCGCGCTGAAGATGACGATGAGAAGCAGCGGCGCCATCTGCAGAGGTACAGCCATGTAGCGGAAGATTCGATCGAAGCGATGAGCCATCGTTCTCTCGTGGGACTCCACTCGGGACTTCTGATCGAGCCTATAGGCAAGCGGGCCGGCGGTTCTGCTCACACTTCTGACCCACGCCCTATCTTGCCGCAAGATTCGCAAGTCGGCACTCCCAATCGCTAGAAACGGGCTGGGACCGCATGAATACGACAGGGATTGAGGGCCAGCATGCTGCGCCGGGTGACATTGGCGCAAACAGTCGCGTCGTTCTAGATGAGCTTGCTCGGAGGTCGACTGACCCCGGCAACTAACCGAGCGCTCTCTGAACGTTCGAGAAAAAAGAAAACGGCGGAGCCCTTTCGGACTCCGCCGTCCCTGCTCGAGCATGAACCCATGCGGACAAGGACCGCACGGCAACTGCATCGGAGCGTCCGTCGTTGGTGCCTCGGTCGCGCGCGTGACGAAAGCCTGCGCGCATCTCAAGGCCGTACGGGCGGCGCGAGTTTGTCGCTAGCGACGCACCTCGCCAACCAGTACACCTAGAGTTGCGACCGAACCAACGTTTGAACTAGACATTGGATCACCTCCTTTAGTTGCCGTGGGCTGTTTGCCGACGCGCACCGCCCACCGAAGCCGCGCGCCGATTTCGAAGATTCTATCGATTGCGATGTTGCGACGCTAAGCCAAATTTCAACTCGCTAGGGTTGGATTTCCAGCACCGTCACGGACTTCGCAGGAACCGTCAGCTTCACACCGCCGCCGCGAACAGCGATTCCCTTAAGCTCACGTGGTACGAGACGTTCCGGCGCATCAAAGTCGTTATGTGCGTCCATCTCAGCAGCGGTCAGCACTCGCGCGGATGCGCTCCGCGCTTTCGTGCCGTTGAGCGCCAGCTCAACCGCGGCGTCACGGTCGGGATCGATGTTCACGATTGACACGTGGAGGACGCCCTTCTCATCGCGCGATGCGCTCACGTTGAGAGCAGGTAGTGTAACCGCTCCAGACGCGTAGTCGTCGGTCGCCACTTCCGTGGGCAGAAGCGTTGCACCCTGATGCACCTGATAGAGATCGAAGACGTGGTAGGTCGGCGTCAGCACCATGTCCTTGCCGCGCGTCAGGATCATCGACTGCAGCACGTTGATCATCTGCGCGATGTTCGCCATCTTCACGCGATCGGCATGACTGTGGAAGATGTTGAGCGTCAAGCCGGCGATGACGGCGTCGCGCAGCGTGTTCTGCTGATACAGGTTCGACGGAGCCTTCTCATCTCGGGCCCACCACGCGCCCCACTCACTGAACGAGATGCCGATTCGCTTCTTCGGGTCGTACTTGTCAAGAATGGCGGAATGCTTCTGAAGCATCTCGTCCGTTCGTGACGTGCGCAGCATCGAATCCGCCCAATCGCTTGCGCTAAACCCGAGCGTCGGGCTCTTCTTTCCCCAGTCGTTGCCAGCGAAGGTATAGAAGTGAATCGACGCCATGTCGATCTGTGGCCAACGGCTGATGTAGGCGAGCTCGGCCGACTCCATGAACGAGCGAGTGTGTCGGAACAGCGCCTTGTCTAATAGCGTCTCGGTCCAGTCGTAGTCGTCCGAGTTTGCGTCGGACGCGATCAGGCGGCGTCCAGGCGCGGCCAAGGCGCTGACATAGGCACGATACACGTCGGCATAGTAGCTCGCGGTCATGTTGCCGCCGCAGCCCCACGTTTCATTGCCGATGCCGACGAACGGAACTTCGTATGGCTCAGGATGCCCATTCGCCGCGCGTTGAGCACCCAGTGCTGACTCGGCCGGTTCGGTCATGTAGTGCAGCCACTCGCGCGCTTCGCCCGGCGT
>JBIQKP010000031.1:37690-39890 GCA_044506405.1 Lysobacterales bacterium | reverse complement strand
TTCCGCGCTCGAGAATCATCGGGAGGGGTCACTCGTCCTCGTCTCCGCGGGTTCGCCTGATAGGCGCATGCCTCGCCTTAGGACGCCAACGCTGAATGCCTTGATGCTCTGCGAAGAAGGACTTGAACGCGGGCACGCCATACGTGCGGTTTGCAGACGCTTAAGTCTTGGATAGGCCCTTTGGATCCGGACAGATGCGATGAGGAGCATTCGCACCTTGCGCGCTCCTCGTGCGCGTTTTCACTACTGAGTGTTCCGAGGATCGAAGGCTCGACTGGATCGCCTCAGCAGCTCCGCATCTAGACGTTCATCAGCGAAGCCGAGAACGCGGCGGCTTCATGCGACGAGTAGCTCACTCACCCAAGCTGCTCTAGCTTCAACGCGTCAGTGGTGGCGATCAATGCGGTGATCAGGACACGCACCGATTCCGCGGTTCATCCGAGGAGATCGGCGCGTGTCCCGAAAATGCGGCGCAAGCTAGCTCAGGATTAGCTTGCGAGCTTCGCCGTCAGGATCATCGGCCATGCGACATTCATTGTCCCAAATCATGGTTCGATTCGATTGCGGATCGGTTGGCTGCCACTTGAGATCGGGCAGACTGGGATTGCCTGTCGCAGCGAACGTTGCCCACGATGACGCCATCTTTCTGGCCAACGCTTGTGCTTCCGGCGTATTGCCCGTGCCTTGCGCGCAGCGCTTGGTGTTGTCGAAGCAGAACTGAAGCTCCGCCGTGTGCCACGCGCCAGGGATGCCATCCAAGATCGGTGTTTGCCAGGTGAAGTAATAGGCGAACGCAGGTGCCGCGTTGAGCTCATGCTTCAGTCGAGACATCTTCACGACATTGTTGCGAATCGCCAAGCCATTGAGTCCCGGGCTGCCGCTACAGATGTACGAGAGCGTCGGAATCTGCTTCTGCGGGTACGCTTTCTTCAGCGCAGCCATGATGCCAACCGCCTTCTCTTCTCCGTAAGCCTTCGTAAGATTCGCGCGCCACTCATCTTCCGTCGGCCGCTCAGACATGCGATTACCCTCTTCGGTCACGGAACCGATGAGCATCGGCACATGCTTCGACACTTCGGGCGCGGCGTCGAAGAACGATCGCATATTGATGATCTTGCCATCGACGCAGGGTGACCAGCCCACACGCGGCGTGCCGGGCGCGCCGGGCCCTGCCATGCGCGGTCCAGGCGGATTGATCTTTGCGGCAGCCGCATTGCCGGCCGCGAACAGTTGAGACCACTCCATCTTCTGCAACGATTGCATATCGTTCGGCGCGAGCCCGAGATCCTTCATCATCTGTCGTGCAAGCTCGCGCTGCTGTTCTTTGCTCGGAATGTTTCCGCCGCCGCCGGATTGAGCCGCTGCGCGATGGAACAAGCCCGCGGCGGACGGCATGCCCATTAGGGTCGTCACTTTGGAGCCGCCGCCTGATTGGCCATAGATCATGACGCGATCGGGATCGCCGCCGAAGTTCTCGATGTTGTCATGCACCCATCGCAGTGCGGCCACGAGATCCGTCATACCGACATTCGCCGAATCTTCGTACGCCGAACCGCCGATCTCCGAAGCATCGAAGAAGCCGAGAATGTTCAGACGATGATTGACGGAAACCTGCACCACATCGTGGTGGCGCGCCATCTGCGCGCCGTCATGCGCCGACAACTCATACGAAGAGCCGAAACTGAATCCACCGCCGTGGAAATAGACCATGACGGGACGCTTGCCGCTCAAGCGCGGGGTCCAGACGTTGAGCTTGAGCATGTCTTCGCTCATCCAGCCATCGACCCAGTCTTGGATGAACGTTTGCTCGGTGGCCGTCCACGGATGCAGGTTCTGCGGACAGTTCGCGCCGTAGACCAACGTCGGGAGCTCATCCTTCCAGGGCGTTGGCGCCTTAGCAGGGAGCCATCGATTCTCACCAGCCGTCGTTTGCCCGTAGGGCACGCCTTTGAAGATGAGCACGCCATCATCGAGGTAGCCGCGCACTTTGCCGTACTGCGTCTTGGCGATTGCGGATCGCGGCGTCGAGATCGTGCCGGTGCTGTGACGAGCCGCAGCAGCGCCCTTGGTGCGATCGGACGTCGCGTAACTCGTCGTCGCAACGCCTAATCCCGCAGCGGAAGAAAGAATGAGCGCCTCACGGCGCGTGAGTCCCGTGCGTCTTGTTGAATCGACCATGAAGATCCCCTTCGTTGAATCG
>JBIQKP010000031.1:0-37590 GCA_044506405.1 Lysobacterales bacterium | reverse complement strand
CGTGAGTCCCGTGCGTCTTGTTGAATCGACCATGAAGATCCCCTTCGTTGAATCGCCGTAGAACGTGAGTCGGCAGGGCCGAAGATGCACCATCGCCACGATCCGTGCATCTCAGTTGCGTTTGTTTTCGTAAAGCCTATTTACCCAGACGGCTGCTTTGAGCGCAACGTCCAGCGTTGTCAGGCCTGATCGCGAAGGGGTCGCAAGGGGAAAGGGGAAGTTGCGGCGTGAATCGCTATCGCACGGGTTCTAGCGGCTAACAGGACCTAGCGTCCTTCCATCTAGACCAGGGCAAAAATCTCTCGCGGCGAACGCGGTGAACGCGGTGAACGCGGTGAACGCGGCGAGAAAAAAAGCGGTAGCATCCTTCTCGCTTCCGGCTCGACGCAACGGACGCTGCGCGCGCATCTCCCGTCTATTTGACTCTTCGCCGCGCACTCCGCGTTCGTCGCGAGAGATAATCTGTCTTGCCGCTCTACGCTCTCCTACCTGAGCTCACCTCGCGGACACGCCTCGCCGCGCGCCGTGCGACGCGGTCCGGCGTGCGTGCATGCACCTTCTGCGATCAAGATGCGGCATGTCGTCGCTGGCGTTGCGCCGTCGCAATTGATGTTCAACGTCCAACTACCTTCAGGCGCTGCGTTGGGGCGCCACTTCGCACACTGTTGCGTTCGGAACGCGCGATCCTTGACGAGCTCGCCAGCATACTCACCTAGGATCATGAACATCGATTCGCATTCTTCGGTGCTCGAGCAGGCACGGGACTCGACAGCTTGACCTGCAAGGCTCTCGCGCTCGCGCTTCGGCTCCGCGCACAGCTCGACGGTGTACTCCATGGGGCGCTCACCGTCGAACGTCACCTCTTGTTCAAATGTCTCGAGTTGAGGACCGGACGCCACGACTCGATACGTGCCCGGTGCAACGTCGACGACCTCACCGACCTTACTCGTGAGTGCAGGCGCGACATCGAGCGGACGATATAACTCGATGCGCACTTGCGAATCCGGACTCGAGAGACGCACTGACACCGGCGTCGGTGGCGGCGGCACAATCGGTTCGATGTCTTCTTGATCGGGCGCATCGGCAACGACGTCGGGAGTGCTCTCCTGTGTGGGCGTACTCTCCTGCGTTGCGGAGGGCTCGGCGCCACGCTCAGGTTCGACGACGGGCGCAGGCGACGCGGGAGCTGGCGGAGCACTCGGCTCGAGATCGCGCGTAGGGGGCAAGACCTCTTGCTCGACGTGACTTTCGGGCAAGGCCTCTGGGGCTTCGCCTTGGGATTGCGGGTTCGTGGCGTCGCTCTCGGTCGACGGCCTGCTCAGCCACCACCAGGCAAGCAAAACGACTACGACGAGACCTGCAAGCAGCGCGAGCACGACGCGCCAAAGAGGTTGCGTTTCCTGACGCGGCGGCACGCGTGAGGGTCGCGTTGCGATGATCGGTTCGTAGTCGTCGCGCGGATCGTGCATAGCCCATCATATCAATGACCGCTCAGGCGATGCGGTCAAAAGAACCCGACGTTCAGAAACGCCATCGTACCCGACCGTAAACGCTACGCTCGATCTCGCTGCGAGGAAGCGGATCGCCATACTCAGGATGCGCGTCGCGCAACAGATTGCGCCCGACCAACGACAGCTCGACGTTCTGACTTGCGTGCCACGCGAGGCGAACATCGAGCTCGGTATAGGCCGGCACCACCGGCTGAGGCAATGCGCCGACCCGAAACAGTCGCAGATCGACCTCGACATCCCGCGATAGATCGAAGCTCGATCGAAGCAGCCAGTGGTACTCGGGGTCATTGCGTAGCGTCGGATTGTCCACCCCAGTGGGATCGGTACTGCCGCGCTCGAGCTTCAAGTCTTCCTCCAGCAGGGTCACTCCCGCGGACAGGAGCCACCATGCAAGCGGCTGATAATCGATCGTCGCTTCGAGGCCATAGACGTCGCCTTCGATTTGGTTCTCGAGCTCCACGGGAATCGCCGTGCCGCTGCGCAGCTTGTCCCAACGATGAATGAACCCCGTGATCGAGTAACTCACCGCATCGAACGGCCGCGCCCGGTAACCGAGCTCCGCGACCTTCGCGACCTCAGATTCGAAGTTCGGCCCGCCGACGACGAGATACGGAGGCTCGCCGGGAAAGCGCACATCGCGGTCGTATCTCGCAGGCGCCCTCACCGCGCGCGACAGCGAGCCCCACACTAAATGTCCCTGCGCAGGTTTCCAGGCGACGCGCAGGTTCGGCAGATACTCCGTCCCCGTGTAATCGTTGTGCTCGAGCTTCAGTCCGATCGTTGCATGAAGCGTCTCGCGGATTTCTATTTCGTCCTGAACGAAGAGATTGGACCAAGCGAGCGAGCGCTTCGAAGGTACGAACACAGTGGCGAAACCAGGACCCACATCGTCGCGACCGTAGCGATAGCCGCCTCCCCAGAGAACGTCGTGCTTCGTGCCTTGGATCGCGTGCTGAAACTCGATGTCGGCAATGTTCGCGGTCGGCTCGTAGAACAACCAATCCTCGCGTTCCGAATGATCGAAGTACGCCTGAACTTGAAGTTCCGAGCCGTTTCGTAGCGTGCGCCGCCAGCGCCCGAGCACGTTGGCACCCGACACGGACACTTCCGGAAACTCGATACCCGCGACGAATCCGCGATGCTCCGATCGACCTTTATATGCATCACCCTGGAGCGTGAAACTATCTACCGCGTTGCCCCAGTCCGCACGAAAGCCGACCTGCGTGCGCCGCCATTCGTCGGGTACAGGCGTGCCGTTGGCGCGCTCGGTTCGATCGAATTCGGAATGCTTGCCGTAAAAGCGCACGGCGCCCGCGGCGATTTCATTGCCGAGCCGGAGCGCGCTGCTGCGTTCGTTGTCGCCTAGCGATGCGACCATCAGCTTCCCGGTCGTCTCCGTTGCGGATCGCGTGATCACGTTGATGACGCCATTGACGGCATTCGCGCCCCAGAGCGTGGCGCCCGGGCCGGTGATGACCTCGATGCGATCGACATCCTCGAGCATCAGGTCCTGCTGATCCCAGAAGACACCTGAGAAGAGCGGCGTATAGATCGTGCGTCCATCAACGAGAACGAGCAGCTTGTTGCCAATCGCGTTGTTGAACCCGCGCGCACTGATCGCGTACTGCACGGAATCGATGCGAGCCACCTGGAGCGAAGACGAGAGGCGCAGTGCTTCCGGCAGTGTGGTGGCGCCCGAACGGCGGATTTCTTCCGCGGTGATGACCACGATCGCTGCCGGCGCATCCGAGAGCGCTTCGGTGCGCTTCGAAACGGAAGTGACTTGCATATCGAGAAGCTGCTCGAGCGAGAGCTTCTTTAGCGCGTCAATGGACTCAGCGCTCGAGGCCGACCCTGCGCAACAGGTCAACGCGGCGAGCGCGACGGGCTTCCATTGCATCGTTCGTTGTCCCCTGATGCCAGCCGAGTCAATTTGGCGCGGCGAGCTGCAGGAAAGCAGTGACCGTGCTCTCAATTTCGGCGAGCCATCCAACGACGCGCCGGAATAGGCATTCAATCACAGGATCATTCGAACGTCCAAGGACAGCACCTCGGATCTTCGCAAGACGGATTCGATCTGAAATGACTTAATAATTGAGCTTCGGATACCAATCCGTGCCACGGCCACCCGGCGTGAGGTCGAGAACGGTCCAAAGCGAGGCGATGTCCGGTGCATCGCGCGGATCTTGCCCCGGGTCCGCCATCGCCTTCGACATTTCGCTCGCCCAGAACTGGCGAACGGTGCCGCCATCGCGTCGAAACACGACGAGCGCGGGCCATTCGAATCCCTGCTCGTCGATGAGCTTCAAATCGTTCGCATAGTCGTCTCCGATTGTCTGAATGAAATTCAACTCCCGCCAGCCACGCTCCTGTGCGAACGCGAACTGACGATCGACCGAGCTGCGCCCTAGTATCTTCAGCGCGACGCGCTGCTTGATATCGCGTGCATTGCCGTTCAAGGCGCCGAGCAGATTCGTGCACATCGGGCACGGGCGCTCGCGTTCGGGTCCATACATCCAAGAATATGTGACCAACGTGTCTTTGTCGTCGAAGAGATCGAGCAGCCCCACTTCAGATGCATTCTCGTCCATGAAGCGGTAGTTCTTGTCGATGACGGGACCGGGCGGCAACGACTGTCGCTGCTCCGTCAGTCGCGTCATGTGCCGACGGAACTCGATTTCTTCTGCGAGCAATGCCTCGCGTGCTACGCGGTACTCGGCGCTTTCACCACTGAACAGCGGCCGCCTCCTGGGCGGCGGCTTGAAAGATCTGCTCGATCGTTTCCGGCAGAGCGGTTAAGAGGACAAGGCGCAGAGCTGGGTATCGAAACAATCGAACAAACCCATCGCGAACCCACGCCAAGGACATCCATGTCCTCGCGAGCGACTGGCCGTGCTCAGGGAACGCGCGGGTTGTACGGCGCGAACACGCCACCGGGGTTGTACTCCCACACCCATGCATGCAGCGTCCACAGCCCGAGTCCTTCGTCTTTGTGCCAACCATCGGCCTTGCCGATGAACCCGCCGGGCGCCTTCTTCGAGAGCGGCAGCGGAATCGCATACTCCGCCGCGACCAAGCGCCGCTTGCCGCCACAAGGATCATCGGCATACACGAGAATCTCGGGGCGCTTGAGATCGAAGCGCTGATCGATGAGGTTCGCGTTCACATAGTGCCATCCCATGCCTGGAACGAACGCGCCCACATCCACATAGCCATCAGCCACTGCTTTGTCGACGTCGAGATAACGCGCCGTTGCTTCACGCATTTCGTCGAGCTGAGCAAGCGCGGCCGGTTCCACGCGCGCGTGCTTATGGTGAGGGCGAGGAGCGTGTTTGTCGTGGGCGTGTTTGTCATGCGCGACCGCCGACGTTAACAGTACTGAGGACACTGCGATCGCACCTGCGATCAGTCGCATACAAGCTGAAGCCTTCGAGGTCATGGCAAGTCTCCATTGGGCGTTGAAAAGGGACGCGCAGCTTTGCAGCGAACGCCCCAATGGGATTGCTGGAATCTGTCAACCGGTATCGAGAAGCTGCCAATACCGAGCTATTCGGCGCCAGCTTCCGCGGTTCGAAAGTACTTTCCGGGTGAGGCGCCAAGCGTGCGACGGAACATCGCGATGAAGGCGCTCGGACTTTCGTAACCCAAATCCAAGGCAACGCGCGTCACCGTTTGCCCTTTTCCAAGCCGATCGATCGCTTCGAGTAGACGCATCTGTCGGCGCCACTCGGCGAAGGTCAATCCGGTTTCGCTCACGAACAAGCGCGCGAGCGTGCGCGCACTCGCGCCCACGCGTGGCGCCCACGATTCCAAGCCCCGCTCATCCGCGGGATGGGCGAGCAACGCCTCGCACAGTTGCTGAACGCGCTTGTCGCTCGCGAGCGGAAGACTCAACGGCGCCGGCTTCAATCCCTGTAACTCATCGAGGACGACTTGCATCAAGCGCGCCGCCGAACCGCTCGGCGCATACTCGTTCCCGACCTCGACCGCCTTGAAGATCAACTCGCGCAACAGCTGTGAAATATGAACGACCTGACATTCAACCGGCAGCCCCGCGGTTGCGGAAGCATCGACGAACAAAGACAGGAGCGACACCGGTTGGGTCGCATACGCACTGTGTTCAATGTGCGATGGAATCCATACCGCCTGGCTCGGCGGCACCATCCATGTCGCATCCGTCCGAACGATGCGAAAAACGCCCTCGGCGCAATAGAAGAGATGCGCCCGCGCATGCCGATGTGGAGGCGTGCGGCCTGGACCGAGCTGATATGACATCGTCAAGATCGGCCGCGCCGGATCGTTGACACGGCCATGGTCCACGGGTTTCGCGATTGGCAGATTCGCGACATTCATTGGCGGATTATAGCCATTGCGCGGATCGGCCTCCCGTTAAGTTGCGCTCCCCTGTTTCTGATCGCGTGGAGATCCCCGTGGAGAAGCCATTATCTATTTCAAGCGCGGTATCCGCGTTGCCATCGTACGTCCCCATTCCCGGCTTGGGCCTTCTTCCCGTCAACGCGTACGTTGTGAAGTCCACCGCGCCCGTGCTCATCGATACCGGATTGCGCTCGGACACCGATCAGTTCATGGACGCGTTGCGCAGCATCATCGATCCTCGCGATCTGCGCTGGATCTGGCTCACGCACATTGACCAGGACCATGTCGGAAGTCTCTTGCGAGTACTGGATGACGCACCGCGAGCCAAAGTCGTGACGAATTTCCTGGGCCTCGGCAAGCTCGGGCTCTTCGCGCCTCTTCCGCCCGAGCGCGTCCACTTATTGAATCCGGGCCAGAGCATCGACGCCGGCGATCGCACGCTCTTTGCAGTTGCACCGCCGACGTATGACGCGCCAGAAACGATCGGCGCGTACGACAGCAAGTCACGCACATTCTTCAGCTCGGATTGTTTCGGCGCGATCCTGGACGCACCCGCAGAAGGCGCTGCAGCCGTTCGCCCGGAATCATTGCGCGAAGGCCAGGTGTTATGGACGACGATCGATTCGCCCTGGCTGCGGCACACAAGTGAGAGTTGGCTGGCCGGCGCGCTGAACGACCTCCGTAGGATGGCGCCGAACGCGATTCTGAGCAGTCACCTACCGCCGTCGTTCGGCATGACCGAAACATTCGCGGAGGCGCTCGTCGCGGCCCGTCGGGCCGCACCCTTCGTCGGACCCGATCAGCCCACGTTCGAAGCGATGTTGAGCTCACTCGCCGCCGCGTAAAGTCAGCCCACGCCCCGATCGCACACCGCTTGCGGTGGGCGACCGGGGCTGTGAATGGGTCGCGCTTTTACGCCCGTTTCTCTTCGAGCGCCATGCGCATCGCGAGCGCACCGAGCACGCTGCCCATGACGTAGCGTTGCGTCGTGAGCCAGATCGGCTTGCGCCGAAACCAGCTCGCCAAGGCGCCGGCAAACAGCACGATGAGCAGATTGACCGTGAAGCTGACCGCGATCTGCGTCGTTCCCAATAGGATGCTTTGCCCGAGGATCGAGCCGTGTTGCGTCGTGACGAACTGCGGGAGAATCGACAGATAGAAGACGGCGACCTTAGGATTGAGCACGTTCGTCAAGAACCCGATCGCAAAGAGCCTCGACCGACTGTCGTGCGCGAGCTCACGCCCTTCAAACACAGAGCGCGCACCGGGTCTGACCGCCTGCCATGCCAACCACAACAGGTAAGCCGCACCCGCCCATCTCAGTACTTCATACGCAAACGGCACGGCGATGAAGAGCGCCGTGAGGCCCGCGGCCGCAGCGAACATGTGCGCAAGGAAGCCGACGATAACGCCGAGCAGCGATACGACGCCCGCGCCTCTTCCTTGGCAGAGCGTCCGTGAGATGAGATAGACCATGTTTGGCCCCGGCGTGAGCACCATCAACAGCGCCGCGCCGATAAACAACATCCAATCGCTTGCAGGCATCATCGACGATTCCGTTTCCTGCTGAGCCGCTCATTAAAGTAAGCGGACTCGGATGTCGCCCACAGTAACCACAGGGCTGCGCGAGCAACAGAGACAGAAAGCGCGAGCTGCTACGGAACAGCTTGACGACACGACGCTCGGAAGGTCTTCGCGTCATCAGAGCAAGGCGATACTCGCGCGCTCGTTAGGCTGGTGCGCACGTTGGATGCGCGCACATTCGCCCACTTACGAAACCGAGTCAGTACGCCTTGATCGGAGAAACGAATCCGTTCGGTTTGACCGCAATCAATGAGCAGCGCACTTGGCGCGCCGTGTTCTCGGCGGTGTTGCCGATCACGAATCCCGGAATACCGGTCCGAGCGAGCGTACCCATGACCAGGATGTCGATGCCAAGCTCGTCGACCGCTTGCGGGATCGCCTGGTCTGGCCGGCCTCTCGGTCGGTGCAGGGAGAGTCGTCCATCGAGACCGGCTCTCGCGATGAGCTCATCCAGCGCCGTTTGATGATCGCGCTCCGCCGTCAGCACGTTATCGCTGATCGCTTCATCTGACATCCGCGCCCACGGGGAATGGCGCAGGTAGTCCTCGAACTCGAAATCCCATGCAGAGACGATACTGAGCTCTCCGCTATACGAGTCTGCAAGCACTCGCGAAAGCTGCAGCAGTTGAATCGCGAGATCCTGGCTCGCCGGCTCCGCGCTCATCGGGTCCACGGCAACCGCGACCCGGACGTCGGCGCGCGCACGACTGATCGGACGAGACAACCACACAGGACAGGGACAGGTTCGCAGCAACTGCATGTCCAAGGCGCGAACGCTCGAGTCGCGCTCATCCACTTCCGCCACTTTGATCAGCAGGTCATGCGCGCCGCGCAACACCCGACGTACGATGCGCACGGCTGGCGTGTCGCCGCAGTCAACTTCCACCGCAACCTTCACTTCATCCGGCTGCATTGCGAGTGCCGACTGCGCACTCGCGATCGATGCGTTCATCCGTTCGGCGAGTGACGCCTCGTAGCTCGCTTCGAGCTCCGCGAGCTTCTTCGGGAGCGGCGGGCCGACGACGAATGCGCACAGCGAGGCCGAGTTCGCACGCGCCTGGCTGAGCGCATGCTTCAGCGCATCGGTTTCGTCTGCCGTCCCTCGAGTGACATACAGAATGTTCTGAAAGCGTCGCATGAACCCTAATTCCTCGTCGCAAACGGCCTCGGACTTCGGGCATGAAATCACACTCGCTCTGGGCGCTCAACCGCGACAATCCCTTGCCGCACTGTTCCTGACCGCATCCTTCATTTCTCGAGCCGCGCCGACTCGAGACCGTTGCTTTCGTCCCCCACCGAGTGATTGACACTGAGCGTGCGCTTCCCTCAGCCTCTTCGCCTGTCATCGATAACACGAAGAACAAAAACGTGATTGCTACCGTACGGCGCAGCGCGCGGGTCAAAGAGCTTTGGGGCGTCTCGATGCTGGCCTGCTTCAGCATGGCCTGCTCGCAACCAGAGCGCGCGAAGATGCCGAGCGAGATCGATGGGTTCACGCAAGAGAACATCGCCTCGTGCAAAGACGTCGGCGGCACGCCGACGATTCAAGACGGATACCTCACTGAAGCCGGCGATCTCAATGACGACGGCCAGCCTGATTACGTCACGAATTTGGCCGCGCTGGATTGCGCCGACGCATGGAGTCTCTTCTGCGGATCCGCGGGGTGTCCCGTTAGGGTTTGGCTTTCAGGGCGCGCGGGCTACACGATTGGCTGGGATAGCCATGCACAGGACTGGAAACTGCGCGGCAAAGAGCTCATTGCCTCGCTCCACGGACAGTTCTGCGATCCGCCGCGCGTGGGTGCGGAAAGCTGCGAGGTTGTGCTGCGGTTCGATTCGGCGCCCGAATGATCCGGCGACGAGCGCCGGCTCACTGTTCCTTGAGCACCATGGACAGCCGCAGGTCGATCTGACTGTTCACGAGCTTGACGACGCTCAGGAAATCGCGGTCCTCGACACCCATCGACGCTTTCAAGTTGGACTTAACGCGCGCGACGAGCGCTTCGCGCGCCTCCGTCAAACGACGTACGAGTGTGGCGCGCGAGATGCCATACATTGTGGCGAGCTGCGCGGTCGTCACCCCTTGCGCGAAGTGTAGTCTCAGCAGCGCGCGCTGCTCTGGGGGTAGTTGCGTGCACGCCGTAGCAAAGGCCTGGCTGACGGGTGCGCTGTACACCTTCTTGAATAGCGAGATCTCATGGTCCGCCCACGCCATCTGCGTTTCCAGGACCGATTCGAATCCATCCGTTTCGCGATTCGTTCGCTTACTGAGCGCGAGCGCCTCGCGCACTGCGGTGGCGCGAACCCAGCCTTCGAGCGAGCCTGCGCCGCTATAGCTGCTCAACGCAGCCGGGCGGTCCGGCTCCGCGACCAAGCATCGGGTCACGATGATTTGACGAACCTCACTGACGAGATCCGGATCGCGAGCGATGCGTCCGATGTACTTCGGGACCTGCGAACCGAATCGTTCGATGAACTCGGCAATCGCCGCCGGCCCCTGGGCAAGGCATGCCGCCACTAGGTAAAGATCGGCACCCCGTTGCGGATCGCTGCCCCAAATGTCTACATGCTCAGCGCGGGTCGCAGCAAAGTCGGCGAAACTCGATGCAGGGAGTTCGATATGAGGGAACGCGTGGCGGCCCGCTCGATACGCCTGCTCAATCGCTGCATCCAATGACATGCTCAAAGGCTATCATGGCGCAGCGCCCTCTCATCTAATAAGAACACACTATGTATCAGGACTGCCCCGCACCCGATGAGCTGGCGGCATTCGCGGCCGGCGAGCTCCCCGACTCCGTCAAAGCGGCCATCGAATCTCACATCTCCCACTGCGATACCTGCCTGCAGACGATTGGCTATCTCACGAGTAAAGTCGCGTCGCATACCGACGCCGCACCCGTGACACATCCCTCGTTGACGGAAGCCGATCAGGTCATCGGCGCCTATCGCCTCGTTCGCCGGATCGGCGAAGGCGGAATGGGCGAAGTCTGGGAGGCGCAACAGAGCGCGCCGGTGCGACGACGCGTCGCGCTCAAGCTGCTGAAAGCCGGCATGGACACGCGGCAGATCGTCACGCGCTTCCAAGCGGAGCGGCAGCTGCTCGCATTGATGCAGCATCCCTGCATTGCGCAGATGTTCGACGCGGGCATCACCGATGCGGGTCGACCGTACTTCGTCATGGAGTACGTGGAGGGCGTGCGCATCACGACGTACTGCGATCAGGCCCAGCTCGGAGTACGTGAACGCCTCGAACTATTCAAGGAAGTCTGCGCCGCGGTTCAGCACGCGCATCAAAAAGGCGTGATCCATCGCGACCTCAAGCCCTCGAACGTGCTCGTGACGATGCGCGACGGGAAGCCGCTCCCGAAGGTGATCGATTTCGGATTGGCGAAGGCCACGACGAGCGATTCGAATGACGCGTCACTCACCGAGCTCGGAACGTTGCTCGGCACGCCGGCTTACGCCAGTCCCGAACAGATGAGCCTCGGCGCGATCGACATCGATACGCGCAGCGACGTTTATTCGCTCGGCGCCCTCCTCTACGAGCTCTTGGTCGGCGTCCTGCCCATCGAAGCGGACGGTGCACACTCGATGATCGAGTTGCGTCAGGCGATTCGCGACCACGAGCCGCCGCGACCGAGTGTGCGTCTATCGCGTCTTGGAGAACGGCTCTCGGAGATCGCGCAGTCGCGCGGCGTCGAACCGCCGATCCTGCGCAGCCAGTTGCGCGGCGATCTCGACTGGATCGTGATGAAGGCGCTCGAGAAGCAGCGCGAGCACCGCTACGCCTCGCCGCATGAGCTTTCGCTCGACATCAATCGCTATCTCAATCATGAGCCGCTGGTCGCGCGCCCACCGACACCCGCGTATCTCGCGCGCAAGTTCGTGCGCCGTCATCGCGTCGGTGTGTCGTTCGCCGCCATCATCTTCGCGGTACTCGTGACGTTCATTACCGTCGCACTGATTCAGTCGCAACGCGTCGCCGAAGAGCGCGATCGAGCGACCGCGCAGGCGGAACGCGCCGAAGCAATCAACGCCTTTCTTCAAGAGACGCTGGGTGCCGCCGATCCGTGGCAGACGGGCAAGGATGTCAGCGTGCGCGAGACGTTGCAGCAGGCAGCGGCGCAAATCGACACCACGTTTCATTCTCAGCCGCTCGTTGGAGCGGAGGTCCGCCGCACGATCGGGTCGATCTACACCTCGCTAGGTCGGCACGAGGACGCCGCACCGATACTGCTCGCGGCGCTGGAAACACGCTTAGGCATGCTCGGGGCGGAGCACGTCGACGTTGCCGACAGTCTGGCAAGCCTCGCTGCGCTCTATACACAGCAGACGCGCTACGACGATGCCGTGAAGTACGCACGCGACGCACTCGACATGCGAAAGAAGCTTCTCGGCGAATCGCATCATGCGGTCGGCGACAGTTACGAACAATTGGCGCAAGCGCTGTTCTCGACCGGCAAGTATCACGAGGCGGCAAGCGCGGCCGAAGCAGGTGTTGCCATCCATGAGCAGTTGAACGACACCGACCCGAGCAAACTATCGAACACACTGCAGATGCTCGCCACGATCGTGGGCAACGGTCTCGGGGACTACGTGCGTGCGGAGGCGCTCTACGCTCGCGCTTACGATATCGAGATGCAGGCGTTTGGCGAGGACCATCTACGCACTGCGCATGCGGGCGCGAACCTCGCGACGCATTACCTCGTGCAGGGCGACTACGCGCGCGCCGAGCAGTTGTTGAACGAGGTCCTGCCGACGATGCGACAGCACCTCGGCAACGATCACCCGTATGTCGCTGCATTCGTCGAGAACCTCGGCGCGGTCATGATGCGACAACGCAGGTACGATGAAGCACTGACGCTTGCGAACGAGGCGCTGACGATTCGCCGGAATCGCCTGGGCGAGGAGAATGCGAACGTCGTGCGCACGATGGTGAACATCGCGATCGTCCAATACCACGCCGGTCGACTCGACGAATCGGCCGCCTCGTATGAGGCCGCTATACCGCGGATGAAGAAGGCGTACGGCGAGCAGCATCCGGAGGTCGGCGACGTGCTCTGCATGTACGGGCGCCTGCGCAAGTCTCAGAATCTCGATGCGCAGGCCGAAGCGCTTTATCGCGAGGCGCTCGCCATTCAGTTGGCCGCGCTGCCCGAGGATCATCCGAGCGTGGCCGACACTCAGTTCGAGCTCGGTCAACTTCTGCTCGAACGCGAAGCGTACGCTGAGGCGGAGCCCTTACTCGTCAGAGCGCATGCTGGGCACGCGAAAGCCTTCGGCGCGGACGCGAAGCAAACGCGCATCGACGCCGACGCACTCGTCACGCTCTACACCGCGACAGGGCAACAGCAAAAGGCCGAGCCTTATCGCGTCCGACCCCATGCGACAACGATGTAGAACGCATCGGGCCTTCCGTTCACCGGCTGATGAACTCAGCACACCAGCGTCCGACCTCGCTGTTTAGAATCGAGTGATGTCCGAGCCCGCGCGTGCGCACGATCCTGCCGGAGCGCGCTGCAGCGAGAAGCTCCTCCGAGTGTGAGATCGGGACGATCGCATCGTCCTGATCGTGCAGGATGAACGTCGAGCAATCGAGTGCGCGGAGCGACGCGAGCGGCGACAGCTCTTCATGATCGGAGCGATGGCCGTACACGCCACAGAAGCGTTCCCACGTGCGCTTGAGCACCGGCACACTGACGCGAAACATCCCTCGCATCTGATCCATGACGAGATCGAGACTCGCGTACCCGCTCAGCAGCACAGGCGCAAAGGACGCAGCGATCCATCGCGCGCGGCGAGCAACGTCGTCGCCGCACCGAGCGAATGACTGATGACGGCGTGAACAGGACCGATGCTCCGCGCGACCGCGGCGATCGAACGTGAGAACTCCATCGGGTCGCTTCCTCGACCGCCCGTCGCACCGTGCGCCGGCGCATCGAAGGCAACGACGCGAAAACCGGCATCGAGCAGCGGCGCCACGAATGGCGTCATCTGTGCCGCCAATCCGCCCCATCCATGCACACATAACACCGTGGGGCCGTGGTCGCCCCATGTGTAGGTCCGCACGTTGTGCGCGCCGAAGCGCACGACACCGTGACGCGCCCGAGACAGCACTTCCTCGGTCGCGCCATCGACGCGCCGCTTCGGCGGATGCCGCGCCATCTGATACAGCAGCCAGGCGGCCAACGCGGGCGAGATCCTCTCCGCGGCGCGCAAGAGATTGCGTGCCAGGGTCCTGGTCAACCGCGCGGGACGGCGCTTCGACCCTGCGGGGCGGCGAGCCCGTTCACTGATGGAGGCGGTATTCGAGATGGTTTCGGCGTTCATGGCAGCTCCTCTTTATGGCTAAGAGGAGCGAGCCGGGAAGTTGCCTCACAAAAAGTTTCGGTTCTGGGTCAGATCTCAGGCAGGGCGTCACTCTGCCCTTTTTGTCTTGACCAGCGCGAGCTGCTGCGCCTTGCGCAACGCATCCGCCGCTGGCACACGAACATCGGGCTGGACCCCCTCTCCCTCCCAGTTGCGCTGAGTAATCGGGTTGCGCGGGGAGCCGGTCGCAACGAACACCGAGTAGCCGCTCGCGGTCGGGAACGCGTCGCCCGGATTGGCCGCACCTGCCGAAGGCTCGCCCAGGACGGTCGCGCGACCGCACGCCTGCAGTGTGTACGCGAGCGATTCGGCAGCCGACGCAGTGCCAGGACCGACGAGCACAAAGAGCGGTGTGTCCAGCAGGGGTTGTGAATAGGGGACCGCCGGACGTTCGCTGAATACCTCGTCTCGAGTGTGGAAGGTGTTGTAGACGTTCGCGGTTGGACTCACGAATGCGCTGACCAAGTAGCCGACCATCGCCGGCGAGCCTCCGCCATTCGTTCGCAAGTCGAGAACGATGGCGTTCGAGTCGCGCACTTCCGCGATCACCGCATCGGCCTTTCGGCGCACGGGCGAGGCGGAATCGGCAAACTCGAAATGCGCCGCTTCCATTAGTTGAATGTATCCGAGGTTCCCGTCGAGTCGCTCCACACGCCCGAACCCGTGCTCCACCTGCGTCGGTTGCTCGCCGCCTCGTGCCGCTCGGCGACGCATCGGTTGGCCCGGCTCGCCCCACTTCACACTGAAGTGACCGTCGATCCGGCGCAGCCGCTTCGTCAACCGAGCGCCCAAGTCCTGAGGATCGTCGATGCTGTCGAATGCGCCCTGCTCGGCCTCGCGCACCAGCTCCTGTGCGATTTCGCGACCGCGATCCGCATCGTAGAAGTGCGCCTCAATGACCTGCGCGATCTCACGCACGTGCTTTCGCGGTTGCGCCTCTTCGGCATGCGCCGTCGCGGCGAGACAGCAAACGATGACAGAGAACAACCGGCGCATCTTGCCTCCTGCAGATTTCTACTCGGTTAGATGCCGCAGGCGTGCGAAGGGTCGCATCGGGCTCGTCTTCATCCGTTGAGGAACTTCATCATCGATGCATCGTAGCGCGTCCCTGCCGCGATTCCCGGCGGCGCAACGTTCTCGATGCGATCGATCTCCTCCTCACTCAACACGAGATCCGCGGCGCGGGCATTCTCTTCGAGGCGCTTCGCGCTGCTCGTGCCAGGGATGGGGACTACGTTGTCGTGTCGATTCATCAGCCATCCGAGTGCAAGCTGAGCCGGCGTGCACCCTTTGCTGTCGGCGAGCTCGCGGATGCGATCGACGATCGCGAAGTTTCGCTCGAAGTTCTCACCTTGGAAGCGCGGGTTGTTGCGTCTCCAGTCGTCGGGGGCAAGATCGTCGAGCGACTTGAACCGACCGGCGAGGAAGCCGCGCCCGAGCGGGCTGTACGCAACGAGCGCAATACCAAGCTCCTCGAGCGTCGGCAGCACTTCCCCTTCGACATCCCGTGTCCAAAGCGAATACTCGGACTGAACAGCCGCGAGCGGGTGCACCGCGTGAGCACGACGGATCGTCTTCGCATTGGGCTCTGAAACCCCGAGATGACGCACTTTACCTTCTCGAACGAGATCGGCCATCGCGCCGATCGTCTCTTCGATCGGTGTCGAAGGATCGACGCGATGGAGGTAGTACAGATCGATGTAGTCGACACCGAGACGCTTGAGCGATGCCTCGCACGCGCTCTTCACATACTCGGGTTTGCCATTGATGCTCTGCTCTGTGGAGCCCGAAAGACTCTGAAACCCGAACTTGGTCGCGAGCACGACGCGCTCGCGCCGCCCCTTGATCGCTTTGCCGACCTGAATCTCCGACGATCCATAGATATCTGCGGTATCCAAGAGCGTGATACCGAGCTCGAGCGCGCGGTGAATGAGACGAATGCCGTCCTCGTCGGTGTGTACGCCGCTCGTGTACGTATCGGCGATGCCGATGCTCATGCATCCAAGTCCGATCGCGGACACCTGTGGTCCTGCCTTTCCGAGTCGTCGTTGTTTCATGAGACCTCCTTAGGCTGCGCTGCGAATTGCTCGAGTAGCGGACCACTCACAGCAACACCTCACGACGATCGATGCAAGACGGAAGAGTTCCGACGCGGGCGCGGACCTGGACGATCGACGTTGTAAGACTGCGGTAGCCACGCGCGCGTCGCGCTCGATCGTGGTCGACTCGGAAATGCACAATCGACGCTACAACGAAATGGAGAGAATCGAGATCCAGAATGCGCGCGCGCCGAGCGTGGCGCAGAACTCAAGATCGCATGATTTATCTTTCGCCGCGGGCTCCGCGTTCGCCGCGAGAGACATCCGCCTTCTCGCTCTCGCCTCTCCTGCCCATGGGCGTTCTGTAGACACGCTCACATTCGACCCTTCGAATGCGCTTTGCCGCGCCCCCGCGAAGGCGGGGTTCCATCGGAAGTCCAAGCAAGTCGTTCGCCGCCTCCGCGGAGACGGCGAACGTCACTCTTCGCTGCTTCAGCGCTTCTGCAACTTGAGATCCGCCGGCGCGCTCACGTTCTGTGTGCTGAACGGATAACCACTGAGTGTCACCGCGCCCTGATCGATCGTGCCCGTGAATGTTTCGCCGCCAAGGACGGTGAAGTTCAAGGAGCCATTCGACTCACTCGTGAAATCACCCGCGAGTTGCTCGAACTGCTCGAGATTGCCCGACGGTCGTTCCTCGACCCACACGATCCGCAACGACCACGTGCCGGCACCGTCGCCGTCGGAATCCCACAGCGACAACACGCCGGACGTGACGATCTCTGGATTCTCCCAATCCTCTCGCGGGAGCCCTTCGTACGGCAGTGCCTCACCATTGAACTCGATCAGATCGAAGCGACACGGCTCAGCAAGACTCGGAGGCGTGCACAGCCCGGTTTGAACTTCGATGTTCGAGATGAGCAGTACGAGCGCACCTTCGAGCGTCGTGTACTCCGCCGACACGGCCACCGAGCTCGGTTGAGGCGCGGTTGCCGGCGCCGTGTAGATCGCCCTTCGATCGTCCTGTACGGCAACGGTCCCGACGGTTCCATCGCCTCCCGGCGTACCGTTCACCGACCAGTTCTTGACTAGATTGCCGATCACTTCGCTCGGTCGACACTCCGCCACGAGCGGTGCGAGCAGATCGTCGGATTGCACGCGCTCGCAGATCACGACCGAAAGCGAAACGGTTTCGCCCGGTTTGATCGTCGCGGATTGCGGCGAGAGGAGCGCACCGGTCACGAGCGACCAATCGCTGAAGTGCGTACTTTCGACCGAAACGGTCCCTTCGTCCGCATCGAGCACGAGCTCTTCGTGCAGCTCCCAGAAACGATCGCCGTTCTGGCTTGCGACGCGCAACAGTTCGGGCGAAGTGCCGAGAACCTGATCGGGCGTGAAGCTGAACGTCAATCGCACCGGATTCGCGAACGAGATCTCTTCGGGGCCGAGCCGATACGCGCGACCGATCTTGCCGTGAGCGTGATTGCTGATCGCCTGAACGCTCAGGGCCTGCTCCGTGGCGAGCGCTCCGGCAGGGACCTCGATCCGCAACGCGCCATCCGCCGATTCGATCGTTCCACCCGCCGGTCCGATCGCTTGCGTCACCGCATCGCCGATCGGCTCGCCCACCGCGGTGGCAACCGGTTCGATCGGTTGCTCTTGCGGCGGCGGTGGCTGAACGGGTGGCGGCTGCTCCGGTGGATCTTGCACCGGTGATTTGTCGTCGGAGCTCGAACTGCAGGCAGCAAAGAGCACTAACGTGCCTACCGCCAGGACTGTGCGCAGGCGTCGACATATCGATACCCGCGAATCGATCGAAGGTCTGTGAAAGGAAAAGGATGTGACTGCCGCCGTCTCAGTGCGGAACGTTCTATTGCTTGCCATGTGATCTCTTGATTGGAAACGCACGCGGCTGAGGAAATTGCCACGCTGCGGGATCCCCATAGCATCGCGAGGACAGGCGAACCGGTCTTGGTATTGGACGAAGAGATCCTGCCGAGAACGAATCGCTCTCGGACGACTGAAAGCGCTTCTTAGCGAGCGCTTCTTAGCGAGCGCTTCTTAGCGAGCGCGTCTATGCATCGCTCGCGCGCGAACGTCCGATGGCGTCATATCAAAGCGCTTGCGAAAGGCTCGATTGAAGTTGGAGAGATCCGTGAAGCCGGCATCGAACGCGATGTCCGAGATGGCGATTCGCACGCTGCTTTCTTGGAGTCGACGAAACGCGAGCTCGAGACGCCTCTCACGGAGGAACGCCGTAAACGTCGTCCCCTCTCTTTCGAACAACTGTTGAATGTACCGGGGCGTCACCCCTTGGCGCGCGGCGATGGAATGGATGCCGAGCGCCGGATCTCCAAGGCGATCGACGATGTCCTGCTTGATCAGCTCGAGCCGCGCCGCCCGGATGCCGCTCTCGTTGCGATACACCCCTCGTTCGACGAAACCGTCCAGCACCGCCGCGATCAGATCATGAAGATGATTCGCCGCTGCTTGCCGCGCTCTATCTCCTTCCGGAGGCGTTTGCCGAAGCAGATTCGCATAGCCGGCAAAGAGCGAGGCACCGGGCGCACTACGCGGCACGTGGTAGAACGGCGCGTGACCGAGGCGTGGGACACGCGCGGCAACTTGCGAATGGGAAATCGAGACGACTTCGACAGTCGTGGCGCGCTGATGCCGCACTTCGAAACACGTTCCCTCATTCAGGAGCACGAGGTCGCCGGCTTTGGCCGTGAACGCGCGGCACCCGTCGACGCACACTTCGTGATCGTGGGACACGACCGCGAGCGTGTAGTTGTCGCGTCCGTCACTCAACAGATCGCGCGCGCGGCGTCCGACGATCGGCGGATAGTGCGCCTTCGCGATTGCGACCGAATCCGGCAGATCGAACACCGAGATGTCGATGCGCAAGTCTTCATCATCCAGCGGAGCGAAACGCATGCCCGCCCAATGGCGCGCGATAAAGTCATGGACGAACGCCAAACGCTGCCGTTCGGGCACATCCTCCGTCGAGACTCGCTGCATCTGTTGTGGATCCTCTCGGGGCCGCATCGTATTGCGCCGTGAGATTACCGCGCCTGACGGACGACGTGGGTAGGTTTCGTTCTTGGCCTAGCGCGGACCGCGGCACTTCACGACGTAGGTGTCTGAAATCTTATCGTGCCAACCGTACGCAGCCCCGACGCGGCATCGCTCTGACTAGACATATTGCCGTTCCTCGTGCCGTGGGCTGCAAATGTAGCGCCCGAGCTCCTGGCAGAGGGGGTCCGACTTCAACGATTGCGGCCCGCGCTCGTCCGAGCGGACAGGATCGCGAAGCAGGCGCGTTGCGCGCATACGTCATGGCGCTTCGTTTGCCTACCGATTGAAAGCTCCCTACCTGATCTTGCGCGCGAATGGGTTCTTGATGCGCGGCGGCCGGCGACTCATGTGATGTTCATTCCCGCTCGGCTATCCATTCCACCCGACTCGTCAAAACGCGCTTCTGCTTCGGACTGCCCCTCAACAGACTCCGCTCGATAGGTGTGAGGTTCGCACGTCGCACGCGGCGTGACGAGAAAACCTCTCGTCTTGAGAAGAAGAAGTCTTGGGTCCTGTGACAGTGGAGGAGAATACGATGGAAGCCAAGTGCGTAACCGTGCCTCTTAGATCGAAGGCGCTATTCACGTTAGTGGGCGGTGTCTTCCTGGCCAGCCCGGGGTTCACCGCGGAACAAGTGAGCGGAGAGCTCGAGGAGATCGTCGTCACAGGCTTGCGCGGAAGCCTGACGCAGTCGATGACGCTCAAGCGCGACGCGATCGGCGTCGTCGATGCGATTACTGCTGAGGATATCGGCAAGTTCCCGGACACGAATCTCGCCGAATCACTGCAGCGGATCACCGGCGTATCGATCGATCGCCGCAACGGCGAAGGCGCACTCGTGACGGCGCGAGGGTTCGGTCCGCAGTTCAATCTCGTTACGTTGAACGGCCGTCAGATGCCTGGCGCCGAAGGCTATGGCGATGGCACTGTGATCATTGGCGGCCAAGCTGCCGGTAGTCGTTCGTTCAATTTCGCTCAGCTTGCGGCCGAGGCCATCAATGGCATCGAAGTCTACAAAACCGGTCGGGCCGACATGGCGACGGGTGGCATCGGTGCGACGGTCAACATCAAGACCGCAAGACCGTTCGACAATGATGGCACCGTCATCAACGTCGGCGCCAAGGCGGTCAGCGACACGACGAACCGCGTCGGCGACGATGTCACGCCGGAGATATCGGGCCTTTTCAGCTACGTGAACGACGACAAAACGTTCGGCGCCGGGCTGAGCGCGAGCTATCAGCGACGCGACGCGGGCTCGGCCCAGGCGACGGTCAACAATTGGAACATCGAGTCATGGGGCGATGCGGCCCATAACGCCGCGAATGGTCCAATCAGCGAAGACGCCGTGATCGAGAATGCGCCGGCACAGGGGCAGTTGTACGGTATTCCGAACGACATCCGTTATGCGTTCTCGGATCTCGAACGTGAACGGATGAACGCGCAGGCCACGATCCAGTTTGCACCCGCCGATACGATGACGCTGACGCTCGATTATACGTTCGCGCGGAACGACATTACTGAAGACCGCGGCGAGCAGACGATCTGGCTGCAACGCAATGGCTTCACTCGAGTGAAGTTCGATACGAACGAACCGGTTGCGACGCCCACGTTCATGCAAGAGATGACCGGCGCCGGCAAGGACTTCGGCTTCGAGCAGCAGCGCAACGAACAGCGCAACCAGCTCAACTCGCTCGGCTTCAATGCCGCGTGGGACGTGAGCGAGCGGCTCAGCGTCGCCCTGGATTGGCATACGTCGAAAGCCGAGTCACTACCGAATAGCGACACCGGCGGCAGCCAGACTGCATTTAGCATGGCCGGGAAAGTGCCTTCGGAAGGCAACTGCGGCACGGGCGTGTGCACGGGATTCTGGACTCAAGAGTTTCAGTTCAACGACAGCCTCCCCATCGCAGGTCGGACGCTGTATCCGACGAACACGGATGCGCTCGCGGGCACGAACGGAAATTCCAATTTTGCGTTCGACGTCGACAGCCTTGGCTCGCAAGTCATGCGCCTCGCGTTTCAGGAGCAGGTGACCGAGGTCGATCAGCTACGACTCGACAGCGAATTGGAGTTCGACGAAGGCAGATTCCAGTTCGGCGTGGAAACGCGCGAAGTCGAGATGACGCAAAGGACGTCCAATGGCTACATGCAGATGGGTGATTGGGGCGTAGGCGACCTGGGTCTGGTTCCAGACATGGTTGCCCTGCTCACTCCGTACAACCTCGTTGGCGAGTTCAACGATTTCGACGCCGCAGGCGCACCGACGCTGGCATGGCGAGGCAATGCGAACACGTTGGGGCTCTGGGCATTGGACAAGGGCTACACCAACTGGAGCGAAGGCGCCGCACCGGACGGCCAGTTGCGCTACAACCCAGGCTTCGCGAACTACAACATCGTCGGGGAAGACACGACGGCATTCTACGTGCAGTTCGCGTTCGCGGCCGATATAGGCACGATGCCCACGAACTTGGTCGTAGGTGCACGCTATGAATCGACCGAGGTCGCCGCGACATCGCACATGCTGCCTGTTCAATTTCTGACCTGGCAGGATGACAACGACTTCCAGGTCACTCGCTCGGGTGAGATTGCCGATACCGTCACGGTCACCGAACAACACAAGTACGACAACATTCTGCCGAGCTTGAGCTTCGACATCAGCCCGCTCGATTCGTTGAAGGCGCGCTTCGCGTACAGCAAGACCATCGCACGCGCCGATTACCCGAACTTGACGGCGGCAGTCAGTCCGAACGGGCCCAGCGGTTCGACGCTCAACGGACTCCAGGCGACGGCCACCGCGAACAACCCGGGGCTCTTGCCGCTCGAGTCGACGAACCTCGACTTGTCCTTGGAATGGTACTTCTCGGACAACGGCTATGTGTCGGTTGGCTGGTGGGACAAGGACATCGTGAACTTCATCGGCAACACCTCCGTGAATGAACCGGTGGTCGGCATCGGCGGACAGTCCATCAAGGACCAAACCGGCGGTCCTCGCGCGCAGGCGGCACTCGCCGCGCTACAGGCCGGCGGCTTCTCCACAGATGATTCTGCGCTGTTCACGATGATGGCGATGATGGTCTACGCGGATGAGGATCCGTTCTGGTACGACATCAACAGCGATACGGTTCGCCAGGCGAACGAGTTCTTCGTGGGCGGCGCTCAGAACTACGACGGCTCGAACAATCAGCACGTGGCCTTTGCGACTCAGTACGACCTGTTCCCGGTCGATGAAGATCCGAGCTATGTGTTCTCCGTGCAGAAGCCGATCAATAACAAGGAAGCAAACATCCACGGTTGGGAGTTCGGCGGCCAGTACTTCTTCGGCGACTCAGGGTTCGGCGTGCTCGCGAACTACACGCTCGTCGACGGCGACGTCGAGTTCGACGACACGGCGCCCGTGGGAACGACCCAGTTCGCGTTGGTCGGCCTGAGCGACTCGGCGAATCTCGTGCTCATGTATGAGAACTACGGTTTCAGCGTCCGTGCTGCGTACAACTGGCGCGATGAGTTCCTGTCGAACGCGAACTTCGGTAATCAAAACAACCCGATCTACGTCGAGGAGTATGACCAGATCGACGTGAGCATCGGGTACGACATCAACAAGCAGCTTGCGCTCTCGTTCGAAGCCATCAACGTGACGGAGGAAGACGTGCGTTGGCATGGTCGCTCGAACAAGCAAGTGTGGCGGCTGGAAGATCAAGGCGCGCGCTACAGCTTTGGCGCCCGCTACCAGTTTTGACGTTCTCCTCAGCACAGGCCTTGTGACCTGTCGCTGTTTTCGGGGCCGCTGGATTTCAGCGGCCCCAGTTTTCTCGCGCGACTTGGTCCGATCAACATCACGCTGCATCGCCGCAGAGCGATCAAGCAATCGATCCTTCAACCGCGCCTTGCACAGATCCTATCGACCGTGCGTACATTCGCACTTGCCCGCCTGGTCCCGCCGCCGACGGGCACTGGTTCAGGCCCGAGCCGCAAGACCGCGTGGAGTAGGAAGCGCGTATGCTAGATGAACCACTTCGGCCGACCCAAGCGAGCGCCGCTCGCGCACTCTCGCGCCGTTCCTTGTTTATCTACGCGATCTGCTTCGCCGCATGGCTTGTCGTCGGCGTGATGTACGTCGGCAGCGACGTCGCGCGCAGGCTGTACTGGAACATTCCGAATCTGTGGGACGAGACCTGGTTCTGGTCCGTTCGCGTCATCATTTCGGCGGCGCTGACACCCATCATATTGTGGTTGGGGCGACGCTGGCCGCTCGAACGACGCACTTGGCCGCGACGGGTCCCTTTGCATCTGCTGTTCGGTATCGGTTTTGCGCTCGTCCGGGCAGCGCTCGAGCTCCTCGTACACATTCCGGCGAATGAGGCATTGGGACTCGAGCGCGAGTGGATGAAACAGATCGACAACGCCATAGCCGTATTGTTGATCTTCGGCTTCCATGAAGGCGTGCTCGCGTACTGGGTCATTCTGAGCGTGCAGTCGGCGTATCGCTACTACGAGAAGTACCAGGAACGGGCCCGCGAAGCATTGAAGCTGGAGCTGCATGCATCCAAGCTGGAGCTGCACGCATCCGAGCTGAGAGCGCAGATCGCGCAAGCCCAACTCGGCGCGCTGAAGGCGCAGCTGCAACCCCACTTCCTGTTCAACACACTGAATACGATCGTCGCCTTCGTGCGCCAGCAGAAAGGATTGCAAGCGGAGGAAGCGTTGACGCGGTTCAGTGATCTGCTTCGCGCCGTGCTCGACGATCGCGATGCCCAGGAAGTGCCGCTCAATCGCGAGCTCGCGTATGTACGACTCTATCTATCCATTGAGCAGCTGCGCTTTTCGGACCGACTGCGTGCACGCGTTTCGGCCGACCCGGACGTGCTGACGGCGGCGGTGCCGCATCTTGCCTTGCAACCCTTGGTGGAGAACGCCCTGCGCCACGGCATCGCTCGTCGCGCCGCCGGGGGAGAGATCATCGTGCACGCTTGCCGCGAACAAGAGATGCTGCACATCACCATCAGCAACGACGGCGCGAAGGGATCAAGTAAGCGGTCTCACGGAGGCTTCGGTATGGGAATCGCAAACCTCCGAGCTCGGTTGCAACAACTCCACGGAGACAAGGCGGAGCTGCGCACCGAATTCGGTGACGAGGAGAGAACAACGGTAACTTTGATGCTGCCGTACCGCGAACTTGCATCGACAGCAGAGGATGGCCTGCTGCTTGGAGAATTCATCGATGAGCGCGCTGGCTAGGGACGTTCGACTGAAGGCGTTGATCGTGGATGATGAGCCGCCGGCGCGCGGTTCGATGCGCGTGCTTCTGGCCGAGCATGCTGCGGATCATCTCGTTTTGGAGGCGAACAACGGCTGGGACGCCGTCGACTTGATACGCAACGAACACCCCGACCTCATTTTCCTAGACGTGCAGATGCCGGAGATGGACGGGTTTGCCGTCGTACGCGAGGTTGGCGCAGAGAACATGCCGGGCCTCGTCTTCGTCACCGCGCACGATCAGTACGCTGTTCGAGCGTTCGAGATCAATGCGGTCGACTATTTGCTAAAGCCCGTGAGCCGCGAACGCTTCGCGGACGCCCTCGCGCGCGTACGTGCGCGTCGCCAGACCCATCCTGTCGATATCGAGCGTATCGCCTCTCTCCTGGGAGCGATCGCACCTACGCACAAACGATTGTCGCGCCTTGCGATCCGCTCGGCGGGCAAGACATATTTCATCTCGCTCGATGACGTCGAGTGGATCCAAGCGGCGGAAAACTACGTCGAGCTGCGTACCGGTGTCACGAGCCATTTGATGCACGTGCGAATTCACAAGCTGATGGAGTATCTCGACGCCGAGATATTCATGCGAATTCATCGTTCCCTGATCGTCAACAAACGTTACATCCAAGAGATCGAGCCTCTCACGCATGGTGAGTACGTGCTCACGTTGCGCAGCGGCACGCGCCTCCGGTCGAGCCGCACGTATGATCGGAACATCAAGACCTGGGCTGCGAATCCGTTCTGACGGACGGGAGCGAGGACACGCGCTGCTTCGCCGACGAAACAGTCGCGCGTCCCCGTGTAGCCCAGAGAAACCGCGAGCGATCAATGCTTGCGCGAACCCTTATGAGGAGGATGCCAATTCCGCGCGCCCTTCACATTCATCCGGATCGCGGTCACCTTATCGACCGGACCGGTGATGAACAGCGTCTTGCCGTCCTTGCCAGCGAACGTGTTGTTGGTCGCCCCGGATCCCGTGGGGATCTTCAGGATGTTGTTGCCGTGGCGATCGAACGCCATGACACCTTCACCATTGCTGATGTAAATGTTCCCCAATTCATCCATGGACATACCGTCGCCGCCCCAGTCAGTGAGCTTGCGCATCTTGGCGAGCGTGCCATCGCGCTTGATGTCGAACACCCACGTTCCGCCCTTGTTATCGTAGTACCACTTGTTGACATACAGCTTCTTTCCATCCGGAGTGCCGACCACTCCGTTCGGCCACGCGTCCGACTCCCATCCCATCTCTTCCGTCGTCACGCGTATCAAGGTCTTGCCACCGGGCGGCAGGTAATAGACATAGCCGCCTTTGCCTTGCGGCGCCTGCTCTGAGTGCGTCGGTTCCCATCCTTGCTGACGCGGGTCGTCGCTGTCCCAATAGTCTCTCGGGAAGATCGGGTCGGTGATGTAAATACCGCCGTTGACCGGATTGATCCACACGTCATTCGGTCCGTTCAAGCGCTTGCCTTGATAGTTGTCGACGAGCACTTCATGGCTTCCGTCGGGATAGATCTTCCACAGTTCCCCATACATATCCGCGCAGGCAATGAGGTTGCCCTCACGATCGAACGCCATGCCGTTGGATCGACCCGTTCCTTCCAAGAACAACGTGACTTTGCGACTACGCGCATCCCACCGGTAGATCCTGTCGTTGGGTTGATCGGTGAAGAAAACATTTCCACGTCGATCAACGGCGGGACCCTCGGTGAAGCTAAAGCCTTCCGCGAGGGTGACGAGTTTTCCTCGCCTACTCACGAGACCGAACGGATCGTAGATATCGCTCTGCGGATGCGGCTTCTTCGCCGCTTTATGAGTCGGCGCGCCCTTCCCTGAAGCAGCCGCAGTGTTTACGTAAGAGAAGAATGCAAGCGAACTCAGTAGTGCTCCAATAATGCGTGCGTGTGTCTTCATATCGATGACCCCCCTTTGGTCTTCCTTCACCGTCACACTTGATCGACGCTATCAGTGCCCTCTTGCGAACGCAACGGAGTGTCTAACCGACATCGACGGATGCGCATTCCCGTATTAGGTCGCTATTTCTAGTTCGATCTTCACTGATCGCGCAATGTGTATCGCATCGATCAATCAGCCATCGGAAATCGGTCTCCTTTGTCTATGCAACGAGTCGCTGCTCGGAGCGCGAGACTGACTGTCGCCAATGTGCGTCACCACATGCGACGCATAAGGGACGCCGCGCGCGCGGACAATTCAAGTCGTCATCCGCACGGATGCGCCTTGTGTCCAGGGAGGAACTCACTGCGTCTTCGAGTATGGAGGATCCTGTGGCAGAGACGCAGAGGATGCAGATAGAGATAGATAGAGGAGAAGAAGGACTCACTCCCGTCCGATCTCTGCGTCTCTTACGAGCGCGCGACGCGTGCAGTCCGAACGGGTTCGCTCGTGAGTGGTTGCAGATACTTATCGATCGTCTGCTGCAGGCGCTCGAACAAGAGCGGCTTCGTCAAAAAATCATCCATCCCCGCATCGAGACAGCGCTCCATCTCGCCCGACATCGCATGGGCGGTTAAAGCGACGATCGGCGTGCGCATCGTACCCGCCTCCATCGCTCGAATAGCCCTCGCAGCCTCGAGGCCACCCATTACCGGCATCTGCAGGTCCATGAGCACCAGGTCGTAACGTTCCGACCCGAGGAGCTCCACACCTTCCGCGCCGTTGTTCGCGAGCACCACATTGCATCCGAGCCGTTCGAGGAAGCGCTGCGCGATCTTCTGATTGACGGCGTTGTCCTCCACCACGAGGACGCGCCGAGCGTGCTCGATGTCTGCAGCCGCCGGCGTTTGTGGCGCGCGCTCGGATCGCATCTCCGCACGAGACGTCGACGCTCCCGAAGAAATCTGCCCGTTGATGCAGTCGAGCAGATCGCGTGTACGTACAGGTTTAGAGAGATAGCCGGCGAACCCCAGCCCCTCGATGCGTTGCATCTTCGCGTAGCGATCGATGTTCGTCATCAACACCACTCGAGTCGACGAGCGTCCACCGGCCTCGATGAGCTTGATCGAGTGCTCGAGCTCGAGTCCTGTAAAGATGATGCGGTATGGCGTGCCCTGCTCCGCCGCGTCGGACAGTAAGTCCAAGGCTTCACGAACGGCGCTCGTACAGCACGCAAAGCAGCCTGCGCGCTCCAGTTGCGCGGCGAGCGCCTCGCGCTGCGCCACGCTTCGATCCACCACGAGCACGCGATGATCCGTTCTCGCGGCGACGCCCTGCGACAACTGACCACTCGCCTGCGCATACGGAATGTCGAACCAGAAGCACGACCCTCGACCGACTTCACTCTCGACCCCGATTCGCCCACGCATCATCGATACGAGCGCTCGCACGATCGACAACCCGAGTCCCGTTCCGCCGAAGCGCCGCGTGACGGATGAATCGGCCTGCACGAACGGCTCGAACAGCATCTCCAGAGACTTCGGATCGATTCCAGGACCCTCGTCTCTCACCTCGAACCGCAACACGCGCTCGCCGCTTTCATTCAACGCGGGTTGCACGCTGATCAGAATCTCTCCCCGCTCGGAGAACTTGACCGCGTTCCCGACGAGATTGACGAGGCACTGCCTCAAACGTTGCGGATCTCCTCGCACGACGGACGGCGTGTTCAAGCCGATACGTACGATGATCTCCAAGCCCTTTGCACTCGCAGCGGCCGCCATCATCGTCGCGACGTCCTCGAGCACCTCGTGCGCCACGAGATCCGTCGATTCGATCTCCATTTTTCCGGCTTCGATCTTCGAGAAATCGAGCAGGTCGTTGATGATCGCAAGCAGCGACTGCGCGCTCGATCGAATCGTCTCGGCGTACTCGCGCTGCGTGCGATTGAGCGGCGTATCGAGGAGCAGATCGCTCATCCCGAGCACGCCATTCATGGGTGTGCGAATCTCGTGACTCATGTTCGCCAGGAACTGGCTCTTCGCGCGATTCGCGGCCTCCGCCGCCGTAGTGGCTGCGATCAACGCCTCCTCGCGACGCTTGTTCTCCGAGATGTCCTCGACCATGCCCTCGTAGGCGATCACTTCGCCGTGCTCGTCCGTGATGGCGCGCGCCGTCTCAGAGATCCAGATGATCTCGCCATCCTTGCGATACACCTGCGATTCGAAATTGCTGACCGTACCGCTGGTACGGATCTGCGCCATGAACTGCTCGCGACGTCCCGGCTGCACGTAGAGCTGCGTTCGGATGTCCGAGAGGCTCTCGATGAGCTCTTGCGGTGATGCGTACCCATAGATGCGCGCAAGCGCGGGGTTCACATCCAAGTAGCGGCCGTCGACGGTCGTGCGAAAGATGCCCTCGAGCGCATTGTCGAAGAGCGACTGATAGCGACGCTCCGTTTCGCGCGAGGCGACCTCAGCTTCTTTGCGGGCGGTGATGTCGAAGACGATACCCTCGAGCGCGACGAGTGCTCCGCCCTCGCCGTAGAGACCGACGCCTCGCTCGGACACCCAACGTTCCGCGCCGTCCGCGCGCCGCAGACGATACTCGACGACGTAACTCTTGTGCGCGTTGATCGCCGCGCGAATCACGGCGTTGACGCGCTCGCGATCCTCCGGATGCGTGATCTCTTGATAGGAGATCTTGCGATTGAAGAGCAACTCGTCCGGCTGATAGCCGGTCAGTCGAAGACATCCCTGGCTGACGAACTCCATCGTCCAATGCTCGTCGTCGCGGCAGCGATAGGCCATGCCGTCTAGATTGCCGAGCAAGGTGTGCAGCATGCGCGCCGATTGCTCTGGCGCGTCGATGTAGATAGAAGAAGATGCCATTTCCAGGTGAGGTGCGTGCTCGACGCTGCAAACCTTAGCAGCAGCACCCTGCAGCACGCGCGATTTGCATCTCATTCCTGACGCCGCTTACGAAGTAGACATACGCGACCGCGTGGATTCCCTGAACGCAAAGCGCCGTGACGCACTAGAAGAGTGCGAGCAGCCTGATGACTGCACCAACACAGGCTGCGGCGACACGAGCGGGGACGCATGATTGAAGAGAACAGAAGGCGTGGACAGACATGCATCACGCTTGACGGCATCTCTCGGCGCGGGCATCGATCATTTGCGATGCAGCCCGAAAGTCTGCGAATCATTAGAACGAAAGAACAGCTGGCGATGCATCGATGCGGCGCTACAGTCCAGAAACGCAGACCCAATCCGAGGTCCGCGAGGAGAAAGTTTATGTCTGTCAATCCAAAGGTACGCGCCGCAGCAAGCCTGACGCCTATCGTCGTGCACATCCCCGCGGAAGTCACTTTCGATCTAAACAAGTTCTCGAAAGTCATCGCCAATCTCGGAGAGCGCCTGGGATGCGGGCCATGCATTTCAGGGGCAAACTGCAACTTCGAGATCATCAGCGACTACGTCGTGAATCCCGCGACGCTCGAGGTCAACATATACTCGGGCGGAATGCGAGGCACCTAGAGGCGCTGAAACCTCGCAGATGCGCGGCGCAGGTGCGTGAGTGCCTGCGCCGCTGAGGCGCTCTGCAATGCAATCGTCGAATCTTGGCGTAGGTGTCGTTTACAGCTCGATCCTCTTCGAGGTCCTCGCAAGCAAACCCGATTGGATCGACTTCGTTGAGATCGAGCCTGAGACGTTCTGGATCCAACGCTCGCTCGGCGCTGCGGACTTTCGCATGCTGCCATCTGACCTCGAGCGTCTGACGCAGCTGCCCTGCGCCAAACTTCTGCATAGCATTGGGTTCCCCGTCGGTGGATCTCGTGCTCCAGACCTGGCTCACATTGCGTTGCTCAACCGGATGGCCGATACACTCGGCAGTCCTTGGGTCAGCGAGCATCTGAGCTTCAATACCGCGGCGATTGACGGCGAATGTGTCCGGACCGGACTCTTGTTGCCCGCGCTGCAAACGGAAGAAGGCGCCGAATGTGCTATCAGGAGCACGAAAGCCTACGCGGCAGCGCTGAACAGGCCGCTCGCGATCGAGACCGGCGTTAACTACCTCGAGCCGCGCGACTTCGAGATGAGCGATGGCCGCTTCATCCGGCGCGTCGTCGAAGGTGCGGACTGCGGCATACTCCTCGACCTGCACAATCTCTGGACCAATGAGCGTAATGGCCGACAACTAGCGCTCGATGTCATTGCGGAGTTGCCCCTAGAGCGCGTGTGGGAGATCCACGTTGCGGGAGGCGAGGAACGCAGCGGCTACTGGCTCGATAGTCATTGCGGAGTGATGCCAGAACCCGTGCGGCGGCTCGCCCGCGAGGTCATCCCTTGTCTACCGAACCTGCGCGCCATCACTCTCGAAGTGTTCCCGGCATACCTTCCCGGACTGCTCCCCGACCAATTACGTTGCGAGTTGGACGAGCTTCGCGAGATCCGCGCGTCCGGGCCGCGTGCCTTCGAGCATTCAGCGGTTGGCACGTCCACGATGAGTTCGACGAATGCACCGTCCGTTTCCGATTGGGAGCGAGGGCTCGCCGAAGGCATCCTACGTCGCCCTCCGACGACCGAGATCGGTCACCAGCTTGCGGCGGATCCTGCGATGCCGCTCTACAGCGATCTGCTCGAAGAGTTTCGCGCGTCCATGGTAGGCACGTCGCTGAGCTTGTCCACGCGCTTGCTTCTCATTCACCTCGGCAAGGAAGGAATGCGCGCACTACTTGCCGAATTCTGGCGAGGGAATCCGCCAGAACTATCGGCTGCCACCGAGGCTCTTCGCTTCGGCTCGTTCTTGCGCGCAGATTTGCCCCGCGTACCGTTGCTCGAGGAAATTCTGTCGTTCGAAATGGCAGCCATTCGCGCGGTGGTCGAGGGTTGCCCTCAACGCGTGCCCATCAGCTGCGACATTCGACTCGCGATTCGCGAACTCGTCGCAGGCCGGCGGCCTGAGCACCCTGGACCGACCTCTTTCGAGTTCGTACTCGAACCCCCGGACGACGGCGAGCGATACGTCGCGCGAGCCGCGAACCTGACGTGACCGCGCTCTTCGCGGGGCGATTGGAAGTCGCGCGCCTCTTCGGGCCACCTGGTCCCGAGACCTCATTGACCTAGATGCGATTAGAATCAGCGAATGAAGACCCTCCTCTACGGCATCAAGAACTGCGACACGATGAAGAAGGCGCGAGCCTGGCTTGATTCCAACGGAGTGCCGTATGAGTTCCACGATTACAAAACCGCGGGCATCGACGCCGCGACTCTGGCGCGCTGGGCGCACATCGTCGGGTGGGAGACGCTGCTCAACCGAGCCGGCACGACTTTCCGGAAGCTTCCCGAGCAGCAGAAGACGAATCTAACGCAGGCTAGAGCAATCGAGCTCATGTTGGAACAGCCCTCGATGATCAAGCGGCCGGTGCTCGAGCGCGGCAAGACGCTGCTCGTGGGTTTCAGTCCGGAGAAGTACTCCGGACTGAAGTGAGCGTCCGCTGCGTCGGACTTGGGTCAACTCCATCCGGCGGAGGTGGATGAGCGGCTGCGCCTGTTTGCATATCAACCGCCATTCTCAATCGACACTAGCCGATGACAAACGTTGTCTGCGCTCTGGCGCCCGTACTTACCTGACACACATATATATAAAGATAAAGCCGCTCGCACGGCTCGCCGCGCCAGTCGCGACAATCATCGCGGAAACAGCAACACAGACAGAGAATGCCTTATGTAGCATCTGACGCGCACTTCGAGGTTGTAGCGCGCGATGCTCGCTACTTCCTCGAAAGAAGGGCGACGCGCCACGTCGCCAAGAAAAAATCTTGCTCGCGTCGCCGGCACGCGATGCACGACATGCGTGTTCGTGCGCGCATGCGGCTGCGCCTTCTATTGGGGGGGGTGTAATGGTGTATCGAAGGCTATTGTCGCACGCAGTTGCGACAGCATTGGCAACTTGTACCGTGTCCGCCTACGCTCAGGAGTCGGACAGCGCAGATTCTTCTATCGAGCCCATCGAGCTCGTGACAGTGACCGGCAGTCGCATTCGCGGCGTCGCGCCAACTGGATCGAACGTCCTGAGCCTCGATCGCTTAGACATCACACAGACCGCATCATTGTCGGTGCCGGATATCCTGAAGGAGTTACCGCAAGTTGTCGGCGTTGGCGTCAGCGAGGCGACGCATGCCACGACCACAGGATCGGGAAGCAACAATCTCACGCGCGGGACGGCCGTCAACCTGCGCGGCCTGGGTCCGAACGCAACATTAGTGTTGTTCGACGGTTACCGCGTCACGGAGAGCGGCGTCGCCGCGACTTACGTCGACACGTCGGTGTTCCCGACCATTGCGCTCGAGCGCTTCGAAGTCGTAGCCGATGGCGCCTCTGCGATCTATGGGTCGGACGCGATCGGCGGCGTGGTCAATCTGATTCTACGCAAGAACTTCCAAGGCGCGGAGACGGATATTCGACACGTGTCCTCCGACGGATACTCGCGATGGCAGGTAAGTCAGCTACTCGGCCATCGATGGCAGAGCGGCGGCATCGTCGCGGCCTACGAGTTCACCGATAACGATTCGCTCTTCAGCAGCGAACGCGATTGGCATTCGCAGGATCAACGGGACCGCGGCGGGGTGGACTATCGCGTATCGAACTGTGCACCGGGCAATGTCGTGCTCGACGGGGTGTCTTACGCGATCCCCGCCGGCGGAGCCGTGACGCCGGCTGATCTAGTGCCGAATACTCGAAACGTTTGCGACATGGGCTTCGCAACCCTCATACCGGAGCAACGACGGCACAACGCGACCTTGAGGTTGGAGCAGGACCTCGGTGACCGAGTGACACTCAACGCAACCGGCTTCTACTCATCGCGTGACTTTCGCGCTGGATTCGCCGATCAAGGTAGCAGCCTCGCGACGACCGCAACGCTGACGGTCCCAGAAACCAACGCGTTCTTCGTCGCACCTACAGGAACGAATCCATCGTCGCTGACGGTTCAGCATTCGTTCCTCCCCGCGCGCGGCCCGGTGTTCGCCGAAGGCGACCTTGAAACCTACGGCGCCTTCATGACGCTCGACATATCGCTGCCCAACAGTTGGCGCGCAGAGCTCTCCGGCAGCCATAGCGAGAACAGCGGATCCATCTTCAGCCACAACATCAACTCACAAGCCTTGAATGCGGCGCTCGCCAGCAGCGACGTCGACACGGCGCTCGATGTATTCGGGACCCGAACCAATCCCGCGGTCTACGACGCCATCTACTCGGGGATCTTCATTCCATTCGGCGAGAACCTGCTGCAAACCGCAGCGCTGCGCCTCGACGGGCCGCTTTTCGAGTTGCCCGGCGGCACCGTACGTATCGCGGCTGGCGCGGAGTACTTCTACAGCTCGATCACGCGCGGGAATCATCGAGGTACATTGAATGCGCCGAGAACCACACAATACGGAGGAAGCCGAGACACCCAATCGGCATATGCGGAAATCATCGTGCCCCTCATTGGAGACGGTAACGCCGCCCCTGGAATCGAACAACTCCATTTCTCCGCAGCCGTTCGCCATGACAAGTACAGCGACTTCGGCGACACGACCAACCCGAAGTTCGGTCTAACGTGGGAGCCGATCGAAGGGGTGCAAGTGCGCACCAGCTACGGCACTTCGTTTCGTGCACCATTGCTAACGGAAATGCAGGTGAACGATCCGCGTATCCAAGTCGTCAATGCAGTCGATCCGTTGTCCCCCACAGGACGCACGATGGGCTTGTCCCTTCGCGGCAACCCATGGAATCTCGGCCCGGAGGAAGCCACGATGTGGTCTGCCGGCTTACAGCTCTCGCCGGCATCGTTCGCTGGATGGGGCTTGAACCTCAACTACTTCCGAGTGGCCTACGAAGGACAGATCTTCGCGGTCGAGGGTACTGATGCGTTGATGCAAGAGAATATCTACGCCGACCTCATCATTCGTAACCCAACTGACGCACAGATCGCCGAGGTGCTGAATCTTGGTTTGCCCGTTCAAGGCGTGATGCCGCCAACGATCGGCTTCATCGTCGATGCTCGGCCGTACAATCGCGGCAAGACCGAGCAAGCAGGCATGGACTTCCAGGTTTCATACGACTGGTCGGTCGATGGCATAGGCGACTTTCGAGCTTCCGCCATCGGCATGTATCTGCAGAAGTACGATTATCAAGTGACCTCGCTTGCGCCATCGGTGGATCGACTCAACACGATCATCAATCCACTGCGTTTCCGCGGACGTGGCGGCGTCGACTGGTCGAAGGGTGCATGGCGTGCCGGCGCGTGGCTGAACTACGTCAATAGCTACGACAACAACCAAGTCGACCCAGTCCAGCGCGTGGATGCGTGGACGACGTTCGACCTGCGCGTTGGTTACGTAAGTAGCGGAGACGGCGGCTGGAGCGATGGCCTGGAGCTGAGCGTCAACATCAGTAACCTCACGGACGAGGATCCTCCCTATGTGAATACGCCGGTTGCATACGACCCAGAGCACGCGCATGCACTCGGTCGAGCCATCTCGTTGGGGGTGACCAAGCGCTGGTAACGGCAATTTGGTCCTAGACCGAAGCCACGGGGGCACGCACGGTTTCACCCGCTAAACCGATGCGTGCCCTCTCGCCCCGCGCGAACCTCGACGCGCAATGCGCCGTCGGCCGATTCGATGACACCAGGCGAGAGGTTACAGTTCCGGAGGCAGTTCATCTCTCCGACTGTCTCAGCGCGGGCCGAAGTGACCGTGGGTGGCCGAGTTCGAACTGCGCGACGATGTGCGCCAGCGACTCATCTCAGTAGGCGTATACGCTCGAGTGAGCGCGTCGCGCCAACAAGTTTGCTTCGGCGCGTTAAGAGACCGCGCCATCTCCTCGAACAATCTCGATCAGCGCATTCAACGCATCCGTCGCGGTGAAGATGCCGAGCAGCTTGCCGTCGGTCTCCGTAACGATTGCGCTGCCGACCTTCCTCTCAGACATGGCCAACGCGACTTCATCCAGGCGGGCGTTCGCGCTCACGATCAAGGGGTCCGGCGTCATGATGTCTCCGGCTTGCACCTGATGCTTCTCCGCATACGTCAAACCCGCAACCAGGCGCACATCCCGGTCGCTGATCACGCCCACGACACTCTCGCCACGGATCACCGGCAGATGGCGGATACCGTGTTTCTCCATCAAGCGCTGCAGATCGTCGATCGAGGTGTCTTCCGTCGCGGTGACGGGTTCGGGCGTGGTGAACTCATCCACCGTCATATCTGTTGACCGCATGGCGGGCCTCCTGTGATCGTCCGCGAAATGCAAAACGTGACCATACGTGATCTGGCAGGGGTTGGAACGAGGGGGAAACAAGGAGACACTTGAGGATGACACGTAGTGACGCTGGGACGGCCCCTAGTTCTCGCTGTACTGCACAGACACCGAAGTGCGCTCTGTGCCGGTGCAGCTCGGATGCCCCCCTATGCAACGCGCTAGACATTTGTTGGCCGTCCACTGCCAGCACTTCTGGCAATATCAGGCTCGAGAGACGGCCATCGTGTCGTTCGTTTCACTCACTCGATAGCACCGCCAAATAGAGATGCGAACCTCAATCCAGACATTGCGCACACTACTGCTCGCTTTCATGACCCTCGGAGCGACACTCGTCGGTGGCATCGGCATTGCCGCGGCCGCGAATGAACGGCCACACGAAAAGATCGTGATCTCCGGCGCATCCGGCCAGCTCGGCGAATTGGTCGTGAGGGACCTCCTCGCCCGCGGCGTGCCTGCGAGCGATCTCATCCTCGTGAGCCGCACGCCCGAGAAGCTCGATGAATTCAAGAAGCTGGGGGCATCGACGCGCTTCGGCGATTTCGGCAAGCCCGACTCTCTCCCCGCCGCGTACGCTGGCGGCACGAAGATGCTGCTCATCAGTATCGGATTCGACGCAGGTCCCCGTCCGGAGGCGCACAAGCGCGCCGTCGATGCCGCGGTTGCCGCCGGCGTGAAACACATCGTCTATACCTCGTTCGTCGCAATCAGCAAGGGCGATCAGGGAGGCCTCGCGAGCGACCACTACCAGACCGAAGAGATCATCAAGAAGAGCGGCGCCGCGTGGACGATGCTGCGCAACTCGATCTACGCGAACGGCCTCGTGCAGCAGGCGGCGAAACTGCTCGCCGACGGCAAAGCGACCGTTTCGGATTCCGATACTCGCATCGGGTACGTCACGCGCGAAGACTGCGCCGCCGCCGCAGCCGCCGCACTCGCGAACCCGGGCCATGAGAACAAGGTGTATGACATCACCGGACCGGAGCTCATCGGCACGCGCGAAATCGCAGCCGCTGCGAGCGCGGTCGCCGGCAAGCCCATCGAACTGACGACCGCCGATCCGAGCGCGCCTGCGCGCCGCGGATTCGGTGGCCCGTCGTATGAAGTCGTCAGCGACGATTTCACGAAGCTCACCGGTCGCCCTGCAACCAGCGTGCGCGCGCTGTTCGAAGCACATCGCGACCAACTGTTGAACCCGTAACGGATAGAGTCTCGACATAGGGGGCGGCGAACATGCGATTCGCCGCTCCATCCCGTGCGATCAAATCGGCGCAGGACGCCAACCCCCGCTTCGACCTTCGAGATAGCGCGCGACGGCGAGCACGATGTCCTCTCGCCACGGCGCTGCAACGATCTGCACGCCGATCGGCAAGCGACCGTCCGCGGATGATCCGCAACGCACGACCGCCACCGGCCACCCGGTGCTGTTGAACACGCCTACGTCGGTCAACATACGGCCGTTAGTGACGATCGCAGGATCCCAGTCGATCGGCGTTGCCGCACTCTCCGACACGGGGCAGATCAGCACGTCGTACTTCGAGAACCACGTCAGCAATCGCGACTTGGCTTCATCGGCTGCCTCCGCCGCCGCTGCAAACTCGGAAGCGGAAATCGGCTTGGCCGCGGCGACCGCTTCGGCCATCGTCGGCGAGAGATGATTCGTGCCCCATTTCTTCGCCAATCGCTGATACCACGCCCACCCATCGCCCATGGCCAACTGACCACGCGCTTTGTGCAGCGTCTGGATCAACTCCGTCGGACAATCTCGATTCACGCTCGTGACCGCCTCGCGCAACCAGTCCGCCGCCTGGTTCACGGCTCGTTGCACGTCGTCGTGGACTTCGCCGAGTCCGTTCGTCGGATAGAACGCGACACGCAACGTCGCGAAATCGACGGCGCTCGACTCTGCCCACGGCACCGGCACGCATGCAGCGTCTCTGAAATCGGGGCCGCTGATGATCTTCGCGAGCAACTCGAGATCATCGACGCGGCGCGCCACCGGTCCGAGCTGTTGCCATGAATCGAGCACGCCGCCGTAGTCGACGATGTGTCCGGTCCTCGGCACGCGGCCAGCCGTCGTCTTTAGCGCGGCCGTTCCGGTCATGTGCGCCGGCAATCGCAACGAACCGCCGATATCCGAACCGATGTCGAACGCAGCACCGCCCGCCGCAACGTTCGCCG
>JBIQKP010000140.1:0-6060 GCA_044506405.1 Lysobacterales bacterium | reverse complement strand
TATCTTTCGGTTGCGTAGGGCCGGCAGGTTGGCGCATCGAGCGCTCCACGCTTCCATTTCGTTGCGCTGCTCGTTTCAGTGCGCAATCGCACGGGGGTAGCGATCTGATTGTTTCCGACAGCGATTTCCATCTCGGCACCTGCGAGCGCCGTTGGCGCATCGCCGATCTGCGCGGCCAAATCAACGATCTGCTTCCCGATTAAGGCGCGTCCTATGAGCACGATCACTTCCTTTCGCGAGATTCCTGTCATCGATGTCTCGTCGTTGCTGACGAGCCCGCCTGAATCGTGGGGATCGACGGTGAGCGAGTTGGGGAAGGCGGCGCGTGAGGTCGGCTTTCTCTACGTCAGCGGTCACGGCGTGCCGCAATCACTCTTCGATGGCTTGCTCAGCGCGACGAAGCAGTTCTTCGACTTGCCGATGGAAAGGAAGATGGATGTCTATATCGGCAACTCGCGCAACCATCGCGGCTATGTACCGATCGGTGAAGAGGTGTTCTATGGCGGTACGACCGATTACAAAGAAGCCTTCGATCTGTCGATGCATCTGCCCGATGACCCGGACTATCTCGAGGGCAATCCGCTGATCGGACCCAATCAATGGCCCGACCTTCCCGGCTTCGCTGAGGCTGTCGATGCGTACTATCGAGCGACGTTCGAGTTCGGTCGCGTTCTCCTGCGCGGCTTCGCGCGCGCGATGGGCGAGCAGGCCGATGCATTCGATCGTTGGGTCCGTAAGCCACCCAGTCAGTTACGACTCGTTCACTATCCGCCCAATCCGAGTGCCGAGGATGCGCTCGGCATCGGTGCGCACACGGACTACGAATGTTTCACGCTGCTGTACCCAACGGCGCCGGGACTCGAAGTGCTCAATGGCGCGGGCGAGTGGATCGACGCGCCGCCGATTCCAGGCACGTATATCATCAACCTCGGCGACATGATGGAGTTGCTCACGAACGGCGAGTTCGTCGCAACGACGCATCGTGTGCGCAAAGTGAAGGAGGAGCGCTATTCATTCCCACTGTTCTTCTCCTTCGACTACCACACCCAAGTGGCGCCTCTCCCGCGCTTCGCCGATGCAACACGGCCGACGCGACCGTCGCTCGTCGCGGGCGAGCATCTCTTCGCGCAGACCGCGCAAAGTTTTCGCTATCTGAAGGAGCGTGTCGCGCGAGGTGAGGTCAGACTTCCTGACAACGCGGTGCCGTTGTCATCGTTCGGACAGGAAGCGCGGCAGGCGCAGCAGAGTGGAGGCTGACCTTCCGCCGCATCGCGCACGCTTGTCGAGACGGATCGACGGGTTGTCGACGTGCGTGATAGAAGTGCAACCTGCTTCTGGCGGCTGGCCACGCCACGTAAAGGGATGTCATGAATCTTTATCAGGATCAGTTCTCCGAGTCCCACGACTTTCCGCGTGTCGACAAGCCCTCCAAAGTTCTGATCATCGCGTCGACACCCCGCTGCGGAAGCCACATGTTGGGTCATGCGCTTCATCGAACGGGGTGCTTCGGATTCCCGCTCGAGTACACGCAGCCGGCGAACTTGGCGGAATGGCGACGTCGACTCGCTGGGAGCGATGACGTCCTGACCGAGCTACAGCGCCGTCGAACATCCCCAAACGGCGTCTTCGGCATCAAGATTCACTACTCGCACGTCTCCGGCTACGGCGGCTTCCAGCATGTGATGCACCGATTCCCGGATGCGTACTACGTGTTCCTCTTCAGGCGAGACGTGTTGAAGCAGGCGGTGTCGCTTTCCATCGCGCAGCAAACCGGCGTGTGGATCTCCGGTCAGGAGCCGAAGGGAACGACGGCGGAGTACGACTTCGAACGTATCAACAAGTGCATGCGCAGAGTGTTGTTGGAGAACGCGGGTTGGCGCTACCTGTTCGCGGCCCACGGGTGCAGGTACATGGAGTTGGAGTTCGATGAGGTTCGCGATGACATCGGCGCCGCCGTCATGCGAATCGGATCGTTCATGGGCGTCTCAGTGGATGCCGAGCAGATTCCGGCCGATCCCGTCACGAAGAAGCAAGGGTTGGACATCAACAAGGTGTGGGCCGAGCACTTCCTCAAAGACTTCAGCGAACGCGATGAGTATCTGGTCAAAGAGCGCACGCATCCGCTCAAGCTCATCAAGCGGGTATTGAAGCGAGCGTAGGACTAGAAGAGCGGTATGAACGCGATCGAGTTTGTGCATCGCGGATCGAGCTCGTCGACACCTGTACGGAACGACGCGTCACTTGGGCACAGGAAGGATCGTTCGTCGAGAAATAATTTTCTTAGCAACTCGTGCATCCCTTGAGGGGCTGCGATAGGGCCCTCACGGGTTTACGATCGCGGGCCTCCGTCGCGATCTTCGCGTCTCTCCGATCGGTGCCCACGTAATGCAGTTTGTCGAGATCGATGGTTTACGCTTTCGTTGCGACGTGATCGAGAAAGCACGTGCGCCCGCGCTGCTGTTGCTCCACCCGCTTGCTGCGAATCTCAGAATCTGGGATCCGCAGATCGAAGCGCTGCGGCAACACTTCACGCTCGTGCGATTCGATGCGCGCGGTCACGGCGAGTCATCGCCCGGTCCTCTCGAGGAGCTCACAATGAAGCAGCTCGCGCAAGATGCGCTCGCCGTGCTCGATGCGGTCGGAATCGAGCGCGCTCACTTCTGCGGTCTGTCGATTGGCGGAATGATCGGAATGCAGGTGGCTACTGCATGGCCGGAGCGGGTCGACAAGCTCGTTCTCTGTGCGACGACGCCCTTCATGCCAGGCATCGAGATGTGGCAAGAGCGCATCGAGACGGTCCTCCGCGAAGGCATCGCGCCCCTCGTGGACGGAATCCTAGGACGCTGGTTCACGCCTCGCTTTCACGCGGAAGCACCGGATGACGTTGAGCGTGTCCGCGAAATGCTCTTGAAGACGAGCGCGCAGGGATATGTCGGAAGCGCGGCAGCGATCCGCGACATGGATCAGCGTGAATCGATCCGCGGAATCACTGCGGAAACGCTCGTCATTGCGGGCGCGCACGACCCAGGTGCGACGCCCGCGATAGCGGAGGCGATGACAAATGCGATATCGAATGCACGTATGTCGATTCTCGATTCAGCGCATCTGCCCAATATCGAACAGCACTCTCAGTTCAACGCGACCGTTCTCGAGTTCCTTCGCGGTTGAGTGGTCTGTGTGCTCTCGGATGTGACTATCGGCCGATGAGTGCGGCTTCGCCCCACGCGACAGGTAGCGCCTCGTTCTCAGTGGCCGCGCTGCGCGCAACGAGCTCGACCACCGTCACGCCGGACACGTCGACTTCGATCGACTCGGCCGACATGCCCCATTTCAGGGGTCGCGTTTCAGCAAGCTGCTTGCCGTCTCCGTAAACGGTGAAGATCACTGCATTGGTTTTGTCTGTCGCGGAATCGTCGACGCCGACTTTCGCAGCAAACTGTCGGTAGCCGTCATTGCGCACTTCGAGGCGCGAGTTGGCGAGGATTCCAATGCCAGAGGGATATGCGTGGCGGGCGATTTGAAGCGTCTGTCCGTAAGGCGCGCTGTCGGCACGCGCGCCGCCCCAACCAGCGTACTGCGGTCGATCGCCTGCGCCTCGTGTACCGCCCCAGCCGGCAGCGGTGCGGTAGATCGTTGGATCGGCGATCGGGCGCGTCACGCCATCGACGGCCGGATTGACCTGGCTGGGCTGCTCGGACAGATAGAAGCCGTCCGCGAGCGTGCGTGCTCCGCGCGCGCGAAAGATCAGCGTCTCGCGCGGCGCGATGCGCAGCTTCGTTTCGTTGGTGAAGCGAAGCTGCTGGTTCGTCCAGAGATCGGTGAGTTCCACTTCCGCGTCGTCTCGGAACTTCAGTTGCGCGGCCTGCAGATCGACGTCGTAGGCGCCCGAGCCGCGATTGAAAATAGCGACCGCCTTGTCGCCATTGCCCAAAGTCTTCACCAAGATCTGAAGATCGCTCGCATCATAGACAACGGTCGCCTGATTGCCTGCGGCATCCTGATTGACCGCGATAATCTCGGCGTTGCCAAGAATCTCCATCAGCGTCTGTGGCGTCGTGCGTAGATCCGCGCCGATGAGTAGCGGCGCGTTCAACATGGCCCAGAGGGCGAAATGCGTGCGCGCTTCCGTGAGGTGCGCAGCATCGAAATCGCCAGCGCCGATGTAGAGCATGTCCGGATCATTCCACGAACCTGGATGCGCGTAGAGCGCGCGATGCACGGCGCTGTCGTAGTTAACGAGCATGCGGCCCCAGGCTGGAGAGATGTCGTCGCTCGTACGCGATACGTTGCCGACATCTTTCGCCCACGCGCGTACATTCGCCGCACCCCAGATGCAGATCGAGTACAGGAAGTCGCCGTCCGGATTGTTGCGCTCGATCGCCGCGCCAACTTGACGAAACAGCTTCTGGACGGCCGCGACGTCGGTGCGCGTGATCGCGCCGAGGTCCATGATGGGCGCCAGCTCGCGTGCCTCGCCGGCTTTGACTTTCGCGGAGTTCGGGCCGAAGTCGCGCAGGCCGCAGCCATCAACCTTGATGTAGTCGAAGCCCCATTCGCGAAAATACAGCGCGATGTCTTGATCGATGAAATCGTAGAGCCCGACCTCACGCTCCGCGACGCTGCCTTTGGGCAGATCCTCGGCCGTGGTGCTCCACGCTTGCGCGCAGGTGTTGCGACCCATGTCGGAATAGATGCCTGCCTTGAGGCCCATCGCGTGCAACTTGTCGGTGAACGCTTTGAACGACGGCGTCTTCTTGCCGCGCGTGACCGCTGACGGGAATTTGTCGGTGCGAATGATCAAGTGGCCGTCGGGCAGACGGCGCTTTGCGGCCCAGCCGTCGTCGAGGTTGATGTAACGGTAGCCTTTGCTAGCAAGGCCGCTGTCGACGATGCGCTTGGCCGAGCCCATCACTTTTTCTTCGTCGACCGCGCTCGCAAAGGCGTTCCAGGAGTTCCAGCCCATCGGGGGCGTCGCGGCGCGACCGGCAGCATAGGCCGTCCATCGGCCCGTGGGCGCGAGCGGATCGGTGCTCTGCGCATGCGCAGCGAAGGACAACAGGATCGCTGTGCATGCTGCTGCCGTGACTCTCTTCATACCGAGGTTCCTCATCTTTCGAAAAAACAATGTGGAGCGTTCATGCCGGCACTTGCCGCGATCGCCAAGCAATCAGTGGGTAGCGCTGCGCTCGCCGCGCGTGGTGCCTTTCGTCTAATCCCCCGTCGGCGAAACGCGAAATTCCATCACCGAAGGGAGCTCGTTCAGCACGCTGCTCAATGCGCGTGCGTTCTCCGCGTTGTCCGTCCGGATCACCATCCGGTACTCGAAGTAGTCTTCTTGGGTATCCAAGCGGTAGTTGAGATTCGCGATGGAAAAACCGTGCGTGCGCAGGAGCTCGCGCATCGCGGATTCCGGCATGGCTTCGTTACGTGCGAAGCGAACGAGGAAGTGCGCATAGAACTCGACCGGAATGCGACTCTCGATCCAGCGAAACAGCGACAGCGTTCCGAAGGTGAGTGCCGTCGCGAGAAGGGCGGGGAAGTAGAAACCGATCCCGATGAGGATGCCGATCGCCGCCGTCGTCCAGATGGAGGCCGCCGTTGTCAGGCCGCGAACCGACAGACCTTCTTTCATGATGGTGCCGGCACCGAGAAAGCCGATGCCGGTCATGATGCCTTGTGCCAACCGCGTGGGATCTAAGGCGATTCGTCCTTGCGAGATCCCGGGGAACCAGCGGTTCTCATACACGGTGACGAGCATGAGCAGCGCGGTAGACATACACACGAGCGCATGCGTGCGAAAGCCCGCCGGTCGACCGTGATAGCTGCGCTCGAGTCCGATCAGTCCGCCGATGAGCAACGCGCTGAACAGGCGTATTGCGATCTCGCCGTAAACGGGGTCCAACCAGTTCTGGATGCTGCTCACGATGGGCTCTGTCGATGCGAGATCGATGCTATCGGATTCGCCACCTCCCGTTCATTCTACGCACACCTCGGGACTCGGACATAGTCGCCTTGCCGTCGCGCTCACTTTCTCGCGAGAAAACGGCGGTGACAGCTCGA
>JBIQKP010000030.1:6485-39965 GCA_044506405.1 Lysobacterales bacterium | reverse complement strand
CGAATACGCCGGCGGTAAGTGCGTGCTGCCATTTCGAGGCCCAGTCGAAGCCACCGAACAAGTAGCAAGCTTTGAGCGCAAGGCCGATTGGCAGCCACGCGTAGCCGACGTGCAAGACCCACAGGATCGATTCGCCGCGCGCCTTGAAGCTGCGCCAACCCGAGAGTCGAATCGTGTGCACGACGGCCGCGATCGCCGCGAGAATCGCGCTCGCATATCCAGCGGGCGCGAATACATCGAGTGCAGCGATCAGGACCATGCAGCCGATCGCCGCGATCTCGATCCCCTTGCGAGTGACGATATCAGGGTCTTCACCGCGCCGGCGCAGCGCGTTCGCGGTGAAGGCGGGCACGATGCGTCCGCCGATGATCGTGACGAGGATGAGCACGAAGTCGATCGCGAGCGTCATCGCGCGCGACGCTAGCAACACGTCTCCTTGCTTGAGCGCGACGAGGAACGCCGCATCGATCAGCCACAGAATCCCGAGCACGGCCAACATCGGCATGTTGCGATTCTGACTGCGCAGGAGCGGCGGCAAGAGAAGCGCTGCGAGTAAAGCGAACATCGAGAGCTCGGCCAGTGCAGCGATCCAGAACGGAATCGCGCTAAGCGTCGCCATCGCGATGCGACCCGCGAGCCAGGCGAGAACGAGCATGCGAAGCGGCGTACCGGCGAAGCCGCGTGCGCCGGTCCAGCTCGGTACCGCCGTGAGAAGAAAGCCTGCGATGGCGGCGCCGACGAATCCGTAGAGCATCTCGTGCGCGTGCCAGTACATGGGCGGCAGAGTGCCGAACGTCGCGCCCGCGTGAACATAGACGTAGAGCCAAACTGGAACGAGTGCCGCCGCGCAGAGGCCCGCGAGCAGAAAGAACGGCCGGAAGCCGTAGTCGAAGAGCGCGAAGCGACGCTCGGGCGGTGCGTGATCGATCGTGGTGTCGAATGAGCTCATGATCCTCCACCGCCTTTCCAGTACGCACGTACGGAGATGCGGCACTCCCATGATGAGTGCCGGCGCGGTCTGTGCGCCTTGATCTAGATCAATGTGGGTCGGAATTCATTCCGACATGGCGCGCACGCCCATGCGAACGAGATTCCGATCTACAAGATCATGATTGGAAGCGATGAGAAGCCGCTCGCCGGATAGAGTGCGCGTAGGGGCTCGCGATCGGCGATCAAGCTCAGCCGATCAACACGGTGGAGCAACTCCTCGACAAACACCCGGAGCTCCATCCGAGCTAGCGGAGCACCGGGACACACGTGAATGCCGGCGCCGTACAGCAGGTTCAGCGCAGGATCTCTGTCGAGGCGAAACGCATCCGGATCGCCGAACACGTTCTCGTCACGATTGGCCGAGGCCCACATCAACGTCACGCGCTCACCGGGCTGGATCGATTGCCCGCCCAGTGTCACAGCACGCTTGGCAACGCGCCGAGAGGTCATCAATGGCGCATCCATGCGAAGCACCTCGTCAATGGCCGCCGGAATAAGCTCTGCGCACTTCCGAAGGCGTTCCATCACCCCGCGGTGGCGAGCGAGGAAGTGAATGAGGATGCCGATCGACGCCGAAATCGTCGCGAGCTCGCCGACGGTCCAATTGCGAAGGATGCTGACGATCTCTTCGTCGCGTAGGGGACGTCCGTGCACGGATTCTCTCAACAGCTCACTCGCGACATCGTGTAATCCCCTGCTTGATGAGCTGCGCCGAGCCGTCAGCACAGCCCGAATGTGATCGTCGAACTCCATGGCAACGGCCGTCATCGCAGCGCGATCTCGGCTGCGCGTCGCTGCGTGATTCTTGCGAACCCATTGGCGCAACGGCGCATGCAACTCCACGGGCCATCCCATGAAAGCACATTGCGCCTGGAGCGCGAACTCTTCCGCGAGCCGCGAGACGACTTCGACCTCGCCACTCGCCGGGAGTGACTCAATGAGCTGTGCCGCAATCGCGCGGCAATGCGGCTCGATCGCCTGTATGCGCTCCGGGGCAAAGTAAGGCTCGATGATGCGGCGGTAGGTCGTGTGCTCAGGTGGGTCCATTCCGTTCGGGACGGATCGGTGCGCCGATACCGCGTTGCTGAACGTCTCAGGGTCCTCGAGAACTCGCATGACGTCGTCATGGCGAAAGAGCGACCAGCCGAGTGGCTCGCTGTGCGCGATCGGACAGCGTCGACGTAGCTCGTCGTAGCGGGCAATCTGAGGTTCGCGCGGATCCGACGAAAAAGGATCCCACTCCTCTGGCTCAGACATTCTCTCTTCCAGAGAGCGACGCATCGAGTGAGGGCCGACGCTCATTCGGTACCCTACAGCCGCGGCTTGCCGCGAGCGCGACTTCCGCTTCGCCCGCGCAGCGGACCCGCCTCGATCGTGCGAGTGAGCATCCTCCCGTCGGCATCGATTACGAGCAGTGCTCGAAGTCGACCGTGAAAGAACGTCAGGCGGTAGCGACCTTCATCCTCGTCGATGCCGCGTTCGCATCGACTCGTGATCCGACCTTCTCGCATCAAGGGCTGAACGATCGCCGGTTCGATGCCGAGGCTCTCCGCAATCAACGTGGCGTCCACACTGATCGTCTCGCCGTCGAACTCGATTCGGCTCTGATTGGGAATGATCATGCGCTGCTCCCGCGGCTGATTCGACGCGAAGTATCCCCCTCGTCGGAGCGCGTCGCGCTGATCTAGATCAATGCGAGTTGACGGGGGAGCGCGGACAGTTGGCCGCCAGAGCAAGCATCATGGGTTCCAACCTCCATCCGCCAACTGTGACTGACCCTCATGAACGAACCGTCGATCACTCGATTCGCGTACGCGCTCGTGGCGTGCCTTCTCCTGGCAGCGTGCGGCTTCCGCTCGAGCCCGGACACGACAGCATCTCAGCGTGAGCCTTATAAACCGGGAATGGGCGATCTCATGAGTGCTTTGCAGCTCCGGCACGCGAAGCTCTGGTACGCGGGTCGCGCGGAGAACTGGCCGCTTGCGGCATTCGAGCTGCACGAGATCGAGGAAACGCTCGGGCGCATCGAACGCTGGCATCCGGAGGAGGACGGGCTCCCGGTCGCGCCTGCACTCGAAGGTTTTATTCGTCCCGCACATCAAGTCTTGGAGGCGAGTGTCGCGAACGAAGATCGCGGTGCATTCGAAGCCGCCTTCGACGACCTCACGCAGGGCTGCAACGCCTGTCACCAAGCGATGAAGCACGAGTTCATCGTCATCCAGCGCCCCACCCGCGAGCCGGTCAGTAACCAAGCATGGGCCTCCGACGACTCGCTCGAGAGAGCGAACTCGCATCAATAGATCGATGGCACTTGATCTACATCAAGACACCCGCTGTCGTGAGCGGCTGTAATCGAAACATGCAAACCGACGCCCTCCTCTCGCCCGGTCGCTCTTTGCCGGCGCGACAATCCTCGTACTCCTTGAAAGACATCGTTGCGTGCGGCGAAGGCGAACTCTTCGGTCCGAACACGCCGCGACTGCCGATCGGACAGATGCGCATGCTCGACCGCATCACGTGGATCTCCGAAGCCGGCGGTGCGTACGGCCTCGGAGAGTTGCGAGCCGAGTTGGATATCGATCCGACGTTGTGGTTCTTTCAATGCCACTTTCGCGACGATCCTGTCATGCCTGGATGCCTCGGTCTCGATGCCATGTGGCAACTCATCGGGTTCTTTCTCGCATGGAAAGGATTCAAGGGATTGGGGCGCGCGCTCGGTGTCGATGAAGTAAAGTTCGTCGGCCAAGTGCTTCCATCCGTCAAACGCGTCACTTATCGCATCGACATCAAACGCATCGTCGCGCGCAAGCTCGTGATGGTGCTCGGTGACGGCGCTTTGGACGCTGACGGTCGTCAGATCTACACCGCGCGTGGGCTTCGCGTGGGTCTATTCGACGGCGCGAGCTTTGCTACGGGACTTACCTGATGCGAAGAGTCGTCGTAACCGGCATGGGAATCGTCTCGTGCCTCGGCAATGATCTCGATACAGTCTCGAAGTCACTCGCAGAGGGCCGTTCCGGCATTCGGGCTGCGCCGGCCTACACGGAGCTCGGACTGCGCAGTCAGATCGCCGGTCGACCCGACATCGAGCTCGATCGACATCTCGACCGCCGCGATCTGCGCTTCATGGGCGATGCGGCCGCGTACGCCGCGGTCGCACTGAAGCAAGCGATCGCGGATAGCGGTTTGAACGAAACGCAGATCAGCAATCCCCGCACCGGTTTGATCGCAGGCAGCGGTGGCGCGTCGTCTGCGAACATCGTCGAGGCCGCCGACGTGCTCCGCGAGCGGGGCATTCGCAAGGTGGGTGCGACACGCGTGCCGCGCACGATGAGCAGTACGATCGCCGCGTGCCTCGCAACCACATTTCGCATCAAGGGCGTGAGCTACTCGGTGACCTCTGCCTGTGCCACGAGCGCGCATTGCATTGGTTCTGCCGCAGAGCAGATCCGCTGGGGCAATCAGGACGTGATGTTCTGCGGCGGCGGAGAGGAAGAACATTGGTCGTTGGCAGCGCTCTTCGACGCCATGGGTGCGCTATCGAGCGCACGGAATGCGACGCCCGAGACCGCTTCCCGCGCATACGATGCGAGCCGTGACGGTTTCGTGATCGCGGGCGGTGGCGGCATGCTCGTTCTCGAATCGCTCGACCACGCGCGCGCTCGCGGCGCACGCATCTACGCGGAGCTCGTCGGATACGGAGTGACCGCCGACGGCGCCGACATGGTTCAACCGTCCGGCGAAGGCGCTGTGCGGTGCATGCGCCAAGCACTGCAGACAGTGACTGACGCGGTGGACTACTTGAACACGCATGGCACCTCGACGTCGTTGGGCGATGTCATTGAGCTCAATGCCGTGCGCGAAGTATTCGGCGCTACCGTCCCGCCGCTCTCGTCCACGAAGTCGCTCTCGGGACACTCGCTCGGCGCGGCGGGCGTCCATGAGGCGATCTATAGTCTGCTCATGATGCGCGATGGCTTCCTTGCGGCGTCGGCGAACATCGACGAGCTCGATCCGGCGGCGGCGGACTTCCCCATCATTCGAAGCCCCCTTGTGATTCAACCGACGATCGTCATGTCGAACAGCTTCGGTTTCGGCGGCACGAACGCAACGCTCGTGTTCCAGAAGGTGTAGGTCGGATTTCAATCCGACTCGTGTCGAAGCACTCTTCCCGACCAACCTACGCGCACGCCTGCTCGAGCTGCGCCGAACGACGCACATCGCTTCGATAGTGTGCGCCGACGTTCGTCGTGCGTCGTGCGGCGGCCATGAGCATGTGTTCGACGAGCAGCAGACGCGAACGCTCTAGCATTTGGGCCGGCGACAGGCGCTCGCGCGCACGGGCCACATAGGTCAAACCTTCGGAGATCGTGTGAGCGTTTCGAACGACGCCCATGCAATGCCACATCATCTCGCGCAGCTCGCGACGCACGGCGTGGTCCGTATCGAATCCCCCTTCGGCCCGCACGACTGCTCGCGAGGGCGCCCGCCGACGTTCGTTGGCGAGCGCACGTCCGCACCGGCGACCGAACACGACCGCTTCAAGCAACGAGTTGCTCGCTAATCGATTGGCGCCGTGTGCACCTGTACAGGCGGCTTCACCCACGGCCCAGAGGCCGGGCAAGCTGGTCCGGGCGTTGAGATCGGCAGCGATGCCGCCCATGTGATAGTGGGCGGCCGGCGTAATCGAGATGGGCTCGCGTCGTAAGTCGAACCCATGTTCGAGGCACACTCGGTAAGCGGTCGGGAATGCCGAGGCCACATCGCAGTTCTCGATCCGCGTCGCATCGAGAAAGACACGGGAGCCGCGCTCGATGCACGTGTACACGGCGCGAGCGACGACATCGCGAGGCGCCAGCTCCGCACGCGGATGAACGCCTTCTAGGATGCGTTCGCCGTGCTCGTCGATCAGCGTCGCACCCGCACCGCGGAGCGCTTCGGTCAGGAGCGGCAATCGAGCGGCATCCACGCTCAAAGCGGTCGGATGAAACTGCACGAACTCGAGTCCCGCGCTCCGGGCACCTGCTTCGATTGCAATCGCGAGTCCATCGCCGCATGCGGTCACCGGATTCGTCGTACGCGCGTAGAGAGCGCCGATGCCGCCGGTCGCAATCACGACCTCGCGCGCGTGGATGGTGAGCACCGCGCCGCCTGCGCCTTCCGCAAGGACGCCGCAGGATTCGCCGCCGCGCGTGAGGAGCTGAATCGCGCGCGCACCTTCGAGCAACTCGATGTGCGTGGCGGCCACCACCGCGCTTCGAAGCGTACGCATGATCGCCGCGCCCGTGGCATCGCCTACATGAAGCACGCGAGCTCGCGAATGCGCTGCCTCCGTATGAAGCGACCACGCGTCACGGTCGCGATCGAAGGGAACGCCCAAGGAATGCAGATACCCAACGGCAGACGCGGCGCGCTCGCACAAGGCGCGCGCAGCACCGATTTGAACGAGTCCCGCGCCTGCCCGCACGGTGTCCTCGAGATGTAAGCTCGTCGAGTCGCCGGCGCCGATCGCGGCAGCGATTCCACCCTGAGCCAGTCCGCTTGCCGTTTCCGGGGATCGATTTCGACTCGTTGGCGCGATCAGAGTGACTCTGCGAGTTGTCGCGTTCAGTGCCGTGACCAGACCCGCCACGCCGGCACCGAGGATCAACACATCGGTCTCGATCGCGTTCATGCGATGGGCGGCGCTGAAAGCTCGAACATTCGGTCGATGCTGCGCTTAGCGGCTCGCGCGATCTCCGGCGATACATCGATCGCGGGTTGTAGACGAGCCAGCGCGTCACGAATGCCTGGAAGCGTGATCGCCTGCATGTGTGGACAGAGATTGCAGGGACGAACGAACTCGGTTTCCGGAAATTCGCTGCAGACGTTGTCCGCCATCGAGCATTCTGTGATCAGCACGGCGCGAGCGGGTTTCGCGCGCCGCAGCGCCTTGATCATGCCGGACGTCGAGCCGACGTAGTCGGCCGCGAGCTGAACGTCTCGCGGACACTCTGGATGCGCGATCACGTAGGCACCCGTCGTGCGTCGATACTCGTTGACCTCGCTTGCGCTGAAGCGTTCATGAACTTCGCAGTGACCGCGCCACGAGATGATTCGCACATGCGTATGTGCCGCCACGTGCGCGGCCAGGAATTCGTCCGGCACGAAGATCACTTCGTCGGCGCCGAGCCGTTCCACGATGTCGATTGCATTCGCGGAGGTGCAACAAGCATCGCACTCCGCTTTGACCGCTGCGTCGGTGTTCACGTAGCAGACCACCGGAGTGCCGGGGTATTGGGCGCGAAGCGCGCGCACATCCTCAGCAGCGATGGAATCGGCGAGCGAACATCCGGCACTGAGCGAAGGTAGGAGCACCGTCTTCTCGGGCGAGAGGATTTTCGCGGTTTCGGCCATGAACCGCACGCCACACATGACGATTACGTCGGCATCGGACTGGGCGCCTTCGCGCGCGAGCGTGAGGGAGTCGCCCTGGATATCGGCAATTGCATGGAAGATCTCGGGCCGCTGATAGTTATGCGCGAGCACGATCGCATTGCGTTCCCGTTTCAACGCTTGGATGTCGTGCACGAGATCGAAGTACGCCTCCCACTCCATCAACGGCATCAGACGTGAAACACGCGCGTAGCGCTCGATATGCTCATCGTGGGTGTACTGTGAGGAACCTGTCTGCATCGCGACCCCTAAGCCCGTCGAATGAGCTTAGTAGCCATGGGGAGAACTTCCTTGATCTAGATCAAGGCGGCGCTGTGGAAGGATGCGTGCGAGGCAGAGGGGAAAGTATCTCTCGCCGCGAGAGTCATTTCTTTCCGCGATAAGTATTCTCGAAGACGATCACGCGTGGATGCTGGGTGCCCGGTTCGGCGGAGGGGAAGAGCCTGGCCGCTTTGTACGGCGAGCCGAGCTTCGCTAAGAGCAAGTCCATTCTGAGCGCGCCGGCAATGATGTCGAGCCTGCCGTCGCCCGTTACGTCAGCCAATTGAATCGACGCGATACCCGCCGGACGATCAGTGACCCTGTGCGCCTTGAAGCTCTGCTGGCCGTCGTTCTCGTACCAAACGATGGCTGCTCGGTTCGGATCGTGCCAGAAGTTGACCCAACTCCCGGCAACGATGTCGATATCGCCGTCGTTATCGAGATCGCCCGCGGCTGCCGTGGCGGCACCGTAGAATCGACCGATCGAATGAAATGCGAACTTCAGCTCGCCCTTGTTCTCCAGCCACTGCACACCGTGATAGGGCTTCGGATCGGTTTGCGCATCGAACGCATCGCCGTTCGTGAACAGAAGGTCGATGTCGCCGTCGCGATCCAGGTCGACTGGCGTCAAGCTCGTGGAGCCGTACATCGGATGCGGCGCTCGAGCGATCACACCGCTCTCGAAGATCCCCTCCCCCTTGTTCAAGAATGCCATGATCATCTCGTGCTCTTGTGCAAAGAGCGTCACTAGATCCATTCGGCCGTCGCCATCCAGATCCGCCGGCGAGATGTTGATCGCACCGCTCAGGTCCGAGAGTAGATGCTTTTTGTAGCGCGTGGCGTGATCCTCGCCGCCGGTGTTCTCTAGCCAGAACACTTCTCCTACATCACCGCCGCCGAACACCGCTACGGCGATGTCCAGATCGCCGTCCGTATCGAGGTCGAGCGCCCGCGCATCGCTGACGCGGCCGAGATTCTCCTGCAGCAGTTCCTTCTCGAACACGCCCGGTGAGGTTTGACGCAGCAGGTACAGCTTGCCGGCCAGTGCATCGAGCGGCGGGAACTGCCCCAAGTCAGCGACGAGGATATCGAGATCACCGTCATCGTCCATGTCGACGACGTCCATGCGGACCGGAATCTCGATGTCGGCGAGTGCCCTCTCCTTCCATGCTTTGTCTGCGCGCGTCAGCAGAAATAGCTTCTTCGCTTCTCCGTCGCCAACGAGCAGCTCGACGCTCTTGCTTGTCGTGATCTTCGACGCGGTCACGTTCGTGACGAAAGGAAGCGGCGAGCGCATGCCGATCGCGCGCGCGACGAATCGCAGCGACGCAGGTGCTTGTTCGATGTGGGGTAGTAGCGGTAACTCTTCGGGGCTACTTCCGTAGTAGAACGCGATGATGTCGCTCACCTGCTCCTTGGTGAGGAAGGCCCTGCCCCTACGCTCCTGAGAGATTCCGACCATCGCGTTGATGACCGCGGGCCAACTTCGTTTGGGGAGCACATCGGGGCGCGGCACTGCATGGCAAGCGCCGCAGTAGTCGTTGACGAGCGGCAGGATCTCGTCGGCTGTCTTCTGTCTCGGTGCGTCTTGTGCGCCGGCCGCCGTGGCTACTATGAGCGTTAAACAAAGGAGAAGGACAGCATCGATTCGGCGCCGCGTGAGTGCGGGTGTCGAGGAATCGATCGTCCTTCTTGCAGCAAGATCCATCAGTGGGAGGCTCAGGTCCGTCACGGGGCTCGGGATTGGAGAAATGATGGGTGCCGATTGTGCTTCGAATGCCCACCAAATCTCCATCCCGGCTGCGTTGACCTTCCTCGTAAGACTAACCGCTAACCGCTTACTGCGTCGTTCTCATCCTAAAACGTATAACGCACACCGAATTGGTATCGCGCCCCTAGGTCCTCTAGGTACTGAGTCATACGATCGTTCCGCGCGCGCCAGCGGACATTCTCCTCCGTGATATTCAAGCCCTCGAAGAACAGGCCGAGATGCTCGTTCACCTCATAGGCGACGCTCAGATCCCACTGCTCGTACTCATCGACGTACACGGGGTTGCGCGAGCCGCCTTGGTTCGTCTGGCGGAGGTACTCATCGCGCCAGTTGTAGGCAAGACGCACCTGGAACCCGTAGTTCTCGTAAATGAGCACGGCATTGGCCGTGTCGCTCAAGCCGAGCAATGCGAACTGCGTTTGGCCCGGAGGTGCGAGATCGTTGAAACCGATATCGCCGTTGACGATCGTGTAGTTCGCCTGCACGCCGAACCCGCTATCGCCGAAGAAGTGCTGCCATGCGAGCTCGAGACCATCGATCGAGGCCTCCTTGTTGTTGACTGGGAAGGACGTCAGCCACACGGCCTCCGGGTCTTCGGGGTGCGCATGGATGTCGTAATCGCGCGCGATCGCGATCGCGAAGTTCGCATCGACGAGCAGCGGGTTCGCGGCATCCCGGACGAAGGCCGCGGCACCGGTCGGGAAATCCTGCGGGTTGTCGAGAATGGCCGTCATCACGAACAACGACGTGTTGTCTATGTTCACCCCGAGCGCTTCGAGCGCGGCGGCCGCAGCCTCGACGCGCGGACCCGTGCTGACATCCTTCATGCCGTAGTGGCTCTCCATCGCCTGCCCAGTGCCGATGAAGTTCTTGATGTTCTTGTCGAACCAGCCGACCGCCACGTAGCTCGTGTCGCTGTAGTACCACTCGAGTGAAACGTCGAGATTGGTGGACTCGAGCGGCAACAGCTCCGGACTCGTGCGGCTCGCGGTTGGCACCGCGCCTAGGTAGGTCGGATCAGTCTGTCCGAAGCCGCCCGCGCCGGCGTACAAGTTGCCATAGTTCGGCCGTGAGATCGTCTTGCTGGCGGACAATCGTCCGACCAGATTGTCACGGAGCTGAATGTCGAAATCGAGACTCGGCAGCGTGTTGCTGTACTCGTTGTCGACGTCGTACGGAACTTTGCCCGCCGCGTCGTCCCAGATCATGACTTGGAAGTCGTTGTTGTCTTGCCACGGACGATAGAGCGGTTTGCGAAGGCGCGCCGTCGATGTCAGCTCCGTCTCTTCGTAACGAACGCCGACTAGGACATTGCTCGGCCGTCCAGCGATCTCGAACTCGTAGGCATACTGCAAGTAGATCGCGCTGATGTCTTCATCGATCGTGTTGTCCCCCGCGAAGTTCATGTCCGCTGCGCAGAGCCACTCCTGATTCGTGCCGGGATCGACACCCGGATACAAAGTGACCGTATGAGCGCAGAGCGCCGCCACATCGCTTGCTCGTGCGCCCGATTGGAAGGACCCGCTCATGTCGTAGTCCTTGTACGGTGCGGCCATGTTGAACATCTTGATGTAAGGCGTGATCTCGCCGGGGGTGTTGACGCCCCAAGTGCCTAGATTCACTTGACGAGTGGAGGACTGCTGCGTCATCTCGACAGAGCGATGCTCGACACCGAAGTCGATGCGGCTGCGGTCGAACTGCTGCGTTCCATCCACTTTGAATTGGCTGATATCCATGAGCTGAGCGGCGTAAGCGACACGGCCCTGTTGAGTACCGAAGTCGCCTTCGTCGAAGACGCCGTTCGCGTTGCCGCGCGTGCCGCGCGTGCCATCGTCGGCCCACGTATAGCCTCCGACGGGCAGGTCACCGCTGAAATCGATCCACTGCGACGTGCCGACGGGTGCGCCGATGCTGATCGCGATCTCGCCGCTGCGTCCGGGGCCGGTCGGCAGATTTTCCATGCTGGAGTCGTGCGCATCGAAGCTCAGCGTCAAGCTATCGGTGACCTTCCAGCTCACGTTGAAGCCGACGGACTCGAGCGTGTTCGTCTGCTCGCGCAGTTGTTGCTCATAGCCCATGTCTTTACCGGAAAGCGTCTCGTGGTAGTAGATCGGCGTTGCAACGGCGCTGTCGTCGAAGATCACATGATCCGCGCTCGAGCCGTTCGCGAACCACAACGTCCACTCGCCGCGATGTTCCCACGTGTCGACCTCCGCGAAGGTGTAGTCGGCCGTGAGGGTGACGCTTTCGATCGGGGCATACTGCACGGTGAGCTGTGCGTTCGTGCGTTCGCGATGCCGATCGGCATAGCTCCAGCGAAAATCGTTTGGACGTGCATAGAGTTGGCCGTTCTCCGGCGCGTTCTCGATCGTGGCGCTAATCGCACCGGTTGCGTCCTTCGTCCACGAATAGAGGTTGTTCTGGTTGTTCGCGATCGCCGCGGCGTCCCACACTCCGATGTTCCAGTTGTTCTCCGCGGCGCCGGCAATGCTCGAGTCACGCTCCGAGTAGCTCGCCGAGAAACTGACGCCGAAGGTCCGGTCCGCGTTCGCCCAGTTCGCGACGCCGGAGATCTCAGGCGTGATGTCATCGCCCGTGTTGTTCGTCGTGTCGTGCAGCCCTTTGGCTGATACGGTGAACTGCGATTCCGGGGTCTCCAATGGCCGCAGCGTCTTGATGTTGATCGTCGCGCCAATGCCGCCGCTCGCGACGCTCGCTCTTCCCGTCTTGTAGACCTCGACGCCGCCGACGCTTTCGGATGCGAGATTCGCGAAGTCGAAAGCCCGCGTTGCCCCGCCAAAGGTACCGCCCGCGCCGCTGCCGCCGCCGTAAGTGAAGCCAGACGGCATCGTGCGTCCGTTCAACGTCACCATGTTGTCCGCCGCGCCGAAGCCGCGCACCGTAACCTGCGAACCCTCGCCGTTCACGCGATCGATCGACACGCCGGTGATGCGCTGCAAGGATTCCGATAGATTCGCATCGGGAAACTTGCCCATGTCCTCCGCGGAGATGGCATCGACGACACCGGCCGCATCGCGCTTGATGTCCATTGAGCGCATAAGGGATCCTCGAATGCCGGTGACGATGATCTCCTCGAGCGCCTCCTCGGTTTCGGCGGCGAATGTGACGTCACACAGGCCCGCGACCGCGCCGCATGCGACCGCCGATGCCAGCAGCCGATTCTTCAAGCCCAACTTCACTGATTTCATAGTTGCTTGACCCTAAAGTAGAAGCCAAATGCTGCAGTGGGTCCCGATGGGCTTTTGTTCGCTCGACGTCTCTCATCCCGTGCGAACGTCCCAGGCGGCGAAATCCACTCCTCCCGCGGCAGCCAGACGAGCGTCGCAACGGATAGATCGCGACGAACGAGTGCCGCGACTGTGCTCACGCACCGTGCTTGATTTGAGTTCAGATGCGTGACGCCAGTCGTTCGCGGACCGTAGCGTCATCGCGAGCCGGGTCGATTGATCCATATCAAGGCGCGCGCGGTCCGTGCACCGTACAAATTGCGCTAACGCAAGATCGGCCGGCGCGCCGCGCCGACGTGCCTAACGTGGGAACAATCGAGATGAAGATTCGAGCTAGACCCAGGCGTGCCGACCCACGGCCGCGTCCGATCGCGTGCCGCGATTGCGACCTGAACGAGCTCTGCCGTCTTGCGGTGCTCATCGCTCATCGCGACGGCCGCGAGCGGCCCGCCGCAGGTTCATTTCGTATGCTCGACAGCGAGACCCCGCTCTTTCGCTCCGGGGATCGCGCGACGTCGCTCTTCGCGGTGCGCCAAGGCATGATCAAGACTGTTCACCTCTCCGAGGACGGTCATGAGCGCATCATCGGGTTTCACGTTCCCGGTGAGGTCATCGGTCTCGAAGCGTTCTCCTTCGATACCTATTGTTGCGAAGCCATCGCGGTCGAGCACTCGGTGTGCTGCGAGCTGCCGCTGCCTCGACAGCCGGAGCGGCTACACGTCCAAGGGCTGCTCCCGGCGATGCTGGATCTACTCGGCGCGGCTGTCGCACCGAAGGAGTCGCTTACGCGCGGTCCGGCACGAGAGCGCGTGACGCGATTTCTTCAGGATCATGGCGAGCGCCTACGCCGCCGGGGGTTGAATGGTCAGCGGCTGCGAATGAGCATGAGTCGAAGCGATATCGCGAACCTGCTCGACACGCGAGTCGAGACCGTGAGTCGCATTCTCCAGCAGCTTCATCGCGAAAAGGCAATTCACGTTCAAGGGAGCACGATCGAGCTCATCGATCTAGCGCGGGCGGAACCTGCAGCGCCTTGATATTTCGCAATGCGCTCCTTGGTATGCTCGTCATACTTCGCGCATGCCCCTCTCTTCTTCCGAAGCGGCGCGTCGCCTCGATCTCGTGTGTCCCGCGGGGACGTTGCCCGCGCTGCGCGCCGCAGTCGACCACGGTGCAGACGCCGTTTACCTCGGCTTCCGCGGCGAAACGAACGCTCGAAACTTTCCGGGCCTCAACTTCAGCGCGAAGGAAGCGCGTACCGGCATCGACTATGCGCACGCGCACGATGCGCGCGTCTTCGTTGCGCTGAATGTGTATCCGTCCCCCGGCACTTGGAGCTCGTGCATCGATATCGTCGATCGATCGGCAGCGCTCGGTGCCGATGCCCTGATTCTCGCGGATCCTGGGCTCATGGAGTACGCAGCACGACGCCACCCTGACCTTCGTCTGCATCTCAGTGTGCAGAGCTCGGCGACCAACTGGAGGGCCATCGAGTTCTATCGCGAAGCGTTCAATGTCAGGCGTGCGGTGTTGCCGCGCGTGCTTTCGTGCGCTCAAGTCGCGCGCGTCGCGGCCCGAACGCAAGTGGAGATCGAGGCCTTCGGTTTCGGCAGTTTGTGCGTCATGGTTGAGGGCCGCTGTGCACTCTCGTCCTATGTGACAGGTGAGTCACCGAATACGCACGGCGTGTGCTCGCCAGCGCAGGCGGTGCGATGGGAAGAGACATCAGAGGGCCGCGAATCGCGCTTGAACGGTGTGCTCATCGATCGGTTCGCGCCTGGCGAGGCAGCGGGGTATCCGACGCTCTGCAAAGGCCGCTTCAAAGTCGAAGAACATGTCTATCACGCGATTGAGGAACCGACGAGCCTCAACGCGCTCGACATCTTGCCTGTGCTCATCGATAGCGGGGTGAAGGCAATCAAAGTCGAGGGCCGTCAGCGATCGCCGGCCTACGTCGCCCAGGTCACGCAGCTGCTGCGTCGAGCCATCGACGATTGCACACGCGCGGATCGCAACTGGACCGCGCCAACTGAGATCACGAAAGGACTGGACGCGCTGGCCGAGGGTAGAGCGCACACGCTCGGCGCTTACCATCGGCCGTGGCAATGATGATGAAGATTGCCGTAGGTCCCCTGCTCTACTTATGGGACCGTGTGTCTGCTCTGCGCTTCTACGCGGAGCTGTGCGATGCTCCGGTCGATATCGTCTATCTCGGGGAAGTCGTGTGCAGCAAGCGTCGCAGCGTGCAGCGAGAGGATTGGCTGACGATTTCGCGTATGCTCATCGACGCAGGCAAGCAAGTCGTGTTCTCGACACTGGCGCTCATCGAGGCCGAGTCCGAGGTCGCTTCGGCGTCCCGCATCGTCGAGGACCATACGCTCGTGGAAGCGAACGACTATGCGGTCGTGCACGCGCTGTCGGGGCGCCCCTTCGTCGCTGGCCCGCATCTGAATGTCTACAATGAGGCGGCCCTCGCGTTCTTGGCGAAGCATGGAGCGCGCCGCTGGGTCGCGCCCCTCGAGCTTCCGCTCGCGACGATTGCGGCACTTGGAGCGACTCGACCGGCGGGCATCGAAATCGAGCTGTTCGCGTACGGGCGCATGCCGCTCGCCTTCTCCGCGCGGTGCTTCACGGCACGCGCGCATCACCTTCAGAAGGACGACTGTGGTTTTGTCTGCGGACAGTATCCGGATGGCTTGACGTTGTACTCTCGCGAGGATCAACCATTCCTTACCTTGAATGGCATCCAAACGCAGTCCGCGGCGATCCAGAATCTGCTTCCACACCTGGACTCGATTCGCGCGGCTGGCATCGACATTCTGCGCCTCTCGCCGCACTCGCGGGACTTTCTCGAGGTTGCACGAGCGTTCCGCGACGCGCTCGACGGCGCTCCCGTCAAACCGCTCGCGAGCTTTCTGCCGGGCGGGTACTGCGACGGCTACCCGGTCGGCGCACCCGGAATAGTCCATGGAGCGCTCGCGCGGCGCCGCTGATGCCGAGTGCGGCGTGCGCGAGCGGTACGGGCAGTACCGTGCGGACGTGAGCAGGCACATCGTACTCCCAACCGTCGAGCAGATTCTTGAGATGCAATCCGGCTTCCGTTGCGCCTTCGACCGAGAGATGCCGCTGGAAGAACATGGTATCGGGATCTTGTTCGCGCTTCGCGAGCGCGATGAAGTCGCGCAGACGTGCGCGGAACGTGACGTCGGGTGGCAACGTCGTGCACACGACCTTGCTTGCGCGGATTTCGAACGTGAGCTCGAGCGGTACATCGAGCGCACACACACGAAAGCGCTTACCTTCGAGCTCCGGCAATCGCGCAGCGATCGTTTGTCCCCGCAGCACATGATTGATGGACAGCGCGAACATGCGCTCATGCAACTCGCTCGGCGCGATGCGCAACCAAGCATGGAGAACCCGCGAGGCATCGAACATGAACGTTTCCTTCACAAGCGAGATGGTCGCTTATGCCACGCGCGCGATTCGCGGCCCTTGATCTTGCGCAATCGGTGCGGGCGATGAGCTATGCGAGCCTGCGCGAGTTCTTGCACGTCCTCGAGCAACGTGGGGAGCTCAAGCGCGTTCCGTTCGAGGTCGATCCGAAGCTCGAAATGACGGCGCTCTGCCGTCGAAGTCTGCGCGCACGCGGACCTGCGCTCTTGTTCGAACGCCCGCGCGGCTCGAGCATGCCGGTGCTCGGCAACTTGTTCGGGACCACGGAACGAGTTGCCGCCGCACTTGGCTTGGAGAGCCCGGCTCAGTTGCGCGAAATCGGTGCCGTGCTCGCGTTCCTCAAAGAGCCGCAATGGCCCACGCAAATGAGCGAGGTGTTCCAGCATCTCCCTGCATTCGCACCGCTACTGAAAGCGACGCCGCGCAGCGTCAGCCATCCACCTTGTCGTGAGGTCGTGCAAACTGGCGACGAGATCGATCTCACGCAATGGCCGATCTGGACCTGTTGGCCGGAAGACGCCGGGCCGCTCATCACATGGGGGCTCGTCGTCACGCGCGGCGTACGCCATCCGCGGCAGAATGTTGCCGTCTATCGTCAGCAAGTGCTCGGTCCGAATCGCGTGATCATGCGCTGGCTATCGCATCGCGGCGGCGCGCTGGATTATCGATCGTGGTGCGAGAAGCATCCTGACAAGCCGTTTCCGGTCGTCGTCGCGATCGGTGCCGATCCGGCGCTGATGATCGCCGCGGCCGCGCCTATTCCGGATACGGTATCCGAGTTCCAGTTCGCTGGATTGCTGCGAAGACGCCGCAGTGAAATCTGGCGGACCTCATCGGGGCTCAGTGCGCCCGCAACCGCTGAAATCGTGCTCGAGGGTCATATCTGTCCTGGCGATGAAGCTCTCGAAGGCCCGTTCGGCGACCACACCGGCTACTACAACTCGCAGGCACGCTTCCCGGTCCTGACGATCGAGCGCGTGTGCATGCGCAAGGACGCGATCTATCACGGCGGCTACATGGGTCGCTCGCCCGAAGACGAGCCCTCCGTGCTTGCGATGGCGCTGAATGAGATGTTCGTGCCGCTGTTGCAGCGTATCTTCCCTGAGATCGTCGACTTCTGGTTGCCGCCCGAAGCGTGCTCCTATCGAGTTGCGGTCGTCAGCATCCGCAAAGCGTATGCGGGCCACGCACGACGCATCATGCAGGCCGTATGGTCTTATCTGCGGCAGTTCACATATACCAAGTTCGTCGTCGTGACGGACGCCGATATCGATGTGAGAGATTGGAAGCAAGTGATCTGGGCGCTTTCCACACGGGTCGATCCCGCGCGCGACGCGATGCTCGTGCGGCGCACGCCCATCGACTATCTCGACTTCGCAAGTCCAGTCGCGGGGCTCGGCTCGAAGCTCGGCATCGACGCCACGAATAAATGGCCAGGAGAAACGAAACGAATGTGGGGTCGAGTGATCGCGATGAGCGCCGAGGTCGAGACGCGAGCCGAACACCTGTGCAACCTTCTCGGCATCTAGCGTGCACATTCGACTCGCGCAATGCCGCATTTGTCGCTGTTGAGCTTCATACGTGCGAGTAGGCATTGACAGCGTTGTCTGGATGCGTACGGTGGCCGCTGAGACGGGGGGGATCTCGTCTGACACGATTGACGTCGCACAGGTTTCGCGACGGGTTCACGGAGTGACCAACCATGGAGCAGCGAGTGCACCTCTCGCACGAGCTCACGCGAGCACGCGTCGGCTTCAAAGAACAATTGCGGCGTCCCAAACCGGGACAGAACCACTCCTCGATCGCAGGCGGGTCTTTTCTTTTGCCGCTCGATAAGGAGGACTCACTATGTCTCGATCATTTCGTCCAATGGGGGATTGCGCGTATCGCGCCGCGTGGTGCGGCGCCGATCACAAGCATCTAAGGCGAGCCGCGTACCTTGCACTCGCGCTCGGTGCAATCGCGGCCGGGCCGAGTGCGTTCGCCCAAAGCGCGAGTTGCGAGGTGACCTACACGAAAGCCTGGGAAGGCGGGAACGGGTTCGGCGCCGACATCATCGTCACGAACTTAGGACCTGCGATCACGAACGGTTGGACGTTGCAGTTCGATTTCCCGGACGGCCAAAGGTTGCAGCATGGCTGGCCGGTGTCGTTCTCGCAGCCAGCGAACAGCGCGACGGTCACGGTGGCGAGCAATGCGCAGTGGAATGAAAACATTGCGAGCGGCGGCAGCTTTAACATCGGCTTCAACGGAACGTTCAGCGGCGCGAACGGGTCGCCGACGCAGTTCACGCTGAACGGGACGGTCTGTAACGGCGACGAAGCGGAGAATGCCGCGCCGACGATCTCGCTCACGAGCCCGACGAGTGGCCAAACGTTCGCGGAGGGCGCTACCGTTTCTGTTGCTGCTACGGCGAGCGATTCGGATGGCGAAGTCGTGCGCGTGGAGTTCTATGTCGACGGCACGCTCGTTGCGACCGACACGAGCGCACCGTACAGCTTCGACGCGAGCGGCTTGGCGGCGGGCGATCACACGGCACAAGCTTCCGCGTACGACAACGGCTCGCCGAGCTTGAGCACCTCGACGCCGGAGGTACCTTTCACGGTGCAAGGCGGTTCTTCGAATCTGCCCCCCACGATCTCACTCACCTCCCCCGCGAGCGGTGGAACGTTCCCGTCCGGGTCCGCCGTCACGCTCTCCGCGACCGCGAGCGATCCTGACGGTACCGTCGCGCGCGTGGAGTTCCGCGTCGATGGAACGCTCGTGTCGACCGATACGAGCGCACCGTACAGCTTCGACGTTACGGGCCTTGCCGACGGCAATCACACTGCGCAGGCCACCGCGTTCGACGACGGTACGCCGAGCTTGAGCACCGCAACCGCGGCGGTGGCCTTCTCGATCGGCGACGGCAGCCCATCCGATGGGGTGTTCCGTGTCGATCCAACTGGCCAGATCACGAAGAACGGCGAGCCCTTCAATGTTCGCTGCGGAAACTGGTTCGGGCTCGAGGGCCGTCACGAGCCTTCCGACGATGCAACGAATCCGAGCGGCGCGCCGATGGAGCTCTACATCGGTAACACGACGTGGTCGAACGGCGGTTCGGGCACGGGACGCACGATTCAGCAAACCATGACTGAGATCACGGGCATGGGCATCAATGTCGTGAGGCTGCCGGTCGTGCCCCAAACGCTGGATGCGAACAATCCCCAAGGGCGAGAGCCGTACCTCAAGAACCACCCTTCCGTTCGCGTGCCGAACTCCCGGCAAGCGCTGGAGGAGTTCATCCTTGCGGCGGATCAGAACAACATTGAGGTGTTGCTCGACATTCATTCGTGCTCCAACTACGTCGGATGGAGAGCCGGAAGACTTGACGCGCGCCCGCCCTACGCAGATGCGACACGGGAGAACTATGACTACACCCGCGAAGAGTACTCGTGTGCCGCGAGCGGCAATCCTTCCTCGGTCACGACGACGCATCCGTACAACCAGAGCGCGTGGCTCGACACGCTGCGTACGCTTGCGGGCCTGAGCGAAGATCTCGGCGTCGACAACATCATCGGCATCGATCTCTTCAATGAGCCTTGGGATTACACATGGGACGATTGGAAGTCGCTCACCGAGTCCGCTTATCAGGCGATCAGTGAAGTGAACGACGATGTTCTGATCTTCGTGGAAGGCATTTCCGCGACGGCGAACAATCAGGACGGCTCGCCGGATACGATCACAGAGGTTCCGCACGGAAGTACGGACTCGAACCCGAACTGGGGCGAGAACTTGTTCGAGGCAGGAACGAATCCCCTCAACGTGCCGAAGGAACGGCTGGTCTACTCCCCTCATACGTACGGTCCGTCCGTGTTCGTACAGAAGATGTTCATGGATCCCGCGCAACCGGAATGCGAAGGATTGGAAGGCGATGAAGCGGGCGATGCGGACTGCAACATCGTAATCAATCCGACGATTCTGCGAGCCGGTTGGGAAGAGCACTTCGGCTACTTGCGAGATGAGGGCTACGCTGTTGTCGTCGGTGAGTTCGGCGGCAACATGGACTGGCCGCTCGGGCAGGCAAGTCTTCGCGATCGCGAGCGGTGGAGTCACATCACGCCGGGCATCGATCAGGAATGGCAGACCGCGTTCGTCGACTATCTCGTCGATAAGAACATCCAAGGCTGCTACTGGTCGATCAATCCGGAATCGGGCGATACCGCCGGATGGTATGGCCATGCCTACGATCCGATCTCCAACACAGCGGGTTGGGGAACGTGGCTCGACTTCGATCAGAGGAAGACGAACCTCTTGAATACCCTCTGGGGCAACTGAGCCTCACACGCGAGGCTGGCAACTCGCCAGCCTCGCGTCTTCGACGTCCTCTCACCGTCAACGTTGCGTATAGCGAGTCTGCCTACAGGCGAACGCTTGCATCGCATTCAGGAAGCACAAGGATCACCGAGGTCGAGGGAAGATGGATACGCAAGATCGCGCTTTCATTGAAGAAGCTAGAGTCGCCTTTGTGAGACGACGAAATGTTCGTACCGCGCGTCCAAGCTCTTCGGCTTGTCACGCGCGAGTGCGCTGCGCATCCTGGGCACCGTTCTCAGCATCCGCGCACGCCTATGAACACAACGAAAACCCCCGCGTCTTCCCAAGTGCCTCGCGACGACACTGCAGGCGATATTTGGTTCGAGACAAGATGGGGTATGACAATCTTCGTCGTCGCCGCGTGTCTCGCAGGTTCGGGACTGCTCTTGTACTTGGCGATCTATTGGGCCTGGTTGTAGCAGGCAACCTCTTCTAAACCGCTCCGGCCGCGGGATGCCATGCCGGCGGAGGCTCACCCGCCGCGTGCCGTGCCGCTTGCTCGAACTCGACCAAATCGTGCGAGCTCATCACTCGGACGGCCTTACCATGCTCGCGCTTGAGCGCTCGGAGTCGATCCTGATTCGCGAGTCGCGCCGGTCGATCCTTCTCCATCATCGATTGATAGAACCTGAGACCGGGCGTGCAGTACGGTCGATCGAGATCCATTTCCTTGTGATAGAAGTACGCATCGCCGGTTTGTAAGAGCCAGTATCCGCCTGTACGTTCGACGGCGACGCCGGCGTGTCCCAGCGTATGACCCAACAACGGGACGAGCAGAATCTCTGGCGGCAGTCCGTCCAACTCGCGTACGCACTCGAATCCGTACCACTTCTCCCCTGCTGTCCCCGGGTACGTGCGCCAGTTCGCCTGGGTCGACCACTGCTGGGGTCGATATCGCATGCGATCGAGCATGGTGTGCTGCGCGCGGGCGGAATCTCGCTCGCTCGCAAGCATATGGACTTGCGCTTGCGGGAAGTCGTCGAGACCACCGGCATGATCGAAGTCGAGGTGCGTGAGCACGATGTGCCGAACGTCGCGCGCATCGTAACCAAGTCGTTCGACTTGTTTCACCGCGGTGAGGTCCTCCCGAAACTCAGGGGCCAACAGCGCCAGAAAGAACCGACTAAGACGTGACCGTGGATCTGCTACATCACGCAGGCCAAAGCCCGTATCGACGAGGATGAGAGAGTCCGGCCCCTCGATGAGCAAGCAATGACAGGTGAGTCTTCCTCGCATCGCGTGCGAGTGCCCGTCCATCAGTGCGCCGCCGAGCGGACAACTCGAGATGCAATTCAAGTGGTGAATCAACATGCGGCGCCTGAGGGCTCCCTTCGATGAGAAAGCAACGTGAGCGTGCTGATCGCTGTTCCGCTAATGCGGGAAGGGCACGCGCGTCCAGCGGAACTGATTCCAGCGTGAGCCGTTGCGTTTGACCGCAGCGACTCTTCCTGATTCCGGAGAACTGACCATGACACTTGCTTTTTTCGAGGATCGCGGCACGCCGCTCGATCGACAACGCTTCACTTGGCGCGAGCTTGCGGGTAAACCGATCAGCAAGCTCGATGACGATGCATTCACGCGTGTGCGCGTCATCTTGATGAACGGAATCGAGTCTGAGCAGATGCGCTTTCTCCACGCCGCAGCCCGCTTCAACGGCGAGCTTCGGCTTCCGCTCGCGCAAGTGCGCCGCGCGGAGCAGCATCAGCAAACGATGGTGAACTGGCTACTCGGCCCCGATCACTCGCCGCTCGAGACCACGATCGGTTACGAGCAGGTAGCAATCGAAGTGACCGCTGCCCTCGCCCAGCAGGAACCCGATCCCTATCTCGCGCAGAACTACCGATTCGGCCTGCTGGAAGATTTCGATCACATGTATCGCTATTCGGCGCTACTGGATCGCCTCGAGGGAAAGGATTCGAACAACATCCTTCAGAGTTACACCGACGTACTGCCCGGACGGCCCACCGTCGTCGAGCACAGGGCGCCGGAGAACGACCTACGCAGACCCTACGATCGACGTACGGCCGCACCGGTTTCGAAATTGAACGCGATGACGCTCGTCGCCGCGGAACACCAGACGCATGACTACTACATGCACGTCGGCCCGCTGTTCGCCGACCCTGTCGCGCGGCAACTGTATGCCGAGATTGCATCGATCGAGGAGCAGCATGTCACTCAGTACGAGTCGCTTCTCGATCCGACACAGACCTTACTCGAGCATTGGTTGCTCCATGAAGCGAACGAGGTCTACAACTATTACAGCTGCGTCGAGACGGAGACGAACCCGCGCATCAAGGCGTTGTGGGAGCGCATGCTGAGTTATGAGCTCGGGCATCTCCACATTGTCGGGGAGCTCTTCAAGCAGCACGAACGCCGCGATCCTATAGAGATCATCGGCGAGCGTCTGCCGAAACCGATTGCTTTCGAGAGTCAGCGGGAGTTCGTGCGCGAGACGCTTGCGCAGGAAGTGGACTTGCGTCCGAGCGGCCCGGACTTCGTGTCGCTCGAGGAAGAACCTCAGAGCTCCATCGACTACCGCAATCACTTGAACTCACAAGGTTCGCCAAGCGAAACCGTCTCGGCAGGCTACGTGTGGCGTCCGGGAACGGAGCTCACACGCAAGGTCGCCAACCTCTGATCTGCTTTTGGAGTAAAGACGATGCAAGAGTCAATCGATTCGACACGACTGGGTTCGAACAGGACTGGCATGCAGACCTCGCCCGTCCATGCGAAAGAAATGATGGACAACACCGAGTTGGAAGTGGGCGAAGCGGGTGAGGCAGTCGATGGACAAGCGATTGCGGAGATGCGCGCGGACTACATTCGCGAAGCAGATCCACTCGGTTCGGTTCCACCGCCAGCGACGGCCAAGGGTGCGTTGAAGAGCGGCATGAAAATGATGACGGGTAACCGGCCGCAGGCTTTCATCGACAAGCTCTCGGAGCGTCTCGCGTATGAGCGTGGCGGGACGCGACTGTACGAAGCCGCGATTGCAAAGTTCCTCGAGCACGCCGAGGAGCTTCCCGGCGCGACAGTGTCGGACTTCACACAGATTCGCGACGAGGAGGCCTCGCACGCGCTCTTGATCAAGGAATGCATCGAGCAACTCGGGGCGGATCCGACGGCACAAACGCCGAGCGCCGCGCTCGTCGGTGTGGAGACAATGGGTTTCCTGCAGGCCGTCACGGACCCTCGTACGAACCTCGCACAAACGCTGCACGCTCTGCTTGCGGCCGAGCTCGTCGATGAGGCCGGATGGGAAACGCTCATCGCGTTGGCGGAGAGCATCGGGCAGAAGGACATGGTCGCCCGTTTTCGCGAGGCAGAGCAGCGCGAGCAAGAACACGTCTTCAAAGTGCGAGGCTGGTACGAGTCACTCACGCTCGAAACCGGCGAGCTCGTTTGATTGCCTCGATGCGAGGTGGTGTCCGCTGTAATGCGGGTATCACCTCGCTTCTCCCTCGCTGAACGTCGGGGCGCCCTGGTCGCGCATAACGGGTACGCCGTACTCGAGGAGGAGCGCATCGATGTCCGATCGGCGCTCCGCAACTGCGCGGTCGAGTCGTCTCAGCAAGTCGGTGTCGTCTTGTCGCACGGCCATCGAGATGTCGAATGCCATCGGCAGGCCGCTGTCCACCGCTGCTGCAAGGCGTGTGATGTGCAGGGGTATGTTTGACTTTTTTGCGAAGTAACCGGCCAGCGGACCCCAGGCAATGGCGATATCGATCTCTTCGCGTGCGAGCGCATCGATGAGCGCTCGTGGCGGGTTGGGTTCTGAGTAGTCTCCGTAGATGGAGAAGCCGCGGACGTTGTCGACGATGCCGCGCTTCGCGAGGGCGTGCGCTGGCGGTACGTTGCTGAAGTCATCCCCGATGACATGCACGCCGATCGATAGCGAGCGCAATCGTGAATCATCGAGGCTATCGAGCTCGAGGCCGTCGGCAGTGCGAGTGACGAACACGTAGCTCGATCGGTAGTAAGGGCGCGTCGTGCGTCCCATTTCGTAGGACGATGGGACACCCATGATGACATCGCAGCGCCCCGCGTTGAGCGTATTGCGGGCGAAGCCGCGGCGTTGAGCCCACCATGTATACGTTACGTTTACGCCGAGCTCGCCGGCGATGAGTCTTGCTAAGCGATTCTCGAAGCCCTCCTCCCGGTCGTTCGAGAACGGAAGATTATTGGGGTCGGCGCAGACTCGAAGTATGCGTTGCTCAGGTTCAAGGGTCGCTGAGGTGCCCTCGCCGAGTGTCGAACCGGTGCAGAACACCGCACCCGAAAGCATGGCCGCCACACAGGGCCACACGAAAGCGCGCTGCTGACCGCGACGCCCAGTCCTGTATGCAAAGCGGCGATGATCCCGAAGGTCGTTCGGCGGCTCGTGTTTCATATAGACGAATGACATACACTTACCTGAGCCGTAATGTTCCTCTGTGGCTCGGAGCACTTTGATGCAATTGGATCATGTCCTCGCCGCGATCGCCGAACCGCATGAGCCGGCGCAACCCGTGCTCGATCGTGCGAAGAGGATTGCACTCGCTGCCGGCGCCGACCTCGTCCTGTTCCACGCCGTGTTCGACGCTGCGCTGAGCGCTCGCCGGTTCTTCGACTCCACTCGGCTTGCGCGCGCGCGCGGGACGCTCGTCGCGCAACGGACGCGAGAGTTGGAACGGCATGCACGGGCGCTGCGTAAAGAAGGCCTGAAGGTCGAGACCCACGTCGTTTGGGAAGAGCCTGCACACGAATCGATCATCCGCGCCGCGATTCGGGAGAACGCGGACCTCGTGATCGCAGGGCCGCATGTTCGGCAATGGACGAATGTGCCGTTCTCACTGCGGCGCACCGATTGGGAACTGCTCCGACTGTGTCCCCGGCCTTTGTTGATGGTGCGCACGTCCAAGGCGAGTCGCGGCCCGGTCCTCGCGGCGCTCGACCCGACGCACGCGAACGACAAGCCCGCGTCACTCGATGCGGCGCTTCTGGATGCGGCTTCGGTGCTGGCAAAGCAGTTGGGCGTAAACCTCCACGCGGCCCATAGCGTGACAGATGCCGCTTATCCGCTCGATAGTGGTCCCAAGGCCCGCGCAGCCATTCGTGAGAAAGCACGCAAGAAGGTGCAACGCGAGGTCAAGCGATATGGCGTCTCTGCGCGCAACCTACACGTGCTCCGCGGCGTGCCCGAGCGCACGCTTCCAGACATCGCCGCACAGCTCGATGCGCAGCTCATCGTGATGGGCGCGATCAGCCGCCGCGGCTTGAAGCGATTCGCGATCGGAGATACCGCCGATCGCATGATCCATTCGGCGCCGTGCGATGTGCTCATCATCAAACCCGATCAGTTCAAGCTCATGCTCGGTCGCACTAAACGCGAGCCAATCATCTTGCCGTAGCGTCTAAGCCGTCGACGACGAAAGGGGGCTGACATGCACACTCGGATGCCTGCGATCTTCTTCGGTCATGGGAATCCGATGAATGCGCTCGCGCAGAATGCCTGGACGCGCGAATGGCGTGCGCTCGGCACTTCATTCCCTAAACCGAAAGCGATCCTGTGTGTGTCCGCACATTGGTACATGCCAGGGACCGCTGTCACCGCGATGCCGCGCCCGCGTACGATCCACGATTTCGGCGGCTTTCCGCGCGAGCTCTACGCGATAGAGTATCCGGCGCCGGGCTCCCCGGAGCTCGCGGCCCGCGTACGCGAGTTGCTTTCGCCCGTGGCGGTGAAGATGGACCAGGAATGGGGGCTCGATCACGGCACGTGGTCGATCCTGGTGCACACCTATCCGGACGCGGATGTCCCGATCGTGCAGCTCAGCATCGACGAGACGCAGCCGGCGACCTGGCATTACGAGACGGCGAAGAAGCTCGCACGCTTGCGCGACGAAGAGGTGCTCATCGTCGGCAGCGGCAATCTCGTGCACAACCTGCATACCTACGCGTGGGGACGCCGCGAGGTGCAGCCGTATGATTGGGCGATTCGCTTCGAAGCGCTCGCGCGCCAAACGATCCTCGCCGGCAACTTCGATCCGCTCATCGAGTATGAGCAGCTTGGGCGCGATGCAATGTTGTCCGCGCCGACCCCGGATCATTACCTACCGCTGCTGTACGTACTCGCGCAACGTCAAGCCGCCGAGCCGGTGAGTTTTCCGGTCGAAGGATTCGATGGGGGTTCGATTTCGATGCTGTCCATACGCATCGGATAACCGGGGGTCTATACGTCTTCCTCCAACACGTCCTCAACGTAGAGTTTCTCGATCAGCACGACGATGACCGCTGTGAGCGGCGTCGCGACGGCAACCCCGACGGGACCGACGAGCACGCCCAGCAATACTTGCGCACCGATCGTGAGCGCAGGCGGCAAATGCACGCTGCGTTGCTCGATGAGGGGCGTCAAAACGTAGCCCTCGAGGAGCTGGATCGCAAAGTACAGCAGCAGCACATAGATCACCTGCGTCGCGCCATCGCTGAGTGCGACGAGTACACCGGGCACTGCCGCCAGAATGGGCCCCGCGAACGGCACGAAATCGAGTGCGCCCGCCAAAACGCCTAAGCCTGCCGCGAACGGTACGCCGAGGAGCCACAATCCGAGCCCTGTCGCAATGCCGACGATCGTCATCCCGACAGCACGACCGAACAACCACCAGCGCAGCGTGTGCCCGATCGCATCCAATATCTCTCGCGCTCGAGGCCGTCGAGCCGGCGCCACGAGCCGAATCAGGCCACGGCGATACCATCCTGGATTGACGGCGATGTAGATGCCGATGAAGAGGACGACGGCGAAATTCACGATGCCGCCGAGCGTCGTCGAGAATGCTTGCGAGACACCGGCGGCGTCGGTCCCTTCGCCGTGCGCTCTCTCGACCACTGCGAGGATCTGCCGCCCCCACGCTTCCCCTCTCAGCTCTTCATTAAGCTCGCGCCAGACGTTCGTGAGACTCGCGCCGAGCTCGTCGAATTGATGGGCGATCTCGGTTGCGAGTAGCCACAGGCCGCCCGCGACGACCACGAGCAGCGCGGCGAGCACGATGGCGAGCGAGACTTTTTTCGAGAGTTGCGAGTGCTCGGCGATCAGATCGGCCGTTCCGCGCAGGAGAATCGCGAGCAGGATGCCGCCGAACAGGATGAGGAGCACATCCCCGGCGAGGATGACGACGGCGACGAGCAGTAGCGCAAGCAGCACGAGGCCGATGACGGTTCGAGCGCGCTCGGCAAACTCATCGTGAGAACCGAGCATCGTGGAAGCCGCCGGCGACGTGAGCGAGCGCTAATCGCTCGCGCGCGTCTTCCGTTCCTTTGCAAGCCGAGCTTCAAGACGTTCTTTCGCGCCCTGCGCGTACTTTCGACAACCGTCTTTGTCGATGAGCGCATCGGCATCGCCCTTCTCTCGGCGTTCGATCGCCTCCCAGAAGTCCGCGACTTCCGGGTGTGCGCTGATGATGAGATCGCAGTCAAGGGAGGCGATCCGCTCGATGCTGGCTCGCAGGTCGTTCGCAGCGTTCGGATACCTCGGATCGCCGCTGTAGGAGAAATCATCGGCAGAGACGGCGTTCAGGCTGTCTGCATAAACGAGATCGAGACAGCGGTCTTGCTCGCACGAGCGCCAGCTCCAACTCGTCCCGCCGGGCGTGTGACCGGGTGTGTAGTGCACTGTGACCTGGGTGGATCCGATCGCGATGGACTGCCGATCCTGCAGCACCTTTACCCCCGCGACTGCGGGGAACGGACCGATCGATGTGAACTGCGGATCATCCGGCCCGCCTTTGCCGTTGCGCAATGCGGCTGCGCCAGCAGGACTCGAGAGCACGGTCGCACCGCTCGCCTTCTGAATCTCCGAGAGGCCGCCGGCGTGATCGAAGTGAGCGTGGGAATTCAATACATACTTGATGTCTCGCACCTCGAAGCCAAGCTCCCGCACATTCGCGAGCACCTGCGAGGCGGCTTCCGGTACCGTGCCGTCGATGACGACGTGACCTTCAGGCGAGGTAATCAGGACTGCGCTCAACCCTCTTGTCCCGATGTAGTACGTGTTACCGTATACGTGAATGGGGGCCTGCCGTTCGTACCAACTCTCCGGCCAACCGGATTGCTTGGGCGTGTCTGCGCTAGCCCACGAAAACACTAAGCCGCTTGCGGCAACCATCGCTAATGTCCATCGCGCACGAGTCATTCGTTGTTCCTGCTATTGATTGAGACGCGACCCTCGTGCGGCATACGGTACACCATCACGTGCGTCCCTCGCAGCGTACACGCTCCGCCCGCGCCGCGGCGTCGGGAACAGTCCGGGCAATGCAAGCGTCAAGCGAGGATGATTCCTTCTTTATCTCGGTTGTGGCGGTGATCCACCACCTCACTATGAGAGTGTGGTGCCCGAGCACCCTCCTTTGCCTCATGCTGATCTCTGGCCTCGCTCGCGCGGCCACTGTCGAGATCGATGTCGACGGTCTCGAGGAGGAACTGCGTGACGCCGCATTGGCAAGCCTCGATCTCAGGCGCTTCAGCGAGCGGGAGATGACGCCGACGCAAGTGCGCCGCCTGTTCGACCGAGCCGATCAACAGATTCGGGACGCGATGCAGCCGTATGGCTACTACGATGCCACTGTCGAGAGCGAGCTCACCGAGAAATCACCCGATAGCTTCCGCGCGCATTTTCGCGTCGAGCTCGGCAAGCCTGTACTCGTGCGTCGTTCCGATGTTCGAATCGTAGGCGATGCGACCGAGTTGCAGGATGTTCGAAACGTGCTCGAAGCATTCGAGCCCAAGATCGGTCAGCCCCTCGACCATGTGGCGTACGAAAGCAGCAAGACTGCCATCGACACGCAGCTGAGTGCGCTCGGCTACTTCGATGCGGAGCTCGTCGAGCACCGCGTCGAAGTCGTGCGCTCCGCGCGAACCGCGGATATCAATCTGCAATGGAACAGCAATCAGCGTTACCGATTCGGCGAGGTGAAGTTCACGGAGGCGCAGTTTCCGGAAAGCTTCCTGCAACAGTACGTTCCGTGGAAGGAAGGCGATTTCTATTCCGCCGCCGAGCTACTCATGCTCCAACAGCGGCTCGTCGACGCGGACTACTTCTCGAGCGTGTCCGTGCAACCGGACTTGGAAAAGCTCGGGAACGATAGCGTCCCGATCGAAGCGCTCATCATTCCCGCGAAGCGCACGGTCTATACGGCGGGCCTCTACGCGAGCACCGACGCTGGCCCGGGCGTGCGGCTCGGCATGGATCGCCGCTGGGTGAACACGCGCGGTCACAAGCTCGGCGGGCAAATCGAATACTCACAACGATTGCAGCAGGCTGCGCTCAGTTATCGCATCCCGCGGCCGGATGAGCGGCGTATATATGCGTTCACGGGTGGCTACCGGGATGAAGAAACGGATACGAGCCGCTCGCGCATGGCGCGCTTGTCCGGTACACAAATGACCGAACAGTGGAATGACTTCACACGCACGCTCGGGTTGCACTATCTGAACGGTGACTTCGAGATCGCGGGTGAGGAGCAATCGACAAGCCTGCTCTTCGCAGAGGGGCTGCTGACACGCAAACGCGCGAATGACCTTCTCTTTCCCACCCGCGGCTTGTCGCTACTCTACGGCTTGAGGCTCGCCGCAGAGCAAGCCTTCTCTGACACCTCGCTCGCTCAAGTTCGCGCTGAGGCGAAGTGGATTCGCCCCGCGGGGCGAAGGGGTCGACTCATCTTGCGCGCCGCCGCAGGTGCGATGGTCGTGGACGACTTCGATGCCTTGCCGCCCGAGCTGCGCTTCTTCGGCGGCGGTGATCGTTCGATTCGCGGCTTCGATTACCAGGCGATCGGCGACACGAACGCCGACGGAGGCGTCATCGGTGGAGAATACCTCACCATCGTCAGCACCGAGTACGAGCACTACTTTCTCGAGAACTGGGGTGCCGCCGTGTTCGTCGACGCCGGCGATGCGTATTCGTCGGAGCTCAATGCGAACGTCGGTGCCGGACTTGGGCTTCGATGGCGCTCTCCCGTTGGGCTCGTACGTCTCGATGTCGCGGTGCCGGTCGTCACTGATCTCGACGACGGTGTGCGAGTTCACCTCGTGATCGGGCCCGACCTATGAAGCGGCGCTGGCTCACCTGGATCCTAGGAACGATTGGCGGCGTAGTCGTGCTCGTCGTGCTCGGCGCGTTGTGGGTTCTGAACACTCAGATGGGCACACGCACCGCACTGAACCTCGCACAGCGCGCAATGGGCGAGAAGCTTCACATCGAATCGAGCGAAGGTTCGATTGCGGGTCCGCTCTCGCTCGCGGGTCTTCGCTATACGGATCCCGTGAGCGGACTCGATGTCACGGTCAAGCAGGTGCGATTGGATCCGGCACTGCTCGAGCTGTTCCGCATGCGCGTTCATGTCGTGGATGCGGAGGTGCGTGGGCTCGACGTCGTGCTCGGCGAATCTGCTGAGCCGACGGCGGAGTCGGAGCCCAGCGAGCCGTTCTCGCTGGACGCGCCGATCGATCTCGTGATCGACCGCTTTGCCTTGCGAGATGCGCTCATCAGACGAGCGGACGCCGAGATCGTTCGGATCGACAGCGCGGATTTCACGGGTAGTTGGGTCGACACGAACGTCGCGATCGAACGGCTCGACGTAAAGTCGCCCGATGGCGAGATTCATTTTGCGGGCGACGTGCACGAGGCGGAGACCTACGTCGGTAACGGCTCGGGCCGCTTCCAATGGCGCGTGGGTGAAGTGACTTATGCCGGCACGCTCGAAGCGAACGCCCAGGAGAAAGATGCTGTCTTAGACATCGTGCTGACGACGCCGTTGCGCGCCACGTTGAAAGTCGCGCTGGAGCAAGCGGACGCGCTGCCTTGGAAATTCTCGCTCGCGGTCCCCTCCTTCGATCCGCGCGACGAGCTCATGCCCGATTCTTCGCTCGAGAGCCTCGCGGTGGATCTGCGCGGCGAAGGCACGCTCGCGCGCGGCGTCGCGAGCGGTGAGATCGTCGTGAACGGAGAGCCGCTGCAATTCGAGCGCATCGCTTTCGAGCATCGAGAGGAGGCTTTGAACCTCGCGCTTCAAATGCTCGTCGGCGGGGGAACGTTCGGCGCGGACGGTATCGTGCAACTCGCGGCCGAGCCGGTCGCCGCGAAGCTCGATGCACGCTGGAGCTCGATTACGGTCCCGGAGCAATGGGCAGGGCAAGTGCTGCAGTCGCATGGCACGCTGGTGTTCGAAGGGAGCTCGGAATCCTATCGAGCGACAGGACGCATCGCGTTGGGGCCACCCGATCGAATGGCCGACATCGAGATCGGCGTCCGAGGCTCGCCCGCTTCCGTGAATCTCGAACAGTTCGACATCGTTCAGGCCGACGGTCGCCTGGCGGCCTCCGGAACGGTCGATCTAGATCCGCAGATCGGCTGGTCGCTGACGGCGAGCGCCACGCATTTCGATCCGGGTGATTTCGCGACGGAGTGGCCGGGCGACCTCAACTTTCATCTGCAAACGTCAGGCGCGATCGAGGACGCTGGGCCGCGAGCCGAAGTGCAACTGCGCGATCTCAAGGGTCGGCTGCGCGGTCGATCGATCTCCGGTCGTGCGGACGTCACGCTCGCCTCGAACAAGGACCTGTCTGGTGACGCCGATCTACGCTCAGGTGCAAGCCGCCTTCGACTCCAGGCGAAACATGGTGCGGGAACGGACGCCATTGCGCGCATCGAGGTGCCCTCGCTCGATGATTGGGTGCCCAATGCGGGCGGAAGCTTGCACGCGACGTTCTCCGCGCTCGGGCAGTGGCCGAACCTCACGATCGACGGTCAAGCACGCGGCGCCGATCTGAGCGTCGGCGACATGCGCGCCGAATCGCTTCAGCTCAATTTGGATGTGTCGAATCCAACCGACCCGGACGGCTTCGTCGAGCTGCGCGTGCGCAACGCCACGGCGGCGGGACTCGAAATCGAGCGGCTTCGCGCCAATGCATCGGGCAACAAGGACGCCCATTCTGTTGCGCTCACGCTCGAAGGGTCGCCGCTCAGCACGGAGCTCGCGCTCGAGGGCGCGCTGGTCGAGCACGGCTGGACTGGCACCGTCGAGGAACTCGTGCTCGATGTGAAAGATGCCGCACGGCTCACGCTGCAAGAACCCGTGCAGATCGAATATCTAGAAGACGCGACGCGTGTCTCCCAAGCATGCTTCGCAGACGGCGACATCCGTTTGTGTATGGACGCGAACGTGCGGGCCGACGGGTCGCTCGATGCGCGCTACTCGCTTACTGAAGTTCCGCTTGCACTCGCAAATGCCGTGGCCTCCGCGGATTCGACGCTGGAGTTCGATGGCACACTGCGCGGCGAAGGTGACATCCATCGCACTGCAGAGGGCGAGCTCAGCGGCGATGCCCGCCTCGCGTCGACGCGGATCGAGATCGCACGCATCGTGACGGACTCTGATTCGAGAGAGGTGCTGCTCAGTATTGCCGACCTGAGCGTCGATGCTGGACTCGAGGGCGACCGAGCACGGGCAACGATCGGCGCGCGTCTCAACGATACCGGATCTCTACAAGGTCAAGTCGCCGTCGCGGGCCTCTCGCAACCGATCACGGAGCTCGACGGCTCACTCGCCGCGACGCTGCCGAGCATTGCCGTTATCGAGTTGTTTGCGCCGCAGGTCGCGAATGTCCAAGGCGCTGTGGACCTGCGCGCGAGCGTCGCCGGCACGCTCGACGAACCGCAGATCACAGGTGCATTGGAGCTGACGGATCTTGCAGCGGAGATTCCGGAGTACGGGTTGCGGGTCAAGAACGGTCGATTCGTCGTGAAGCCGAATGCGGATCGCGGCTTCGACATTGAAGGCGGGATCGAGTCAGGCAAAGGTCGTCTCGATCTCGAAGGCGTCGCTCGCCTCGACGGACCCTCGGTGCTTTCGATCAACGGAAAGCAGTTCCTTGCAGCAGACATGCCCGGTGCGCGCGTCATCATCGAGCCCGCGCTCGAGATCGAGCACGTGT
>JBIQKP010000030.1:0-6385 GCA_044506405.1 Lysobacterales bacterium | reverse complement strand
GACATGCCCGGTGCGCGCGTCATCATCGAGCCCGCGCTCGAGATCGAGCACGTGTCCGACCTCGTACGCATCAACGGCGAGGTCGTGATCCCGGAAGCAAGCATCAACTTGCAGGAGCTGCCGGGCGGCGACGTGAGCGGAGCGAAGGTGTCCTCGGACGTCGTCATCCTCGATGCGGAAACGCAGGAAGAAGCGCAGGCCCAGCAGTTGCCGGTTCACGCCAATGTTCGAGTGGTGTTAGGTGAGAAGGTCGAGCTCGCCGGTTTCGGGTTGGTGTCGAATATCACGGGGCAGCTTGCCGTGCGCGAACGGCCTGGAGAACCGACGAGCGGTTCGGGTGAGATTCGCGTCGGCGGTACATACAAGGCGTATGGCCAAGACTTGACGATTCAGCAAGGCAGTCTTCTGTTCGCGAATACGCCGCTAGACAATCCGAATTTGCGCATCGAGGCGACGCGCACGATCGGTGAGATCACCGCGGGATTGCGCATCACGGGCACCGCGAAGAGTCCCATCCTGACCGTGTTCTCGCAGCCGGAAATGGGCCAAGCAGATGCGCTGTCCTACTTAGTTGCGGGTAAGCCGCTCGATGCGCTCGGACAGAGCGAGGGCGAAGGCGACGCCGTCCAAACGGCCGCGCGATCTCTCGGCACCGCGGCCGGTGGACTCATCGCAAAGAACCTCGGCAAACGGTTCGGCATCGATGAGATCGGAATTTCCGACAACGAAATGATCGGCGGGTCCGCGTTCACGATCGGACAATATCTCTCGCCGCGACTCTTCCTCAGCTATGGTGTGGGGCTCTTCGAGCCTGGCGAAGTCGTCACGCTGCGTTACAAGCTGACTGACTCGTTCGCGGTGCAGGTACAAAGCGGGACGGAGGAATCGCGCGCGGGTATTCAGTACCGCCGCGAACGCTGATCTGTCGCGTATAGCCGCGGCTGCGAGGGAACGCGCGACGGCCTCGTAAGTTACGTGACGAGACGTCACGTCCTCTCGCGCGCCATGAATGAATTACTCGCCCGCATGGCCTATTGCGGTACGGCCCCCGTTCCTGAAGAGATCTGGTCGCGCTGGAACCTCGACCCGATTCTGATTGGGGTTCTGCTCGTGCTCTTTATGTGGCATGCACGGCAGACGCGCACAACCAACCCACGTTGGTCACAGTTTCCCTTGCCAGCCGCGACCCGGCGCACAGCGCTCTACGCGGGTTGGACTGCGCTCGCATTGGGACTGATCTCGCCGATCTGTGCGCTCAGCGTTTCGCTCTTCTCCGCTCGGGTGACCCAACACATGTGGTTGACCGTCGTTGCTGCACCCCTGATTGCCCTTGGCGGAATCGGCGCACCGGCTGCCGCGCGAAGTTCACGAATGATGACGCCGTTTACTGCTGCCGGACTCTTCGCGATCTCGCTCTGGTGGTGGCATTGGCCTTCGATGTACGCACGCACTTTCACGAGCGATATCGCGTACTGGGCCATGCACGTTTCGATGATCGGTACTGCTCTGCTCTTGTGGTGTGCCCTCCTCGCGCCTTCGCACGAGTCTGCGCTCGCGCGCGTCATCGCCGCCTTCGGCACGTTGACGCAGATGGGGCTGCTCGGCGCACTCATCGTCTTTGCGCCGCGCGCGCTCTATTCGCCGCATTTCTTGACGGCGCCAGCATGGAATCTGAGCGCGCTCGAAGATCAGCAACTCGGCGGATTGATCATGTGGATACCGGCGGGCGTGGCGTTCCTCATCATTGCGCGGATTGCTGCGCACAGTGTGCTACGCGAGAGCGAGCACGGCGCCCTTGGAGGTCGGAATTCATTCCGACCAGACGTTTCCGGCTCGGACTGAAGTCCGCTCTACAAGGGGATGATGGCGTCTTCGAGCGGGAGCGGCACGACCGTCCCGGGTGTCGCGATGGTGCCGAGATAGAGCAGCGCGACGATGTGATCTTCTGGTAGAAGGCCGAGCCTTGCCTTCACTTCCGCATCATATGCGGCGGCGCCTGTCTTCCACATCGCCCCGTATCCGAGCGCGTGGGCGGCCAAGAACATGTTCTGCACGCCCGCGGCCACCGCGGCGACCTGCTCGATCTCCGGAATCTTACCTTTGGAGATGCGTGCCGCGACGACGACGATCGTCGGCGCGCGCATTGGCTTCGCGCGCTCCGCATCGAGTTGCGCTGCCGTTGCTTGAGGCGCCTTGCGTCGAAACAATTCGGCCATCGCATCGGCGAGCTTGAGTCGCGAGTCGCCTTCCAACACGACGAAGCGCCATGGCTTCAATCGTCCATGATCGGGTGCGCGCATGCCGGCACGCAGAATCTGTTCGAGATGATCCGGGCTGGGTCCTGGTGCGGCGAGCTTGAGTGCCGAGACGCGTGATTGAATGCCCTCGAGCAAGTCCATTAGAGGGACCTCACTTGCATGGCGAGATGCAACCGATCGCCGCGCGGTGTCGACATCGAAATATCGACGCCGTTGTCGACCGCCCAAGTCCGAGCGAGTGCCTGCGAAGGTAGATAAACCGGCAGCTTGAATTGCGTGTCAATCTGGAGAGGTCCGTTCGGCAACTGCGGTGCCGCCGCACCGAGACAACGGCCGAGCGACCACATGCCGTGCGCGACGGCCTGTTTGAATCCGAACATGCTCGCAGTCTTCGCGGTGAGATGAATCGGATTGAAGTCGCCGGAAACTCGCGCATAGCGCCAACCCGTGTTTTCAGCAATCTCGAGTGTCTCGAGCGAAACACCGGTGCTCGGGTGTGTCGAGCGCTCGATCGACGGACGCTTGGATCCTTCCTTCGGCGGGGCCGATGTACCGCGCGCGAACATCGTGCTCACTTCTTCCCACACGATCTTGCCCTGCTGCTCATAGCGCGTCGTGAAATCGTATTCCTGCCCGAAGTCGGTGATGCGCATCGTGTCGAAGAACACGCTGAGCCGAAGCGGCTGCGCGATGTCCACGGTGCCGAGCGTTCGGATCGTGTTACGTAGATGAATGAGGCCGAGCACTTTCACCGGGAAGTTCTTCACGATGAAAAGCTGCATGTGCAAGGGCATCGCGACGACGTGCAAGTACGCGGGGGGAAGCCCACGATCGAGCGGCGCCGCGCAGATCTCGCCATAGCGGCGCAAATGCGAGCGCGAAAGACGCACGTTCTCGACGATGAGCTCCACCGGTTCGATGACTGTGCCTTCCGCTGCCGTGTAGGGCTTCTTGCCGAACACGACGCGTGCATAGGCCGGCACCATCGAGGGCAAACCGGCAAAACGAATCTTCGTCGCTGCTGACATTAGGGAACTTCAGGGAACCGTCTGATCGATGATGATATGCAAACTGCCGCCGCCTTTGCGAAAGTCGAAGTCGGCTGCGCCGAAAAAATCTCCGCTTTGCGCTTGCGGACTGCCGGATCGGGACAAGCGTGCAATGACTTCGACGCGCGGCACGGTCGCAAGCGTGCGGGTCGGTAGCATTGCATCGCGCTCCGTCAGGCGAACCGTGAGCGGCGCTGCAGCCGAGTCGTGGCGCTGAACTGCGAGCGGTGGACCGCCCGCCGGGTCGCGCGCCAGTACGAAGAGCGGCACGGCCCCGTTGAGCTGCTTCTGGATCTCCGGCGCGATCGTGACGGACACTTCGATCGAGCGCTCGGCGGATCCACCTTCAGGCGATGCGGCGGGCGGCGGCGGTCCGCCCGCCTCGGCAATCTGTGCGTTCAAGTCATCGATCTGTCGTCGCAGGATGCCTTCGATCTCCGGCGACGGACTCTGCGCGAGCAATGCTTGGAGTCGATCGCGGCCCTTCACCAAGTCGCCCGCCTGCAGAGCTGTGACCGCGCCGTACCACAAGGCCTTCGGATGATTCGGCGCCCGTGCGAGTGCCGCTTCGAAGAGCTGCCCTGCTCTACCCGCGAGCGTGCTCTGGTCGTTCATGAACAAAGCCTCTCCAAGGCCGACCGTCGCCTCCAAGTTTTGGCCTTCGGTGAGCGTGTACGCGCGCTCGAAGGCGTCGACAGCCTGGGCCGCGCGCCCCGTCGCGGTGTACGAGCGGCCGAGCAGCAGCCATCCATCGACGTCGTTCGGATTCTGCTCGAGCCTCGATGCAAGCTGTTGAAGCGCATCGTCTACCTGATTGGCTTCAGCCCGAGCGCGCGCTGCTTCATCCCAGTTCCAATTGCTGAGCGTGGCGTAAAGACCGATTGCGAGCGCCGGGATCGCGAGGCCGACGATCACCGTCGACGTGCGCCGCTCGCGCTTGTCGGCCGCCTCTGCGGCTTGCGTTCGCCAAAGTGGAATGAGGATCCACAACAAGGCCGCCGCGGTCATCGCGGCGCAAACGACGATGAATGCGGTCACGTGATACCCAACCCTGGATCGTTGGGATCGTCTTCGGGCAGGCGCGACTTTCGCGAGATCACGACGACGGCGGCCCCGATGCCGCCGAGCACGAGCAGCACGGGCGCAGCCCACAACAGAATCGTACGAGCGGCGAGCGGCGGTTTGTAACGGACGTAGTCGCTGTAGCGATCCGTCATGTATTGCATGATCTCGTCATCGCTCTTCCCCGCCGCGATGAGCTCACGCAGTTGGCGACGTAAATCGACTGCGAGCGACGCGTTCGAGTCCGCGATCGTCTCGCTTCGACATTGCAAGCACCTGAGCTCGCGCCCGAGCCGTTCGTAGCGCGCTTGGAGCGCGGGATCTTCGAACGCGGGCGCCGTATCGATCGCGAGAGCAGACGAGCTCAGCACGAGCATCAATAGGCAAGCGAAAGCTTTCATCCGCCTGCACTCCCCGGTTGAGAGATCTTGGGGATGAAGTCCCGTTCCCAGGTGGCCACGTCGATCGGACCGGTGTGCTTATGAATCACGACGCCGTGCTCGTCGACTAGAAATGTCTCGGGCGCCCCGTAGACGCCGAAATCGATCGCCGTGGTCCACATTTGATCGAATACGCTGACATCGTAAGGGTTGCCAAGCTCGCGCAGCCAACGCAGGCCGAGCTGAATTTCTCCCCACACGTCTTCGAGCGGCAGGGGTTCGCCTTGCTCATTCGCGAGCGCGCCTTGCGGGACGGTCAACCCGACGATCGGTACGACCTTGCGACTCGCAATCCGCATGAGATCAGCGTGCTCCACTTGGCACCCTGAGCACCACGGGCCCCACACATTGACGACATACTTTCGCCCAGCGAAATCTTTGCTCGAAACGATCTGGGTCGGATCGTCGAGACGCGGCAGCGCGAACTCAGGTGCAGGCTTGCCGATGAGTGGCGACGGCAACGTTTCTTTGTCGCGGCCGAGCCCGGCGAAGAAGAAGGCGACGAGCATGCCGAAGACGCCGATGGGAATCAGATAACGCCACATATGCGCGCCCTACGCCGGCTTCACATCTGCGGCGGCGGGACTCGTGGCCTCCGCCGTGACCCGCTGCCGATAGCGTCGGTCGCACGCAGCAATCAAGCCGCCGAACGCGGCGACGAACGCCCCGAACCAGATGAAGCGAACCATCGGCTTGTACTGCAGACGGAGGCTCCACGCGCCATTACCGAGGGGTTCACCCATCGCGACGAACAGGTCGCGATTCCATGCACCGTCGATGCCCGCCTCGGTCATTGCGTTCTGTTGCACGCGATAGACGCGTTTCTGCGGATGCACGATCGCGACTTGCTTGCCATCGCGCGTGACGACGACCTCGCTCTCGATCGCTCGATAGTTCGGTCCCTGAACCTCGCGTATCGAGTTCATCGTAAAGACGAATCCCGCATGCTCCGCGCTTTGGCCCGGGGCGAGGCTCAAGTCGGCTTCCTGTTTGTACGATTCGACGATCGTTGCGCCGAGGATGAAGAACGCGAGCCCGAGATGCGCGACGCTCATGCCTACGATGCTTGCAGAGAGGCTATGACCCTTGCGCAAACGTTCGACCGGCTCGATGAGCGACGAGAAGGTAATCCAAAATGCGACGACGATGCCGACGGTGCTGAGGATCGAGCGCCATCCGTAGCTCACAATCGGAATCGCCGCGCCGAGTACGAGCGCAACCACGAACAGCGCGAGCAGTAAGCCCTTGGTCCGCTCGAACGAGGCTCTCTTCCAGGATGCGTGCATGCCAGGCGCGAGTAAGAACGCGAGCGGCAACATCGGAATCAAAAATGCAATGGCGAAGTACGGCGGCCCGACCGAGATCTTTGGGAGCCCGAACGCGTCGAGGAACATCGGGTAGAGCGTGCCGACCAAGATCAATCCAGTCGCGGCGACGAGCAGCACATTGTTGAAGAGCAGAAAACTTTCGCGAGAGATGGGCGCGAACCCAGCTTGGGACCGAAACTGCGGCGCCCGCCAAGCGTACAGACCCAGCGCGATGCCGACGCACGAGCCGAGGAAGGCGAGAATGAACA
>JBIQKP010000139.1:0-6329 GCA_044506405.1 Lysobacterales bacterium | reverse complement strand
TGCCTTCGCTGTCGCGCGCCTCGATGAGCGAGCTCGTCGGATCGAGCAATGGATCACGCGGTGCGCGACGACGCTCTTCCAGCACCTCGCGCGCCATGGCCGCAAGCTGCTCGGCGGCGACGGCGACGCTTGCCTTGTCGAACGATTCCCACGCCTTTACATAGGCTTGAGAAGTCCGGCGCAGCACCTGAGCTTGCGCGTCGGTGAGCCCCATCCATTCGGCGAAGACATAGACCGGGAGCGGACCAGAGAAGTATTCGACGAAATCTCCCTCACCGCGCTCGACGAGTGACCGCATCAAGTTCTGAGCGATGCGGCGGGTGGCGGGTTCGATGGACGCGACGCGCGCCGGCCCAAGCGCACGATCGATGGCACGTCGATACGGCGTGTGATCGGGTGGATCGAGATGCAACGGCGGACGCCGTCCGGTCGTCGACGACCCCGGGACGACGTTGCGCACCGAGGTCGTGTAGTTCTGCCAATCCATCAGGATCCGATGGATATCCTCGTATCGCGTCACCGCCCAGAAACCGTCGAACGCATTGCTATGCGCGACGGGACAGCGATCGCGGAGGTCCGCGAACACCTCGTGCGCGCTGTCAAACGTTTCGGGCAGCGTGGGATCGTACTCGTGCGCGGAACTGGACATGCCACCCATCTTAGGCCCAGCAATGCGTCCAGGGTAATACTGTCTGCATCTGCCCGCTATAACGGGTGCCGATAGCAAGGGAAGCGGTGAGCGGTTAGTTCAGAAGCGCCCGTCCGGCCACGGTTTCGTGCCAGTCTTGTATTGATTGCGTGCGAGTCGCGAGAGGCGCGGCAGAAATTCTGACTAACCGCTAACCGCTAACCGCTTCTTCCCTGTCGCGAGCTCGAGCAGCATGTCGTACACGAACTGCGCCCGGGGCGAGAGCGTCGGCGAGCGCCGGTGCGCAAGGAACATCGGCCGCATGGGCGGCACTGGGCCGAGCGGACGCGCCTGGAGCGTGCCGCGATCCAGATCCGATTGGATGGCCCCAGCGACCATGGCGCCCACGCCGAGCCCGCGCCGAACGGTCTCGATGACGTTATGAAGCGAATCCAGCTCGACGACGACATAAGGCGTCAAACTCGCCGTCGCGAATACGCCATCGACGATCGAGCGGATCGAATTCGGGCGCCGCGGCACGATCCACGGCAAGGAGGCGAGATCCTCGAGCGATGCGTCCTCCGGGATCTCCCAGCCGGGCGGATACATGAGGATGATGGCCTCGCTCAGGACTTCGTGGCCCACGATCTCCTCATTGTCCGGCCGCGTCGGCGAGATCGAGAGCTCGATCCGTCCGGTCGTGAGCAAGTCATGGAGCGCGGCGCTGCCCTCTTCTCGAATCTGCAAGTGCATCTCCGGGTGCTGCGTGCACACCTTCTCGATGATCGAGAACGCGAAGCGCGGAATCATCGTCGGCGACATGCCGATGCACACGGAGCCTGAAAGCGGCAGCACTTCCTGATGCACCGCCTCGCGCAGCTCGTCGTACTGACGCAGGATTGCTTGTGCCCGCGCGTACAAGATGCGGCCCGCCGAAGTCGGCGTCACGCCTGACACGGAACGATCGAGCAGCTTCACCTTGAGCTCTTGTTCGAGCACCGCGACCTGCTGACTGAGCGCGGGCTGCGCGACGCCGGTCACTGCAGCCGCTCGCGTGATGCTGCGGCTGTCGACGATCTGCACGAAGTAACGCAAACGTCTACTGTCCACGGGTGAACCTCCGTTCGCTGGCATGCAGCACTGTGATGAGGATCGCGCCGGAAGCCATGACGGCAGCGACGAACCACACCGGTCCGGAGAACGATTCGCTGCGCGCACGGATCAGCCCGATGACATACGGCCCGAGCAAACTGCCGAGATTGCCAATGAGGTTGATGAGCGTGATTCCGGCGGCGGCGGCGGCGCGCTGCATGAAAGCAGTCGGGATCGACCAGAACACACCCTGCGCGCCGCCCAGTCCGAGCCCGCCAATGAACAGCAGGAACAACGCGAGCGCGCCATGAGAAACGATCGACGCGAGAAAGAGCGCGACCGTACCGATCGCTAATGCGACGCCGAGGTGTCGATAGCGCTCTTGTTTGAGGTCGGAATGCCACGAGTTCGCGACCATGCCGATCGCGACGCCCACCCACGGCAGCGCCGACGCCACGCCGATCGCGAGATCGCCGAGCGTCGACATCTCTTTGATGACTTGGGGCAGCCAGAAGATCAGACCGTTCGCACCGATCAGCGTCGTGCACCACACGAGCGCCGCGAGCCACGTGCGCACATCCATCACGACGGCGGCGAAGGCGCTTCGATCCGCGCGCTTCGGGCTTTGCGGCGCCTGACGCTCGAGCTCGTTCGCGATCCATTCTTTCTCCGCAGGCTCGAGCCAGCGTGCCTGCTGTGGTTTGTCGACGAACAAGAAGTACGCCACCACGCCCATTGCCACGGTGACCGCCCCTTCCATGAACAGCATCCAACGCCAGCCCGGCATATCGAGCGGATTGTCGGCGCGCATCAACCAGCCGCACAGCGGTCCGCCGATGATCACGGAGATCGGAATGGCGAGCATCGTGATCGCGATCGTGTTCGCGCGATAGCGAGGCGGCATCCACGTACTGCAGTAGTACACGATGCCGGGCGCGAAACCGGATTCGGCGCACCCGAGGAGGAAACGCAGCACGTACAACTGCTCCGCTGTTTGCACGAACGCCATCGCGGTGGCCACCGTGCCCCAGAGCACGACACTGCCCGTGATCCAGCGTTTCGCGCCGACGCGTGTCAGGATCCACGTGCTCGGAAATTGGCACAGCAGATAACCGACGAAGAACAGCCCGACGGCAAGTCCGTACGCTTCGGGCGCAAGCCCGATATCCGCGTTCATCTGCAGCGCGGCGAAGCTGATGTTCACGCGATCGAGCGAGCTCAGCACGATCAAAATGACGATCGGCACGAGCACCCGCTTGCGGAACTTCGCGTTGGCGCTCGCCTCCACCGCGTGCGTCTCGATCATTACCGCACCTGAATACAGGCGACGTAGGCAGGCGGCGCGTCGGCGTAGAGCGCCGCAACGCATTCCGTTCGCATGCTCAGTACTGCGCGCTGATTGATGGATCCCTTATCGGTGATTTCGCCGTGATCGAGCGAGGGCGGCGACGGCAGCAGCATCGCGCGCTGCACGCAACGCGTGCTCGATGGGTTGCGCCGCGCATGCTCTTCGAGCCGCGCGCGAATCCACTCGAGCAAGCCTTCATGGCGCGCTAAGTCGCCGTAGGTCGGCGCGTTCAAGCCAATAAGAGAAGCACACGCAGCGACATCGGGGATCACTAAGGCGGACACGAACTCTTGATCGAGCCCTGCGAACACGACGTCCTGCGCTACGGGCGCGAGCGCGCTGATGATCTCCGCACGCAACGGGCCGACACTCACCCACGTGCCATTGCCCAGCTTGAAGTCTTCGCCGATCCGTCCGTCGAACTTGAGGCCGCGTGTCGGATCCGCCGGATCGATCAAGCGGACGGCATCGCCGAGACGATAGAAGCCTTCGTCGTCGAATGCTTTCGCCGTAAGGTCGGGTTGACGCCAGTAGCCCGGCGTCACGGCCGGACTCTTCACGCGAATCTCAAGCTTCTCTTCCACGGGCGCGAGCTTCACGAGATTGCCCGAGGCCGGCAGTCCGATGACGCCGCTGCGCTCCGCCGCCGGCGTCGTGAACGTCACGGACGGACCGGTCTCGGTTGCGCCTAGTCCCGAGAGAATCGGTGTGCGCACGCCAAGCTCGCGTATCGACGCCTCACCCAGTGCATCCCACGTGTGCTGCGCGAGCGAAGCGCCCGCGAAGAAGCACGCGCGCAAGCGCCGGTAGAAGTTGCGCCGCAGGACGTCATCCGACTGGAGGCGCTGCGCGATCATCTCGAAGCCCTTCGGCACGTTGAAATAAACCGTCGGTGAGATCTCGCGCAGGTTCGCGATCGTCGCGTCGATTCCCGCGGGCGTCGGCTTGCCATCGTCGATGTACAGCGTGCCGCCGTTGCTGACCACGAGGCCGATGTTGTGACTGCCGCCGAACGTGTGATTCCACGGTAGCCAATCGACGAGAATCGGCGGCTCGGAGATCAGGAACGGCATTGCCTGCCACAACATCGCAGCGTTGGCGCACAGCATGCGGTTCGTCGTGATCACCGCCTTCGGCTGCCCGGTCGAACCGGACGTGAGCAGGAACTTGATGATCGTGTCTGGACCTGTTTCAGCGAAACGCTGATCGAGGGCAGCGGTCGGCTCCGCTTCCAAAGACTCGAGCGAGGTCACCGATCGGCTGTCGACCTCCGAATCGCCGACAACTTCGATCTCTGGATCGACGATGGCGAGCGCGCGTGCGAATCGACGAGTGTCGAACGCCGCGATGAGTCCCGGCGTAAGCAAGCTCAGCACGTAACGGAGCTTGCTCAGATCGCCGGCGACTTGCGAGTACGCGGGTGACACAGAGCAATACGGGACGCCGGCTTTCATCGCCGCGAACGTCAACGTCAGATGTTCGAGGCTGTTGCCGGACAGGATGAGGATCGGCCGATCGGCGCTGAGCCCTCTCGCGCTCAACCCCATCGCAATTCGACGCACACGCGCGAGCATGTCCGCGTACGTGATCGTCCGCCACTGCCCGTCGCTCCCGCGACGGGCCGCCAACACGCGACTTCCATCCTTGGCTGCCCACTCCTCGAGCCAATCGAGCCAACGCGGCGGATAAGACTGAATCGTGCCGGTCGGCCGCAACAACAGCGAGCCGTCGTCGCGACGCTCGAACTCTGTCGTGAAAGGATCGGGTGTCCACGTGGTCGACGCCGCCGCCATATCAGGACTCCGATAAACCGAGCGCACGGATCGCGTTCTCCTTGAGGATCAGATCGTGAACTTCGGGACGGAAGCCCGCTTCCTTGAAGTCCTTGATCCAACGATCCGGCGAGATCAACGGATAATCCGATCCGAACAGCATCTTCGTCTTGAGCTGAGTGTTCGCGTACTGCACGAGTTGCGGCGGAAAGTACTTTGGCGACCAGCCCGACAAGTCGATATAGACATTCGGCTTGTGCAGGCACACGGACAGCGCCTCGTCCTGCCACGGCCATGACGGGTGCGCGATGATGATCTTCATATCCGGGAAATCCGCGGCGACGTCATCGACGTGAATCGGATTGGAATACTTGAGCCGCAACCCGCCGCCTCCCGGTAGGCCCGTGCCGATGCCCGAATGCCCGCTATGGAAGATCGCCGGCAGCTTGTGCTCGGCGATGACCTCGTACAGCGGATAGGCGAGTCGATCGTTCGGAAAGAAGCCCTGGCACGTCGGATGGAACTTGAAGCCGCGAATCACACCGTCCTTGATGAGTCGACGCGCCTCGCGCACGCCCATCTTGCCCTTGTGCGGATCGATGCTCGCGAAGGCGAGCATCATGTCCGCGTTCTCGCGCGCGGCATCCGCGACTTCCTCGTTCGGAATACGGCGTGCGCCGATCTCGAACTCGGAGTCCACCGTGAACATGACGAGACCGATCTTGCGTTCGCGGTAATAGGCAATCGTCTCGGCGATGGTCGGACGCTTGCCGGCCTTGAAGTACTTGGACGACGCTTCTTCGAACGGTCGCCACGCTTCATCGGGCTCCTGACGGCACGACACTTCAGCGTGCGTGTGCACGTCGATCGCGATCAGTTCATCGAGCTTCATCATTGCGCTCCCTTCTTCGCTTGCTCCCACTGCGCAATGGTCAAGTTGCGCTCCACCAGCTCCACCAGCAGCGGCGCCGGCTCCCAGTGCATCGGGCCGAAGAGATCGCGATACTTCTTCATACCGTTGAGCAGCGTCTCGAGCCCGATCGTCTCCGCATAGAACAAGGGACCGCCGCGATAGCGCGGGAAGCCGTAGCCCGCCGTCCACACGACGTCGATGTCGGATGCGCGCAGCGCGACACCTTCGCCGAGAATGCGGAAGCCTTCGTTGAGCAACGGATACAAGCAGCGCTCGACGATCTCTTCCTTCGAGTGCGCACGCTGCGGAACGTTCAGCTCCTGTGCGCGCTTGCGAAGGATCTCGATCGCTTCGGGATCGTCGAAGCGCGTGCGATTGCCGGGCTCGTAGCGATAGTAGCCCTTGCCGTTCTTCTGACCGAGCCGGCCGGCTTCGACCAGCGCGAAGTCCGCCTGGTAGTACGTCGGATCGGGCGGGTACTGCGATGCGTTCGCCTTGTGGACGTTGACGCCGATGTCGACGCCCGCCATGTCGAACACGGCGAGAATGCCCATCGCCATGCCCCACTCTTCGAGC
>JBIQKP010000138.1:0-6566 GCA_044506405.1 Lysobacterales bacterium | reverse complement strand
GACACTCAGGTATTGCCTGCTAAGTACATGGGTGTCCAATGAGCCACGCACACTCATCACACCTCGAATGGACTAGCCCCAATTTGGACTAGCCCCAATTCGGACACCCACGATTTGCCTGCTTGAGCGATGGGTGTCCAATGCGCGCAATGCGCGACGTTGATGAGCAAGGTCGCCGCAAGGGTCGGCAATCCAGTCGCGAATTCTGGACTTCGTCGCAGTCGTCGTCGGGTCCACGTCGAATCCTTCGACAGAATTAAGAAGAGCCTAAGGCTTTCCTCAGGCGTGGTTTGCGATGGCCAGCGTAGCGTAAGAACCGCTCACCCATTCCACCCGACCTGAGGACAAGGCGATGAAATCACTCCAGGGATCCTTCCTATTTGCTGCGCTCGCACTGACATCCGTGAGCCACGCGGCGGAGACGCCCGCATCCCCATTGATTCCTGCGGATGTCACCGCGATGTTGCTCGAGCATCGCGGCCAATGGCGCGCGGAGGGATGGGACATCGAGGGAGAGAAGCGCACGCCGATCAAGGCGAGCTGGGAATGCTGGCCGGCCGTGAACGGCGTGGGCAACCTTTGCATGTGGAATCACGAATGGACCGATCGGCCGCACGATTCCGCGCTCGACATCATGGGGTACGACCCGAAGCTCAAGGTATTGCGCATGCAGCGCGTTACCGACACCGGCGTGTTGAGCGCTGGCGCCGAAGTCACCGTGCGCGGAAACACCATGACCGTGGTGCGCGAGTTCACGAGTGAAGACGGCAAGCCGCGCGTCATGCGCAATGAGATCGTGGTGACGAAGCCCGGAGTATGGGATCAGCACATCACGTTCGATGAGGATGGCGAGCGGCTGCGTGAATGGCGCCTGACGCAACGGCGCGTTGCTAACTCTCCGGTCGCCGCGGCGCGTGCGACGGCGCCTGCGACTGAAGTTCCCGCCGACATCGTCGCCTGGCTGGAGACAGCGCGCGGCAAGTGGCGCAGCGAAGGCGTCATCATCAACGGAGAGGACCGCACGAAGGTCTCCGCCACATGGGAATGTGCCGCCGCGGTGAATGGCATCGGCAACGTGTGTACCTGGCACCACGAATGGACCGACCGCCCCGCGGATTCAGCGCTCGACATCCAGGGCTACGACCCGGGCAAGAAGATGTTGAGCACCGCTCGCGTGACCGATAGCGGGCTGCTCGAAGAGCCCGCGACGGTCGAGTTGCGTGGCAACACCGTGAGCGCTTCGCGGCAGTTCACCGAGAATGGCAAGCCGGCCGTCATCTACAACGAGGTGGTGGCCAGATCACGCGATGAGCGGGCGCAGCGGATGTACGTCGAGGTGGATAGGAAAGTCGTGCGCGAAATCATCATCACGCACCGGCGCATCAGATGACGCGATCACATCGCGGATCACACTCGATCACCGGGACGCGCTCAGTGGACACCCACCGATTTGCCTGCTCAGTGTGGTGGGTGTCCAATCGGCAATACTGACCGCCATGCGACTCGTTTCGTGCTGAGGCGAATAATTGCCTAGTCAAAGGCAGGCCCGTGCAACCCGCCTGAAACGATATACATTCAGAATCTACCGAGATATGTTCTTCGATAGACAAATGGGAACGTATTGGGCACCCACCAATTTGCCTACTCAGTACATGGGTCCAATGGGGCACGGTGCGGCGCTGAATGAATGCTCAGGCCGAGACATTGGACATCCACTACGTTGCGAGCAGAAAGTGGGTGGGTGTCCATAGAGAAGGAACTCTGGGACACCCCCGATTTCTCGCTCCACAATCAGCTGCTTATGTCCACGGATAGACCGTGGTTAGCCTCCCATGTCGCAGCCGCTGCCGCCGCTGCTGCTCGAAATCAGTGAGTGTCCAACTGATTTCAGTGCAAATGCCCGAAGAAATCACTCGCAGATGTCGGATCACGGCGCGGTGGCACGTCTACTCGAGGAGAACGAATGCCTGAACAGGGCAGCGCGAACGGCGCGAATCCACTCGAGACGAAGGAGGCTTTCTGATGCTGACGCTCCCAAAGATCGTAGATCGACCCGCAGTGGCGTACGTCGCCGTCAAGGCACGTGTCACTCTGCCGTTCGACGACGAGATACCGAACATCATGGACAGGCTGTTCGGCTTTCTGAAGGACAACGGTCTTCGCGAAGCCGGTCCGGTGTTCTTCAAACACAATGTCGTGGCGATGCCAGACATCGAGATGGAGTTCGGTGTGCCCGTCGATCGACCGATCGCGGTGAACGGCGATTTCGTCAGCGGCCATTTGCCGGCGGGCCGCTATGCCGAAGTCACGTATTTCGGCCCTTACGATGACTTGATCGGTGTAAACGGCATCTTGATTGATTGGGCACGCAACGCCGGCTGGACGTTCGACGCGCGTCAACAAGTCGGAGGTGAATGGTTCGCGAATCGACTGGAGATCATTCACAACAATCCGGCAGAGGATTCAACGAAATGGGAAACGACGGTGAGCATCAAGCTCAAGGATTGAGCGCCTCTCTAAATGGACACCCACGAGTTAGTGCCTCGACCGGCTAACTCCTCACTGGAGACCCATCGCACATCTCATCGGACATCCACCAAATCTGCAAGCAAACATGGATGGGTGTTCATCGATCTCGTGCTCAGTTCGTGAATTGATAGCCTCATCACGGAAGCAAAGCGGCGGCGGCCGATTGTTCGGGCGTGTCGAATGGCCCCTTGGCGACAGGCAAGAGCGTGCTGCGCGCTCCATCTATCAAACCGCGCTTGATCAGTTCCTCACCGAGCTTCAGTCGCGAACTGGGCGCGGCGGGCGAAGAACGAACGACCTTGGTCAGTCCTTCTACTGCGATGTCCGGCGCTTGTTCCCCGGCAATGACAAAGCTGTTGTAGTAAGCGATGAGCGGAAGGATGCCTTCGAGATCGAGTCGATTCGCCTGCACGATATAACTCCTGGCTTCATTCAGCAGGCGCTGCCGCTCGGCGCCTGGAGCGCGCACGGCCAACTGCACAAGCGCCGTGCCTTTCCACACCAAGGCCGTGGTATCCGTCGGCGACTGTGCAATCGCCCGTTCGGCGGCCGCGAGACACTCTTTCGGATTGCCTGATCGGCATTCGGCCTCGGCCAATAGCAGCTGGTGTTCGATCAGGTCGGGAAATTGCCTTGCATTGCTGCGAAGCCGCTCGAGCCAGGCCGAGCGCCAGGTCAGTGCGACCGAGCGCTCGCGACCCAGTTCGACAGGTACCTCGATTCGTGCCCCAAGCTCGAGCCGGCCTCGGATCAAGCCGACTTCCGCCCGGGTCAGACGGCGTAAGGTCGGTTCCGGCGCACGCTCGGCCGGAAAGGTCATCCGCTGGAAGTGTAGCTTGCGTCCCTTGTACGCGGTTACGGCCCGCTGGAGATGGACCGGATTGCCGAATGCGCTCGCGGCGCTTTGCGCGTCGGCACCACGCGCCAAGGCGCTCAAGTAATCGTGCACCCGCGGCTTCCACTCGTCCGAGAAATACAAAAAGTGAACCAACCGCCACGCGTGATAGGGTGTCCAGGGCCGCCCCTTCCCGGAAAGATAGCGACCGTCCAGGACCTCCGTGACCGGATAATTGCCGTAGTGCTCCATGACTTGGAGGAAGGCGGGCGGAACTCGGCCGAAGTCCACAAAGTCGTCGCCCGCTTGCATCGTCGCGAATAGCTCTCCGAAGCCCTGCAGAAACCAGCGCGGGTAAGCGGCGGGGAAATAGGTCATCAGGTAGTTCTGGGCGAAGCCGGCGTAGAGGCGGGACTCGGCCGACTGGCAGAGGGCAAGCTCGTTCACCGCGAACTGGGAGAGGAATTGCTCCTCCTCGATCGTGAGCGGCCCCCCGGACGCATTCCTGTCGCGCACGATTGTCTGGCCAATGACTTGAGGGCCGCGGTTGCCATTGCAACTGCCAGTTGTGGCTCGGCCGCCCGACGGGGAAAGGACCAGCGCTACGCCGTGCGCGGTCGTTGCGAGCACCGGCCCTTCTTCGCGCGGATCGTAGTAGCTCGTTTTCTCGAACCTCCCCGCAAACGGGCCATATTGCCAGCGCGAGTCCGTCAGTCGAAGCTGCTGGAACTCCTCGACATCCCCGATCATCGTGACGACCATCTTGATCGTCTCGTCGGGCGCGCCCACGCGACCCAGCAAAGCCGAGAGCAGGAAGTGAAGCTTCTCGAGATTGTGCGCGGTCTCCCGCACTTCCTCCTCTCTGTTTGGGCTGAACAAGACGACGTGCGGCGTCTCCGCCATGCGCCAGTTGCTCATCTCCGCTTCCGATTTGCGATTGCCTATGACCGTGATGGTCGTGTCACCGCTTTTTACCGGAGCCGTCAACTGCGCGTGTGCCGGAAGGCTCACGGCCGTGCCAAGGGCGAAAAGCAGCCATCGCAGCATTTCGAAACCTCCATCTCCCTCAAGCATCCGGATCAGCGCCAGGCGTTTGACCGACCGAGCTCAAGTCAAACACTTTCACTGGACACCCGCCGACTAACTGACTCAATTGGCTAGATATTCGTGGCTGGGTCCGCGTGCGCGCTCGTTCGTCTTCAACTTTATGTTGCGCGCGCAACACCGTTGTTATAGTGCATCACGCTCCTTACTGCCACTGCTTCGCACGGCGCGTACGCCGCGTGGTTGGGGGTGGGGGAGCCACGCGAACATCGCTCCTCGATCTTCGCGATTGCCTACTCGAGCAGTCGCTCTCACGACTGCCCTTGCTCGCCTGTCGCTCTGTCGTCCAACTGAGCACTCGATTGCGAGTGCGCGTAAGCCGACTCGCTCAAGTGGGTAGGTGTCCGATCGATGCGTTCGACGGACGAATGAACTCGCCGCGAAAAGGTGAGATCATGCGGTCTCCAGTGAGTGGAAGAATGATCGACATGAAACGTCCAGCAGGAAAAGGATCCTCCACGCCGCAACCCGATTTGCCGTCTAGTTCGGATTGCGAGCCGCCGACGCAGAGCGAAGTGCAAATCAAGCTGGACCTCGCTCGCCAGTTCATTGACATGGGCGATCCCGAAAGCGCTCGGCATATGCTCGGCGAGGTGCTCGAGGAAGGTGATCCTGCTCAGAAGCAGGAAGCGAAGCGGCTCGTGGATTCGCTTCCGTGACGCGCGGACGTTGGTTGAACGCCCACGGCTCAAGCCCGCGACCTCTCGGACACCCACCGATCTAAAAGGCAGACAGGTGGGCGTCCAGTTCATGCTGCTAGGCTCTAAACAGCGTTGAATGCCTTCGCAAACCTCAATGCGATCTAGCGCCCGTCGTCATCGCGGCGATCGTCGTCATGGTCGTCATCGTCATGTTCGCGAATGAGTTGGCCGCGCACTTCGCCTGCCGGATTGTCGACCGTGTGCACGTTCGCGTAGATGAGTCCGTCGCGGGCGGCACCCGCGAGCGACGCGATGTTACGTATGGGCCGACCAATCAATGCCTCGCACCCTTCAGCGCCAACTTCGATGTGTTCATTGCGGCGTGTTCCTCGAGCAAATGCTCCATTCACATCAGCCCCATCAGCATTCAACGGCGCTAGAAAAACGATGACGGGGCCGTTCTGGCCCGGCCGGCCACAGTGGAGGTGAGCTTGAGTGACTCCCCTGCCATTCCTCACGTTGAGACTGAACCTGAAGCTGGACAAGTTTCGAGCGAACTCAACGCGTGCTTGTGCAGATGTGTTGGTTGTGACGCCCAACGATGGTGTCGCAGGTGCGTCTGGTGGCGTGACCTCCTGTGCCCCGCTCAACACCGCGCGAAACGCATAGCTATCATCGTCGTCGGTGTCGTGCGCGGCTGCTGCACCCAGCATTAACAATCCACCGATCGCAGCAAACCTAGTGACGTGTACGTTCATGGGAATCCTCCTCCGCCGTCCGATCTGCGCGGCGTACTCTACGCCGACCCTCGATCGAAACTAGCAGCGGTTTCTCATGTCATGTCAGCTTCGGCCCGCCTCTTAATCGGTGGCGTATTGCGCTGCGCCGCTCATGTAGGCCGTGGTGTTCGAAAGGACAGTCACTGCGAGACCGGCACACATATATATGTGTCTGGACACCCGCCAATCCGGAGGCGAGCATGAAGGGGTGTCCGGCGATTGGCTGCGATAGGTGAGGATCCACGGGACCGACATCGATGCATAAGCGACGACGCCTCCTTATCGTGACGACCGTTGTTCTAATCGTCGCACTCTACGCCGCCCATGTAGTCAGTCCTTGGCCTACCGTCTGGCTAATACGTTTTGTGTTCGCGAAAGGCGCCGAGCAGGCGAGTGCATCGACTGAGCCGTTTGTACCTGAGGGCGTGCGTATCGAGCGCGACGTGCGCTACGGATCGGGTCTGGATGAAGTGTTCGATGTGTTCACGCCGGCGAATGCGAGCGGCGCGATGCCTGCCGTACTTTGGGTACATGGCGGCGGTTTTGTCGCCGGTGCCCGCACGGATCTCACGAACTATCTGCAGGTGCTCGCCGCGCGCGAATTCGTCACGATCGCGGTCGGATACTCGCGTGCACCCGAGGCGCGATTCCCCACGCCAGTGCGGCAGACGAACGCCG
>JBIQKP010000137.1:0-6652 GCA_044506405.1 Lysobacterales bacterium | reverse complement strand
TTCTCCAGAGCGGCGACGACGTGCTGACGGAGACGTGGAGCAATCTCGTGCCGGCGCGCTGAGCTCACGCGGAGCGCAGCTCGCCCTCGAGGAGATGATCGGAGATATCGGTGCCTTGCGACATCGCATCCGCGAGTCGTGCGCTCGGCGAGGCGCCTAAGAAGTATTTGCACTCGCGATAGAAGTGCGACTGATCGTAGAAATCTTCGAGATGAAGTCCGACCGCACCGCGGTGCGCTTCTCCACGCAATAAACGGAAGTAGCCGTGCCGGAATCGCACGATGCGTGCGTAGCGTTTCGGCGTCAGACCCGTCCAGGCGCAGAAGCGTCGCTCGAAGTGGCGGATGTCGACGCCGCGCTCGCGAATCCATCGAAGGATCGGTAGCGCGCCTTGCGTTGCTTGAATCCGGCGCAGCAGCTCAATGACGAGTCGGTCGCGCGGCTCGAACAGGTTTCGTCGCGTCAAGAAGAACGCATTCAGCAATTCGGCAATGTGCTCGATCGATCTCGCATTCGCGAGCGCGTCTTCGAGATCGAGCAACCCGCGGTGATTCAAGTCAGCGATCGATAGCGTCGTGTCTCGCAGCGCCGAGAGCGGGGTCGCGATGAGCTGTCTCAAGAGGCCCGAGTCGAGCTTCACACCGATGATCGTCAGATCGCCCAAGTTGCGCGTCAGTACGGAGTGCGAGCGTCCGCCGATGAGGTAGCTCGACCGTATCGTCGAGCGCTTGTGAGCGTCGTTTACGGGCCAGCGCTCGAACCCCGCGGTCAAACTGAACACGAGCTCGGAGTAGCCATCGGGAAGGAGCAACTCCGACTGCCAAGCCGCGGGTCGCGCGTCGATCGCCGGCAGCGCGACGAAGTAGCACACGATATCCGGACGCAAGCGTGGGTCGGGATCGATGCGCCAATAGCGCATGTCGGGTCGTTCGAGCGTTGGCTCCACATTGAGAGCGTGTCGGAATGAATTCCGACCTACAAGGCCACCGCAGTTCCGCTGCGACGAGCCGTGCCCCACACGCGCCGAGCGACAGCCCCAAAAGCCGATTTTCTACAAGAGCACTCCGGCTTGCTCTTGGATGCTGCGCGGGTGTTTCAAGCCGGCGAGCGTCATGCCAACGATCAAACTCAATGTGAACGACCGAGCTCAGACCGTCGAGGTCGACGACCCGTCGACCCCGTTGCTCTGGGTGCTTCGAGACGTGCTCGGTCTCACCGGCACGAAGTACGGCTGCGGCATCGGTCAGTGCGGTGCGTGCACGGTGCATGTTGACGGCACAGCGGTGCGATCGTGCTCGATGCCGATCTCTGCCCTCGGCGGCAGACCTATTCGAACGATCGAAGGGCTCTCGCCCGGCGGTCGCCATCCGCTGCAGCTCGCATGGCAAGCGTTCGATGTGCCGCAATGTGGTTACTGCCAAGCCGGACAGATCATGAACGCCGCCGCGTTCCTCGCGCAGAACCCGAAGCCGTCGGATGAGGAGATCACGCGCGCGATGTCGGGCAACCTCTGCCGGTGCGGCACGTATCCGCGCATTCATGCTGCGATCAAGCATGTCGCCGTCACCTCAGAGCCCTCCGCACATGAATAGAAGAGATTTTCTTGCCTCCTCCGCGTGGACGGCAGGCGCATTGGTGTTATCGCTTCGTGCGCACGGCTCGGAGCTCGCCGTTGAGAAACACACCGGCAGCGATACGCCGCTCGGCGATTTCGTTCGCATCACCGCGGACGGCGATGTGCTCTATCACTTTACGAAGCACGAGATGGGTCAAGGCGTGGCGACCGCGATGGCACAAATCCTGTGCGAGGAGCTGTGCGCGGATTGGGATCGCGTGAAAATCGAGTTGCCGCTCGTCGATTTGCCTCGATACGAGAACGACCGCTATGGCGGATACGGCACCGGCGGAAGCTGCACGCTCTTCTATACCTACGACATGCTGCGCGAAGCCGGCGCGACCGTGCGTCAGATGCTCATCAACGCGGCGGCACAGCAGTGGAATACGCCCCCGGCGCAGTGCTATGCCGAGAACCATCAAGTCGTGCATCGATCCTCATCGCGGCGGCTTTCGTTCGGAGAGCTCGCGCCGATCGCCGCGACCTTACCTGTTCCTACGAACGTCGTTCTGAAAGAAGCGCGCGTGTTCAAAGTCATCGGCCAGCCGAAGCAAGCGAAGCTGATCCCGCAGATCGTCACCGGCGAGCTGCAGTACGGCATCGACGTGAAAGTCCCCGGCATGCTGTACGCGCTCATCGAACGATGCCCGGTTTTCAAAGGCAAACTGAAGCGCTATGACGCGTCCGCGGCGCTCAAGATCAAAGGTGTGCGCAAGGTATTCACGACGCAGCCGATCGCGGGGCTGCAGTACGTGAAGTATCTGCCGCACGACATTCGGGAGGGCGTCGTCGTCGTTGCGGACTCCTTCTGGGCCGCGCTCAAGGGCAAACGGGCGCTCGAGATCGAATGGGACGAAGGCGAGAACGCGCGCTACGACAGCGCGGATTTCGAACATATGGCCGCCGAGCGCGCGATGCAGCGAACCGACCCCACCGGATTTATCGGCGATGAGAATGCCGTCGCGGACGTAAGCCGCGTTCGCAAGACGCTGCGGGCGTCATACGTTTATCCGCATCAGCTTCATTCCTGCATGGAGACGCTCAATTGCACGGCGCACGTCCGAACGGATGAGTGCGAGCTGTGGCTCGGGACTCAATCGGCGAGCCTTGTCATCGAGGAAGTCGCTCGCTTGCTCGGTTTGCCGGAGAACAAGATCAAATTGCACATGCTGCCCTCGGGCGGCGGCTTCGGACGGCGTGCGTACACGGACATGGGAGTCGAAGCCGCATTCATCTCGCGCGAGGCGGGCAACGTGCCCGTGAAGATGATGTGGACGCGTGAAGACGATCAGCGATGCAATCTTGTGCACCTGTTCCAACACATGGAGTACCAGGCGGCGCTCGACGCGAGCGATCGTCTGTATGCGCTCCATGAAAAGGAGATTCGCACTTACACGTGGGCGGCGAGGTATGCGGACCCAGGGCTCCCGCGCATGGCGTACGACATCCCGAATCTGCGCTATGACTTCGAGGATCTCGGTCGGCAGGAGCTCTTGCAATCGTCGGCGTGGCGCGGTGTCGATGTCCACGGCCGCGCGCTCAGCGAGTGCTTCATCGATGAAATCGCGGCGGAGCTGAAGCAAGATCCGCTCGAGTATCGTCTCTCGCTCTTGAAGCCGGGCCGCGATGCCTTCATCGGCGGCGAGCACACGCTGTCGAGCGACCGCATGCGCGCGCTGTTGACGTTCGTCGCGGAGAAAGCGGGGTACACGAAGTCGCTGCCGCCCGGTCGCGGCATGGGCATCGTCTTGTGTCCGTATGCGACGAGCTACTGCTGTGCAATCGCGGACGTCACCGTGAGGGACGGCCAACTGACGATTAACAAGATCACGGCTGCGATCGACTGCGGTCGTGTCATCAATCCCTCCAGTGCGAAACAGCAGGTGGTCGGCGGCATCATCTGGAGCCTCACCGCACTGCTGTACGGCGGCGCACCGCTCAAGAACGGCCGCATACAACACAGCAACTTCCATGAGAACCGTCTGCTGCGCATGAACGAATGCCCGCCGATCGAAGCGCATCTCATGGAGAGCCCCGACCCACGGCCACTCGGGTTGGGCGAAATGTCGGCTCCCCTCGCAGTGCCTGCGGTGCTCAATGCAATCTACGCCGCGACGGGTAAGCGCATCAGGACGATTCCGCTGCCTCAGGATTTGCGCACGGCCTGACGATCCGATCGGTTTTCGCCGCGATCACGGCGTTCGCCGCGAGGAACGGAGACGAGCGGCGGCACTGCGCGCGCAATTGTCGCGATCGTCGATCCTCGAGACCCTGCCGCTGGCCTTCTCAGTGAATGTCGTTGGTTTAGAATCGGACGCCCTGAGGGAGGGATGACGATGCAGAACCATCGAGTGTTCGCAATGCCGTTCGCGCGAGTCTATCCACTGTATGTGCAGAAGGCGGAGCGCAAGAACCGCACGAAAGAAGAAGTCGACCGCATCATCTGCTGGCTGACCGGCTATGACAAAGCGGGACTTAAGCGGCAGATCGACAAGGGACACGATATCGAAACGTTCTTCGCGCAAGCGCCGGCCCTCAATCCCAACTGCGCGCTCATCAAGGGCGTCGTCTGCGGTATCCGCGTCGAGGAGATCGAAGATCCCCTGATGCAGAAGATTCGCTACCTCGACAAGCTGATCGATGAGCTCGCGAAAGGGAAGGCGATGGCGAAGATTCTCAGGGAAGAAACGCCATGAAGATCAAGCTCACATACCTGGTGTTGATGGTCTTCCTATTGGCTGCGTGCGGCGACACGATCAGAGGTAGGGAGGTCGCCGAGCCCAAGGTCGTGAAGTTTCACGAACAGTTGAAGGCGCGCGATTTCGAGGGGATGTATGACTCTACGAGTCCCGAGTTCAAGGCAGCGGAATCCAAGGACAGGATCGTAGCGTTGTTCGAGGCGATCGATAGGAAGCTCGGTGCACTGCAAGAGACGCAGCAAGTCAATTGGAGCGTCAATACACAGAATCTGACGACGACCGTCGTGCTCGTCTATCAGAGCACGTTTAGCGGCGGAGAGGCGACAGAGGCCTTTACGTTCCGCGTCAAGGATGCGGATGCTCAACTCATCGGGTACAACATCTCGTCATTCGACATGTTGATCAAGTAGCTCGCCGCTTTCGAGGCCATGCCGTAGGAGCTTAGCGTGAGCCGCGACAGAGGTGTGATAGCGTCCCGCCATAGAGGGAAACTGCGATGCACCCGGGCATCCTGGAATACAACAAGGGTCAAGAAACCGCCGCTCGCGCGGTTTGCGATGCGCTGGCCACGGAGATCGACCGTGCGCTGCCGCAGGCCGAAAGCAAGATCTGGCACGCTCATCCAGTCTGGTTTCTGGACGGCAATCCGATTGTCGGATACAGCAAGCAAAAGCCCGGCATACGCTTGATGTTCTGGAGCGGGGCAGGCTTTGACGAGCCGGGCTTGAGCGTGATCGGCAAGAAGTTCAAAGACGCATCCGTTTTCTATCGCGATCGTTCAGAGGTCGAGACTCGCGATCTGCGCCGCTGGTTGAAGAAGGCGATTGAAATCCAATGGGACTATCGGAACATCGTCAGACGGAAAGGTCGGCTGGAGAGGCTGAAGTAAGAGCCGGTTCTCAATGGAGCTTTCGCACAACGTCTTTGATGTCTGGGTGTTTCGACGCACGCCCAGCGGCATCGAGTATCTGCTGCTCTACACATCGCCCCAGAAGGCCCATCGGTACTTCAATGGGGGCAGGTTCTGGCAGATCCCGAGCGGCTTCGTCGAAGAACCCGAAGACATCGTTGCTGCGATCACGCGGTGCTTGAGTGGGTTTGGTGTGGCCGCATCGGCAGTCTGGGCGGCCGAGCATGTCTACACGATATACAATCGCCGCTTCCGCAGCATGCAGATCATTTCTGTGTTTGCTGCGGAAACGAGCGCAGAGCGCATCGCGCTCGATCCTGAAGAACACTCGGAGTATCGCTGGTGCGATCTCGAGCGCGCACTCGAGATGGTTCACTATAGAGGGCTCAAGGACGGGCTTCGCTCCACGTTCGAGTACGTCACCGGCGTGCCAGCGCCGGCGCAAGAGTTGAAACTAAAGTAAGAGCCGCGCTAGGGCTCTATCGATCACTGCGAGAGAACCGAGATGAAGATTGCTGAGTTGGACCAAGACATTCTTGCTTGCTTCGAGGTGATGAAGCAGCTGCGCGAAGATCTCGTCAAGGACGACTTCGTGCCCAGAGTGAAGAAGATGCAGCGGCAGGGTTACGCACTTGCCTTTCACGAAGTCGATGGCGAGGTCGTCTCCGTCGCAGGATTCCGGCTTGGCGATAACTTGTTCGCGGGCGGAAACGCGCTGTATGTCTACGACCTGGTGACCTCACACAAGCATCGGTCGAAGGGGTACGGCGAGCAACTGATCGAGGCGCTCTGCGAGCATGCGCGCGCCCACGATTGCAAGATCATTCATCTTGACTCGGGCGTACAGCGCTTCCGCGCGCACAAGTTTTACCTCGAGCACGACTTCGAGATTCGCGCGCATCACTTCGTGCGCGCTCTATAGTAGAGGGCAGACATGGCATGGGTCATTCTCGTCATCGCAGGCTTGTTCGAAATCGGTTGGGCGATCGGACTCAAGTACACGGAAGGATTCACTCGGCTCTGGCCTACGGTCTGGACCGTAGCCGCGATGCTCATTAGCTTGGGGCTGCTCGGCATCGCGATGAAATCGCTCCCCGTGGGAACCGCGTACAGCGTTTGGGTCGGCGTGGGCGCCGTGGGCACGGTCGTGCTCGGGATCGTGCTGTTCGGCGAACCCACGAATGCGCTTCGGATTGCGAGCGTGGCGCTCATCCTTGCCGGTATCGTTGGATTGAAGCTCGCAACCCCGGCCTAGAACACAGGCTTCCCCCTGTAGATCGGAATTCATTCCGACTCGCTGGTCGGATTGAGATCCGACCTACAGTTCGGCCTTGCTTCTCACGCGCGGGTCCTGCACATTCCGTCAGCCCACAAGAGGAGATCGCATGAGAATTCGAAACGCCCTCTGTCTTTGCTCTTCCGCGCTGC
>JBIQKP010000136.1:1536-6705 GCA_044506405.1 Lysobacterales bacterium | reverse complement strand
TCATCGAGCCGCTCGAATCGACGAGCATTCATCTCGTGATGACGGGCGTCGTTCGTCTCATTCACATGTTCCCGTTCGGTGGCGTCACGCAGTCGTTCATCGATCAGTACAACGAAGATGTTCGTGAGGAGCACGAGAAGATTCGGGATTTCATCATCCTCCACTATTACGTGAACGAGCGGCAGGACAGCGAGTTTTGGCGCGAGTGCAGGGAGATGGAGGTGCCGGAGGCGCTCGAACGCCGTGTGCGGATGTTCAAGGAGCGTGCGCACGCATGGCAAGCGGATGGCGAGATCTTTCGCGTCGACTCCTGGACGCACGTGATGCTCGGGCAAGGTATTCAGCCCGAACACTATCACCATCTCACGCACGCGATGTCGGATCAGGATTTAACGCGCTTCCTCTCGTCCATGAAGGAATCGATCAGTCGCACCGTTGCCCAGATGCCGAGTCACCAGGCTTTCCTGGATCAGTACTGCAAGGCGAGCAGCGATATCTGGGATGCGGTGAAGATGCCGCCGAGAGCGAGCTCGCAAGCCGCGGGCTAGCGGAGCTCGCTGCCGGTTGGTGATCTAAACGGAGATGGTGTCGTAAACGACGACGCGCTCCCACAAATGCGAGCAGTCATCGACGAACTGCTTGTGGATCGGATGCACTTGGTAGGCGGCCTGGCCGGCGAGGTCGTCGAAGAACAGGAGCTCGGACGCGTGATAGCTCGAATCGACGACCGGGCGCTGTTCGACGGCCGCGGGGACGCCCACGTGGATGCCTCGAACCGATTCGATCTTCTCGATCGTTCTGATGCCCGCGAGCAACTTCGCAAGGTCTTCCTTTGAGCCTGGATTCTTCAACCAGAAGAAGACGTGATGGATGAGTTTCGGATACGACGTACCGGTTGCGGCGCCGACGGTGCCCGCGGCGGCAGCGGCCGCGCCCGCGGCAAGAAATGTGCGACGAGAAGCCATGCTCATGAACCTCCAACCTCCTGACTCATTCGTAGAATGGCAGTCTAGCGTAAGCTCTCTGACGCCCGCTGGCTATGCGCTTGGCGGTTCTTGGCGCTTTCCTCGCGCACTCGAGCTCCGCCCGGCGCGCAGGCACCCCCGACGTGTTCGCTCGCCACTATGATTCTCAATCCGCATCCTGACATCCGCATTCAAAAGCTCACGATCGGCACGGAGAAGGCGCCGCTCATCGTGATCGACAACTTCGTCGCCGATCCGGAGAAGTTGATCCGTCGTGCCGCCACCCGAACCTACGTGGACCCAGTTTCGTACTTTCCCGGCATTCGGTACGCGGCGCCGCTCGGTTATCAGCGGCTGTTCGAAGTCCATCTGAGAGACCTGCTGCTCGACTACTTCCAGCTAGCGAACGGGCGCTTCACCTTCCCGATGTGTCACTACTCGATCATCACGACGCCGCCGGAGAAGCTGACGTTTCTGCAGCGCATTCCGCACATCGATTCCGTCTCGAGGACTGGGATCGCATCCGTTCACTACCTCTTCAAAGGAACGTATGGCGGCACGGCCTTCTATCGGCATCGAAAGACCGGCTTTGAGTATGTCGACGAAGCGCGGAAGCAGACTTACTACGCCTGTCTCGAGAATGAGAAGAATGGCCCGGATGCGCCGCAGTTCGGCTACATCCAAGGCGACACACCGCTCTTCGAACGCATCGGCGCGCAAGAAGGGCTGTTCAATCGCGTGCTGATCTATCGCAAGAACTCACTACATACGGGCATCATCGACAACGACTTCGTGCCCGACCCCAGTCCGCAGACTGGACGTTTGTCGGTCAACACCTTCATCGACGTCGTACCCTAAGGAAATCTCGACGGGAGCCATCGCTATGTCGCTCTACGATTTCACTGCATCGCGTCTTGACGGCTCGGATAGTTCATTGCGCGACTATGAAGGTCGTGTGCTCCTGATCGTGAACACGGCGAGCAAGTGCGGCTTTACGCCTCAGTACAAAGGGCTCGAAGCGCTGTATCGCGACTACGCGCCACGGGGCTTCTCGGTGCTCGGGTTCCCGTGCAATCAGTTCGGCGAGCAAGAACCGGGTGACAGCGACGAAATCGGTCAGTTCTGTGAAGTGAACTATGGTGTGACCTTCCCGCTGTTCGCCAAGATCGACGTCAACGGAGAAGCTGCGCACCCGCTCTACCAGTGGCTCAAGACGGAGGCGCCTGGCGTGCTTGGCAGCGAACGGATCAAATGGAACTTCACGAAGTTCCTGATCGATCGCGACGGGCGGGTCGTAGGACGGTTCGCGCCGACGACGAAACCAGAGGAACTGAAGTCGCACATCGAGCGGCTGCTTTAGAACCTGATCTCGCGCGCATCAATCGTTCAAGGCTTGCGCGTCGTGACCTTACGAGTCCCTGCATGAAATCTGCTGCCCTCATCGGTTGTGTGCTCTGTGTCGCTCTGACCGCGCAAGCAATCGCGGAAGAGAAGCCGCTGTGGGAGGCGGGCGTTGGTATCGGCGCGCTCGTGTTTCCGGATTATCGCGGCTCGGATGAGATGCGAGCGTATCCGATCCCGGTCCCCTACTTCGTCTACCGAGGCGACTTCCTCAAGGCCGATCGTGAGGGCATGCGCGGTGAGATCTTTGACCGCGAGTACGCGGAGCTCAGCATCAGTCTGAACGCGACGATCCCGGTTCAAAGCGAAGACAACGAAGCGCGCGCCGGGATGCCGGATCTCGCTCCGACGATCGAGATTGGGCCATCGCTCGAGTTTCACTTGTGGAAATCGAACGATCATCGTGTTCAGGTCGATCTCGTTCTGCCGCTGCGCGTGCCGATTACGATCGAGAGCTCGCCACGAGTCATTGGTTGGATTTTTTCGCCGCGGCTTAACTTAGATATTCAAAGCGTGTACGCGAGCGGCTGGGATTTCGGTGTGGGCATCGGACCTGTGTTCGCGGATCGCAAGTATCATGATTACTTCTACTCGGTTCGGCCCGAGTACGCGACGGACACTCGTCCAGCATACGAAGCACACGGCGGATACTCCGGGGCTCATGTATTAGCGTCTCTCTCGAAACGCTTCCCGAAGTACTGGATCGGAGCGTACGTCCGGTTCGATGCGCTTCAATCTGCCGCCTTCGATGACAGTCCGCTCTTCAGGAGTCGAGACTACATTGCAGGCGGGCTTGGCATCGCTTGGATGATCGGCCGTTCGACACGTACAGTTGAGGATTGAGCGACCCGCTCGGGTGAGCGGGTCGACTACGAGAAGTCTGCGGCAAGCGTTAGTGGCGCTGGCTCGCTTGCGAATGACTCCCGCCAGGTCGCGAGATCTGGGTCAGCGCTTCGCCGGCTTCGTCCTGAGCACCGTCCTCGAGAGCGATGTCGCCCAGTGACAAGATGCCCACGAGGCGTTTGTCGCGATTGACGACAGGCAAGCGTCGCACACGAAGATCGCCCATGTTCTGAGTGACATCGTCGACCGTCTGATCTTCGAAGCAGTACTTGATCTCCGTGCTCATCACGTCGCGCACGCGACAATCCGGACCTCGGCCTTGCGCAACCGCGCGCACGGCGATGTCGCGATCGGTGATCATCCCGACGAGACGATCGTTTTCTTCGACCGGCAGCGCACCGATGTCCAACTCGGCCATCTGCTTGGCCGCTTCCTGAATCGTCTGTTCTGGCCGTGCAAGTCGTACTTCGCGCGTCATCGCTTCTCTTACTTTCATGGCGGTCTCCGTTTATCGTGTGGCTCGGTAGGTGACTGACCCTCAGGAACTCATGACGGAATCCACGGTTCCCGCACCCTCTCGGCTCGAAGCACTCGCACTGCGATGCTGCGCATGGTCCGAACGCTGGATTCCAGATGCCTACGTCTTCGCCGCGGCGGCGGTCGTGATCGTTGCGCTCGTGACGATCATCGCGGGCGCTTCTCCGCTCGTCGCGGCTAAGGCATTTGGAGACGGGTTCTGGAGCCTGATTCCCTTCACGATGCAGATGAGCTTCATCATCGTGGGCGGCTATGTCGTGGGCAGTTCACCACCGGTTACCCGCGTGATCGAACGGCTTGCGGCGTTGCCGAAAACCGCCCGAGGCGCGGTGTGTTCGGTCGCGATCCTGAGCATGCTCGTATCGCTTCTTCATTGGGGATTGAGCCTCATCCTCGGGAGTCTCTATGTGCGCGCGCTCGCTCGGCGCGTGAACCTGCGAATGGACTATCGCGCGGCCGCCGCTGCCGCGTACTTGGGACTCGGTTCAGTGTGGGCGATGGGGCTGTCTTCATCCGCCGCGCAATTGCAAGCGAATCCCGCGAGCATGCCGCCGGGGTTGATTGAAGTCACGGGCGTGCTCCCGTTCACCGAAACGATCTTTCTCTGGCAATCGATTGCGCTCACCGCAGTGCTCATCGCAGTAACGGTTTGGATCGTGTGGCTGACGGTGCCGAGTCCTGCGAAAGCACGAACGGCAGAGGCGCTCGACATCCCTGCTTATGCGCAGCCCTCGTTGGCGACGAAACCTTCGCGCCCTGGTGAGTGGCTCGAGTACTCACCGATCCTGAACGTCACGATTGCCGCGCTGGGTGCCGTGTGGCTCGTGCAAGAGTTTGCCAATCATGGCGCCGCGACGGCGATCTCGAATCTCAACACCTACAACTTCGTATTCTTGATGCTCGGTTTATTGCTGTGTTGGCGACCGCGCATCTTTCTCGACGCCGTGGCGCGAGGCGTCCCGAGTGCCACCGGCGTGCTGATTCAATTTCCGCTCTACGGCGGAATCGCGGCGCTCATCACTGCAGCGCCTGGAAGCGATGGACAAAGCATTGCGCATCATCTCTCGACGTTCTTCGCCGAATCCGCTTCACGCGAAAGCTTTCCGGTGGTGATGGGAATCTATTCCGCGACGTTGGGCTTCTTCGTACCGTCGGGCGGCGGCAAGTGGATCATCGAAGCACCCTACGTGATGCAGGCGGCAAACGAGTTGCAGGTGCATCTCGGGTGGGCTGTGCAGGTCTACAACGCGGCCGAGGCGCTGCCAAATCTCATCAATCCATTTTGGATGCTGCCGCTCTTGGGAATTCTAGGACTCCGCGCGCGCGATGTTATTGGCTTCACGATCGTGCAGTTCATGATCCATGTGCCGCTCGTGCTGTTCTTGTTGTGGCTGTTCGGGCTCACGCTGGAATATGAACCGCC
>JBIQKP010000136.1:0-1436 GCA_044506405.1 Lysobacterales bacterium | reverse complement strand
CGCTCGTGCTGTTCTTGTTGTGGCTGTTCGGGCTCACGCTGGAATATGAACCGCCCGTGATGCCTTGAAGATGGCAGGAGGCTGGGGGCTGGAGGCTCGGGCCAGAACTCGGAACTAAGAAACTAAGAAACTAAGAAACTAAGAAACTAAGAACTCGGAACTCGGAACTCGGAACTCGGAACTCGGAACTCGGAACTCGGAAGGCAGCTCGAAGGTGCCCCGCACTTCTTGCTCCAGCCCCCAGCCCCCAGCCCCCAGCCGCGCGGAGCGCCCTAAGCAGCGAGCTTCACGTCGACGAAGACGCTCCGATTACGCCCCTGCCGCTTCGCGGTATAGAGCGCGCCGTCCGCGAGGCGGACGATCGAATCGTAGGATGGTGTGATCCGGGGGAATTGCGTCGTCGCACCGACGCTCACGCTCACCCATTGCGATTCGGGAGAAGCCGCGTGACTGATCTGTAAGGAGTGGACCGCCTGCACGATGCGCGCAGCGACTTCTTGCGCTTCCTTCGCGGTGCGATCGACAAGAACCGCAATGATTTCCTCACCGCCATAACGGGCGACGAAATCACCCGCGCGCGCACCAACGGCAGAGCGCACGGCGGTAGCGACGCGGCGCAGGCATTCGTCTCCCGCTTGGTGCCCGTAGTGATCGTTGTACAACTTGAAATGGTCGACATCGACCATGATGACCGTAACCGCCTGATGCTCTTCGACTGCGCGCTGCCAGGCGTCGCGCACGCGCGATTCGAACGTTTGTCGGTTGAGGAGTCTCGTCAAACCGTCGAGGGCGGCGATCTCGACGAGCAGCTTGCGCTCGAGAAACGACGTGCGATTCGCGTGCTCGAGTGCATACGCGCCCGCGCTGCCGATGATGTTCGCGCAGAAGAGCGCGAACGCGAGATAGGTGGCCACTTCGGGACGAATCGCACCGCTGACTCCGGCCAAGATCAGAGAGACCGTCACGATGACGTTGCTGACGAGGGCCTGGACCGTGCGTAGTCCGAGCATGAAATAGATGAAGAACGCCACGAGCAGGACACGACACCCGACGAGCGCCGTGTGCTCCGGAAGCGCATAACTCGTCATGACCACGGTGCCGATGCCGAACAGCGGCGCGCCGAGCTGGATCGCGGGCAGATAGAGCCGCGAATAAAAGCGCATGCTCGTCGCGAGCAGGCAGATGACGAGCACGGGCAACTGCAGGCCGAAGCGCACGAAATCGGGCACTGGATTCTGCGCGTTGACGATCGCGTGATCGATGACCGCGAATCCGCTCGTCGTGATCAGCGCGACGAGCAAGCTCAACCGGATCCAGCGGCGGCTCGCGAGGCCGTGCTCGGCCCGGAATTCACTTTCCAAGGGCTCCGGGAACTTGAGGCGCGCGTAGCCCTGCGCGAGAACGCGCGAGACCAACGAGTGCTCCTGATTGGCAGG
>JBIQKP010000135.1:0-6705 GCA_044506405.1 Lysobacterales bacterium | reverse complement strand
TCGGTCATCGTGGTCGGTCCGACGCTGCGTCTGCATCAGTGCGGTCTGCCGAAGAAGATGGCGCTCGAGCTCTTCAAGCCGTTTATCTTCTCGAAGCTGCAGCTCCGTGGCGAGGCGTCGACGATCAAGGCAGCGAAGCGCATGGTCGAGCGTGAAGGTCCCGAGGTGTGGGACATTCTCGAAGAGGTCATTCGCGAACATCCCGTGCTGCTGAACCGCGCACCGACGCTGCATCGTCTCGGCATTCAGGCGTTCGAGCCGGTGCTGATCGAAGGTAAGGCGATTCAGCTGCACCCGCTCGTCTGTACCGCATTCAACGCGGACTTCGACGGCGACCAGATGGCGGTGCACGTACCGCTGTCGCTCGAGGCACAGCTCGAAGCGCGCGCGCTGATGATGTCGTCGAACAACATCCTCTCGCCTGCGAACGGCGATCCGATCATCGTGCCGTCGCAGGACGTCGTGCTCGGCCTCTACTACATGACGCGCGACCGCGTGAACGCCCGCGGCGAAGGCATGTTCTTCACCGATGTGCAGGAAGTGCATCGCGCTTACGAAAATCGCGTCGCGGACCTGCAGGCGAAGGTTAAGGTGCGCGTGCTCGAGTACGTGCGTGTGGAGAGCGGCGACTTCCAGCCGAGACATCGCACGGTCGATACGACCGTGGGTCGCGCATTGCTCTCGGACATTCTGCCGAAGGGCCTGTCGTTCGATCTCGTGAACCGAGATATGACGAAGAAGGCGATCTCGAGCGTCATCAACGTCTGCTATCGCACGGTCGGTCTCAAAGAGACGGTCGTGTTCGCCGACCAGTTGATGTACACGGGCTTCCACTACGCAACGCGGGCCGGCGTCTCGATCGGCGTCGACGACATGGTCGTGCCGCAGCAGAAGGGCAAGATCCTCGCGGGCGCGGAACGCGAAGTGAAGGAGATTCAGGAGCAGTACGCTTCGGGTCTCGTCACGAACGGGGAGCGTTACAACAAGGTCGTCGACATTTGGTCGCGTACGAACGATCAAGTGGCGAAGGCCATGATGGACAAGCTCGGCGTCGAAGACGCGGTGAACTCGAAGGGCGAAACCACGACGCAGAAGTCGTTCAACTCGATCTACATGATGGCGGACTCCGGTGCTCGCGGTAGCGCGGCCCAGATTCGTCAGCTCGCGGGTATGCGCGGTCTCATGGCGAAGCCGGACGGCTCGATCATCGAGACGCCGATCACGGCGAACTTCCGTGAAGGCTTGAACGCGATGCAGTACTTCATCTCGACGCACGGCGCCCGTAAAGGTCTCGCCGACACCGCGTTGAAGACCGCGAACTCGGGTTATCTCACTCGTCGTCTCGTCGACGTCGCACAAGACCTCGTCGTTACCGAAGAGGATTGCGGCACGACGAACGGTCTTACGATGAGCCCGATCGTCGAAGGCGGCGATGTCGTCGAGGGTCTCGGCGAGCGCGTCCTCGGACGCGTCGTGGCAGAGGACGTGATGCGTCCGAGCGGCGATGCGGTCGTAGTCGAAGCGGGCATCCTGATCGACGAGAAGCTCGTGAAGCTGCTCGAGCAAGAAGGCGTCGACCAGGTCAAGGTTCGCTCTCCGATCACATGCCAAACCCGCTACGGCGTGTGCGCGCAGTGCTACGGACGCGATCTCGCGCGCGGTCATCGCATCAACATGGGTGAGGCCGTCGGCGTCATCGCGGCGCAGTCGATCGGCGAGCCCGGCACGCAGCTCACGATGCGTACGTTCCACATCGGTGGTGCGGCATCGAGAGCGGCTGCCGCGAACTCGGTCGAGACGAAGGGTCGCGGTGCGGCGCGTCTGCACAACTTGAAGACGGTGCACCACGAGAAAGGTCACTGGGTTGCGGTATCTCGCTCAGGCGAGCTCGGCGTCATCGACGAGTTCGGCCGCGAGCGCGAGCGCTACAAGATTCCGTACGGCGCGATCCTCAACGTCAAGGACGGCGACAGCGTCGAGCCTGGACAGATCCTCGCGACGTGGGATCCGCACACGCACCCGGTCGTCACGGAAGTGGCGGGCTTTATCAAGTTCCAGGACTTCATCGACGGCCTGACGGTTCAGAGCCAGGTCGACGAAGTGACGGGCTTGTCGAGCACGGTCGTGATGGATCCGAAGCAGCGCAGCTCCGGCGGCAAGGATTTGCGTCCGGTCGTGCGCCTGGTCAATGCGAAGGGTAAGGAAGTCACGTTCGCGAACACCGATATTCCGGCCGTGTACGCGTTGCCCGCGGGCGCGATCGTGAGCTTGGAAGACGGCGCGAAGGTCTCGGTCGGCGACGTCATCGCGCGTATCCCGCAAGAGTCGTCGAAGACCCGCGACATCACGGGCGGTCTGCCGCGCGTTGCCGACCTGTTCGAAGCGCGTAAGCCGAAGGACTCCGCGATCCTCGCCGAGTACTCGGGCACAGTGAGCTTCGGTAAGGAGACGAAGGGCAAGCGTCGACTGATCATCACCGATGAGCAGGGCGAGAAGCACGAGGAACTGATTCCGAAGTGGCGTCACCTCAACGTGTTCGAAGGCGAGCAGGTCGAGCGCGGCGAAGTCATCGCGGACGGTGAGCCGAATCCGCACGACATCCTGCGGCTGCAGGGTGTCGAGTCGCTTGCGAACTATCTCGTGCGCGAGATTCAGGACGTCTATCGTCTGCAGGGCGTGAAGATCAACGACAAGCACATCGAGGTGATCATTCGCCAGATGCTGCGCAAGGTCGAGATCGCGCACACCGGCGATACCTCGTTGCTGCGCGGCGAGCAACTCGACAAGGCGCGAGTCACGGATGTCAACGAGCGCGTGACGGAGCAGGGCAAGATTGCGGCTCGGATCGAGCCGGTGTTGCTCGGCATCACGAAGGCGTCGTTGGCGACCGAGTCGTTCATCTCGGCGGCATCGTTCCAGGAGACGACCCGCGTGCTCACCGAAGCGGCCGTCCGTGGCTTGAAGGACGACCTGCGCGGATTGAAGGAAAACGTCATCGTCGGGCGGCTCATCCCGGCGGGTACGGGGTCTTTCTACCACGCCCGTCGCCGCAAGCGGATGGACGCCGGCTCGGGCCGTGGCTTCATGGATGTCAGCGGCGGCGTGTCCGAGGGCGAGGAATCCGTCTCTGACGAGGCGGGTGCCTCGGCCGAGTAACCTCGAGGGGTGGGTTAGCGGTTGGCTCGGGCGGGTGTGCCGTCCGGACGAGCCGCGACCCCCGACCCCGCAGCGGTGTAGGAAGTGCCGGTTCGCTTGACCGCAACCGGCATCCGCTTCTGGTTCAAGCAATTGACACCGTTCGGCGTGGTTCCTACAATCGCGCGCCTTTGATCGGCCGGCGCCCTCATATGCTCGCCCGCCATCATGCAATTTCCTCACTAGGCCGCCGTAGGGCGGCCTAGTGTTTCTTCAAGGATCAACTACTTATGGCCAGTATCAGTCAGCTCGTTCGCAAGCCGCGGACCTCACCGAACTATAAGACGAAGGTTCCGGCGCTCGCGGCGTGCCCGCAGAAGCGGGGTGTGTGCACTCGCGTGTACACCACGACGCCGAAGAAGCCGAACTCCGCGCTTCGTAAAGTCGCGAAGGTCCGGCTCACGAACGGCTTCGAGGTCATCAGCTACATCGGTGGTGAAGGCCACAACCTTCAGGAGCACTCGGTCGTGCTGATCCGCGGCGGACGCGTGAAGGACCTGCCGGGTGTGCGCTACCACACCGTGCGCGGCACCCTCGACTGCGCTGGCGTCGCGGACCGCAAGCAGGGCCGTTCGAAGTACGGCGCCAAGAGGCCCAAGAAGTAATGTAGGTCGGCTAGACCGACTACATGGCAACCCGATCGGCAACGGTGTCGGAATAAATTCCGACCTACAAGTCACGAATCACGGTAAACAAGCATGTCTCGCAGAGCATCGGCCCCGACTCGCACGATCCTTCCGGATCCTCGCTTCAACAGTTTGTTGCTGGCGAAGTTCGTCAATATGGTGATGGAGCGCGGCAAGAAGTCCGTCGCCGAGAAGATCGTTTACGGCGCGGTCGATCGCATCGCCGAGAAGACCGGCAAGCCCGCCGATCAATCGATCGAGCTCTTGTCGATGGCGCTCGACAACGTGAAGCCGAGCGTCGAGGTGAAGAGCCGCCGCGTCGGTGGTGCCACGTATCAGGTTCCGGTCGAAGTCCGTTCCGCTCGTCGTCAGACGCTCGCGATGCGCTGGGTGATCGAAGCCGCGCAAGCGCGCTCTGAGAAGTCGATGGCGCAGCGCCTCGCCGCCGAATTGTTGGATGCCTCCGAGAATCGCGGGTCCGCCGTGCGCAAGCGCGAAGACACGCACCGCATGGCCGAAGCGAACAAGGCGTTCGCCCACTATCGCTGGTAAGCGATTCGAGGCTGCGTGTCGCCCAGTGCCCGCAGCCCGGTAAAGAAGAGACAGCACAGTGCCCCGTACTACCCCCATCGAGCGCTACCGAAACATCGGGATCTCTGCGCATATCGACGCCGGTAAGACGACGACGACTGAGCGCATCCTGTTCTACACGGGTGTCTCGCACAAACTGGGTGAAGTGCACGATGGCGCTGCCGTCATGGACTTCATGGAACAGGAGCAGGAGCGCGGCATCACGATCATGTCCGCTGCGACCACATGCTTCTGGAAGGGGATGGAGAGCAACTTCCCCGAGCACCGCATCAACATCATCGATACGCCGGGACACGTCGATTTCACGATCGAAGTCGAGCGCAGCCTACGCGTGCTCGACTCTGCCGTCGCCGTTTTCTGCGCCGTTGCCGGTGTGCAGCCGCAGTCGGAAACGGTCTGGCGGCAGATGAACAAGTACAAGGTGCCGCGCATCGCGTTCGTCAACAAGATGGACCGTGCGGGCGCGAACTTCCTTCGCTGCATCGAGCAGATCAAGACGCGGCTGCGTGGCGTGCCCGTGCCGATTCAACTGCCGATCGGTGCAGAGGACAGCTTTGAAGGCGTCGTCGATCTCATTCGCATGAAGGAGATCTGGTGGGATCCCGCGACGCAGGGCACGAAGTTCGAGTACCGCGAAGTGCCGGAGAGCATGCGCGCGCAGTGCGAAGAATGGCGCGCGAAGTTGGTCGAGGCCGCGGCTGAAGCGAACGAGGAGCTGCTGAACAAGTATCTCGAAGGCGGCACGTTGACCGAGGCTGAGATCAAGCGGGGCCTCCGCGAACGCTCGATCCGCAACGAGATCGTCGTCTGCGTCTGCGGCTCGGCCTTCAAGAACAAGGGCGTGCAGGCGATGTTGGACGCCATCATCGAATACATGCCGTCTCCAGTTGAGATGCCGCCGGTCAAAGGGCTCACGGCCGACGGCCACGAGGCGACTCGTAAAGCGAGCGATGACGAGAGGTTCTCTGCGCTCGCGTTCAAGATTCTGAACGACCCGTTCGTAGGCAACCTGACGTTCTTCCGCGTGTACTCCGGCGTGCTCAACTCCGGTGACACGGTGGCGAATGCAGGTAAGGACAAGAGGGAGCGCATCGGGCGCCTCTTGCAGATGCATGCGAACGAGCGCAACGAGATCAAAGAAGTGCGCGCGGGCGACATTGCCGCCGCGGTCGGTCTCAAAGACGTCGTGACCGGCGATACGCTCTGCGATCCCGAGCACATCATTCAGCTCGAGAAGATGGACTTCCCGGAGCCTGTCATTTCGGTTGCTGTCGAGCCGAAGACGAAGGCCGACCAGGAAAAGATGGGCATGGCGCTACAGCGCCTCGCGAAGGAAGATCCTTCGTTCCGTTTGTCGACGGACCCGGAATCCGGTCAGACGATCATCGCGGGCATGGGCGAGCTGCACCTCGAGATCATCGTCGACCGCATGAAGCGCGAGTTCAAGGTCGAAGCGAACGTGGGCAAGCCGCAGGTCGCTTATCGCGAAACGATTCGCGGCACGGTCGAGCAGGAAGGCAAGTTCGTTCGTCAGTCCGGCGGCCGCGGTCAATATGGGCACGTCTGGATCAAGCTCGAGCCGCTCGAGCCGGGTAAAGGGTACGAGTTCGTCAATGGCATTGTCGGTGGTGCGATTCCGAAGGAATACATCCCCGCCGTCGACAAAGGCATCCGTGAGGCGACTGCGAACGGCGTGCTCGCGGGCTATCCAGTCGTCGATGTGAAGGTCACGTTGTTCGACGGCTCGTATCACGATGTCGACTCGAACGAAATGGCGTTCAAGATCGCGGGCTCGATGGCCTTCAAGGACGCGATGTCGAACGCAAACCCGGTGATCCTCGAGCCGATCATGAAAGTCGAGGTCGTGACGCCGGAAGATTATTACGGCGATATCGTCGGCGACTTGAATCGTCGTCGCGGTCAGATCGTCGGCATGGAAGACTCGGTTTCGGGCAAGGTCGTGACGGCCGAAGTGCCGCTTGCCGAAATGTTTCAGTACTCGACGTCCATGCGCTCGATGAGCCAGGGACGTGCGACGTACACGATGGAGTTCGCAAAGTACTTGGAAGTCCCGAGCAACGTTGCACAAACGTTGCGCAAGTGATTACGAAGAAGGGGTGAGAAGCGGTTAGCGGTTAGCGGTTAGCGGTGAATCCGGCGCGAGGCAGCGCGCCTCCTGACTCACCGCTAACCCCTAACCGTTGGCGCTCCACCGAGACCACCAGACACTACTGACATTTGAGGAAGCCGCTGTGGCCAAAGAGAAGTTTGAACGTACGAAGCCGCATGTGAA
>JBIQKP010000134.1:0-6961 GCA_044506405.1 Lysobacterales bacterium | reverse complement strand
CCTTGGCTTGCACAGATTCGATGGGCTCGACCTCGCCCGACGCAACCAGCTCGCCGTGTGTCATCGCGCCTGCCTTGCGCAGCTTGCGATACAGCTCTGTGAGATCGTCGCCATGCGCGGCATTCGCGAAGCTCTCCACGTAATCGAGCAGCGTGCGGCCGTCCGCCGGATCGATCTTGTTGAATGCCTCGGCCGGAAGCTTCCACTCATCGATCGCTCGGTAGACGAAGTTCGTGGACCCGTGTCGAACCGCGTACTTGAGAATGCTGCGATAGCCGACGAGAGACTCGTTGCACTCGAGCAGATCGCCGTACTTCGCCCAGAATGCTTGCATCTTGCGCCGTACGGCGACCTCGTTGTCGATTGCCGGATTCACGCCCGCGGCTTTGAGGAGCGAATCCTCGAATGCGTCGTGCACGCCCTTCAGGGTGGGGCCGCTTGCCGGAGTGCGATCCTTTGCCTGCATACAGACCCGTACCATCTTGAGACCGACCGCCTGGAGCGGCTCCCAACGTTTCTTGTCGTAGTAGTTGGGCAGCTGGGGATAGCGCGTGTTGCCGGCCTCATTCCAATCCACCTTAGGAATCGAGACATTTGGCAGCAGCTCACTTCCTTGCATGCGTACTGGTCCGACGGGCAGCCCCGCCTCCCGCCACCCTTTGATGCCTTCGCGCATCCAGAGCAAATTCGTGTAACCCGCGTTTTGAAGATGGATCAGCGCGTTGTAGGAGAGAAAGCAACTCGTGTGATGACAGTAGACGACAATGGGCCGATCCTTCCGCCCGCCGCTCAAGTCCTCGAAGATGAGATCGAGCGTATTCTTCTGCTCCGCTGTCGGCTGTCGACCCATGCCGACACCGGGCCACGCGGACGCCTCGGGTATCCCGATCTCGTCCTTCATCGGTGCGAAAACCACGAGCTCCGAACCCATCGATTCGATCAAGCACGCAACGACCGTGGGACTCACAGTCGTCACGCCGGACAACTGCGTTGGCGTCAGCGCTCCTGCTTTCTCAGACAGCCCGCCAGGATAGTCAGTGGCGGCTGGCAGCGCTGGCGCATTGCCATGGCGTTGCACGCAGGTCGGCAACTCTTTCTGAAGAGACGGCGGTGCAGGCTCGGCGACCGAGGCAAGAGAGATGGTGACCAGCGCGACCGCGCTAGACAGTCTCGGCAGGGCTAGTTTCATCGTGAGCGTGTACTCTGTGAACGAGCACACAAGACTGGCGTGCTGTTGCGATGGAGAGAAGGAACGACATCGCAGAAAAGACGCTAACTACCCATCATGTTCCCTTGCCTAGCATATTCGTGGTCGTATTAAATGGGATCGAACGCTTCTCGCATGAAGGTCTTTAGATACGCCGCGGTCCGGCTACGCGGCGCACGTGCGACGTCCTCAGGTGTGCCGGCGATGACGATCTTGCCGCCTTCGTCCCCCGCACCAGGTCCCATGTCGATGACCCAATCGCTTCCTGCGACGACGCGCATATCGTGCTCGACGATGACGATCGTGTTGCCGGCCTCGACGAGGCGATCGAGTTGGGTAAGCAGCTTCTCGACATCTGCAGGGTGGAGGCCGGTCGTGGGCTCGTCGAGAACGTAGAGCGTGTCACCGCGCGAAACGCGCTGGAGCTCCGTCGCGAGTTTGATCCGCTGCGCTTCGCCGCCCGAGAGCTCCGTTGCAGGTTGACCCAGACGCAGATAACCGAGGCCGACGTCACGCAGCACTGCCAACGTGTGCAGCACGTGCGATTCATCGGCGAAGAACTCACACGCGGCATCGACCGTAAGGTTGAGAACCTGCGCGATGTTCTTGCCGCGGTACTCGACTTCGAGCGTCTTGTCGTTGTAGCGAGCGCCATGGCACTTGGGGCAGGGTGCATAGACGCTCGGCAGAAACAGTAGCTCCACCATGACGAAGCCTTCGCCGCTGCATTGGTCGCAGCGCCCCTTCGGGACGTTGAACGAAAAGCGTCCTGCATCGTAGCGACGCGCGCGTGCGGTCTTCGTCGCTGCGAACAGTTTGCGCACGCGATCGAACAGGCCGGTGTACGTTGCGAGATTCGAACGCGGCGTACGCCCGATCGGTTTCTGATCGACAAGAATCAAACGTTTGATGCGGTCCATCCCGGCCACGATTTCCCCGCCGAGCGTTTCGATCGAGGCGTCCTCGAGCGCAGGACCTTGCTGATCATCGTCATCGCTTCGAGCATGCGATCCGAGTTGCGCTGCGACGAGCTCCACGAGCACTTGGCTGACCAAGCTCGACTTGCCGGAACCCGATACGCCGGTCACCGAGGTCATGACGCCTAGCGGGAAAGCGGCGCGCAAGGATTCGAGGTTGTTGCGCGTGACGCCTTCGAGCTCGAGCCATCCTAATGGTGAGCGCGCCGTACGCACGGGCATCTTGATCTCGGAATTCAGATAGCGCCGCGTCTGTGATCGAGCGGCGTGCCTTAGTTCTTCAGCCGGACCGCTGTACAGCACTTCTCCACCGTGCTCGCCGGCTGCGGGACCGACATCGACGATCCAATCGGCGCGGCGAATGACGTCGAGCTCGTGCTCTACGACGAAGAGTGAGTTGCCAGCGGCCCTGAGTTGCTCGAGCGCGGCGATCAATGCCTCTGTATCAGCGGGATGCAATCCTGCGGAGGGCTCATCGAGCACATAGACGACCCCGAATAGGTTCGAGCGCACCTGCGTTGCCAAGCGCAACCGCTGCAACTCGCCTGGCGAGAGCGAAGGTGTATTGCGATCGAGCGAGAGATAACCGAGACCAAGCTCGAGCAGTACTTCGAGCCGTGCTTCGAGGTCCTGTGCAATTCGTTGCGCCACGAGCGCCCTCTCCGGGTGCTCGCGCTCTCGTTGCCGTCTACCGGACGTCTCCCCTTGTGCATAGGGCTTCATCAGGGCTGCGAGCCGCTTCAGCGGTAGCCGCGACATCTCGGCGATGTCGAGCCCCGCGAATTTCACCGATAGGGCTTCTGCTCGCAATCGCTTGCCTTCGCACAGCGGGCAGTCGGCGCTCACGAGGTATCGCGCGACGCGCTTCTTCATCAAGGCGCTCTCGGTGTTCGCAAAGGTCTGCAACACGTAGCGGCGCGCGCCGGTGAACGTCCCCTGGTAGCTCGGTTCCTCCTTGCGCTTCAACGCGCGTCGCACTTCGTGCGGCTCGTAGCCGGCGTACACCGGAACGGTCGGTTGCTCTTCCGTGAAGAGTAGCCAGTCGCGATCCTTCTTCGGCAGGTCGCGCCAAGGTTTGTCGATGTCGAAGCCGAGCGTCACGACGATGTCTCGCAGATTCTGTCCATGCCACGCGGGCGGCCACGCGGCAATCGCACGCTCGCGGATGCTGAGGGAGGGATCCGGTACCATCGAGGCTTCAGTCGCATCGTAAATGCGACCGATGCCGTGGCAGGTCGGACACGCGCCCTGCGGCGTGTTCGTCGAAAACGATTCCGCATAGAGCAACGGTTGATTCGCTGGGTATTCGCCTGCGCGCGAGTACAGCATTCGCAACAGGTTGCTCAAGGTCGTCACGCTGCCGACCGAAGAGCGTGTCGTCGGTGTGCCGCGCTGCTGCTGAAGCGCAATCGCGGGCGGCAAGCCATGAATCTCATCGACTTGCGGTACGGCCATTTGATGAAACAGCCGGCGTGCATAGGGAGAAACGGACTCGAGATAGCGACGTTGGGCTTCCGCATACAACGTGCTGAACGCAAGCGACGATTTGCCCGATCCGGATACACCGGTGAAGACGACGATGGCATCGCGCGGGATGTCGACGTCGATCCCTTTCAGATTGTGCTCGCGTGCGCCACGCACGCGGATCATGCCGTCATCGTTCGCTGGCGGGTGAGCTGAAGCGACGGCAGCGCGGGATCGCTTCGAAGTACCTTGCCTTGCGTAGTCGGGTCTATTCCGCATCCCGGCTCCAGATCAGTGCGCCGTTCCTATACACCTTGCGGATGCGGTGATCACGGGCTCGCCGACGAAGTTCGGGTCCCAGCGGATCTGGCTCAGAAGCTCATGGGTGGGTTGCATGCCAAGCGCTGACGCTTGGCGAGAGGTGCGAGTTCCGTCGCGACTTCGCGAGTGTAAGCGCTGTCCCGGACTCGATCGCTGGTGTCATTTTGTGAGTTCCAGCGGATAACCCGCATCTCGCCAACCTTTGATACCGTCGCGCATCCAATAGATCCGGGTGTAACCAGCGTGCGCGAGGCGCAGCGCGGCGTTGTACGACAGGAAGCAACTGTCGTGATGGCAGTACACCAGCGTCGGCCGGTCTTTCTCTCTCGTGAATTGCTGATCGATCAGCTCCTGTCGCTCATCGTCGACGCCTGCACACATTGCACACATTGGACACCCATGAATTCCTCAACCCAACTAGGTGGGTGTCCAATGATCGATGATCGACCCCGCTACCACGTGGATGAGTCGTACATCTCGATCCTTCGTTCCGATATCCTGATGCCGATGGGATGTCACGTATCCGCATTGGACACACGGTGCGTCGATGAACAGAATCGACGCGTGTGTCTCAAGCGGATTTTCCCATGCGTCACCTCGAGCTGCTTTTGCTGTTGGCAGGATGCGTTCTAGCGCATTCGATTGCGGTTGCAGCGAGCCCATTCGAGCCCGCCGGACCCATGATCCGGATCTGGCCTGGCGAGGCGCCGGGATCCGAGGGGAAGTCAGCTTCGGAGCGATGGATCGAAGGCGCAACGCCGGATGAATTTCATCGCGTCACGGACATTCACGTCCCCACGTTGACGATTTATGTGCCGCCGAAAGAGAAAGCCAACGGTACGGCGGTCGTGATCGCTCCGGGCGGCGCGCACCGGTACCTCGTCGTCGATCTCGAAGGCGAGCTCGTCGCACGGAAGCTCAACGAAATGGGCGTTGCGGCGTTCGTCCTTCGCAGTCGTTTGGCCGGGGCGGAGGGCTCCACGTACCGCGTCGAGCACGAATCGTTCGCGGATCTGCGCCAAGCGATACGAGTGGTCCGTGAGCGCGCAAGCGAATGGCAAATCGATCCCGCACGCGTCGGCGTGATGGGTTTTTCCGCCGGCGGTCAGCTCGCGGCCCTCGTTCAGAACGAGCTCGATTCGGATACGAGACCCGCTTTCATCGTCTTGGCTTATCCTGCGTTCGGCGCCGGCGGTGCGCCACTCGTATCGGCGAAGGCACCGCCTACATTCATCTATGTGAACGACGATGACGAATTCGCGACCGGGGCCGGCGAGTATTACCTCGCTCTTCGTAAAGCGAGTGTTTCAGCGGAGCTTCACGTCTTTCGACGCGGCGGCCATGGCACCGGGATGACGGGCCGCGGCGCGGCGTCCGGCTTTGACAGCCTCGGGGCGGCGAAATGGCCTGAATTGCTCCATATCTGGCTGACCGATTCCGGCTTCGTTCGCTGAGTCTTATCGCGCGCGGCGCGTGGGAATCCGGCATACACCCACGGAATGGTGGAGGACCACCAGATACCCACCAAACTGCGGTCTCAATTCGGTGGGCGTCCAGTTATTGTGCCGCCGGTCGTCCTCGATACGTTACCGACAGGGCCGCACCTGCACATCATCGCTGCCTCGAATCGCCGTGCCATCGCGTAGTCGACCGTTCAGAAAGACGCGCTTATCGCCGCACGAGATGCCGCTCATCGGCACGGAGAATGTGCACGTGAGATTGCCGGATCCAAATCGGCTCGGTGACACCTCGCAGCTCATCAAGCTCCCCTCGTCTCCCGATCGACCAAACGTAAGCGAGCTCACATCGATGTCCGCGACAGCGTCGAAGCGTGTAGTGGAGTGGATTGTTGCTCTAACGGACGCAGCCTTGTACCGGACCACACCCGTCGCCAGGTTGAGAAGCGTTACCGGATTGGCGACGAATCCATGCCGTGGCTTGTTGCCGATGAGTAGATCATAGGATCCGACGATCTGCCCGCGATTGTTGATTCCAGTCAGCACGGTGCCGGAGCCGAAAGGCACGTCGAACGGTGCAAACGCACCGCCCTGGTAGACAAATCCATGCAGCCCGCCTGCGGCGTCCTCGTAGCTTCCCACCGTGATTCCGAAATCGTTGATGCCGTGCGCCATCGTCTCTCGGCCGCCCGGATAATTGAGTCGACGAAAGGAACCCCAGTAGTACAGATAGCCGTGACTGCCTGTGGCGTCGAGATACGTTCCAGCGACTCGTCCGAAATCGTTGATGCCGTGCGCATACGTGCTCAACGCACCAGGGATATCGAACTCGTGCCTGTAGCCCGAGATGTCGATGAATGCATGCTCACCTTCCGTGTCTTGATAGTTACCGACGATCAAGCCGCTATTGCTGATGCCTTTCGGCATCGTCCGCGGCAGCGGGAAAGGTGGAAGCCCTACAGTGCCGAAGCTAGAGAAGGCACCATTGTGGTAGAGAAACCCGTTTCCTTGCACGACCGTATCGCCATAAGTACCGACCACGTGCCCGCTGTTATTGACCCCTTCAGCTCTAATGCAGACGGGTCCTGGCCAGTTGTTCGGCACGGGTATGTTGAGCGTGATCGGCGTATTGTTGTCGAACATGAAGCTGTTCGTGCACGTGCTGTCAGGGAATGCGTAGCCGACGATCAAATGCGTATCGCTGATCGCTTGCACAAAGGTCATTTCTCCGTCGTTCGATCCCGGATTGGGGCCATCTATCGTAGTAAACGTATAGAGGTTCCCCGCGGTCGCAGCAGGGCTAGCTAAGGTGACTGCTAGCCACGTTGCCGCGCCGATTGAGAGCGCTGTTGTTTTCATCAGTTTCCCTCCTGAATCGTTCCGTGTTTACGTTCATGAACTCCCGCACGCTAGGTCGTCTCCTCGCCGCCGACAAGTGGTCTTAAGGACGATGCGCTTGGATCGTGTAGAGGCGCTACTGGACACTCAGGTATTGCCTGCTAAGTACATGGGTGTCCAATGAGCCACGCACACTC
>JBIQKP010000133.1:2541-7012 GCA_044506405.1 Lysobacterales bacterium | reverse complement strand
ACAGTCTGGAGCAATCGCGCGAACTCGAGCGCTTCTTGGCGAGCGTGGAGAAGCGTGCGTTTCGCATCGCACGGATCACCGTGCGTCATGACGACGACGCGCTCGACATCGTCCAGGACGCGATGCTGCAGCTCGCGCGCCGCTACGCCGCGCGCCCGACCGACGAGTGGCGGCCGCTCTTCTACCGCATCCTCCAGAATCGCATCCGGGATTTCCAGCGGCGCCGCTACGTTCGCGCCAAGGTATTGAGCTGGTTGCCCGGGCGCTCGAACTCCGAAGAAGACACCAGCGATCCCTTCGAATCCGTGCCGGATCCCGGCTTGCAGCCGCTCGAGCAGCTCTCGGAGGCGGAAGCGATGCAGAGCCTAGAGCGGGCGCTTTCGCGTCTTCCAAGTCGGCAGCAGGAAGCATTCATGCTGCGCAATTTCGAGGGACTCAGCGTGGCTGACACGGCAAGCGCGATGGGCTGTACCGAAGGAAGCGTGAAGACGCATTATTCCCGAGCGGTCCACAGTTTGCGCGAGCAACTCGAATCAGTCGGCGTCGGTGCGTCGGAACGAGACGAAGTGAGGTCGTCATGAGCCACGATCCTGAACGCGAAAGCTCGGTGCTCGAGACGCGCACGCGAGCGCTCTTCGAGCAAAGTGTCGAGAATTTGGACGGCAGAACGCGCTCGCGCCTCAATCAAGCACGACAAGCGGCGCTCGAGGAATTGCGCGGGGCGCATAAGCGCTCATGGCGCTCCGCGTGGGTTCCGGTCGGAAGCGGCCTGGCGGTCGCGGTGCTCGCCGTTTGGATGACATTCGGCGAGCAGACGCGCCAGCCGAACGAGAATGGGGTCGCCGTTGACGACCTCGAGCTCTTCGCCGAGGTGCCGACGCTGGATCTGCTGCGCGATGTCGAGTTCTACGCTTGGATGGCGGAAGACAACGAGCAACGCTCTGAACGGCTGTAAAGAGATGGGCACGACACCTTCGAGGCTGACGCAAAGACGACCGGCTCGGCTGCTGACCGCGCTGCTGCTCGTGTTCGTGGCCGTCAGCGCCTGGGCGACCGAATCGAGCTCTGCCGGTGTGCGCTGGCAGGACTTGACGCCTGAGCAGCAAGAAATCCTGCATCGTCTCGAATCGCGCTGGGATCAGCTTCCGCACGCGCGACAACGAGAGCTTGCGCAGGGCGCACAACGCTGGGCGTCGCTGTCTCCCGAGGAGCAGGCCCATGCGCGCGAGCGCATGAAGCATTGGCGCTCGCTCAACGATGACGAGCGTCGCGAGATGCGCCAGCGCTTCCGCGAGTTCAAGTCTCTCCCGCCCGAACAGCAAGAGCGCATCCGTGCGCATTACGAGCGGTTCAAGCAGCTACCCCCCGAGAAGCGCCGCGAGCTGAGGGAACAGTTCCGCAAGCTGTCGCCCGAGGAGCGCGAGCAGCTCCGTCAGCGCATCATGTCGGGCGAAGAGCAGTAATCGATCGCACCGCCCGGCGCTTCCACCGTACCGGCGCCCGATCTTCCACCGCGCGCGTCTTTCGTAATCAGACCCTGCCTTAGGGATTCGGCCGACGCAGGCGGAAGCAGTCCGCAAACGCACGCGCCCAAGATGAAATTCAGGGGTGCTTACGATTACACTGCGCGCCTCAAAATCGACGGAGCAGCTATAAAAGCTGCGCAAATTCGAGCCCCGAAGCACCTTCGATGGAAGCGCCCTTCAACCCTTGTGCGGTGATCCCCGTGTACAACCACGAGCGGACCGTTGCGGCCGTGGTGGCCCGGGTGCAGGAGCAAGGTTTACCGGTCGTGCTCGTCGATGACGGGTGCAGCGAGCTCTGCGCTCGCGAGCTCGAGCGGTTGAGCCGCCTGCCGAACATCTCGCTGTTCAAGCATCCCGTCAATCGCGGCAAGGGCGCGGCGGTACGCACTGGGTTGCTTGCAGCCGCGGAGCGCGGCTACACGCACGCGCTGCAGATCGACGCCGACGGGCAGCATTCGCTCGACGACATTCGCATGTTCATCGAGGACGCTCGCGCGCATCCAGGGACGGTGATCTGCGGCCGGCCGGTGTTCGACGAGACGATTCCGCCTTCCCGACTGTACGGCCGCTACTTCTCGCACATCTTCGTGTGGACCGAGACGTTGTCGCTGTCCATCGTCGATTCGATGTGCGGTTTTCGTGTCTATCCGCTGAAGGAAACGGTGCCGCTGCTCAACAAGGCGCATGTGCGCTCGCGGATGGACTTCGATACCGAGATTCTCGTGCGGTTGCATTGGCGCGATGTGCCGATGCGTTGGCTCAAGACGCGCGTGCACTATCCAGCCGACGGCGTGTCGCACTTTCGGCTCGGACTCGACAATGTGCTGATGGTCACCCTGCACGTGCGCTTGTTGTGCGGCATGCTCATCCGCTTGCCGCTGCTGTTGTCCCGCAAGTTCCGCCGCAACTCGTCCGGCGCGCGCTCGGCCATCGCAAAGAATAGCGCCGCCGACATTCGTCGCCGATGACGCGAAAGCCTGCCTATGATGTCGTCGTGATCGGTGCCGGGCCCTCTGGCGCGATCGCTGCCGCACTCTTGCATCGCCGGGGCTGGCGTGTGCTCGTGCTCGAAGCCCAGCAGTTTCCGCGCTTCGTCGTCGGCGAGAGCTTGCTTGCGCACTGCCTCGATTACCTCGAGGAAGCAGGCATGCTCGAAGCGGTGGAGCGCGCCGGCTATCAGTTCAAAGACGGTGCTGCTTTCGTGCGCGGCCCGGAATACTGCGAGATTCACTTCGCCGATCAATTCTCCCACGGGTTCGATCACGCGTTTCAAGTCGATCGTGCGTCCTTCGACAAGCTCCTGGCGGACGAAGCCTCCAAGCAGGGCGTCGAGATCCGCTATCGACATCGAGTCGTCGGGTTCGAGCACACCGACGACGGCGCACGCTTGACCGTACACGATGCGAACGACGAGCCATTCGATATCGACGCGCGCTTCGTCCTCGACGCGAGCGGTTTTGGGCGCACGCTCGCAAAGCTCCTGGATCTGGAAGTGCCTTCTGCGTTTCCGGTCAGGGTCGCGCTCGTGACCCACGTAACGGACGCAATGCCGTCGGATGCGTTCGATCGCGCGAAGGTGCAGGTGATCGTGCATCCCCAGCACGAGGACGTCTGGTTCTGGTTGATCCCGTTTCCGAACAACCGTTGCTCGATCGGATGCGTCGCGACGCGCGAGTTCCACTCACGATACCCAACCGAGACGACACAACGTCTGCAGGCGATGATCGCGGAAGAGCCGTTCTTGTCGCGCATTCTCGTGAACGCGAATTGGCACACGCCCGTGCGCGAGATCGCCGGTTACACGGCGAACGTACGCGCGATGCACGGCCGCGCTTTTGCCTTGCTCGGCAACGCCGCCGAGTTTCTCGATCCGGTGTTCTCATCGGGTGTCGCGATCGGGATGCGCTCGGCGAGCCTCGCGGCGCAGGTGCTCGACCGGCAACTGCGCGGCGAAGCCGTCGATTGGACTCGCGATTTCGAAGCCCCGCTTCGCAAGGGCGTCGGCACGTTCCGCGTCTACGTCGAAGCGTGGTACGACGGCCGCTTCCAGAAAGTCATGTTCGCGAAGAACAAGACGCCGAGTATCCGCAAGATGATCTCCTCGATTCTCGCGGGCTACGCGTGGGATGAGTCGAACCCGTTCGTCGCGGACGCCGAGCGCAGATTGACCATGCTGGCCGCGTTGTGCGGGTGACTGGGCTCGCGTAGGACTCCCGATGACGGCATCGATTCTGGTCACTGGATCCAGCCGCGGCATCGGACGCGCGATCGCGCTGCGCGCGGCGGCGGATGGCTACGATGTCATCGTGCATTGTCGGTCGCGACGGGAAGAGGCGGAGCACGTCGCTCGAGAGATCGTCGCGCTCGGCCGGCAAGCTCGGGTGCTGCAATTCGATGTCGCGGATCGTCAAGCGTGCTTGGACGCGCTGTCGAACGACATCAACGTGCATGGCGCGTACTACGGTGTCGTATGCAACGCGGGTGCAACGGGAGATGCCGTGTTCCCCGCGATGACGGACGCGCAATGGGACGGCGTCGTGCGTTCGAATCTGGATGCGTTCTACAACGTGCTGCATCCGATCGTCATGCCGATGGTACGCAGGCGCGCACCGGGTCGAATCGTCACGCTCGCGTCAGTGTCCGGCTTGATCGGCAATCGCGGTCAAGTGAACTACAGCGCGGCGAAGGCAGGTGTGATCGGTGCGACGAAGGCACTCGCGATCGAGCTTGCGAGCCGTCAGATCACGGTCAATTGCGTGGCGCCCGGCCTCATCGAAACCGACATGACGAGCGCGCACGTACCGACCGATGACATTCTGAAAGCGGTCCCGGCACAGCGCGCCGGCACACCCGAAGAAGTGGCCGCCGTCGTCGCGTTCTTACTCTCGCCAGCCGCCTCGTATGTCACGAGGCAAGTCATCGCCGTCAATGGCGGGCTGTGCTGA
>JBIQKP010000133.1:0-2441 GCA_044506405.1 Lysobacterales bacterium | reverse complement strand
CATGTCGCAACTACCGCTCTTCACTGGGGAAGACTCGCGTCCGATTGCCTGGCGCGATGGACAGGTCGTGTCGCTTGGCGAGTTTCGGCGCGACGTTGCCGCGATCGCGAGCGATCTGCCTGCCGCGAGCGCGCTCATCAATCTGTGCGAGGACCGCTATTGCTTCTTAGCCGCGTATGCGGCGGCGTTGATCGCTGGGCGCACGTCTTTGTTGCCGTCTTCGCGCGTCGAGCAAGTCGTGCTCGAAGTCGAGCGCGCGAATCCGGGAAGCGTTCGCATCGACGATGCAGGCGTGGAACGCGCGCTCAGCAAGCGCGGGTCGTTCAGCGTCGAGGCAACGCTGCCTGACGAGTTTATCGCGATGATCGGCTATACCTCGGGCAGCACTGGGCAGCCGAAGCCGAATGCAAAGCGTTGGAAGGCCATTCACGGGACGAACGCCCGCAACGTTGCGGCGATGCGCGCGACGTTGGGTCTTGCGAGCGCCGATCCTGCCTGGATTCTTGCGACCGTGCCCCCGCAACACATGTACGGCATGGAACTCAGTGTCTTGGTGCCGCTCATCGGCAACATGGCTGTGCACGCGGGGCGGCCGCTCTTTCCGGCAGACATCGCCGCGGCCCTCGAGCAGTTGCCGATGCCTCGTGTGCTCGTGAGTACGCCGGTTCACCTGCGAGCGATCCTCGAGTCGGATCAGTCGTTTCCGCAGGTCTCTCTCATCGTCTCGGCGACGGCGCCGTTGAATCGAGCGCTCGCCACCGCCGCGGAGGAGAAGCTTCGCGGCCCGTTACTCGAGATGTTCGGATCGACGGAAACGTGCGTATTCGCGACGCGACGCACGTCGATCGAAGATTCGTGGCACACGCACGAGGGCGTCTCGCTCGTGCCGATGGAAGAGACGACGCGCGTCGACGCAGCATGGTTTGCCGAGAGCGTCGTGCTTCAGGATGTAGTCGAGCTCGACGGACCGGGTCGGTTCATCGTTCGAGGACGACATTCGGACATGATCGAAGTCGCCGGCAAGCGCGCCTCCTTGAGCGATTTGACGAGGCGCGTGCTCGCGATTGAGGGTGTGCGTGATGCGGCCGTATTTCAGCCGGAGTCGACCCAATCGGGAACTATTGTGCGGGTCGCCGCACTCGTCGTCGCCCCGACGCGCACTGCGCGAGAGATTCTGGACGCCTTGTCCGCGAGCGTCGACTCCGCCTTCTTGCCGCGCCCACTCGTGCTCGTCGATGCGCTCCCGCGCAACGAGCTCGGCAAGCTCCCGCGCGATGCCCTCATGGAGCTGCTGAAGCGCACTCGTCGTTGAGACTTACCTCTGCGTCGAAGCGGTCTGCACGACGCATTCGATCTCGAGTAGCAGCTCGCGTCTGCAGATATCCGCGGCAACGAAGATCGCTGGCGCGCCGGGGAATGCTTTTCGAATTCGCGTCGCAATCAAATCCGCATGGTCGTGCTCGCGGATATACACCGTGAAACGCAGGTCGGCATCGGCCGGAACCGATGACGGATGTTGTCGCGCGTGCGCCATGAGCGCATCGAGATTCCGAAGCGTCTCCTCGAGTTGTGCGGCGACATCGTTCGGATGCTGCGAGGCGTGCCCGACGATACTTGCGGTGCCTGAGATCAGAAGCGTGCCATCTGGCAGCACTGTCGCGCGTGAGAAGCTCGGACTGACGGGGCCGTGCGCGCGCGGATAACGATACGCGCTGATCTGGCGTGGATTCTCGATCGCCGCGCCCGGCGTCTTGGCCGCAATCCAGAACACTTGAAGGAGTCCCGAGCGCCGTTGGCGACCGATGCCCGTGGCGGCGGGATACCCGATGCGCGTCGATGACCCAAATCCCTCGGCACGGCCGACGCAGAACTGCCGGTACCGCTCCAGGTCGCCGTCCCCTTCATTCACGGCATCGACGAAGTTCCACATGCGGAGTAGATGCGGAAAGCCTGAGCTGCGTCGGAACTCATCGACCGCTTCATACACTGCGGCCGTCGCGGCGCGGACATCGGGGTGATCGGCCTCCCGCTCTTCGATTACGCCGAACAGCGACTCGCCGTCATGGGCGAAGCGGACTTTCCCGTGGCGCCCGGAGGTAACCGGCCCCGCGCCGCACCACACCGCATCTGGGACCGGTTGGCCGAGCGAGGTCAAACCGACCTGGATGGTGAGGAGGTCACCCTTCTCGGCTTGCGCGGGCGCGGCGAATCGGACCACCGCCAGCGCATTGTCGGGGATCGGTGCACCGGGGTCGATCCGATACTCGAGCCTGGGGGCTCGAGGCGGCAGGACGTCTGGGGTTCGCTCGCGAGACTCGCTACGCATCAGCAACGGATCGTGCCATTTCCTTGCACGTCTGCGCGTGCAAGCAGGGTACTCGTAGGGTTTTTTCGCTGAAGTTCACGGCCGCGAATGAGCAATGCGTGCAGAGTTTCGTCCG
>JBIQKP010000132.1:0-7066 GCA_044506405.1 Lysobacterales bacterium | reverse complement strand
GCGGACGATAGCCGCTTCAACGCCAACCAAGGTGCGAACGGCAACATCACGGCCGGCTCTGCGATCAACCTGCGTGGACTCGGCGCGGACGCCACACTCAGCTTGATCGATGGTCGTCGTTTGCCTATCTCCCCGTCGCTCGGTACGACTGCAGGTACGGGCGCGTTCGACGTGTCGCTCATCCCGACATCTGCCATCGGGCGACTCGAAGTCATGGCCGACGGCGGCTCCGCGCTGTATGGCGCCGATGCGGTCGGCGGTGTCGTCAACATCCTGCTGCGCAATCCGTTCGACGGCATGGATGTCGGCGCTCGTCAGAGCTGGGCGGATGGTTTCGATACGACTTCATTCGATGCCGCGTTCGGACGAACGTGGAGCTCCGGCGGCTTGATGATCGCCGCGCAATGGCAAGAGCGAGACAATCTCGCCGCGTCCAAGCGCGACTACTTCACCGATGATCTGCGCCGTTACGGCGGCTCGGACGGGCGCTCGTACAGCTCCGCACCGGGCAACATCGTCGTCGGCGGCGTTCGCTATCCGATTCCAGCCGGACAAGACGGCACGAATCTGACGCCCGCGGATCTGATCCTCGGTACGCCGAATCGGCAGAGCACTCATGCCGGCGCTGACGCGCTGCCCGCGCAAGAGCGGCGTTCCGTCGCGCTCAACTTCGAGCAAGATCTCACCGACTCGCTGCGCTTGAAGGCGCAAGGCCTCTACGCGATCCGCGATTCCGAGCGCAGCTCGGGACCCGGCAACTTCCTCCAAACGCTCACGGTGCCGAACACGAATCCGTCCTTCGTGCACCCGACGGACCCGGCCGCCCCTTCCGTTTCGGTTGCTTACAACTTGCAAGCCGATTTCGGCAATCAGGTGCGCACGGCATCCGAGCGCGTGGCCTATCTCACGACGGGTCTCGAGCTCGACCTGAGTGCTTCGTGGACCGCGGAGCTCTTCGGCAGCTTCGGCTACAACCATCAAGCGACTTCGCGAAACGAGATCAACAGCCGCGCGATGGCTGCAGCACTCGCGGATAGCAACCCTGCGACGGCGTTCAATCCATTCGGCGGCGGCGGCAACAACAATCCGCAAACGCTCGCACGCATTCGCGCGACGAACAACATCAGTTGGGACTACGAGATGCGCCACGTCGGCTTGAGCGCGAACGGTGGCCTGTTCGATCTGCCCGGCGGCGAGGTGAAGTTGGCGGTGGGAGCCGAACACCTTCGCAGCGAGCTCGGCACGTATGAGCGCCGCAACACTGGAACGCCGAACATCGATCAGTGGGCGATCACGGATGTGAGCGGCGTGCGTCGCTTGAACTCCGTCTACGCTGAGTTGCTCGTGCCGATCGTGGGAAGCGGAAACGCAATGAGCGGCATCGAACGACTCACGCTCTCGCTCGCGGGACGGCACGATGACTACAGCGATGTCGGCACCACGACGAATCCGAAGTTCGGCTTCAACTGGACGCCTGTTCAAGGTGTGCAGGTGCGCGGCAGCTACGGCAAGTCGTTCAAGGCGCCCGCCGGCCCCGGCGCGGACAAGGGTCTCGTCATTTCGGTGATGGAGTTCGTCGATCCGACTGCACCGGGCGGCACGACGCGCACTCTGTGGGTACGCAGCGGCGTCGAGGGCCTTCGGCCTGAGACCGCGACGATCTGGTCCCTCGGTGTCGATCTGAGTCCCGTCAGCCTGCCGGGCCTCGAGCTGTCGCTCAACTATTTCAATGTCGACTACACCGATCGAATCGCGGCGCCTGGCAACGATACCTCGCCGCTCACGAAGGAAGCGATGCTCTCGGAATTCATCACGCGCAATCCATCCGCCGACCTCGTGAATCACTACCTGTCGATGCCGAGCTACACCGGCTTGCCGCAAGATCCCGCGACGATTCTCGCGTTCGTCGATGGCCGTCCGCGCAACATCGGCCGCGTCCGAACGGACGGTCTCGAGATCGGCGCGAGCTACGGCTGGTCGACCGGATCGAACGACTGGATCGTCGGGCTCGACGCTCAGCACGTGCTCACTTACGAGCAATCGCTGATTCCGTCGCAGCCGCTCGTCGACTATGCGAACACGATCAACTACCCACTCGCATGGACCGGCCGCGCGCGCTTCGGCTGGACTCGCAATGAGCTCTCGGCCACCGCTTACGTGAATCATGCAGGCAGCTACGACAACACGTCCGTCAGGCCGACGGCCAACGTGGACGCGTACACGACGGTCGATCTGTCGCTGCGCTACACGCCCGATTCGAGCCATGCGATCCTGCGCGACCTCACCTTCGCGCTCGACGTGACGAACGCGCTCGATGAAGAGCCGCCCGTCGTGCTGAACGGTACGCTTGCATTCGATCCGCAGGTCGCGAGCGCGATTCAGCGTCAGATCTCTTTCGGCGTCCGCAAGCGCTGGTAAGTCATCGTGCCCCTCACGCGGCGCACTCTGCTCGCAACCTCGCTCGCCGTACCCGCGCTCGGCGCGGGTACGGCCTTCGCGAAGCAGGTCTCCGCGGCCGCTTCAAGCGACCGAGTCGATCCTGACTCGGTCGCACCTTTATCCAAACGGCTCGCCGCTTTTGCGTCAGGGCTTCGATTCGAAGATTTACCGGACGCAGTCGTTACGAGCGTGCGCCGCGCGATTCTCGATGCGCTGGGCGTCGGTCTTGCGGCCTCCGGACTCGAACCCGTCTGCAGGCCGTTCATCGAACACGCGCGCACGCTCGAGGGACAGGGCCGCGCGCATGTCTTGGGATTCGGCTTCGCCGCGCCGGCCGCGCACGCGGCACTCGCGAACGGCGCGATGGCGCACGCGCTCGACTATGAAGACGTGCACGAGGCGTCTTCCACTCACCCAAACGCCGCCACCCTTGCCGCCGCACTCGCATTAGCAGAGGAGCTGGGCGGCATCGATGGCAAGCGGCTGATTGCGGCCCTTGCAGCAGGCAGCGAAGTTGCGATCCGACTCGCGCTCGCGCGCGTCGACGATTGGACGCGTCACGGCTGGTACATTCCGCCAATCGTCGGCGCATTCGGCGCCGCGGCCGCGGCCGCAAATCTGCTTCGCCTCGACGTCAATCAAACACTCGCCGCGTTCTCGATGACGCTCTGCCAATCCTCGTGCAGCGCTGAGATCCTGCACAGTCCGGCTGCCGACATCCGTGCGATTCGCGACGGCTTCGCCGCGCAAGCGGGATTGACCTCCGCGCAATTGGCTCGAAGCGGTGTCGTCGGCTTCGAGCGGCCGATCGAAGGTAAAGCCGGCTTCTATGCCATGTTCGCGCGCAACTTGTATCGGCCGGAGCGGGTCATCGATCGGCTCGGCGCGCACTTTCACACTGCGGATGTGGCGTTCAAAGCTTGGCCTTCCTGTCGCGGCACACATTTATACGTGCAAGCCGCGATCGAACTGCATCGGCAAGGACTGACGGCGCCGGAAGAGATCGTTTGCACGATTCACCCGCGCAATGCCGAGCTGTGCACCCGCGAGAAGCAGCGACCGGTGAGCGCGATCGACGCGAAGTTCAGCATCCCGTTCTCGGTCGCGACTGCGTTGCGCACCGGTGAAGTCACGTTGGCGTCTTTCAACGCCGAAGCACTGACGAATCCCGAGACGCTTGCACTCGCGGCGCGCGTGCGCCCGGTGCACGATGCGGCTCTCGCCCGACCCGCGAGTGCGGGCGGCGGAACCGTCCTGGAGCTCGTGATGTCGAATGGCGAGCGCCATGCGCGCAGCGTCCAACACCTCCGCGGCTCCATCGAAGACCCCATGAGCGATGCGGAGCTGCGCACCAAGTTCATCGAGTGTGGGTCCATGAGCGCTTCGAAGCCCGCTCGCGCGCGGCTCGAAGCCCTTGCAGATTCGGTCGCCTCGCTGCACGAGGTGACAGACGTGAGATCGTTGCTGACAGCCCTATGATAAGTACGCATTCGAAACGCACGCTCGCCGCAATATCGATCGCACTGGCGCTCGCTTCCGGTTCGACCGCAGTGGGCGATGCGCCTGTGCCGGGCGCGGATACACGAGGCGACGGCCCAGCAGCCATCTCGAGCGTACAGCGCTGGTGGAAACCGGGTGAACGGCGCACGTGGCATGCGCACATGCACTTCGAAGGTCGCAGCACGGATGTCGAAACGATCCGTCCAGCCGGTTCGTTCGACGCAACGAATCATCCCTTCTTCGCGCCCCTCGGCGCGAACGGTCGCGCATGCGTGACCTGCCATCAGCCCGCCGACGGCATGAGCTTGTCGACAGACACGATTCGCGAACAGTGGGCGCTCACGAAAGGCAAGGATCCGCTGTTCGCGATGATCGACGGCGCGAATTGCCCCGACGCCGAACCGCGCAAGTCGGAATCGCACTCGCTGTTGCTCGAGCGCGGCTTGATCCGCATTCCGCTTCCGTGGCCGCCGAAGTTGCCGGACGATGAGCCGCTCGAATTCTCGATCGAAGTTGTCCGCGACCCGACCGGCTGCAATACCAGCCCGCGTTATGGACTCAACAGCGAGACGCCGACGATCTCCGTGTATCGACGCCCGCGCCCTGTCGCGAACCTCCGGTACATCCTGACGGTCCCGAACTTATTCAACATCAAGACCGGTGTTCCGGTGATGCGCGATCCGGAAACGGGCGAGCGCGCGAACATGAATCTGTTGGCGGACGCTCGCTTGCTCACGCCGCGTATGCAGGCGCGGGATGCGGCGAAGATGCATCTCGAGCGCGTGGCTCCGCTCAGCGAGGAGCAGGTGCGAGAGCTGGATGAGTTCCAGCGCAGCCTCTACATGGCCGCCATTCGCCACCACGAGGGCGGGCGGCTCGACGGAGGCGGCGCAACGGGTGGCGCTGCCGCGGTCGTGGACGGCTTGCCGCTCCTCGGCGACTACATCGAACGCCGCGTCTTCCACTACTTCGATGCCTGGAAAGGCGCTGTGAGCGCGGAAGCGACGCCGGCAGAGAAAGCATTTCGGGAATCTGTCGCGCGTGGCGAAGAGATCTTCATGATGCGCCCGTTCTACATCCGAGACGTGACGCACCTGAACACGATCATCGGCATGGGCAATCCGATCAAGCGCACGTGTGCGACCTGCCACAACATGCAGCACGTCGGCATCGACGGGGCGCCGGGCTGGATGGATCTCGGCACGAACACGATGCCGCATGCGGAGAAGACCGAGGACCTCCCGCTCTTCAAGGTGATGTGCTCGCCGGCCGCGCGTCCGCATCCCTATCTCGGGCGCACGATCCTCACGACCGATCCAGGCCGCGCGCTGATCACAGGCAAGTGCGTCGATGTCGGTGCGATCAATCTGCAGCAGATGCGCGGGCTCGCCGAGCGCGCACCCTACTTCGCGAACGGCTCCGCGGCGAACCTGATGGAAGTGGTCGAGTTCTACGATCGCCGCTTCGAGATGAAGCTGAGCGATCAGGACAAGCAGGACCTCGTCAATTTCATGAGCGCTCTGTGATGCTAAAGCGTGCTTCGTCGATCGGACTCCTCCTCGCGTGCGGCGCGATCGCCGCGGCAAACGCCTCGGCAACGGAACGCCATCTGAGTTTCGTCGCGTGCCCGATCATCCGCGATACGGAGCTCCCCTGCTGGCTCGCGGAGTACGATGGCGAGCTGTACTTCCTAGGGATGCAAGGCGACAGTGCCTCCGCGTTCTATTCGCCGCAGCTCAAACATCGTGCGCTGATCGAAGCGAAACTCGGCGGTGGCGAGCGCATCTGCGGCGGGATCCCGCTCGAGTCCGTGCACGTCTCGGTGATGCAGGAAATCGATCCATCGTGCGACACGATCCTGCCCGCGGACGGATTCGTGCCGCCGCCGTACCAACGCGGCCCAGGTCCCGCGGTGCGCCCGCATCCGCGTGCGCCGAGCCCCGATCCCGCGCCGCCCTATACAACGCAGCAATACGTGCTCGAATTCGAGTTCGACAACGAGTTCCTCGCCCGTCGTAACTCACGCAAGCTCGAAGAGCTCGTGCGGTTCGTGGAACTGAGCAAACCGATCGCGATCAAGATCGAAGCGACACGCGGTGTCTCGCACTTGAGCAGTGGCGATCGAATGATCGAAGTCGCCGACATCGCGCAACGGCGTGCCGAACGAGTCAAGAAGATCCTGATCGATCTCGGCGTCGCGAAGCAACTCATCGACGCGAATTGGTCGGAGGAACCGCTACCCGGCAATGGTGTCGACGATTACACGAGACGTCGAGTCACCATCACGGCTGTGGTCGACGCACGCGAAAAGTAAGACAGGGCCCCGGGTGAGGAATCCCGTCGGAACACGCAATCGACGCGTCGCGTGGGACACCCGCGCAGTGTAGTGCGCCCGGGCGGATATCTCGACCGCCGAAGTCGTCAAACGAATGATGTAGCGTCAGCCGTTTATCTTCGCCCTTTTTGACCTCGCAACGCGGCGCTCCGCCGATTCTGTCTGCGCTCGGGAACACTTCTTCTCGCGAGCTCATTTCGTAGAGCCATCGATGTTGGCGCCTCGAGACGCAGTCGTGCTAACCCCTCGCATCCTAACGTTCGCCGTGCTCGCGTGTGTCGCCAGTGCTGCGATGGCGCAGCAAACGCAGTCCCAAGAATCGAGTGCCGAGCTCGCGCTCAGCGACGACACGATTCAGCTCAGATACCTCACTGCGGGCGATAAGGTCGGTGTGGATGGGGGGCGACTCTCCGGTACATTTTTCCTGAGCGAGGAGCGAGACATCGTGCTGAGCGCGGGTCTGCTGTTCCCCTCGACGCTCGATCTCGGGCGGTTGACGATCGCGTTCGGACCCCAACTCTATGCCGCCCTGCTCGAAGAGGAGAACAACGATGTCATGTCCGTCAGCGTTGGCACGGAAATTAGACTGCTATTGAATGCTCGAACGGGGCTCGCTGTCGCCGGTCATGCCTACTACGCTCCAGATATTCTCACCTTCGGGTCGGCCGACAACTTGACCGATCTCAGCGCGCGAGTAGAGCTCGGCATTGCCCCCCGTGTCATCGCGTTTGGCGGGATGCGATGGTTCGAGTTCGACCTCGTTGACGATGCGGGTGAACGCACGCTACAGGA
>JBIQKP010000131.1:0-7074 GCA_044506405.1 Lysobacterales bacterium | reverse complement strand
GCGTCAACTTCTCAACCTCTACGCAGGACTACAAACACCGCCGCGACTTCGACGCGCATGCTCAGGCACGCGTCGTCGTCGCAGCGGCGAGGATCAAGCTACGGAATCGTGAACGTCGGGTCGACGACGGCCCAGAATGCGAGCTTCGGATTGCGATCGCGATCGAACAACAAAGGCCGATTCGTGCGATTCACGGGCCAGGAGTTGAGCCAGGTGTGTCCGTCCGAGATTCCCCAGAACGTCACTGAGTCGATAGTCGTGTCATGCGCGCGAAAGACCTCGAATAAGTCGCGGTACAACTGCGCCTGCATCGACAGAACATTGCTCGGCGGGTTTGCGCCGTAATCAGTTGCGCACCCTGTTGCGGGAGTCCCGAAACAGGAACCTGGGTCGTTGTAGATGGACGCGTCGAGCTCGGTCACATGGTTCAACAAGGTCGAGCTCAGATTCTCGACATCGGTGAGCGCCTCATCAATCGAGTCGGGATTCGTGTTGATACCTATGTGGAACTGATGACCGACACCATCGATAGGGACCCCCTTGTCGATCAAGTCCTGCACGATCGCAAGCACGTTCGCGCGCTTGCTATCAGACTCGGTGCTGTAGTCGTTTATGAACAACTTCACATTGGGATTCGCTGCGCGAGCCGCCCGAAACGCATCTTCGATGTAATCCTCGCCGCTGCCACCGACGCTATATGCGATGTACCACGGACTATCGGTTCGATAGACCTCGCCTGGCGTGTCGCTGGCGACTTCGTTGACGACGTCCCAGGCATAGATGTCATCGCCGAAGTGAGTCACGACATCAGTGATGTACTGCTCGAGTCGAGCTTTGACGTTCGCGTGATACGTGGCAGGATCATTTTCATCCCCCTCGAAGAACCACTCCGGCGATGTCCGATGCCAGACCAATGTGTGGCCGCGCACCATGATGTTGTTCGCTTTAGCAAACGCAACGATCTCGTCGGCCGGATCGAAATTGTAGACACCTTGAGAGACGCCGATCGTATCCGCTTTCATCGCGTTCTCAGCCGTGATGCTGCTGAAGTGCTTCTTCAGTAGCTCCACATCTGCGGAATTCGTCGCTGTGCGGGTTTGCGACGGTTCGATCGCGCCGCCGATCAAAAAGTAGGACGCTAACTCATCCTTGAGCGCCGGTGCGGTCGCCGGATCCGGCAACTGCGGGGGCGGTGGTGGCGGTGGCGGATTCTGGGGTGGGTTCGATGGCGGCGGGGATGAACCGCCTCCGCCCCCTCCGCCGCCACATGCGGCCAGCAAGAGGGAAACGATCGTGACCTCGACGAATCGAGCTGCAGTACGCCGATTTAACATGGGCCGCTCCGTTCTTTTAGTAGTAATTCGCCAGATGACCCGCTGCGACTGGGCGTGACCAGCGCGCGGACGTGGGACCGGTGGCCGAAGGATGTCTACTAGACGGCGGAGAGTCAAATCGGCGGCTCGCCGATGCATGGTCAACGGGCGACGGCGCTGTCTCCGCTGGCGTCGCGCTCATCGGCCGCCCGCTCTGGTGCTGAGCCGCGTCGCTTCGGCAGCCCACTCAGCACCTCGTTCAATGCATCGAAGCTCGCCGGCTTCACGAGATGCGAATCGAAGCCCGCGGCCTTCGAGCGCTGCACGTCTTCACGTTGCCCCCAACCGCTCAAAGCGACGAGCACCATCCGCTTTCCCCAGGGCTCGCCGCGGATGCGGCTCGCCGCTTCGTAGCCCGTCATGACAGGCATGCCGATATCCAAGAACGCCACTTCGGGTTTCGCGCTGGAAGCGAGATCGAATGCTTGCCCGCCGTCGGCTGCTTTGATCACCGTGTGGCCCTCGCACTCGAGCAGCAACGCAAGGCTTTCGAGCGCGTCCGGATTGTCGTCCGCGATGAGGATGCGTCGTTTCGGGGCGCTTTGGCCGTTGCCGTTTGCCTCGGGTTCTTCGATATCTCGCTCGCTTCCCAGCTCCATCGGCAGAATCGGCAAGCGCACGACGAACTCGCTGCCTTTGCCGATGCCATCGCTCTCCACGAGCACATCGCCCAGATGCATTTGCACGAGCTTTCGGGAGAGCGCCAAACCGATGCCGAGGCCGCCCGGCGCGCGATCGCCGCTGTGAACGCGCGAGAACAGATTGAAGAGTTTCGGCAACGACTCCTGCGCGATTCCAATACCATTGTCCTTCACGCGAAACTCCGCGTGCCCGTCCTTCGCAAGCACGGAGATCTGAATCCGTCCGCCCGGATTCGTGTACTTCGCGGCATTGCTGATGAGATTGCCGAGCACCTGCACGAGGCGGGTCATGTCGCCTTCGATGAGCAGAGTCTCGTCCGGACATTCGATTTCGAGCACGTGCTTGAACTCGGCAACCGTGGGCTGCGAGGCTTCGAGCGCTCTCGAGAGAATCGCGCCGACCTGCACAGGCCCCGTCGTGAGCGTGATCGTGCCGCGCGTGATCCGGGAGATGTCGAGCAGATCGTCCACCAGGCGTGTGAGATGCGAGATCTGCCGGTCGATGACGTCGCGCGACCACAGGATGTGCGGATTCTCGACGTCCACGCGCGACATGATCTGCACGGCGTTTCGAATCGGCGCGAGCGGATTGCGCAGCTCGTGCGCAAGAATCGCGAGGAACTCGTCCTTCTGACGATCCGCCTCCTTGAGCGCGGACTCTGCACGTGAGCGCTCCGCGATCTCCGCCTGCAATGCGAGGTTCGATTCGGCGAGTTCCACGTTCGCACGCTGCAGATCGCGATTGAGCGCCTGCAGCTCGCGGGTGCGCTCGGCCTGGAGCGTCGTGTGGGCGGCTTCGAGACGAGCGTTCGCTTCGGCGAGACTGCGATTGAGCTCCTGCAGCTCGCGGCGCTGACAGTGGAGCTCAACGAGCACGGACACTTTGCTCCGCAGGATCTCCGGCACGACGGGAATCGACACATAGTCGACCGCGCCGAGCTTGTAGCCCTTCAAACGGTCGAACTCGGAGTCGTGCACGCCCGTGATGAAGATGATTGGGGTCTTCTCGAAGCGGGGATGATCGTGGATCAGCGCCGCGGTTTCGAAGCCATCCATGCCTGGCATGCTGACATCGAGTAGCACGAGCGCGAACTCGTTCTTCATGAGCTTCTCGAGCGCCTCGAGACCCGAGCGCGCCGAGATCAAGTTCTGGCCGAGCTCGCCCAAGATCGTTTCGTATGACAACAGGCGCGCGGGCTGGTCGTCGACCAGCAGGATGTTCACCTTGTTGTCTTTCAGCGCCTCGGCCATGCGTCCTCTGTTCAACGGTGCAGCCACATGCGAACCAACGACAGCAACTGCTCCGTGTTCACTGGCTTCGCAACGTAGTCCGAAGCGCCCGCTTCCAGGCACTTCTCGCGATCGCCCTTCATTGCCTTCGCGGTGAGCGCGATGATCGGCAACATTCGGAACTTCGGGTTCGCGCGAATCTGACGCATCGTTTCGTAGCCGTCCATCTCCGGCATCATGACGTCCATGAGCACCAGGGACAGATCGTCCATCTGCTCGAGAATCTTGATCGCGTCATGACCGTTCGTCGCAGTCACCACCTCCATCTTGTGTCGCTCTAGTACGCTGTTGAGCGCGAAAATGTTTCGGATGTCGTCGTCGACGACCAACACTTTGCGGCTTTCGAGCGGCTCGTCGCTTTTGTGGAGGGTTTCGATCATCCGTTGTTTCGCAGGCGGCAGGTCCGTGACCGTGCGATGCAAGAAGAGCGCCGTCTCGTCCAGCAAGCGCTCCGGCGAGCGCACCCCCTTGAGCACGATGCTTTTCGCCTTACGCCTGAGCTCCATCTCCTCCGCCTCCGTGAGATCGCGCCCCGTGAACACGACGATCGGCGTTTCGCGCAGATTCTCATCCTTCTGAATCTCGCTGAGCAGATCGAACCCGGAGATGTCGGGCAGGCGAAGGTCGAGCACGACGCAGTCGAACGCCTTCTCGCGCATCGCATCGAGCGCTTCCGAGCCGCTGCCGACGGCGGTGATCTTCACATCATCGAAACCGATGAGCTCCGCGATGCTCATCTGCTCGCTCGGGTCGTCCTCGACGACGAGCAGCTCGCGAATCTTCGTCGAGGCGAACACCTTGATGCGTTCGAGCGCCTGCTGCAGCCCCTCGGTCGTGGCGGGCTTATTCATGAATGCGAACGCACCGCGCTCGAGCCCGTACTGCCGCTCTTCCTCGACCGTGAGGATCTGCACCGGGATGTGGCGCGTCGTCGGGTCTTGCTTGAGATGATTGAGCACCGTCCACCCAAGCATGTCGGGCAAGAACACGTCCAGCGAAATGGCCGTCGGTCGATACTTCCGAGCGAGCGACAAACCTTCAGCGCCCGTCTTCGCGACGATGCCTTTGAAGCCACTGTCCCTCGCGAGATTGAGCAAGACGCGGCCGTAGTGCGGATCGTCATCGACGATCAGCAACACACGATCCTCGGACGCGAGGTCATTGCGGTCGTCCGCGAGATCGTCGGCGCGCGGTACTGCGAGCGCCGGCTGATACGAGCTCGCGGCCTTCGTATCCGCCGTCTCACGCGGCGCTCTGCGGCGATACGCGGAACCGACGTACGTCAACGGCAGATACAACGTGAACGTGCTGCCGACGCCAGGCGTACTCGTGAGACGCAGCTCACCGCCGAGCAATTGCGCCAACTCTCGACTGATCGCAAGACCTAAGCCGGTGCCGCCGTATTTGCGCGCCGTACCGGCGTCCGCCTGTTGAAAGGCCTCGAAGATGATTCTCTGCTTCTCCGGTGCGATGCCGATGCCCGTGTCCGTGACCGAGAACTCGACGACGGCCGGCGCCTGCGACAACACCGGGTGATCCGGTGTCCAGCCGCCTTTCGCGTACTTCACATCGAGACGCACGCCGCCTTGCGCCGTGAACTTGAACGCGTTCGAGAGCAGGTTCTTGAGGACCTGCATCAGCCGCTTCGAATCCGTCGACATATAGCGGCCGAGCTGCGGATCGAGCTCCGTCGTGAAGGCAAGCTTGCGAGCATCGGCCTCGTGACGGAAGTTGCGCTCGATCGACTCTCGCAAATGCGTAAAGAGCAGATCTTCGGATTCCACCGTGACGGTGCCCGATTCGATCTTCGACAGATCGAGAATGTCGCTGATGAGGTTGAGCAGGTCCGTGCCCGCACTATGGATCGTTTTCGCGAACTCGACCTGCTTTGGCGACAGGTTCTGATCGGCGTTCTCCGCCAACTGCTGACCCAGAATGAGAATGCTGTTGAGCGGCGTGCGCAGCTCATGGGACATGTTCGCCAAGAACTCGGATTTGTACCTCGAGGTCAAGGCAAGCTCCGCGGCCTTCTCTTCGAGCGCCCGGCGCGCAAGCTCGATCTGCTGGTTCTTGCGCTCGACTTCGGCATTCTGCTCGGCGAGCAAGCGTGCCTTGTTCGCAAGCTCGTCGTTCGTCTGCTGCAGCTCCTTCTGTTGCGTTTGCAGTTCGCCCGCAAGCTCTTGCGACTGCATGAGCAAGCGCTCGGTCCGCATCGTCGCTTCGATCGTATTGAGCACGACGCCGATGCTGCCCGTGAGCTGCTCGAGGAACGCGACATGCGAGTTCGTGAACTCGTGCATCGAGGCGAGCTCGATCACAGCTTTCACCTGGCCTTCGTATAGGACCGGCAACGCGATCACGTTGCGCGCTCGCGCCGAGATCAAGCCGCCGCGTACGTGAATCGCATCGGCCGGAATGTCGCTCATCAGGATGCGCCGCCCGTCCGCGCCGCACTGACCGACGATTCCCTCGTACAGCGCATAGCGACGCGGCTCGGCGTCTTCGTTCGAATCCGCGTACGCGGAGAGCTGCTTGAGGCACGGACCTTCTTCGTCCTCATCCATCACATACATGATGCCTTGCTGCGCGTTGACGAGCGGCGCGAGCTCCGTGAGCAGCATGTGCCCGACCGTCATGAGGTCGCGCTGACCTTGCATCATGCGGCTGAACTTCGCGAGATTGGTCTTCAGCCAGTCCTGCTCCGTATTGCGATCCGTCGTCGCGCGCAAGTTGCCGATCATCGCGTTGATGTTGTCCTTGAGGTCGGACACTTCGCCGCGCGCATCGACTTGGATCGAGCGGGTGAGATCGCCCTTCGTCACGGCGGTCGCAACTTCGGCGATCGCGCGCACTTGCGTCGTGAGATTCGCCGCAAGCAAGTTGACGTTCGCAGTGAGGTCTTTCCACGTGCCGGCCGCACCAGGCACGTTCGCCTGACCGCCGAGCCGGCCTTCGACACCGACCTCACGCGCGACGCTCGTCACCTGTTCGGCGAACGTGGCGAGCGTTACGGTCATGCTGTTGATCGTATCCGCGAGCGCCGCGACCTCACCTTTCGATTCCACCGTGAGGCGCTGACGCAGATCGCCATTGGCGACTGCAGTCACGACTTTCACGATGCCGCGCACCTGGTTAGTGAGGTTGTCCGCCATCGTATTCACGTTGTCGGTAAGATCTTTCCAGGTACCCGCGACACCCGGCACTTGCGCCTGGCCACCGAGTTTTCCTTCGGTACCGACCTCGCGCGCAACGCGCGTCACCTCTGCCGCGAAGCCGTTGAGCTGATCGACCATCGTATTGATGGTTTCCTTGAGCTGCAGGATCTCGCCCTTCACATCCACGGTGATCTTGCGAGACAAGTCACCACGCGCGATCGCGGTCGACACTTCCGCGATGTTTCGCACCTGACCCGTGAGATTGCTCGCCATCGAGTTCACGTTATCGGTGAGGTCTTTCCACGTTCCCGCGACACCCGGCACGATCGCCTGGCCGCCGAGCTTGCCTTCCGTGCCGACTTCGCGCGCAACGCGCGTCACCTCGGCGGCAAAGCTATTGAGCTGGTCGACCATGGTGTTGATCGTTTCTTTGAGCTGCAGGATTTCGCCGCGCACATCGACCGTAATCTTGCGAGAGAGGTCGCCACGCGCGATCGCGGTCGCGACCTCGGCGATGTTTCGCACCTGACCCGTGAGATTGCTCGCCATCGAGTTGACGTTGTCGGTCAGGTTCTTCCACACGCCGCTCATGTCGCGCACGTCGGCTTGGCCGCC
>JBIQKP010000130.1:0-7230 GCA_044506405.1 Lysobacterales bacterium | reverse complement strand
ATCGACGAGTACATGCTTCCTCCGAAACTCGTTCACTCACGGACAGACATAATGCTCTTCATTGCTGCGGCCGAGATGTCGACTGCGTCGCGTCTGCACCTTCGGTCACCGTTTCGAAATACGTCACTTCCCGACGAAAAACGTCACGATCGACGGGCGTGAGCACCTCGTCTAGCAACGTATTGAATGGCTGTGCAGGCAAGTCGCCGAGATCGGCCTTCTTCCACGGCACGATGTAGAGCACTTTCGGCAGCTCGCGATTGCCTGTCACGACAGTGGTGTCGAGCTCGAGGCGATCCGCGTTGGCACCTCGAATCACTTGGCGAGGCGCTTCGTTCGGCGATACGCCTTCACCTTCGGCTGCCTGCGATGGCGGCGCCGCGGCTGGGCTCGTGACGACGGCTGGACCCTCCGTCGGCTCGGCCGCATACGCTGCCGGCAGAACACTGAGAGCCATCAACAAGAAGGCGGAAGTTTTCGATGCCATGTCTTTAGCCTCCGGCGGCAGGTTGCTCGCCGCTGCCCACGCGCTTGCGGAGCTCTGTGACCCACGAAGTCACTCTTGCGTCAGCCGACGGGTTGAGCTCGAGATAACGCTCGTACGCTTCGAGGGCTCGCTCGGGTTGCTGCAAGTACAAATCGCACAGCACACCAAGGTTCAAATAGGCATTCGCGTAGTTCGGATCAACTTGTACGGCTTGTTGATACGCCTTCTTCGCCTCTTCGAAGCGGCCGAGCTTGCGGTAAACGATCCCGAGCTCGTTGAACGCGGCAGCGTTCTGCGCGTTGCGTTCGGTCGCTTGCTTGAGCGTCTTCTCCGCCTCTTCGAGCTTGCCCGCTCTCGCCGCGAGAATGCCCAAGTTCACGAGTGGACCGGAATAAGCCGGATACTCGGATGCGAGCGCGCGGAAGGCTTGCTCCGCCGCTGCGAGATCACCTGCATTCATATGTACGACCGCGGCGTCGAAGCGCTGCACCGCTTGTGGCGGAAGTGCCTCGTGTATCGCCTCCCCGCCAGCAACCTGTCCTTCTTCTCGAGCTTGCGCACTTCGATCGACTTTCGTTGCGGCCGCGTCCGAGCTTGGAGGAGCAGAGCCGCAGGCGCTGAGAAGCACGCTGAGCAACACCGCCGATAAGCAAGTGGTGTGCGTGCCGAAACTCGCACGGTGCTGTGCCTCGAGGCGCGCAAGCGCAGGCTCTAAGGCTCGGCGAGACTTACTGGAGCGAGGGCGCATAGTCTTCACCGATTTCACTACGGGCGTAGCGTGCGGGCACCAATTTCGCCAACACGTCGAAGCTACGCTGAACCCATTCGTCGTAAACGCCTTCGCTCGCACGACGCGCGTTCGCCTCGTGCAACTCAATCGCTTTCTCTTCGAACGGGAACGCCTGCTCTTCGAGCAGCACGTCGTACTGCTCCAGCGCTTCTGCATCCAGTCCTTTCGGGCGCTCGGAGGCAAGGAGGTCAACGCCTAGGTTACGGTAAAGCTCCGCGGTGCCGAACGTCGCCGCAGTCGTGACTTCGGCAACACCATAGTCGAGCGCTTGACTGTAGATCGCGAGCACCTTTTCCATCGCGCTGCGTTTCGTTTTCAGCGATCGGTCGAGCGGCGCGACGAGCTTGACTGCGTTGAACACGGCGACGTGCGGCTCTGCGGTCTCCAAGGTGGCCTTTGCAGCGAGGTACTTGCTGCGGTCCGTACGCGCAGCGCCGGCCGCTTTGTCTGCTTCGATGATTGCGACTATCCACTGCGCGCGCCCGCGAGAGTCGTTCTGGGCCTTCGCCATATCGGCGAGTTTCTGCCGTGCGTCCATCGCCGCATCGAGCGGCGCGGGATATTGCTTCACATAGCTCGCGTAAGTACGAGCGGCGTTCGTCGGCGAGGCAGATTTCTCGTAAAGCTCTGCAGCCTGCCAGAGCGCGGCCCTACGCACGTCGGCCGGTTCGTCCTCGCGCCCTGCGATCCGTTCGAATTCCGACGCCGCTTCCAAAGAGCGACCCGTTTCCAAGTATGCGACCGCGAGCGATCGAGTGACCTCTGGGGCAAGCTCGTGATTCGGATGGCTGCGCCGGAAATTTTCGAGCACCACCGCTGCGCGGTCCCACTGCTTGTTCTGCACGAGGATGCTGGCCGCGTCGAATTCCGCATTGGCGCGCACCTTCGCATTGGGCGCGAGCACACCGACGCGCAAGAAGTCATCGACGGCGCCTGTCGCATCGCCGGAGAGCTGCTTCGCTTCAGCTTGCTTGTAGATCGATGCCGCGATGCGTTCCTCGATGGCCGACCGGTCGGGGTCGTTGGCGGCCAAGAAAGCCTGGGCGCGCACGTAAGCCGATTCCGCGTCCTGGAAGCGACCTCGATCGAACAGCGAGTGAGCCAGCAGCGTCGCCGCGGTACGCTGGTATTTGACATCGACCGGCGGATTGCGCTCCAGGATCTGTTGCGACACCTCGATGACGCGATCGAATTCATTGAGCGCGAAGAGCTCCTCGTCCGCCTTCGTCAGCACGCGCGCCGATTCCGGATGTTCTGGGAAGCTCGTCGCGAACATGAGCGAGCTCTCGATGCCTTGCCGGTGCCACAGCGCCTTCGATTCGCCGGAGATCGTGGGCTCGTGCTTGTCGTACGCGATCAGAGCAGCGTAGGCCGCTGCCGCTGACTTCGCATGCAAGGGATAGTCATACGCGGTGCGCTCGTATTCCTTGGCGGCCTCGGCGAATCGCTCCGATTCGAATAACACCTCGGCGAGTAGATAACGTGTCGCCGGCGCTTCTGAATCCTGCGGGAAAGAGTCGAGCATCGCGCGATACCAACGCGCGGCGGCCGCGTAGTCTTCCGGCTTTTTCTCCTTCTGCGCCTGCGCGTGGTAGTACTCCGCCAAATCCTTCTGCGTGGATTTGAGCTGCGCAGCAACTTCCGGCGCGTCTTCAACGGTGCGCTGCTGCCAGAACGCAGATCCGAACGCGTATCGCTCAACGAACGCTTGCTTGCCTTCTAACACCAGCGATGCAAACCCGCCCTTCTGGTACGCCTCGATCGTGCGCATCTGCAGCGACGGCGCGAACCGATCGTCCGGTCGGCGCTTCGCGAAGGCTTCGTACGCAAGCGCCGCATCCTGGTAGCGCTCCTTCTCGATATAGAGATCGCCGAGGGCTTCGTAGAGCCGATGCGCGTAGAGTGGATCTCCGCGGCGCTTCAGCATCGCATCGAGCGACTCGGGCCCATCTAGGTCGGAGAACGTGATTGCAATTGCCCGCAACGCATCATCCGTCAACTCGCGTTCTGGCCGAGACAACGAATCCGGCTGCCGAACTTTTCCGTTCGCGATCAAGACGCGATCGAGCAGCGTCAGGAATGAAGTGACGCTCTCCTCGCCTAAGCTCTGTTTGAAGAGCGACCATCCGTGCTTGTAGAGACCCTGCTCATAAAAACCCGAGCTTGGTCCCGCAGCGACGACCGCAGCATAGGCACGATCGGCGTCGCGATACCGCCCCATGCTGAACAAGATCTCGCCGCGTCGAAATTGCGACTCGGTGAACCAAGTGCTCTGCGGAAACTGCTCTACGAGTCGATCGAGAACGTGCAGCGCCTTTTCTGGCTGCGCTTCGACCTCGTACGCCCTCGAGAGCTGGTAGAGGACGGCATCATTCTTCTCGTAGTCCGGATGCGCTGCGAGCAGTCCTTCGTACAGCGTGATCGCTTCCTTGACTTCCAAGCCGCTGAACGTCTCGCCGCCCGATGCTCGCGCGCCCTCATCCACTTCGAGCTGCAAGTCGCCAAGCCTTCGCATCGCCTCGGCACGCATGCGTACATCGGTGGATTGAAGCTCTAGGAAGCGACGATACTGCTCGATCGCCTGTTGCGGTTTCACGTCCGTCGGCGGATCGCGCGTGACCTGGACCTCACGATCCTCTAGATCCTTGATCGTCCCGGTCTTGCCTCGCTGATCTGCGAATGCCGGCTGCCCAACGAACGTGAGACCTGCGCAGACGAGCGCAACAGCGCTACGCAGGCGCCAACCGCTCGGTGCGCCCCGCATGCAGGGTGGACGTCGAGGCGTGCGCGTCATTCTGCGCCTCCCTTCGAGCCGCTCGCCGCGCGGTCATAGATCGAAGCGAGCGCGAAGCGAGCCTGCAAAGAGTACGCGGCAAGCCGCTCCTTCTGCGATTCGAGCTCGCGAATCGCGATCGAGGCGAGATAACGGTTCTGCGCCTCCGCGGTAATGGCGAGTCGTGCGCTCAGTCCTTCGATGCGCGGCTGAAGCCCCGCCACTCGCTGCGCGAACGCTTCGGTCCGAGCAGGATACTCTTCACGCGCGCGCTCTACGAGCACCCATCGGCGACGCGCTTCGCGATAGGCTACTTCGAGCTCACGCAATTCTTTCCGAGCGCGCCACAAGCGTGCTTTATAACTTGCGTTGAAGTCCCAGAGCAGCGTGCCGCGAAGCAGACGTGCCTTCTCACGCATCTCCTCGACGAGCGGGTCGCTCTGATCGGCCCGTGCGAGCACGCTCTCGATACGCTCCACCTTGCGCCACTGCTCGAGCTCTCGGGCTGTCGCGAGCCCCACCACATCGCTCTCGCGCTCGACCGCGGCGACGCGCGATTCGAGCTCGTTCTTGCGTGCTTCCAATGCGTCGAGATCGACGCTGCCCAAGGTCTGCTCGAGCGCTGGCAACCGCTCTTCGTAAGCCTTGCGTCGCGTATCGACCATGCTTTCGAACGCTTCGACGCTCAGCGCCCAGGTCGCAAGGTTGCGCTGCATGATGCGCAGGTCGCGATAATTCTTGAGGCCTTCCTGAAACTCATGCGTCGCAAGAAGGTGATAGAGATAGCGCGTTTCAGGCGCATCGGGCAGGTTCGTGAGCTGCCAGTACCATCCCGCGCGCTCACCCTGATCGTTCGCAACGATCGCGTCCAGCAGACGACCATTGCGAATGGCTTCGATCGATTGGTCGATACGCTCCTCTTCCTCTGCAAAGGCGGTCACAGCAAGCATGTACTGCTCCGCCGCCTGTCCTTCCGCTTCGAGCTGCGCATAGGCATACGGCACGGCGAGATAGGATTCTTGAACGGCCGCGTCGAGCAAATTGCGACCGCGCAGCTCGAGCCATGGAACGAGCGCTTTCGTGAATCGCTTCTCGGCCGAGTCTGCCCAGCCCACACCGAGCAGCGCCTTGTTCGATTGAGGGCCCTGCAAGCGGACGCGCTGAAGGACGGCCTTGGCATCGTCGGCTCGGTCCGCGTTAAGCCATGCGTAGCCGAGCGCGAGGTTGGATTTGTCGCGGAGCGCGGCAAGCTCCTCGGTGGGTGTCGCGATCTGCCCGACGGCGTCGAGGAGCTTGGCTGCATCCTCAACGCGTTTCTGGCGCACGAGGGCAACACCGATATTGAAGCGAGCGTACGACGACCAGACATCGATGCCGCTGCCGACCGGTTGCCAGCGTTCGAGCACACGAATCGCGTCGTCATAGCGATTCAGATACATCAAGACTTGCGCCTCGAGCAGGTGGCGCTCGGGCTCGAGCTCTCCGGGGAGCGCACCGTGTATGGAGGCCAACGCGCCGGCCGCTTGGTCGAGATAATTTCTCTGATACCAAACCTTAGCGAGATAGAACCAGGCGCGGTTGCGCACATCGAGCGGCACGTTGTCGTTCAGTAGCGCCTTGAAGATGCGCCCCGCTTGCTCGTGCTGACCCAAGGAGAGGTAGAGCCCACCCTTGAGCAATTCGGCTTCCAGCGTGTGGTGCGTCAGACGATCGAAATCTTGCGAGGCGCCGAGGCGCGTGAGCGCCGGCAAATACTCACCCTGATAGAAGTAGAAGAGTACATCGCCCCAATGCAGATCTTTCACCACCTGCGGGGTTCCGACGAGCGGCTTCTCGACGCGCGCTTCCTTCGCGTACGACGCGTTGGGCATCGCCGTCAGCGCGCATGCCAGCGTCAGAAACGAGGCGTACCTGGAACGCGCGCGACGACGCACGCTTCTCGTTCCAGCCTCCAGCTTCCAGCCTCCAGCCGTCATCGTCACTCCCACTGCTTGACGACGAATTCCGGCTGCGCCTTCGAGGCCCGATCGCTGATCTTGAGCTCGATGTACTTCGCGCCTACTCCTTTTTCCAGCTTCACCGTCGCGCCGCGACGATAGTCGCGCACGTGCGGCCCTTTGCCGGTGAACAGCGCGATCAGCTCGTGCTCCCCTGCTTTCAGATTGCCGACGTACACGCGGTGCACGCCACCTTTAAGGAGCGCTTCGGCCTCGCGCTCCGTGTAGAGGTAGTTTGCGACTTCTTTGTTGTCGAGCTTCAGCGTGACCGAGTCGAGTGCGAAGAACTCACCGACATCCATCGAGATAAAGACCGCAACTTGCGTGTTCGCTGGGAAGAGCAGCTCTTCTTCGAGAACGAACAACTCGCGATTGAGATCGAGCACTTCTTTCTTCAGTGCCTGAACCTCCTGATCCAGGCTCTTGAAATCTTCGGTGGGTGCGGCATCGCTCGACGCCATCGTAGGCACTTCTTGCGCGAACGCCGGTGCGAGCAAGACCCAAGCCGAAAGTGCAATCAACTTGCGCAACATGTGAGTATCCAAATCCCCGATGCGGTTCAGTGACTCGTGCGAGCTTATTCGTTCAACAACTCTCTCAACTTCTCGGTGTAGCGACGTTCGTAGCCCGGCTTGTAGCCTTCCGAGACGTATCGGATCGTGCCTTCGCGGTCGATCAATACGGTGAGTGGCATCGTGCCGATGTCGTACGCTTTGGCGACGTCGTTGCGAGTGTCCATCAGCACGGGATAGGACACGCCAAGCGTCTCAGCCATCTCGGTAGCGCGGTCGGTGTCCTCGTCGATGTTGATACTGAGCAATACGAGGCCCGCGCGACGGTACTTCAAATAGATCTCGTCGAGGAGCGGCATCTCCTGACGACAAGGCCCGCACCAAGTTGCCCAGAAATTGATGAGAACCACTTCGCCGAGTTGCTCGGACAATCGGATGTTCTCTTGCTTGAGAGAGCGCAGCGCGAAATCGGTGGCGGCTTTCCCGACCAGATCGGTCGGGCTCGCAGATGCGGCTTGAGTCGCCAGCAGCAAGACGAACAAAAAGCAGCTTGCCAGCTGACGGCTTGCGCTCACTTGTGCTGTTCGTGACATCTAGCGTTCGTGGCTGCAGACAAAGCGCGACGTAATGCCGCGGGAAGCCACAGGCGACTGTAGGACGAAGTCGCATGG
>JBIQKP010000029.1:0-45845 GCA_044506405.1 Lysobacterales bacterium | reverse complement strand
GGCTATCGTGCCAGATTCCATTTACCGAGAAGCTGGACGGCATCAAAGTGACCGTCGCGCCAGAGGAGTAGGTCCCTGTAGGTCGGAATTTTATTCCGACACTTCCCGCGCAACGCGCTCTTGGTCGGAATAAATTCCGACCTACAAGGTCGGCCCGCCTTGAATCACTTCTTTTCGGTTTGCTTCGCGACGGCTTCCGCAGCCGCGGCGATCGCAGCCGGATCGCCCAGGAACCTGCGCGGGGCGCGCGGTTTCAAGTTGTCGTCGAGCTCGTACTGGATCGGCACGCCGGTCGGGATGTTGAACTCCACGATGTCCGCGTCCGACATGCCGTCGAGCATCTTCACGAGCGCGCGCAGGCTGTTGCCGTGCGCCACGACGAGCACGTTGCGGCCCGCCTTGAGCTCGGGCGCGAGACGGCTGTTCCAATACGGCAGCACACGATCGAGCGTCGTCTTGAGCGATTCCGTCGACGGCAGATCGTTCGGATCGACGTTCTTGTAGCGGCGTTCGAAGCGCGGGTGGCGCTTGTCGTCGAGCGTGAGCGCCGGAGGCGGAATGTCGTAGCTACGACGCCAAATCTTGACCTGCTCCGCGCCGTGCTTCTCGACGGTCTGCGCCTTGTCGAGGCCCTGCAGCGCGCCGTAATGGCGTTCGTTGAGCCGCCAGCTGCGCTCGACGGGCAGCCACATGAGATCCATCTCATCGAGGATGATCCACATCGTGCGAATCGCCCGCTTCAGTACGGACGTGAAGACGAGATCGAACTCGAAGCCTTCTTGCTTGAGCAGCCGTCCGGCCTCACGTGCCTCGTTGCGACCTTGTTCGGTCAAGTCGACGTCGACCCAACCCGTGAACAGGTTCTGAAGGTTCCATTCGCTTTGTCCGTGACGGATGAGTACGAGTTTGCCGGGCATAGGTAAGTTGACTGTTTACAGTTGACGGTTGACCGCCGGAACGGGACCGGCGTTATACCAGACGTGGGGCTTTTCAGCAGCCCCCAGGTCGCACCGTCAACCCACGCCGACGTCGGCGATCCGCCGGATCGCTTGTACGGCAACCGACAGCGTCGCGAAATCCATCTCGGGTAGGGAGCGCATGTCGTTCATCGTCTGGCGGACAGCGTCGATTGCGGTCTTGCGTGTCGCGAGCCATGCGTCCAGGAGGTCGTTCACGGAGCCTCGGCGGGCGTCCTTCAGCACTTGAAGGCAGAGCGCGCGTTGCAGCTCGTACACGCTGTCGCGCAAGGTCGTTCGAGCGACCGCCTGCCAATGACCTTCGACGCCCAGGACCTCGATCTGCTCTCGCAGCCAATCGAGCGAAAGGGCGGTGCCCACGCCGAAGTAGATGATCGCGGCGCGGTCGATCTGCAGGCGCGTTCGTTCCGCAATCGCGACGAGATCCAAACCAGAGCGCAGCGCATTCAAGGTGGCCATCCGGTTGCAGAGCGCCTCGGGAACGTCGGCCGAGCGATAGTGATCGAAACGCGTCTCGTACGCGGCGAGGTCGGCGCCGGACAGCACGCGCGGGATCGCATCGTCGAGCTCCGTCAATCCGCGACGGAAGCGCTGCACCTGCGCGTCGATGTTGAGCGAGTCCGCCTGGTGACGCAGGAGCCAATACGTGCCGAATCGGAGCAGGCGCGCCGCCTCGTGCATCATGTCGTACTGCGTGGTGGCGGCGATGCGGTTGTCGAGCGCCTCGATGTCAGCCCACGTCTTGCGCATCTCGAACGCTTCGCGGGCGATTGCATATGCGCGCACGACGCTTGCTGCGTTCGCCCCCGTGTCTTCCTGCACGCGTCGCGCGAATGTGGGGCCCATGCGGTTGACGATGCTATTCGTCGTCGCGGTGGCGATAATCTCGCGGCGCAGTCGATGCTGCTTCAACAAAGGCGCGAAGTGGCGCTCGATCAGCGCGGGGAAGTAGCGCTCGAGCTCCTGGCTCAAGTAGGGATCCTCGGGCACGTCGGAGTCGATGAGGCGCGAGTACAGCGTCATCTTTCCGTAGGCGAGCAGCACGGCGAGCTCGGGGCGTGTGAGGCCTTGGCCGGCACGATGACGATCTTCGATCGTCTCGCTCGAAGGGAGGAACTCCAACGCGCGATCGAGATGCCCCGAGAGCTCGAGGGAGCGAATCGTGTGCGCGTGCTCGAACAGGTCGGCCTTCGCGCGCAGCTCCAGGGTCGAGATCGCCTGGCTTTGCAGATAGTTGTCGCGCAAAACGAGCGCCGCGACGTCCTCCGTCATACCCACGAGCATTTTGTTGCGGCGGGCGAGCGTCAGGTTGCGGCGTTGGAGCGCAGTGTTGAGAAGGATCTTGATGTTGACTTCGTGATCCGAGCAATCGACACCGCCCGAGTTGTCGACGAAGTCGGTGTTGATGCGCCCGCCGTTGAGCGCGTACTCGATGCGCCCGCGCTGCGAGAATCCCAGATTGCCGCCTTCGCCGACGATCTTGCAGCGAAGATCGCGCCCGTCCACGCGCACTGCGTCGTTCGCGCGATCGCCGACGTCGGCACTCGTCTCATCGCTCGCCTTCACGTACGTGCCGATCCCGCCGTTCCATAAGAGATCGACCGGCATGCACAAGAGCGCACGAATGAGCTCGATCGGCGAGAGGGTATCGCGGTCGAGGCCGAGCATTGCGCGCGCTTGCGGCGACAGTTTGATCGTCTTCGCGCTGCGCGAGAACACGCCGCCGCCCTTCGAGATGAGCTTGGGATCGTAGTCTTCCCATGTGGAGCGCGGCAGCTTGAACAGGCGCTCGCGCTCTTTGAAGCTCTTCTTCGGATCGGGGTTCGGATCCAAGAAGATATGCTGGTGGTTGAAGGCGCCGAGAAGCTTCATGTGCTGCGAGCGAAGCATTCCGTTGCCGAACACGTCACCGGACATGTCGCCGATGCCGATCGCAGTGAACGCTTGAGCTTGCGTATCGATCCCGATCTCGCGGAAGTGGCGCTTCACGCACTCCCACGCGCCGCGAGCAGTGATGCCCATCTTCTTGTGGTCGTAACCGGCGGAGCCGCCGGAGGCAAAGGCATCTCCGAGCCAGAAGCCGTACTCGGCCGCGATGGCGTTCGCGATATCGGAGAACGTCGCAGTGCCCTTGTCGGCTGCGACGACGAGATAGGCATCGTCCCCGTCGCGCCGCACGACCTGCGGCGGCGGCTTGACTCGGCCGTCGACGATGTTGTCCGTGACATCGAGCAGCGCGCGAATGAACGTGCGATAGCACTCGACGCCTTCGCGCTGGATCTCCTCGCGGCTCGCGCCCGTCGGTAAGCGCTTCGGTACGAATCCGCCCTTCGCGCCGACGGGCACGATGAGCGTGTTCTTCACGTTCTGCGCCTTCATGAGACCGAGCACTTCCGTGCGGAAGTCTTCGCGTCGGTCCGACCAGCGCAGGCCGCCGCGCGCGACGTGTCCCATCCGCAAGTGGACGCCTTCGACGCGCGGTGAGTAGACGAAGATCTCGAACGCGGGCTTCGGCTGCGGAAGCTCGGCGATGCTGCGCGGATCGAGCTTGATCGAAACGTATGTCTTCGGCCGGCCGTCCGCGTCGCTCTGGTAGTAGTTCGTGCGCAGTGTCGCTTGGATGAGGGAGGCGAACCTTCGCAGGATACGGTCCTCGTCGAGGCTCTTCACGCCATCGAGCGCCGCGGCGAGATCTTGCTTCGCGCGCATCGCCCGCGCATCGCGACGAATGGCTTTGAACGAAGGATCGAATTGCGATTCGAATAAGCGAAACAGGATTGCGGCGATCTTTGGATTCGCGCCGAGCACCTGTTCCATATAGGACTGACTGAACGTCGAGCTCGTCTGCAGGATGTAGCGGCAGTACGCGCGCAGAATCATCGCCTGACGCCAGCGAAGCGGCGTGAGTACGACGAGCCGATTGAAGCGGTCATTCTCGGCTTCGCCGCTCAACACCGCTTTGAACGCTTCGTTGAAGCGCGCCTCGAGCGAAGCTTCGACAGGCTGTCCGTCGGCGCGCTGCATCTCATACGTCGTGATCCAGATTTCACCAGCGTTTGGCGCGCTGACGAGATACGGTCGTTCGCTGATGACGAAGAATCCCAAGTTCTCGAGGATCGGGAGCACTTGCGACAGCGGAATCGCCGCGCCTGCACGGAAGAGGCGCAGGAACGCCGTGCTGCTCTTGCGGCGCGCGATGAGTCGAAGGCCGACATAGCTCGAGTCTTCGACGACACGATCGAGCTCGCGTAGGTCCGCGATCGCTTCTTCGGCCGGCACTTCCGCCTCGTAGGCGGCAGGGAACGCATCGCGATAGCGATCGGAGATCGTGCGTCCCTCGAACTCGCCGTACTCTTCGATCAGCGCATCGCGCAATCGATCGTCCCAGGTGCGCACGGTGTCGGCGATGCGCTCCTCGAGTGCAGCGACATCGATACGAGGGCCGCCGCTTTCGGGTAGCCGCACGATGATGTGAACGCGCGCGAGTGCGGACTCCGAGATCTGGACTTGCGACTCGAGGGCGGTCGCGTGCAGCGCCTCGCGAATGACGCTCTCCAATCTCTCGCGCACCTGCGTGTTGTATCGATCGCGCGGTACGTAAATCAGCGCCGAGTAGAAGCGGGCAAAGACATCGCGCCGCAAGAACACGCGCACGCGGCGTCGCTCGTAGAGGTTCACGACGCCGCGCACGATCCGAATCAGATCGGACGTGCTCGCCTGGAAGAGCTCGTCGCGTGGATACGTCTCGAGAACGTGCACGAGCGCCTTCGCGTCGTGACTGGCGGGGTCGAGGTTGAAGTGGTCGATGACCCGCTGAATCTTCTCCTTGAGCAGCGGAATCTCGCGCGGACTACGGTGATAGACGCCGGACGTGAAGAGACCCAAGAACCGCCGCTCTCCCGTGACGCGGCCCGAGCTATCGAAGCTCTTGATACCGATGTAGTCGAGGTAGGTCGCGCGATGCACGGTCGACTTGGAATTCGCCTTCGTGATCGTCAGCAGCTCGGGCGCGCGCGCGTGATCGCGCAAGTCGCCCTTGAGCACCGCGGGCTGCGCTCGTCGCCTACGAGGCCGCAACAATCCGAGGCCCGTTTCCAAAATGGGTTCGGCGCGATCTTCCGTACGACCTCGCTTCAAACGGTACTCGCGATAGCCGAGAAACGTGAAATGGTTGTTGGCGATCCACTCGAGCAGTTCCTTCGCTTCCTGAGTTTCGTGTCGCGCCACCGGCAACCCTTGCGAGGGCAGCTCCGCCGCGATTTCGAGCGCACGCTCGCGCATGAGCGGCCAATCTTTCACCGCAACGCGCACGTCATCGAACGTTCGCAGAATCTTGCGACGAAGTTCATCGAGCCGTGCGGGATCCTCGATGCGATCGATCTGCACGTGTTGCCACGATTCCCGTGCCTGACCAGAGCCTTCGGCATCACCCGCAAGCTCAACGAGCCGACCGCCGCGGTCGCGGCGCACGGTGAGCACGGGATGGATCATGAGGTGAATCGTCAGATCCTGATCGTTCAGCACGATGCCGAGGGAGTCGACCAGAAACGGCATATCGTCGATCGTGACTTCGACGATCGTGTGCTTCGACGTCCATCCGTCGCGCGCTTCTTCGGCGTTGAAGACGCGCACGATCGGTTGATTGCGCTTGCGCTGGCGGGCCGCGCGCAGGTGCGCGAGCGCGGCGCTTGCAAGCTCCGCGCTGGGGTAGGCATTCAAGTCCTCCTCGGCGACGCCGCGGAAGTATTGTCGAACGAACGTCTGCGGTGGGAGCGGATCGCTACGATGCTTGTGCGTACGGGCAGCGTCGACGATGCGCTCGATCAGCTTTTGGCGCGCCGCCGGGATGCTGTTCATGTCGCCAATGCCAGATCCGCGATCACTGCACCCAGGAAGCGGCAGGCTTCGCCGCCGGTGATGCAGCGATGATCGAACGTGAGCGACAACGGAATGCGAGTGTGAATCTCGGGGCCCGTCTCGCCCGCGACGACATCCCGCTGGAGCTTGCCGGCGCCGAGGATCGCGACGGTCGGCGGGACGACGAGCGGGGTCGCATAGCGGCCCGCCATCGTGCCGAAGTTCGACAGCGTGAACGTGTAGTCGCGCATCTCATCAGGCGTGACGGTTCGCATGCGAGTGCGTTCCTTGAGATCGTTCAGCGCCTCCCGCAATTGCGCGGCCGACCGGCTGCCGGCATCACGGATCACGGGCACGATGAGGCCTTCCGGTGTATCGACTGCGATCGCAAGATGAACCTGCTCCATGATCTTCTTCGACGGGCCCGCGGGATCGAACAGCGCGTTCAAGCCGGGTTCCACTTTCGTGGCTGCGACGATCGCGCGGATCAGCCGCACGGTGAAGTCGCGGCGCTCCTGCCAACCTTCGATGTCGGCATCGTCGAAGATCGTGCACATCGCGATCTCATCGCGCGATAGTGACATGCTCGTAGACATCGCCTTGCGCGGTCCGCGCAGGCGGTCGGCGTCCGTGAGTCCCGGCACGCTCGGGGAGCTCGCGCGTCCCTTGGTGGCGAGATTCGCGACGGCCAGAACGTCATCGACCGTGACGAGCCCGTGTCGACCGGTCGCGCGGCACGCAGCGAGTTGCACGCCGAGTCGTTTCGCGAGCATGCGAACCGCCGGCGCTGCGCGCACGCGCTCGCGCGTGCTGCGGCGGGTGCCGCCCGTGACTGCGCGATCGACGAGCTCTTCGTCGGTGCTTTCCATGTGACCGACGACCATGCCTTGAGCTGGGCTGGAGGCGGGAGGCTGGGGGCTGGAGCTAGAAGAGCCGGAAGGTTGCGCGGCCGTGCCGCCCTCGAGCTCGAACTCCACGAGCGGTTTGCCCGTCTCCACCGTGTCGCCGGGTTGCGCGTGGAACTTGACGATGCGTCCGGTGTAGGGGCTCGGCACGTCGACGACCGCTTTCGCCGTCTCGACCGACAACATCGGCTGATCGACGGTGACCGAGTCGCCTTCTTTGACGTGCCACGCGACGATCTCGGCCTCAGGCAGGCCTTCACCGAGATCGGGGAGATTGAACGTCGTCATTACGCGCGCCTCTGCTATCAACCATCAACCGTGTTCCATCGTCGCCTTCACGGCGTCGATGATTCTTGGAACACTGGGGATGTATTCGTTTTCGAGCCGATAAAGCGGCATCACGGTATCGAAACCGGTGACACGCTGAATCGGAGCGATCAAATCGAAAAGACCGTGCTCCGCGACGGTCGCGGCGATCTCCGCGCCGACGCCGCAGTTGCGTGCGGCCTCATGCACCACGACGAGCCGACCGGTCTTGGCCACGGAGTCGAGAATCGTATCGAAATCGATCGGGCTCACCGTGGCGAGATCGATGACTTCCATGCTGATGTTCTGCGCGGCGAGCTGGTCCGCTGCCTTCAGCACGTCGACGACCATCGCGCCCCACGTCACGACCGTTACGTCCTCGCCTTCGCGCAGGATGTAGCACACATCGAGCGGCAGAGCGGTGCCGTCGTCGGCGACCTCCTGCTTCGCATACCTATATATACGCGACGGCTCGAGGAACACGACCGGGTCGGGATCGCGAATCGAAGCGAGCAGCAAGCCGTACGCTCGAGCCGGCGATGAAGGGCAGACGACGCGGATACCGGGCACGTGCGCGATCATCGCTTCGACCGATTCGGAGTGATGCTCGGGCGCGTGGATGCCGCCGCCGTGCGGCATGCGTAGCACGACCGGACAGCTCATGCGCCCGCGTGTGCGATGACGCAAGCGGCTCATGTGATTCACGATCTGATCGATCGCGGGGTACAGAAAACCCATGAACTGGATCTCTGCGACGGGCCGCATGCCTTGCGCCGCCATACCGACGCACATGCCGGCGATCATGTTCTCGGCGAGCGGCGTGTCTTGAACGCGCTCGCTGCCGAAGCGCTCGAACAGCCCTTGCGTCGCGCGAAACACGCCGCCGCTCTTGCCCACGTCTTCGCCGAGGACGACGACGCTCGGATCGTGGTCCAACTCCCACGCTTGCGCCATCGCAATCGCCTCGATCATCGTGATCTTCGGCATGGCTACGCGCGCCCGTCCCGAGCGAGGCTGTGGGCTGTAGGCGGTAGGCTGCAGCCAGAGATGAGAGCTTCGAAGATCGTGTTCAACTGCATTTCCGAAAATTGTTATGTGGTAGCGGTCTGTGCGAGGCAGGCTGCTTCCCGTTCCTGGCAACAGCCTACAGCTAGAGCCTAGAGCCTAACCTCAGTGCGAGGGTCTTCCAGTCCCCGCGTAGCGTTTCGCGATCGCCTTCTGGTCTTCGATGTAGCGCGGCGGATTGGCGTAGAGAGAGTCGAACATCGATTCGACCGGCTGCTTGGGCGTCGCGAGATATTCTTTGACGGCGGCTTCCACTTCGGCGGCGTACTCCGCCTTCATCGCTTGCTCGCGCGCCTCATCGAGAATGCCGCGGGACTGCAAGTACGCGCGCATGCGCACGAGAGGCTCGACTTTCCACGCTTCTTGCACTTCCTCGTTGGAACGATATCGGGTCGCATCGTCGGCCGTGGTGTGGTCGCTCAATCGATAGCTCAGCGCTTCGACGACCATCGGGCCGCCGCCCGAGCGTGCATTCTCGAGCGCTTTGCCGATCGTGTCGCGTACCGCGAACACGTCGTTGCCGTCGACTTGAACGCCGGGGATGCCGGCGGCGATCGCTTTCTGCGCGAGCGTTTGCGCTGCAGTCTGCTCTTCGATGGGGACCGAAATCGCCCATTTGTTGTTGACGATCACGAAGACGATCGGCAGATGCTTGGCGCCCGCGAGGTTGATGGCTTCGTAGAAGGTGCCTTCAGAGGTGCCGCCATCGCCGATATAGGCAAGCGCGCAGCGCGGCTCGTGCCGGATTTTGAACGCCATCGCGGAACCCGCGGCATGCAGCGTTTGGGTCGCGATGGGCACGCACCAGGGAAAATCGTGAGCAGGGCCGGCGAAGTTGTTGCCGCGCTCGTCCCCGCCCCAGTAGAGCAGGACGTCGAGCATTCGCACGCCGCGCCAGAACATCGTGCCGATCTCGCGATAGACGATCGCGAGGCTGTCCTCCGGGCGCAGCGCTGCGCCGACGCCAACATGCGTGGCCTCCTGGCCGAGGCAGGGGGCGTAGGTCCCGAGCTTGCCCGTGCGTTGCAGGTTGACGGCCTTGCCGTCGAAGACGCGTGCGCGAAGCATCGCCCCGTACATCTTCAGGAGCTCGGCGTCGTCTTGCGCGAAATCGGGGAGCTCACCGTGAACGCGACCGGCCGGATCGAGGATCTGACGATACTTGATCTGAAACTCGGCCACTGTTCTCACTCCGGAATCTCCTTGCCCGGCTGGGCCGGTTTCAACGCGCCGCGGATTATAGCGAACGTCGTCACCCGCGTCGGCGTGTGTCGAGAGCTCGCCAAAGAATTCGTCTAGGGTATTGCGGTCGTTCATGAGCCGTTCCCATCCAGATGATCGAGGAGACGTGCCCGTTCCATGAGCCTGCCGATGAGGCGGTTCAATGCGCGCCGGTCGCTCGCGCTCAGGGCGTTCAATAGCTTCCGTTCGTAGCCGAGCGCAAGCGGTGCGATCCGCGTGTATACAGCGCGGCCCGATGCGGACAGCCGCAGCATCGAGCGTCTGCGATCGCCCTTGTCATAAGTGCGCACGAGGCGCCGGGATCCGAGCAGGCTCTGCACCGCTCGGCTGACCGCGACCTTGTCCATCGCGGTGCGCTCCGCGACTTCGATCGCGGACAGATTCGGATAGCGCGCGAGGACTGCAATGACGCGCCACTCGGGAATGGTAAGGCCAAACTCGCGCTCGTACGCTTGCGCGATGCTCATGCTCACGATGTTCGAGAGCACGGACAGGCGATACGGGACGAAGCGATCCAGATGAAGCTTGTCTGAGGTTCGTGTGGAGGCACGGGCCGTTGAGGGCATGCAGGGTCTTCGCTTGACGGAACCTGGTACGATAGTTTCAATTGTAACCATTGACTCGCTCGTTGTTCACCCCCGAAGTCTGAGGGCCGAAGTTGCGTATGCAATGTGGCAACGCAATGTGTGATCAACGACGTACCCTTGCGGAGACGCGCATGAACGCGAACAGCCCACGAGCAGGCCGTCCAAATCCTCACGCGACGGCACACGACAATCCCGCCGGTACAGATGGATTCGAATTCGTCGAGTACACCGCGCCCGATCCCGAGTTGCTTCGCACGTTGTTCGAGCGCCTCGGATTTCCTGCGACCGCACGTCATCGTAGTAAGAACGTGACGCTGCATCGGCAGGGAGATATCAACTTCATTATCAACGCGGAGCCGGGCAGCTTCGGTCAGCGGTTCGCGCAGGCGCACGGTCCGTCGGCTTGCGCGATGGCGTTCCGCGTGAAGGACGCGGCACACGCCTATCGCCGCTGTATCGAGCTCGGCGCAAAACCGGTCGAGACGTCCGTCGGCCCGATGGAGCTCCACATCCCGGCGATCGAAGGTATCGGCGGCAGTCTCATTTACTTGGTCGATCGCTACGGTGAGCGCACGATCTACGATGTCGACTTCGTGCCGGTTCGTTCGACGCCATCGGCGACGCCAGCCGGGCTCACCTGCATCGATCATCTGACGCACAACGTATCCCGCGGCAACATGAGTAAGTGGGCGGGCTTCTACGAGAAGCTGTTCAACTTTCGCGAGATTCGCTATTTCGATATCGAAGGCCAGAAGACCGGCTTGTTCAGTCGTGCGATGACGAGCCCGTGCGGGCGCATTCGAATCCCGATCAACGAATCGCAGGACGATAAGTCGCAGATCGAGGAGTACTTGCGCGAATACCACGGCGAGGGCATTCAGCACATCGCGCTCGGCACGGACGACATTTTCAGAACCGTCGACGTGCTGCGCAATCAAGGCGTGCAGTTTCAGGACACGCCCGATACTTACTACGAAGGTATCGATGCGCGTGTGCCGGGACACAGCGAGAAGCTCGAAGAGTTGCGCAAGCGACGCGTCCTCATCGATGGCAATCCGGAGAAGGGCGAAGGCCTTCTGCTTCAGATCTTCACGCAGAACGTTATCGGACCGATCTTCTTCGAAATCATTCAGCGCAAAGGCAACGAAGGTTTCGGCGAAGGCAACTTCAAGGCGCTGTTCGAATCGATCGAGCTCGATCAAATTCGAAGAGGAGTCCTCTAAGATGGTGAGCGGCGGACGGCGGACGGCGGACAGTGCCAGAGGCCTCGCGGCACTCACTAGATATCTTCTCTTCGTCTTTCACCGTCCGCCGTCCGCCGTCCGCTGTTCACCAGAAAGGTCCGCCGTGCACCGGTCACCGTTATGAAACGCCCCATCTCCCTTCCTCGCGTCGAAGGCATCGCCTCTCGTCAAGCGCATGCGGACTTGCCCGAGGGTACGTACGAACGGGAGATCAGCAAGGAGGGCTTCTTCGGTCCCGCGGCCTTCTTTCATCACAAGCATCCACCGACTGGGTGGGTCTCGTTCGAAGGGCCCTTGCGGCCGCATGCATTCGATCTGAATCGAATCGCGAAGGCCCATACATCGCCGTGGCAGGCCGCCGAACTGTTGCACAACGCGCACGTGCGGGTGCGGTTCTGGAATGCGTCCGCGCCGATGAATCATCTCGTGCGCAATGCGGACGGCGATGATCTATTGTTCGTGCACGAGGGGCACGGCGAGCTCTACTGCGACTATGGGCATCTCAGTCTCGTCGCCGGCGATTACGTGGTCATTCCTCGCGGCACGATGTGGCGGATCAGCGTGATGCATCCGATGTCGGCGTTGCTGATCGAAGCCGTGAACGGCTCCTATTCTTTGCCGGACAAAGGAGTGCTCGGTGGTCACGCGATCTTCGATCCGGCGATGCTCGACGTGCCGAAGATCGATGCGGCATTTCTCGCACAACAGGACAAGCGACAGTGGCAGGTGCGCGTGAAGCGCAAGAACGCGATCTCCGTCGTCACCTATCCGTTCAATCCGCTGGATGCGGTCGGTTGGCATGGCGATCTATCCGTCGTGCGCATCAATGTGAAGGACATTCGCCCGGTGATGAGCCACCGCTATCACCTCCCGCCGTCGGCGCACACGACGTTCGTCGGCGAGCGGTTCGTCGTCTGCACGTTCGTGCCGCGACCGTTCGAAACCGATCCCGGTGCGATCAAAGTGCCGTTCTTTCACAACAACGACGACTACGATGAGGTGATCTTCTATCACGCGGGCGATTTCTTCTCTCGCGACAACATCGCGCCGGGGATGATGACGCTGCATCCATGCGGCTTCACGCATGGTCCGCATCCGAAGGCGCTGAAGAACATGCTCGTTCAATCGAAGCCCGCCACCAATGAGTACGCGGTGATGATCGATGCGCGCGACGGCCTCGAGATCGCGGAAGCCGCAAAGTCGGTGGAGTGGGACGGATACGTGGAGAGCTGGAAGGAGTGAAACTCGCCACCTTGAGAACCGCGGCACGTGACGGTCAGCTGATCGTCGTGAGTCGCGATTTGTCCAGCGCCGTTGCGGTGCCCGATGTCGCGCGCACCTTGCAGGAAGCGCTCGATGATTGGTCGCGCGTGTCCGAGGCACTCATGCGGGTGTCCGACGCATTGAACGGCGGTTATGCCGTCAGCGGCGAGGCGATTTTTCGCTTCGATCCGACCGAAGTCGCGGCACCGTTGCCGCGCGCCTACCACTGGGTGGATGGCTCTGCGTACGTGAACCACGTCGAGCTCGTGCGCAAAGCGCGCGGCGCGGAGATGCCGAGCAGCTTCTGGACCGATCCGCTCGTGTATCAAGGCGGCTCCGACGATTTTCTCGGCCCTTGCAGCGATGTGCGGATCCCGAGCGAGGAGTTCGGGATCGACTTGGAAGGCGAAGTGGCGGTCATCACCGATGACGTGCCGATGGGAACGACGAAGGCGCACGCGCGCGAGCACATCAAGCTGGTCATGCTCGTGAACGATTGGTCGCTGCGCAATTTGATTCCTGGGGAGCTGGCGAAGGGTTTCGGGTTCTATCAATCGAAGCCGGCGACGGCATTCTCGCCTGTCGCGATCACGCCGGACGAGCTCGGCGATGCGTGGCATGACTGCGTCGTGCGTCTGCCGCTCGTGGTGCACATCAATGATGAGCCGTTCGGGCGCCCGAATGCGGGTGTGGATATGACGTTCGATTTCGCACGCCTGTTGGAGCACATCACGAAAACGCGCAACGCGCGCGCCGGCACGATCGTGGGGTCAGGCACGGTCTCGAATTACGACCGCTCGCTCGGCTCTGCGTGCATCGCGGAACGCCGCATGCTCGAACAGCTGGAACAGGGAAAGCCGATCACGCCGTTCCTGAAGTTCGGCGACCGCGTGCGCATCGAGATGCTGGACGCGAGAGGGCAAAGCATCTTCGGTGCGATCGATCAGCGAGTGGTGAGGGTTTAGGTCTGGGGATCGATCTCGAGAGCCGCGCGCCGTAGTAAATGAGCACGTCGGTGGTAATCGCAGCGTGATGAAGAATTATCTCGCAGAGGTGCAGTGGCGCAGAGATAAGAACTAGAAAGATCTTTCTTTTTTCCTATCACTGCGTCACTGCATGACTATCTTCATTCGAGTTGCTGCAACAACCCCGGGCCTCCAAGGGCGCGCATTTGGTTCTGAATCCATTCTTGGCGCGAGCGCATGTACGGGGAGGGTGCGTTTACGCGCATGCGCTTGGGGCTCGGCAGCACCGCGGCGAGGAGGGCGGATTCTTGAGCGGTGAGCTTCGCGGGCGACTTATTGAAGAACGCATCGCTCGCCGCGCCGACGCCGTAGATGCCGCGTCCGAACTCCGCGATGTTCAGGTACACCTCGAGAATGCGCGGCTTCGACCACAGTAGCTCGATCAAAACGGTGAAGTACGCTTCGAGCCCCTTTCGCAGCCAGCTCTGACCCGGCCACAAGAACAGATTCTTCGCGACCTGCTGCGAGATCGTGCTCGCGCCGCGGACGCGGCGGCCGCGCTCGATGTCCTCGAGCGCGTCATTGATCGATTCGAGATCGAAGCCCGAGTGCTCAGGGAATCGCTGGTCTTCCGCCGCGATCACCGCCACCTTCGCGTGGGCCGAGATGGCGTCCCACTCCACCCACCGATGACGAATAGGCGTATCGGTCTGCACGCGCTCGCGGAGCATGAACGCGCTCGTCGGTGGATCGAGCCAGCGCAGCGCGAGGACGAGCCCCATGCTGAGCCCGATCCAGATGAGGATCGTCCAAAGAACGAAACGCGCGCAGCGTGCGAATAGACCTCGATGAGTCTTCGCCATACTGCCTAACGGGTCGCGCTACTCGTCCTTCTTCTCGATTCGCGTCACGGATTCGATCACGATGGTTTCGACCGGCACGTCCTGATGGCCAGCCTTGTTGCCGGTCTTCACGCCGGCGATCGCGTCGACGACATCCATGCCGGAATCGATGCGGCCGAACACCGCGTAGCCATAGTTGCCCGGCTTGTGATCGAGGAAGTCGTTGTCCGCGACGTTGATGAAGAACTGCGACGTTGCGCTGTTGATGTCGTTCGTCCGCGCCATCGACAACGTACCGCGCTTGTTCTTGAGGCCGTTCGTCGCCTCGTTCTTGATCGGCTCGTGGCCGCGCTTGTTCTTCATGTCCGGCGTCAGTCCGCCGCCTTGGATCATGAAGCCAGCAATCACACGATGAAAAATCGTGCCGTCGAAGAAGCCTTCGTCCGCATAGCGCAGGAAGTTCTCGACCGTGATCGGTGCCTGCTTGTCGAACAGTTGCACCGTGAACGTGCCTTTGGATGTCTTGAATTGCAGCATGGCGCCTCTTGGAGCGGTTAGCAGTTAGCAGTTAGATCGTAATGACAAAGGGAGAGTAGGCATCTGCGGGTCGAAGATTCGTGCGACGGCGCGACTAGGGCTCAGCGGCGATTCAAGTCTAACCGCTAACCGCCACCGCTTCAGAGCACGCCTTCAGTGACTCGCTCGTGACCGGCTAAATCGGCGTGCGAGCGTACGTGAGTAAACCCCCTGCGCACAAGCAGGTTCCGGACCGCGGCGCCCTGTTGCCAGCCATGCTCGAGAAGCAGACGCCCCCCCGGGACGAGGTAGTCGGGCGCGCTCTTGACGATGTGATCGAGCGCTTCCAGTCCTGTCGGGCCGGCAATGAGCGCGGCGAGCGGCTCGTGTTTGCGCACTTGAGGATGCAGATCGGAATCGTCCGCGGCGATGTAGGGTGGATTCGCGACGATCACGTCGAATCGCTCGCCTTTCAGCGGACCGAACCAGTCGCCGTGTGAGAATTTCACGTTGTGTATTTGCAGGCGTGCGGCGTTGCGAACGGCAACATCGAGCGCTTCGGCCGATTGATCAACCGCGTTCACGCGCACGTTCGGACGCTCGTTCGCGATCGCAATCGCGATCGCTCCACTGCCCGTTCCCAGGTCGAGGACGCGCGCCGACGCCTCGCGAGGGAGATATTCGAGTGCGCGCTCGACGAGCAGCTCCGTCTCGGGTCGCGGGATCAGCACCGCGGCTGTGACCTCGAAAAGAAGCGACCAAAACTCTTGTTGTCCAAGAATGTATGCAACGGGTTCACCTTGCATCCGGCGCTTGACCAGTTGCTGAAAAGACCAGCCGGCTTTCGTCGGCAACTCTTTTTCCGGCGAAGCGCGGAAACTCGCGCGCGGTGCACCCGTTACGTACTCGAGCAGCAGCTCCGCGTCGAGCCGCGGCGATTCCGAGATCCGTTCGAGCATCACGGTAGCAGTATGCAGTGCGTCTGAGATCGTTTGTGCGGGATGAACGGCAGGCATCGAATGGAACGCGTCCGGTAGAATGCGATGGAAGAAGCGGCTAGCGAATAGACACAGGTGCTGCCGCACCCGTTATCGCGCCGCGCGGTCGAACACAGTGAGGCGCAATTGTCGCGCGCCGGCGCGACTCTGGCCAGTAGCCAACTTGCCTCTGGACCAGCAATGTCGGGAGCTTCGATGCACGTCTACTCCAACATCCTCGAAATGATCGGTCGCACGCCGATGTTGCGCCTGCAGCGCTTCAATGTCGGTGTGTGCGAATTGTTCTTGAAACTCGAGTCGCTCAATCCGGGCGGCTCGATCAAGGATCGCATCGGACTCTCGATGATCGAAGAGGCAGAGAAACGCGGCGAGCTCAAGCCGGGCTCGACGATCGTCGAAGCGACCGCGGGCAATACCGGCCTCGGGCTCGCGCTCGTCGCCGCGCAGAAGGGATACCGTATGGTGCTCGTGATGCCAGACAAGATGAGCCAGGAGAAGATCTTCAACTTGCGCGCGCTCGGCGCGGAAGTCGTGCTCACTCGATCGGACGTGGGCAAGGGTCATCCCGAGTATTACCAGGATCTCGGCGCTGCGATTGCGAAACGCTCGGGTGCTTACTTCATCAATCAGTTCGCGAATCCGGACAATCCCAGGGCGCACGAGCTCACGACCGCGCCTGAGATTTGGGAGCAGATGGACGGCAAGCTCGATGCGGTCGTCGTCGGCGTCGGCTCGAGCGGCACGATTGCGGGACTCGCTGCGTACTTCAAGAAACATGCACCCCACGTCGAGCTCGTGCTGGCCGATCCGCAGGGCTCGATTCTCGCTGAGTACATCGCAACGGGACAGATGACGGAGAAGGGATCGTGGCTCGTCGAAGGCATCGGCGAAGACTTCATTCCTTCGATCTGCGACTTCTCGTTGACCAAGCGCGCGTACAGCATCTCTGACGCAGAGTCGTTCTCTATCGGGCGCGAGTTGCTTCAGAAGGAAGGCGTGCTCGCGGGCTCTTCGACGGGCACGTTGCTCGCGGCCGCATTGCGTTTTTGCCGCGAGCAAAAGCAACCCAAGCGCGTCGTGACACTCGCGTGCGATACCGGAGCTCGCTACCTGTCGAAGTTGTTCAATGACTTCTGGATGGAGGATCAAGGGTTTATCGAGCGCGAGCGTTTCGGCGATCTGCGCGATCTCATCGGGCGACCGCACGGCGAGCGCGCGACCATCACGGTAGGTCCAAACGATGCGCTGACCACGGCGCACAATCGGCTGCGCAATGCCGGCTTCTCGCAGTTGCCCGTGATGGATGGCGATGAGCTGATCGGTGTCGTGACGGAGGATGACATCCTGCGATTCGCGTTCGGGCGCCCGGAGCGCTTCAAGGAGCCGGTCCGTAATGCGATGACCGTAACGTTTCTCAGAGTCGACAAGGATGTGTCGGTCAACAATCTCGTCGCGATGCTCGAAGTGCGTTCGTCTGCGGCGGTGATGGACGGCGATCGTTTCCTCGGTCTCATCACTCGCTCCGATGTGCTGAACTATCTGAGAAGACAGATGTAGCGCCTGGACGTGTAGACGTGCAGATGCCTGGACGGGCATGATCCCTCCAACGTCTACACGCCGACGCGTCTACACGTCCTCGACGTCGGCCAACGCTGCGAGCCCAAAGATCCCATGACTCATCCAAAAGCCTCCCAACTCAAGTTCGCGACTCAATGCATCCACGCCGGTCAGGCGCCTGACCCTTCGACGGGCGCGGTCATGCCGCCGATCTACACGACCTCGACGTACGCACAATCGAGCCCGGGCGTTCATAAGGGCTACGACTACTCGCGCACGAATAATCCGACGCGCGGGGCGTACGAGCGCTGTATCGCGGCCCTCGAAGGTGGCGTGCGCGGCTTTGCATTCGCGTCAGGCATGGCGGCGACGAGCACCCTGCTCGAATTGCTGGATGCGGGCAGTCATATCATCGCGATGGAAGATTTGTATGGCGGGACGTTTCGCCTGTTCGAGCGTGTGCGGCGCCGGACCGCGAATCTCGATATCAGCTTCGTCGATCTGTCGAACCGCGCGGCGCTCGAAGCTCAGATCCGACCGAACACGAAACTGATCTGGATTGAAACGCCGACGAACCCGACGCTGCGTCTCGTCGATATCGCGGAAGTGGCGGAGGTCGCGCGCAAGCGCAACATCCTGACCGTCGTCGACAACACGTTCGCGAGTCCGTGGGTGCAGCGTCCGCTCGATCTCGGTGCTGACATCGTGATGCATTCGGCGACGAAATATCTGAACGGTCACTCCGACATGATCGGCGGCGCGGCGGCCACCGCGAATGCCGAGCTCGCGGACAAGATCGGCTTCCTTCAGAACGCGATCGGTGGGATCGGCGGTCCGTTCGACAGCTTCTTGGCGCTGCGCGGATTGAAGACGCTTGCCCTGCGCATGCGTCAGTGCAGCGAGAACGCGCTTGCCATCGCGCACTGGCTCGAGCGCGATTCGCGCGTGGCGCGCGTGCTATACCCGGGTCTCGAAAGTCATCCGCAGCACGCGCTCGCGAAGCGTCAGATGAAGAACGGCTTCAGCGGCATCGTGACCTTCTTCGTGAAGGGCGGTCTGAACGAAGCGCGCGCCTTCCTCGAGAAGCTGCAGATCTTCACGATCGCGGAAAGCCTCGGCGGCGTCGAAAGCCTCGTCGACCACCCAGGACTCATGACGCACGCGTCGATTCCCGCAGATAAACGCGCGGCGCTCGGGATCGACGATGCACTGATTCGCTTGTCGGTCGGCATCGAAGATGCGGACGACTTGATCGCAGATCTCGATCAGGCGCTCGGCGCGAAGTAAGTCCGCGCGATCAACGGAGTGTCTCCCTGCGGGAGATGGGCTGGCGTGACTATTCCGTAATTCGCGCGAGCTCTTCCGCCTGAAACTCTTGCTGGAGCGGATCGATGAGATCCTGGAGCTTGCCGTCCATGACGTCGGCGAGCTTGTAGAGCGTCAGATTGATCCGGTGATCGGTGACGCGCCCCTGCGGGAAGTTGTACGTGCGGATCCGCTCCGAGCGATCGCCCGAGCCGACCTGCAGCTTGCGCGATTGCGCCTCCGCGCGGTCGCGCTTCTCTTGCTCCGATGCCATCAAGCGCGCCTTGAGCAGCGACATCGCGCGCGAGCGATTCTTGTGTTGCGAGCGTTCGTCTTGGCACTCCACGACGATGCCGGTCGGAATGTGCGTAATACGGATCGCGGAGTCCGTTTTGTTGACGTGCTGGCCGCCCGCGCCGGATGCGCGGAACGTGTCGATGCGCAGCTCCGCAGGATTGAGCTCGACCGTTTCGATCTCATCGAGCTCGGGAAGGATCGCGACCGTGCAGGCGGATGTATGGATACGTCCTTGCGCTTCCGTCGCCGGCACGCGCTGTACGCGATGCGTGCCCGACTCGAACTTGAAGTGCGAGAACGCGCCGCGCCCCACGATGCGACTGATGATCTCCTTGTAGCCGCCATGTTCGCCGGGGCTTTCCGAGAGCACTTCCACTCGCCATCCTTGATTCTCTGCATACCGCGCATACATGCGAAATAGATCGCCGGCGAAGATCGCCGCTTCGTCGCCGCCAGTGCCGGCACGCACTTCGAGATAGATATTGCTCTCGTCGCGCTCGTCCTTCGGCAGCAGGAGCTTCGCAAGCTCTTCCGATTCACGCTCGATTCGCGCGCGCAAGCTCGCAAGTTCCTCGCGCCCGAGGTCGCGCAGCTCAGGGTCCTCTCCCTCGGCCATCTCGCGGGCTTGCTCACTCTCCGCGACCAAGTCCTGGAACGCTCGATAGCGACTCACGACCGGCTCGAGGCGCGAGTACTCCATCGAGAGCTCGCGGAACTTGTTCGTGTCCCCGATCACGTCCGGGTCCGCGAGCAGTGCGCTGACCTCTTCGTGTCGCTCGGCGAGCTTATCCAGTTTGCGTTGAATGGAGTCTTTCATGGAATCGTGGAGATTGAAGGCGACAGGCATGTGCCTGCCGCACAGCTACCGCTCGTTCGCGGCCGCATCGGCGGGAGGTGCGAAGTCCTGCGCCGCCGGTTCGTTGTCGTTCGACCCGAGCGACTCGAGATCCTCGCGTTCACCGCCGAACAAGGATTGTACTGCGCGCACGATCTCATCGTCGCCGTGCTCCGCAGCCTGGCGCAGGCGGTGACTCGGTGCATGCATCAAGCGATTCGTGAGTGTCGTCGCGAGAAACTCGACGACTTCTCTCGGATCGCGTCCGGCAGCGAGCATTCGTTGCGCTTGAGCGGCGCTCTGGGCGCGCACGTGGTCCGCGTTCGCGCGGATCTTTCGAATGAGCGGGGCGACATCCAGCGTCTTCAGTTGCTGCTCGAAGTGCTCGATCTTCGTGGCGATCAGATCGAGCGCATCGCGTGCCGCTTCCCGCCGCGCTTCGAGGTTCTCGTTCACGACGTTCTGCAAATCGTCGATCGTGAATAGATAGATATCGTTGAGTTTCGCGACTTCGGCTTCGATGTCGCGCGGCACGGCGATGTCGACCATGAACATCGGCTTGCGTTTACGAGCGCGCAGCGCCGCCCGCACGGCGTCATATGTCACGACGGGCACGGGGCTCGCCGTCGATGCGATCACGATATCGGCGTCCGCCAAGTGCAATGGCAGCGCGTCCAACGCAATCGCTGAGCCGCCAAACTCCGCTGCGAGCTCCTGAGCTCGTTCTATGCTGCGGTTCGCGACGATGATCCGCCGTAAGCCATTCGCATGCAGGTGCCGTGCGGCGAGCGCGATCGTCTCGCCCGCACCGACGAGCAAAGCGGTGTGGTTCTCGAACCCTTCGAAGACCGTGCGCGCAAGGACGACCGCCGCGGAGGCGACGGAGACAGCGTTCGCGCCGATGCGCGTTTCGGTGCGCACGCGTTTCGCGACCGAGAACGCCGTTTGCATCAGGCGATTCAAATAGGGGCCGGTAGCGCCCGCATCGTGCGCCTGGCGATAGGCTGTCTTCAGCTGTCCGAGGATCTGCGGCTCCCCGAGCACGAGCGAGTCGAGGCCGCAGGCGACCGAGAACACGTGCTTGATTGCCGCAGAATCCTGTAGTTGATACACCGAGCTCGATATGTCGAGCGCGTGCGCACCGAGATCGTGCCAGTTGGACAGCCATTGAACGAGCGGGGGCTCGCCGTCCTCGGTCAGACAATATAATTCGGTGCGATTGCACGTGGAGACGATGACGCCTTCACGCACGCTGGGCAGAGTCGTCATTTCCCGCAACGCTTCGCCGACATCGTGTTCCGCGAATACGACTTTCTCGCGGATCTCGACGGGCGCGGTGCGGTGATTGATTCCAATGACGACGAATGGCATGCGAGGTGCTTGCGCGGCCGGGGGGATTGTCCGGGAAGGTCAACGGGATGACAAGCGTAGGAAGGTTCCCTGTTATAGTGGTTTCACAATGAATCCCGCTACTTCGACCGCCCGCGGCCTCTGCGCTACGGTGCTTTGCGTGCTGCTCGCCGCTTGTGCGAGCTCCGGTAAAAAGCCGAGCCACGAGGACACCGCGTCCGCGGATCCGAACGCGCTCGTGCTCGGGGCGGAGGTTGCCTTACAGCGCGGCGAGTACTTGGAGGCCTCCAAGGCATACCTGCGCGCGGCGTTGACGGCCGAAGACGAAGCGCTTGCCGAACAGGCAACGCGCATTGCTTACGAGCACCGCCAATGGAGCATCGTCGAGCAAGCCGCGGATCGCTGGCTGCGACTCAATCATACGAATGAGGAGGCGCGACGCTATGCGGCATTCGCTGCACTTCATCTCTATAGGCTCGACGCCGCAGCGGAGCACTTGGGGACGCTGCTCGAAACCGCGTACATCAATCCGCAAGCTGGATTTTTAGCACTGCTGCCGCAGTTGTCCGGCGAGGCGCCCGAGGCGGCGGTCACGTCCGTCCTGCAAAAGCTCGTGGAAAAGTATCCGAACTTGACGGAAGCCCACTACGCGCTCTCCCAGGCCGCGCTCCAGTCGGACAACTTCGCCTTGGGGCTTACGCATGCTCAGAAGGCGCGGGAGCTTGGTCCTTATTGGGCACCTGCCGGGTTGTTGCTCGCGCGGGCTCAGCTCATGAATGGGCAGTCGGACGAAGCGCTCGCGACGGCGCGCGACGTGCTCAAGCAGGACGATCGCAACACCCATCGCCTCGAATATGCGCTCATGCTGTTCCAGGTGGGTCGCGAGGAAGAGGGCAAGAAGGAGCTCTCGGCGCTCGCGGCTTCGGAAGACACCGCGCTCATCGTCGAGCGAGCGCTCGCGGACATCGAATTTCAGACGGGCAATCGCGATTCGGCGGCGAAGCGCTTCAGCAATCTCGTCTCCACCGGGCGCTTCGTCTATGAATCGCTGTTCTATCTCGGTGCCATCGCCGAGTCGCGTCAAGCCTGGGACGACGCGTTGCAGCTTTACGGACGCGTGACGAGCGGAGAGTTTGCGATTGCGGCGCAAAGCCGCGCGGCCCGGATCAAGACCGACCAGCAAGGGGTCGAAGAGGGCCTCAAGCATCTCGACGACTTCGCATCGACACGCCCGCAGTATCGAATCGAGACGATCGCGGCGAAGTCGGCGCTGCTCGCGAACGAAGGCGATGCGAAGGGCTCGCTCGCGATCCTGGATGCGGCGCTCGAGAAGTACCCGGATGCGGTCGACCTGCGACTGGCGCGCGTGTTTCGCCTCGAGGCGAGCGATCAAGTCGACAAAGCGGTCAAGGAGCTGCGCGAGATCGTCGCGAGCCGTCCCGAGGACCCCGTCGCGATGAACGCGCTTGGTTACACGCTCGTCGATCGCACGCGACATCATCGCGAAGGCTTTGAGCTGATCGAGCGAGCGCTGGCGCAAACGCCGGATAATGGCGCCGTACTCGACAGCATGGGCTGGGCCTTGCATCGGCTGGAGCGCGACGAGGACGCGTTGAAGTACCTAGAGCACGCGAGTCGCCGCATCAACGACCCAGAAATCGACGCACACACCGCGGCCGTCCTCAAGGCCCTTGGGCGTAAGGACGAGGCGCGCGACACACTGATGCGCGCGATCGAACGCTACCCCGACAACGACAAGCTCAAAGCGTACCTGCAAGATCTCGATTCGAAGTGAGTCCGATGGATTGGTCGAGCCGCGCGCGTTTGCCTTCGATCGCTGCGATCGTGCTGTGCCTTGCGCTCGTAGGCTGCGCCGGTGCGCCGAGCCGAACGGGCAGCGCACTCCCGGAGGACTTATCGGCGCTCACTTACTGGCAAGCCCGTGGGCGTCTCGGCGTGTCCGGGGCCGGCAATGGCGGATCGGGCTCGTTCGCGTGGGAGCAGAACAAGGATCGCTCGAACGTGCAGATTCGCGGTCCGATCGGAATCGGCAGTGTGCGTTTGCAGATGTCGGGTTCCGCTGTGGCGCCGGATCTCAAAGTGGAAACGGGTGACGGGCAGGTCTTCCAAGCTGAAAGTGCATGGCGCGAGCTCGAGGCCCGTCTCGGTACGGCGGTGCCGGCCGGGAAGCTGCGCTACTGGATGCTCGGGTTGCCTGCACCGGGCGAGCACCGCTGGATCGGGGATCGAGAAAGCGAGATGCCGACGCTCGAGCAGGATGGTTGGCGCATCGAATACCAGTACGCCACTTCGGGCGCGAATGAGGACAGCGGCGCACGTCTACCGAGGCGTATCCAAGCCGCGAGCGGTGATGCGCGCGTGCGCATCGTCGTCGATCGCTGGTCGTTCGAACGATGAGTGAGGAATCGCTCGGCGCGCCCGAGCCATGGCCGGCGCCTGCGAAACTCAATCTCTGTTTACACATCGTCGGTCGACGAGACGACGGATATCACCTGCTTCAGTCGGCCATGCAGTTCATCGATCTTCACGATGAGCTGCGGTTCTTCCGCCGCCGCGATGAGCGTATCGAACGAATCGAGGGACCGGAGGCTGTTCCGTCCGAACGGGACCTCGTCGTGCGCGCGGCCCGGCTGCTTGCGACCCACGCGCAGGTGGAGGAGGGCGTGAGCATCGCGCTCACGAAGCGTGTGCCGATGCAGGCCGGCCTCGGCGGCGGCAGCTCGGATGCGGCAACGGTCTTGGTCGCGCTGAACCGACTGTGGAATCTGAATTTGAGCGTCGATGCGCTCGCGGAGCTCGGGCTCGAGCTCGGCGCCGACGTCCCCATCTTCGTTCGGGGTCGAGCGAGCTGGGTCGAGGGCGTCGGGGAATGCCTCACCCCGCAGGACTTCGAAGAAGCCGTCTATTTGGTCGTCAAACCGCAAGCGAATGTGAGCACCGTCGAGGTCTTTCAGGCCCCTGAATTGACACGTAATTCATCGGTCATGACAATACGCGCCTTTCTCGCGGGGGGTGGCCGCAATGACTGCACTTCCACCGTGCGCAGACGCTATCCTGAGGTCGCCGAAGCGCTTGATTGGCTAGGGAATTTTGGCTCGGCTCGCTTGACCGGGACAGGCGCTTGCGTGTTCGCATCGATGCCGGATGAGCACACTGCGCACGCCGTGCGAGCGCAGTTGCCCGCGCGTTGGACAGGATTCGTGGTCCGCGGTTTGAATCGCTCGCCACTGCTCGATCGTCTCGCCGAGGAGTCGGCGGGAGCTTGAGGTGGGTGGTGAGCACGCTGCGGCCGTGCGGTTGATTGAGAGAATTGGGGCGTCGCCAAGTGGTAAGGCAGCGGGTTTTGATCCCGCCATTCGGAGGTTCGAATCCTTCCGCCCCAGCCAACTAAGATTGGCTGGAGACTTGGGGCTGGAGACTGGGGCTAGAGAACATTCTTGCTCCAGCCTCCAGCCTCCAGCCTTCAGCCCATCAGCGGAGCTGAAATGTCGGCCGATCGTTCGACGATGACGGTGTTGACGGGGAATGCAAACCCGCAACTCGCTCACGATATCGCGCGTCACCTGATGGTGCCGCTCGGGCGCGCAGCGGTCAGTCGCTTCAGCGATTCCGAGACGACCGTCGAGTTGCTCGAGAACGTGCGCGGGCGCGACGTGTTCATCGTGCAGCCGACGTCGCCGCCCGCAAACGATCACTTGATGGAATTGCTCGTGATGGTCGATGCGTGCCGACGTGCCTCGGCCGCGCGGATCACAGCTGTCATTCCTTACTTCGGCTACGCGCGGCAGGATCGACGTCCGCGCGCGATGCGCGTGCCGATCACGGCGAAGCTCGTCGCGAACATGATCGCGAGTGCCGGCGTCGATCGCGTGTTGACCGTGGACTTGCACGCGGACCAGGTGCAGGGCTTTTTCGATATTCCGGTCGACAATGTGTACGCCTCGCCGGTGCTGCTCGGCGATGTGTGGAAGCAGAAGCACGAGAACTTGATCGTGGTGTCGCCGGATGTCGGCGGCGTCGTTCGCGCTCGAGCGATGGCGAAGCGGCTCGACGATGCGGATCTCGCGATCATCGACAAGCGCCGTCCGCGCCCGAACGAGTCCGAGGTGATGAACATCATCGGCGAAGTGCAGGGCAAGACGTGCGTGCTGATCGATGACCTCGTCGATACGGCGGGCACACTGTGTCATGCGGCCGTGGCGCTCAAGAAGGCGGGCGCGAAGCGCGTGCTCGCGTACATCACTCATCCGGTGTTGTCGGGCCCCGCCGTGGAGCGCTTATCGAAATCGCAGCTCGATGAGCTCGTCGTGACGGACACGATTCCGCTTTCCGAAGAAGCGAAGCGGTGCGAGAAGATTCGGCAATTGACTGTCGCGGGTTTGCTGGCGGAAACGATGCGCCGCATTCGCGATGAAGAGAGCGTGAGCTCGTTGTATATCGATTAGTGACGGAAGTGATGAGAGCGGCGGAAGTGAGGTAGGCCTGAAGCCGAATCACACATCGCTTGAAGTCACGCCATCATGGAAGCGGGAGCCGGCTTTGGTCGCGAAGCGGTTTCCGATTTGCGGAGTTGCTGGAGAGGAAGTGCGATGGGCGTCTTGCCTATATCACTTCCATCACGTCCATCACCTCCATCACTTTAGTTGGAGTCATTCATGAAAACCTCTTTCGAAATCGTCGCCGATCCTCGGGATGGCGGGCAGGGGAAGGGTGCGAGCCGCCGCCTGCGTCGTTCCGGGAAAGTTCCGGCGATCCTTTATGGCGGGAAGGAAGATCCCCGTCAGATTCTGTTCGATCATCAGAACCTGTTGACGCTGCTCGTCAACGATCGTTTCTACTCGACGATTCTGTCGATCAAGATCAACGGCGAGACGCAGGCTGCGGTCCTCAAGGACGTTCAGCGCCATCCCGCCAAGAATCAAATCCTCCACTTGGATCTGCAGCGCGTGCTCGACGATGAGCCGATTCGCATGCGAATTCCGCTGCGCTTCGTCGGCGGCAGCAGCGCGCCGGGCGTCAAGACGCAGGGCGGCGTCATTTCTCACTTGTTGAACGACGTCGAAGTGAGCTGCTTGCCGAGAGATCTGCCGGAGCACATCGAAGTGGATCTGTCGGAAATGTCGATCAACGAGATGAAGCGTCTCTCGGACCTCAAGCTCCCGGAGAACGTGCAGGTCATCGACCTCATCCACGGTCGCGACGAGGCGGTCGTTTCGATCCATCATCCGCGTGCCGAGGAGGCCGAAGCGCCTGCGGCGGAAGCGGCTGCTGCGGCACCGGCCGCGGGGGCGGCTGCGCCTGCAGCGGCGGCTGCCGCTGCTCCGAAGAAGGAAGGCGGCAAGAAGTAATCTGGGTGAGCGCGAAACGGCCGGCCGTTTCGGCCGGCCGTTTTGCTTTTCTACAGACCTATGCCAGGCACTCCCCTCAAACTCATCGTCGGGCTCGGCAATCCGGGTCCGGAGCACCTGTTGACCCGCCACAACGCGGGCTTCTGGTTCGTCGATGCGCTCGCCTCGAATCTCGGCCAGCGATTCCGCAGTCACACGCGGTTTCATGGCGATATCTCGCGCGTGCAGCTCGGCGGCCAGGAGGTCATGCTCCTCAAGCCGATGACGTATATGAATCGCAGCGGGCTCGCGATTCGCGCGGTGTGCGACTACATGAAGCTGCCGCCGCAGGAGATTCTCGTCGCGCACGACGAGCTCGACCTGCCGATTGGCGAAGCGCGCTTCAAGCTCGGCGGCGGCCACGGCGGTCACAACGGTTTACGCGACACGATTACGCACATCGGTCCTGATTTCTGGCGGCTGCGCATCGGTATTGGACATCCGGGAGACCGATCGCAGGTCATCGATTACGTTCTGCGACGCGCGCCGGCGGCGGAAGAAGACAAGATCATGACCAGCGTCGCTGACGCGCTCGGTGCGCTTTCGACGTTCATCGAGCACGGATCAGAGCGCGCGATGAACGGGCTTCATGGTGGCAGGAAAGGAAGCGGTTAGCCGTTGGCGGTTAGCGTTAGTTCAGATCTCGAATTGATAGGCAATCCCACTATGAGCGCAATCCAAATCGCTTCGCGGACATCGAATGACTCCTCTCCTGCCAACCGCTAACCGCTAACCGCTTTAAAGATAAAGACATGGGCATCAAATGCGGCATCGTCGGCTTGCCGAACGTCGGCAAGTCCACGCTATTCAACGCGCTCACGCGCGCGCAGATCGCGGCGGAGAACTATCCGTTCTGCACGATCGATCCGAACGTCGGCGTTGTGCCTGTTCCGGATCCGCGTTTGCAGGCACTTGCCGAAATCGTGAAGCCCGAGCGAGTGCTCCCCGCGACCGTCGAGTTCGTCGACATCGCCGGTCTCGTGGCGGGGGCTTCGAAGGGCGAAGGGCTCGGCAACAAGTTCCTCTCGCACATTCGCGAAACCGATGCGATCGCGCACGTCGTGCGCTGTTTCGAGGACGACGATGTCGTGCACGTCGCGGGCAAGATCAAGCCGCTCGATGACATTGAAGTGATCAACACCGAGCTCGCGCTCGCCGATCTCGATACGGTCGAGCGCGGTCTGCAGCGCGCCGAGAAGGCCTCGAAGGCGGGCGACAAGGATGCGATTCGTCAGCGCGAGTTGCTCAAGAAACTGCGTGACCATCTCGACGCCGGCAAGCCGGCGCGCTCGCTGATCAAGGATGCGGAGGAGCAAAAGCTCCTGCAGGAGCTTCATCTCATCACGCTCAAGCCGCTCATGTACGTGGCGAACGTCGCGGAGAGCGGCTTCACGAACAATCCGCACCTCGATTCGGTGCGTGCACTCGCGGAGAGCGAGAACGCGCAAGTCGTGGCAGTGTGCGCTGCGATCGAAGCCGAGATCGCGCAGCTCGACGAGGGCGACCGGGAAGAGTTCTTGAAAGAGCTCGGACTCGATGAGCCCGGACTCAATCGCGTCATTCGCGCGGGCTACGCACTGCTCGGGTTGCAGACCTATTTCACGGCCGGCGTGAAGGAAGTGCGTGCCTGGACGGTGCGCGTGGGCGCGACCGCCCCGCAAGCCGCGGGCGTCATCCATACGGACTTCGAAAAGGGGTTCATTCGCGCGGAGGTCATCGCGTACGAGGACTTCATCGCCTACAAGGGCGAGCAGGGCGCGAAGGAGGCGGGCAAGCTCCGCCTGGAAGGTAAGGAGTACGTCGTACGCGAGGGCGACGTGATGCACTTTAGATTCAACGTGTGACGTCTGCTCGGGACGGCGGCTTGCCTCGCGCGCCCCGTTCCAAGACAATGCGCGTCCTTTCGGGGCTCTGGTCGGACGAACCGGCAAATTCCAGAGCTCGGTACCTAAAAAGGCTAGGTAGCTCAGCTGGTTAGAGCGTGGCACTCATAATGCCGAGGTCGTGGGTTCGAGTCCCACCCTAGCCACCAAATCGCACGGGATCCATGAACTCACCTTTCGACCTGCGCGGCAAGGTCGCCCTCATCACGGGTGCTTCGAGCGGATTCGGCCGGCACTTCGCTGGCGTCCTGTCCCGCGCTGGCGCACACGTCGGACTCACGGCGCGTCGTATCGAGGCGCTGGAGACGGTCGCGAACGAGATCAAGGCAACCGGCGGCGTGGCCGCAGTCGCGCGCTTGGACGTGAGTCAGGAGCCTTCGGTCGCAAGTGCGGTCGCTGAGATCGAACAGGCGCTCGGACCGATCGACGTGCTAATCAACAACGCCGGCATCTGCATCACGAAGCCGGTACTCGAGCAAACGGCGCAGGACTGGGATGACGTGCTCGACGTCAATCTGAAGGGCGCGTTCCTGATGTCCGCGCACGTCGCGCGACGCATGCGCGATTCGAAGCGCGGCGGCAGCATCATCAACATTCAGTCGATCCTGAGCTTCCGTCAGGCAGGGCACATCACGCCGTATGCGGCGTCGAAGGCCGCGCTCGATCAGCTCACGAAGAACATGGCGCTCGAGCTCGCGCGCTACAGCATCCGGGTGAACGGCATCGCGCCCGGCTATTTCCTGACGGACATCAGCCGCGATTTCTTCGCGAGCGATGCGGGCGCGGCGATGTTGAAACGCATACCTCAGCGCCGCCTCGGACGCTTCGAAGATCTCGAAGGCCCGCTCTTGCTCCTTGCCTCGGATGCATCGCGCTACATGACCGGCACGACGATCGTCGTGGACGGCGGGCATCTCTGCAGCAACTTGTAGAGCCCGCTCCTCGAAGACAAATCTCGCAGAGCACGTATAGCCGACGCGAGTTGAGCGTCGTCCCCGCGGAGGCGGGGATCCATCCGTATCTTCGCGAAAACAAGAATACTCTCGCAGTGACACAGAGGCGCAGAGGTAAGAAGGAGAAGACTTTCTTCTTCGTTTCAGATCTCTGCGTCGTCGCACCTCTGCGAGCGCGTTTTCTCTCAGCTTAAGATGGATCCCCGCCTTCGCGGGACGACGCCTATTGGCGTCGCCTTTGCGATCTCTGCGTGCTCAGCGAGGGATTCTTGATCTCTGCAGGCGCCGAGGCGCTGCCACATTCCTCCACAATCCTTCCTGACCTCGCCATAACGGGCGCGCGATTGCGTCCCGATCCGAGTCGTAACGTGTCTCCCACGGGTAGATCGTCGCCCGCTTACAACGACGAGGCGAAGTGAGGAGCGCGACCATGATCAAGAAATCTCTCATTGCCGCAGTGGCGATTGCGTTGACGAGCGGTGCCGCACATGCGGCGGAGAAGAACAAGTTCACGAAGGAGGAGGGCGTGGGTGGGCTCACCGGCGCGGCGACGGGCGCGCTGGTCGGTGGGCCGGTCGGTGCAGCCATCGGCTTCATGGTGGGCGGCATCATTGGCGACAACATCGGCATCGCGAACCGCGCGAAGAAGCGAGCGGACGAGCTCGAGTATCGAGCCCAGACACTGGAGCAGGACCTGATCGATGCTCGCATTGCACTTGCGAAAGCGAGTGAGCGCAGCGGTGAGCGGATGTTCGATGAGCTTGCGCAGCGGCTTCACGCCGATGTCATGTTCCGCACCGGCCAAGCCGAGCTGGACGCACAAGCCATCGTGAAGCTCGCCGAGCTCGGTCGCTTGCTGGGCGAGCACGACACGATCCAGATACAACTGCACGGATTCGCCGATCCGCGAGGCGATGCTGAAAAGAACCTCGAGCTCTCGATGCGGCGCGCGGACGCCGTGCGTCAAGCGTTGATGGATGGCGGTGCCGCACCAGAGCAGATCGTGCTCTCGGCGCACGGTGAAGATCTGACGACGGCACCGGAAGGCGATCTCGAGGCGTACGCATGGGAACGTCGCGTCACGCTCTCGATTCAGCCGAGCGCGGATGTTGCGGTCGCTCGAGCGGAGTGAGGCCTGCAGAGCCGGCGCGCGGACCGCGCCGGCTCTCTCATCCGCATCGCTTTCATCACCCCGATCACTCTCCTACAGTAGAGCCCCTTCCATGTGTCTTGCGAGCATCGAGATGGACGAAATTCTTTCGATCGATGTCGTCGACTTCTCGCGCATCGCGCCGGATGTTTCCGAATCGAAACCGCCAGCTGAGCGGCTGCTTGCGGGCGATCCAGTGACGACAGCGAAGAATTTCTTCAGCGATGACGGCGGGCGCTTCTTCGCGGGCATTTGGGAAAGTACTTCCGGACGATGGCGCGTGACGTACTCCGAGCACGAGTTCTGCCACATCACGTCAGGGCGCGTTCGCATCGAAAGTCAGGGCGGCAAGCATTGGGAATTCGGGCCTGGTGCATCGTTCGTGATGCCGGCGGGTTTCTCTGGCACGTGGGAGGTGCTCGAACCGATGTCGAAGCTCTACGTCATCTACGAGCCGCCGGCGCGCTAGTCTCGAGCGCAGCCGCGCCGCCCCGCTTTGGGGCGCAGAATTGCACCTGTGCGCAGGTCGTGCCCTGATATGGGGCGCGGATCTGTCATGCGGCATACTCCCGCAATCAATCCATGCATCGAGACGCGAGTCGCGGTGCGGGTTATGGCGCGATTGGGCGAGGTAGGCCGTTTTTGCACGCTTGGCACGGTTGCTGCATCTCTTAGAGCGGGCTGCGGATGTGGCTTTTTTGCCTCCAGGCATGAAGTTGTCCGCCGAAACGTTCAAAATCCAAGAGTTGCGCCTGCGGGCGTTTGTCCTTTTCTCACCACAAGGGGAGATCTATGCAAAATGTTAGGGTCCTGGCTGCGCTAGGCATGTTGGGCTTCGTCGGCGCCGCGAATGCGGAGGTGTCCGCGACGGTGACGGCAACGAACGACTATGTGTTCCGTGGCATCACCCAGTCCGCAGAGGATCCGGCACTCCAGGCGAGCATCGATTACGGCCACGAAAGCGGCTGGTACATCGGTGCATGGGGTAGCAACGTGGACTTCGGTCCAGGCGATCCCGCGAACGTCGAAGTGGACTTCTACACGGGTTTCGCCGGCGAGACCGAAGCGGGCCTGGGTTGGGATGTCGGTATCAACTATTACACCTATCCCGATGAGTCTGATTACAACTACCCTGAGATCTACGGAAAGCTGAGCTACGGAATCTTCTCCGGCGGCCTGTACTACTCGAACGATTGGGTGAACGCAGGCGAAGACTCGTACTACATCAACGCAGGAGTGTCGGTGCCGTTCGGAAGCGGATTCTCATTCAATGCAGGCGCCGGCTATAGCTTCGGCGATGCGTTCGATGACACGGAGTACGTGGACTACTCAGTGGGCGTTGGTTACTCGGTTGGCAACTTCGAGCTCAGCCTCAGTTACGTCGACACCGATCTGAGCAGCGGTGACGCACTGTTCGTCGACAATCAGGACGCGCTCAACACCGAAGGCCGCGTCGTGTTCACGATCGCCACGACCTTCCCGTGGGGCTCTGACTGATTTAGTTCGTAGCAATCGTCCAAACGAAGAAGGCCCTGGCGCGAGCCAGGGCTTTTCTTTTTCGGGTTCCGGCGCACTCAAGCAATCGTGCGCAGCACTTCGGCGAGCGTGCCGACGATCTCCGCGATCTGTTCGCGCTCGATGATGAGCGGCGGCGACAGCGCGATCGTGTCGCCCGTGACGCGCACGAGCACGCCTCGCTCGAAACATTTCGTCAGCGCTTCGTACGCGCGGGCGCCGACCGCATCCTTGCGCGGCTTGAGCTCGATGGCCGCCACCAATCCGAGATTGCGAATGTCGACAACATGCGGCGCATCGCTCAGAGAGTGCACCGCACGTTCCCATTCGTCGTGCAACGACGCGGCCCGCGTCAGCAGCTTCTCGCGCTGATAGATATTCAGCGCCGCAAGACCCGCAGCGCACGCCACCGGATGTGCGGAGTACGTGTAACCATGGAAGAGCTCGATCGTGCCTTCCGGGCCCTGCATGAACGCATCGTAGATGTGTTGCCGCGCGAATACGGCGCCCATCGGGATCGCGCCGTTCGTCAATCCCTTCGCGGAGGTAATCATGTCAGGCACGACATCGAAGTAGTGCGCACCGAAAGGTGTGCCGAGTCGGCCGAAGCCGGTGATGACCTCGTCGAAGATGAGCAAGATGCCGTACTTGTCACAGATCTCGCGCAGGCGCTGTAAGTAACCTTTCGGCGGCAAGATCACGCCGGCAGAGCCTTGAACGGGTTCGACGATCACCGCCGCGATCGTCGATGCGTCGTGCAACGCTACGAGTCGCTCCAAGTCGTCCGCGAGATGCGCGCCCCACTCGGGCAGCCCGCGCGAGAACGCGTTGTGCTCATGATCGAGCGTGTGACGGAGGTGATCCACGCCAGGCAGCAGGCTGCCGAAGAATTTGCGATTGTTCACCATGCCGCCGACGGAAATACCGCCGAAGCCAACGCCGTGGTATCCCTTTTCGCGGCCGATGAGTCGCTGGCGCGAGGCTTCGCCCTTCACTCGATGATAGGCAAGCGCGATCTTGAGCGCGGTGTCGACCGCTTCTGAACCCGAGTTCACGAAGAACACGCGATTGAGATCGCCAGGTGCGAGCTCGACGAGGCGATTTGCGAACTCGAATGCGAGCGGATGGCCCATCTGGAACGTCGGCGCGTAGTCCAGCGTCGCGAGCTGGCGGCTCACCGCATCGGTGATCTCGCGCCGGTTATGGCCCGCGTTCACGCACCAGAGCCCAGCCGCGCCGTCCAAGATGCGCCGTCCGTCCTGACCCCAGTAGTACATGCCCTCCGACTTCGTGAAGAGTCGAGGATTCGCCTTGAACTGCCGATTTGCGGTGAAGGGCATCCAGAAGGCTTCGAGCGCTTCACGGCTGATGGGATCCATGGCGGAGGTCTCGTTAGAAGGGGAAACGCATAATAAGAAAATAAACAGGGCCGCGAAATAGCCCCGGCATTGAAGCTGGCTATCGCCGAAACCGTCAATTATCCTAAACGCCCCTTCCGGTGGGCAAAACCATGAGCATCGATGTCGGTGGACACTTGCGAGCGGTACGGCTGATGTACGGCTTGTCACAACGCGAACTCGCGAAGCGCGCGGGGGTGACGAACGGGACGATCTCGCTGATCGAGCAAAATCGCGTCAGCCCCTCCGTGAGCTCGCTGAAGAAAGTGCTGGATGGTGTGCCGATGTCGCTCGCCGAGTTCTTCACGCTCGATCTGCAGGCGAACGCACAAGTGTTCTACACGCGCGATGAGCTGACGGACATTGGTCATCGCGACGTGTCGCTACGACTCGTGGCCGCGAAGCACCCGAACCGGGCGATGACGATCATGCACGAACGCTATCGTCCGAAGTCGGACACGGGCGCCGACATGTTGAGCCACAAAGGCGAAGAGGGAGGTGTCATCGTGGCCGGCAAGATCGAGTTGACGGTCGGCGGACAGGTGCGGATCCTCAACGCGGGCGATGCGTATTACTTTGCGAGCTCCGTGCCGCATCGGTTCCGCAACGTCGGCGATGAAATGTGCGAGATCGTGAGCGCGAGTACACCGCCCACGTTCTAAATCATGGAGTTGATCGAGGCGACGCGTCGCATGCGCTTGCATTCACTCGTTGGCGCCTCCATTGTTCGGGGCTTTCTCGCTTACATCACTGAATCAGCGCCGCCGCCCTTCAAATGATCACTGTCGCCGCCACTCAATTCGCCTGTACCGACGATCGCGCGGAGAATCTCGCGCGCGCCGAGCGAGTCATTCGCGATGCGGCGGCGCAGGGTGCGAACGTCATCCTGATTCAGGAGTTGTTCGAAACGCCTTACTTCTGCAAAGGTCACGATTCGAAATACTTCGCGATCGCGCAGCCGATTGCCGAGAATCCGGCAGTGAAGCGTTTCCAAGCGCTCGCCCGTGAGCTCAATGTCGTGCTGCCCGCGAGCGTTTACGAGCGTGCCGGGAACGCCTTCTATAACTCGATTGCGATTATCGATGCCGGTGGTGAAGTGCTCGGCACGTATCGCAAATCGCATATCCCCGAGAGCCCCGGCTATCACGAGAAATTCTACTTCTCGCCGGGGGACACCGGATTCAAGGTCTGGCGTACGAAGTTCGGCACGATCGGCGTTGCGATCTGCTGGGATCAATGGTTTCCCGAGACCGCACGTACGATGGCCTTAATGGGTGCGGAGATGCTTTTCTTTCCGACTGCCATCGGCTCCGAGCCCCAGGATCCCAGCATCGATTCGCGCGATCACTGGCAGAGAACGATGCAAGGTCACGCCGCGGCGAACGTCATGCCGGTCGTCGCATCGAATCGAATCGGTACAGAGCGCGGCGGTCAATGGGAAGTCACGTACTACGGATCATCGTTCATCGCGGATCACACTGGTGCGATCGTGGCGCAGGCGGATCGCACGAGCGAATCCATCATCACCGCGAGCTTCGATCTCGAGCGCATTCGCGAATACAGGGAGTCGTGGGGCGTGTTTCGCGATCGACGGCCGGATTTGTATGGAGCGATCATGACGTTGGATGGCCGACGGTGAGTGGCTGGAGACTGGGGGCTGGCGGCTGGAGCCAGATCCCGGAAGGTACGAGCTACGAAAGACACGTCGGAAGCAGCGATCGTCCAGTACTCTTCGCTCACTCTTTGAATTCGTTCTAGCTCCAGCCGCCAGTCTCCAGCCCCCCAGCCGATGCTCTTCTTCGCTTCCTGCCCTCCTGGCGTCGCCGATCTCACGGCGGCCGAGCTTCGCGCCTGCGGCGCTTCGAAGACGCGCGAGTTCAAGCTCGGCGTCGAGTTCGAAGGCACGCTCGAAACGGCGTACCGCGCGTGCCTATGGTCGCGTACCGCATCGCGCATTCTGATGCCGCTCGCGAGCTTTCCTGCCGCGAACGCCGATGAGCTCTATGCGGGCGTCTCGTCGATCGACTGGAGCGAACACCTCGCGGCGAGTGGCACGATGGCGATCGAGTTCGGGGGCGCTTCGAGCGGCATCACGCATACGCACTTTGGCGCGTTGAAGGCGAAGGATGCGATCGTGGATCAATTCCGAGCACGTTCAGGCGAGCGACCGTCCATCGACGTCGATCAACCGAATGTGCGTATCGATGTGCGTCTCGACCGGGATCGAGCGACACTCAGCCTCGATCTGTCGGGCGAGAGTTTGCACCGACGCGCGTATCGAGCACGGGGCGTCGCCGCACCGCTCAAAGAGAATCTCGCCGCGGCTGTCCTGCTGCGCGCGGGATGGCCGACGATTGCAGAGGAGGGCGGCGCATTCTTGGACCCCATGTGCGGCTCCGGCACGTTGGTCATCGAAGCCGCGCTCATGGCGCTCGATGTCGCGCCGGGCTCGCTACGCAGTCACTTCGGCTTCATCGGATGGCGCGGTCACGACCGAACGTCGTGGCGGCAGCTCATCGAAGAAGCTCGCGCCAGACGCGAGGCGCGAGCGCAAAGCCGCATCGTGCTCAGGGGCTACGATGCGGATGCAAGCGCAGTGCGTGCAGCCATCGAGAATTCCGAACGTGCGAAGCTGCGCGGACACGTGCATTTCGAGCGACGCGAGCTCGCGCAACTCACGAACGAAGGTGGCGAGCACGGCTTGGTGGCGACGAACCCACCCTATGGTGAGCGGATCGGCGATCGAGAACGGCTCGAAGGGCTCTACGCGGAGCTCGGCGCCAAACTGCGCGAGCATTTCGTCGGATGGCAAGCCGCCGTGCTGACGGGCAACCCGCCGATCGCCAAGGCGCTCGGCATCAATGCGCGACGCAGCCACACGCTGTTCAACGGCCGTATCGAATGTCGACTCCTGCGATTCGATCTGCGCGCGGAGCAACTCGTCGCACGAGAACGCAAAGCGCCTCCCGATGAAGCTGAGATTCGCGCGCGTCCCGGCGCGCAAATGTTCGAGAATCGGTTACGGAAGAATTGGAAGCAGATCGGCCAGTGGGCGCGCAGCGAAGGGATGGATTGCTTTCGTGTCTACGATGCGGACATGCCCGAGTATTCGTTCGCGATCGATCAGTACAGCGACGGCGCTTCGAATCGCTGGGTCGTCGTGCAGGAGTACGCGGCGCCGAAGACGATCGACATCCAAGCTGCGCGCTGGCGCCGGCGCGAAGCACTCGCGGTCATTCCGCATGTGCTCGAGCTCGAGCCGGATCGCATGTTCTTTCGCGAGCGTCGTCCTCAGAAGGGCGGATCGCAGTACGAAAAGGTCGGCGAGGAACGTACGTTCGAGATCGTGCGCGAGGGACCCTACCGCTTCTTCGTCAACTTCACCGACTACTTGGATACGGGCCTGTTCCTCGACCATCGGCTTACGCGTCGATACGTAGGAGAACTCGCCAAAGGCGCTCGCTTTCTCAATTTGTTTGCCTACACGGGGACCGCCACCGTCTATGCAGCCGGTAGCGGCGCAGCGTCGACGACGACAGTCGACATGTCGCGCACTTATCTCGACTGGGCGAAGCGCAATCTCGCGCTCAACGATTTGGCCGGGCCGCAAGCGGGCTTCGTGCAGGCCGATTGTCTTGCGTGGTTACAAGAGAACAGCACGAGCACGAGACGTTACGACTTGATGTTCATCGACCCGCCGACACACTCGAGATCGAAGCGCATGACAGACGATTTCGATGTGCAGCGCGATCATGTTCGCTTGCTGACGTTGGCATCAGGTCTGCTCGCGCCGGGCGGTGCCATCGTTTTTTCCAACAATTACACACGGTTCAAGCTGGATGTCGATGCGCTCTCGCGCTTCGAGGTTCGCGATCTCACGCGCGAGACGCTGCCGCGGGATTTCGCGCGTAATCCGCGCATCCATCACTGCTTCTTGCTGCGCGATCGCGCGTAGGGGACTTCCGCGAGTCGAGGAGTGTCTCTACACATGCGCTCTAGGGATGTCATCGCACGCGCGCTGGTAGTTTCACGAGGAATGTCGACGTGGAATTCGATTCCACGCTGTGCTGAATAACAAGACGCGTCATACGTTAAATCCCAGGCAAACTTTCCACATCGTCTGATTGATATGAGAGGGCTATTGCCGCACAATTGCGCCCGCGTTAAGAGCCCCACCTCGATTCTTTTTCCCAGAAGTACGTGTCATGACTGCCGCTGTTGCCGATTCGTTTCAGGTCTATACCCATCCCAAACTTGGTATCGTGATTTACGATCCCATCGCGCAAATGGGCCTGGCACGCGAGCAGATGCGGTTGTTCAAAGTCGGCACGAAGGGGGCGAGCACGTTCATGCGCGCGATCGTGAGCAAGGATCTGCAACCCGCTGGCGAAGCGGGCGCCGATGCCGAAAAGGCTTATCGCGCAGCACGTTCGAGCCGACGCAAGCCGTATTGCGAACACTGCCGTCGCCACTATGGCTCGGTCGATTTCACGGTGTGTGGGGATTGCAGCTCGATTCGTTGCACCTGCGGCACCTGCAGCTGCGCAACGAGCTCACGCCGACGCAAAGCCGCCTAGCGGCGAGCATGAACCTCTTCCGATCCTTCACGATCGAAGCCGCGCATCGATTGCCTAACGTGCCGCCAGGGCACAAGTGTGCGCGGCTGCACGGTCATTCATTTCGTGTGGAGCTGCATTTGACCGGTGAGGTCGATGCACACACGGGATGGGTCATGGATTTCGCGGACGTTCGTGCCGCCTTTCAGCCGACCTTCGATCGACTCGATCATCATTATCTGAACGAGATTCCCGGCCTCGAGAATCCGACCAGCGAGAACCTGGCACGTTGGATTTGGACCGAGATGAAGCCGAAGCTGCCGCTACTGCGTCGCGTGGTCGTGCACGAGACGTGTACCAGCGGATGCTCTTATGAAGGTGAGCGGCGGACGGCGGACGGTGAACGGTGAACGAACGCAGGCCAGTTGCACTGCTTTGCATTTCGTCCAGACACACTCACTTTGTTCCTATCACCGTCCGCTGTCCGCTGTCCGCCATTCACTTCACAGCAGGTCTTTGAGCCGATACCACATCATCGCCAGCACCAGCGTCGGCGTCCGGAGCAACGGGCCCCCCGGGAAATTGCGGTGCTCGAGCCGAGTGAATAGGTCGAATCGCTCTGCTTGACCCGCCACGGCTTCCGCGACGAGCTTGCCCGCGATAGTCGAGAGTGCGATTCCGTGGCCGGAAAATCCTTGAAGGTAATAGACATTCGGTGCCAGCCGTCCGAAGTCCGGCGCTCGGCTCATCGTGATGTCGACATAGCCGCCCCACGCATACTCCGTGCGCACATCGGCAAGCTGCGGGAAGACGTGCAGCATCCGTCGCCGTGTCGCTCGTTCGGTCGCGAAGTCGTTGAGTCCCGAGTAGCTCACTCGCCCACCGAACAACAGCCGATGGTCCGCGGAGCGGCGGAAGTAGTCGAGCACGAAGTTGATGTCGGAGACGGCGAAGTTCTGTCGGATGAGCGTTTCGATGCGCGCTTCGCCCAGCGGCTCCGTCGCAACGATGTAAGTGCCCACCGGCATGATGCGTGCGCGTAAGCGCGGCGAAAGCGTTCCGATATACGCGTTGCAGCACAGCGCGACGAACTTCGCCCGAACATTCCCGTGTTCAGTGACGACAACCGCGGGATCGCCCGCGCGCACGTCCACGACGCGAGTGTTCTCGTACATCGTCACGCCGCGCGTATGCGCGGCCGCCGCGAGTCCAAGCGTGTAGTTGAGCGGGTGCAGATGCGCGCTGCGGCGATCGAGGAGGGCAGCGCAATAACGCGTCGTCGCGAGGAGTGCCTCGACTCGAGGGCGCTCTAGAAGTTCGAGGTGCTCGTATCCGTACACCGTTCGAGCTTCCTCTAATTCTTCCAGCAGCGCGGCACGCTGGCGCGGCTTGATCGCGGCGAGCATCGTGCCCGACTGCAAGTCGCAGTCGATCGCATATCGATCAACGAGATCTCGGAGCACGTCGAGCGCTTCCACGGAGATGTTCCACATCTGTCGCGCGGCATCGAGGCCGACTTGCTTCACGAGCTTCTCTTGCCCGGAGGCGAAACCGCTGAGCGCCTGTCCGCCGCTTCGTCCCGATGCGCCCCAGCCGATACGGTTCGCCTCGATGAGCGCGACTCGATAGCCGCGCTCTGCGAGATGGAGAGCGGTCGAGCATCCCGCCATCCCCCCGCCGACGACACAAACGTCCGCCTCGATGTCGCCGGCGAGGGGCGCGCGATCGGGCGCGGGGTTCGCGGTCGCTGCGTAGTAGGAACGGATGTGACTTGCGGGCATCGAGAACGCTAGAAGGTGCGGATGGACGCGATCATGCGTAGGGATGTTTAAGATCCCCAACGACGTCACGAGCGCTATGGCCGGCGAGGATATCGGCCGAAGCTGCCGCAGGGCAAGAACGACGACGCGGAATATGTCACTATAACCTATTGATTTAGCTGGTGCTGTCCCCCACATCGAACCTGAGCTCGGGCGGAGAGGCCCGTTCTGTGGTTAAATGCAACGTCTTCGGAGGGTCGGCGAATCCGCCGGCCGTTAAAGATCTTAAACGTGTCAACTCGCAAGCCGCTCATCGGGATCCCAGCCGACCGGCGTTTGCTGGGCAATCACTACTTTCATTGTGTCGGTGAGAAGTACATCCGCGCAGTAGTAGAGGGTGCCCACGCACACGCTGTGCTGATTCCGTCGCTCGGCGACGGTTACGATGTCCGTGAGCTCATGGCTGACTTCGACGGCATCCTACTGACGGGGAGCGCGTCGAACGTCGAACCGCACCGCTACAAAGGGCCCGCAAGCGATCCCGGTACGCTGCACGACGCGCATCGAGATGCGACGACGTTGCCCCTGATCCCACGCGTGGTGGAAGCGGGCATGCCGCTGTTCGCGATCTGTCGAGGCTTTCAAGAGATGAATGTCGCCTTTGGCGGCACGCTTTGGCAGAAGCTTCACGAAGTCCCGGGGTTCAACAACCATCGCGAGGACGAAACGGCGCCCGTCGATGAACAGTACGGTCCGGCGCATGACGTGGCGCTCGCGCCTGGAGGCTTGCTCTACAAGCTTGCCGGACGCGCCGCGGCCACAGTGAATTCGCTGCACTCTCAAGGCGTGCAGCAGCTCGGACGCGACCTCGAGATCGAGGCGCGATCGCCTGACGGCGTCATCGAAGCGTTCAGGGTGCGCAATGCCCCCTCGTTTGCGCTGGCCGTGCAGTGGCACCCCGAGTGGAAGTTTCAAGATAACCCGCTTTCGCGGGCTCTGTTCGCGGCGTTCGGTGACGCCGCGCGTGAGCGCGCGATGAGGCATCGTGTATGAGCGTGATTCAACAGTTCTTCAAGGAACATGGCATCTCGGAAGTCGAGGCGATCATCCCCGACATGGCGGGCGTCCCTCGCGGCAAGATCATGCCCGCGGAGAAATTCGCCGAAGAAGAAGGAATGCGTCTACCCGAAAGCATTTTCTTGCAGACGGTGACGGGCGAATATCCGGATGACGAGCGTGCCATTAGCCCGTCCGAGATCGACATCGTTCTCAAAGCGGATCCGAATACGATCCGCGTCGTGCCGTGGGCGGCCGAGCCGACGGCGCAGGTGCTTCACGACAGCTTCTATTCCGACGGTCGCCCAGTGACGATGGCGCCGCGCTATGTTCTCCAGCACGTGCTCGATCTATATGCGCAACACGGCTGGGAACCGGTCGTCGCGCCGGAGCTCGAGTTCTTCCTCGTCGAGCCGAACACCGACTCCGACTATCCGCTCAAGCCGCCGGTCGGCCGCTCCGGGCGCCCCGAAATCGGTCGGCAGTCGTACTCGATCGCAGCGGTGAACGAGTTCGATCCGCTCTTCGATGACATCTACGCCTTCTGCGAAGCGCAGGACATCGAGATCGACACGCTGATCCACGAGGACGGCGCGGCGCAGATGGAGATCAATCTGCTGCACGGGAATGCGTTGTCGCTCGCCGATCAGGTGTTCCTGTTCAAGCGTACGGCACGCGAAGCGGCGCTTCGACACAAGATGTACACGACCTTCATGGCGAAGCCGATGGCGCGCGAACCGGGCAGCGCGATGCACATCCATCAGAGCATCGTCGATCGCCGCACGGGGCAGAATGTCTTCAGCGATGCGGAAGGCCGACCCTCGCCCCTGTTCTTCTCGCACATCGCCGGGCTGCAGAAGTATTTGCCTGCCGCGATGTCTCTGTTCGCGCCAAACGTGAACTCGTATCGGCGGATCACGCGCCACTACTCGGCGCCGATCAATACGCAGTGGGGTTACGACAATCGCACGGCGGGACTGCGCGTGCCGGTGTCGAACCCGGCGGCACGGCGCGTCGAGAACCGGATCGCCGGCGCGGATGCGAATCCTTACCTCGCGATCGCGGCCTCGCTCGCGTGCGGATACCTCGGCATGGTGGAAGGACTGAAGCCGAGCGAACCGATCACGGGCAGCGCCTACGATCTGCCGTTTTCCCTGCCACGGAATATCGAGGATTCCCTGCGGCTGCTGCGCGACTGCCGTCCACTCATCGAAATCCTCGGTGAGCGTTTCGTCATCGCCTACGCCGCCGTGAAGGAGAACGAATACGAAACTTTCTTGCAGGTGATCAGCTCGTGGGAGCGAGAGCACCTGCTGCTCAACGTCTGAGCCGAGGCGGAAACCTCGGCGAGATGCTTATTTATAGTGTCGATAACGCGCGGCGAGCGCTCGAAGCGAACGAAGGACAGCCGCCGCTCGCGAGACGGATGCCGAATTCTGGAGATGTACGAATGACGATGTTTGATTTGAATCGCTTGAACGCTCGTGCGTTCAGCGCACGGTCCATTTCGGGGCAAACAGAACCCGCACGCACTGAAATCGACTCTCGCCGGTTTCGCTGAGTCGAGGCCCGATCCGACGAGTTCTGCCATTAATCCGCGCGAGAAGCGGACGCACCTTAGCTGGCCCTCGCGTCTTGTGGGGGACAAGCGGCAGGCCCGCTCGTCAAGTAGGCACGCCTACATGCTTCTCACGCCTCTTGTTGGCACCGCTTCTTCTCGCCAACTGATGGCGACCTCAAGCAGCTAGTTGGGCGCACCGCGCGCCCCGCGCGGTGCTACCCAACTTTCCTCACGTGCGTTACGCTTCCGCGGCCGGCGCGTTCCGAGCGCCATCGACATCGTCACGGGGAGAAGCTCGCAATGTACGACAAGCTGCGTGTTGGTTTGGCTGTCGCGTCGATCGCAGTCGCGGTCACGGCGTGCGGCAAGAAGGATGAGCCGGCCGCAGGCGGGCAGGCCGCGGCGGAAGAGCCCGTTCTCAACCTCTATATCTGGAACGACTACCTCGCCGACGACACGATCCCGAACTTCGAGAAAGAAACGGGCATCAAAGTCTCCGTCAGCAACTTCGGCAGCAACGAAGAGCTCGACAGCAAGCTTGCCCCGGGCAGCTCCGGCTACGACGTCGTCGTCCCGTCCGCCTCCGCGTACGAGCGTCAGATCCAAGCCGGCTACTACCAGAAGCTCGACAAGTCGCAGCTGCCGAACCTGTCGAACATGGATCCTGAGATTCAATCGCGCCTCGCCCTGCAGGATCCGAACAACGAATACGCCGTGCTTCACATGTGGGGCACGACCGGCATCGGCTACAACGCGGAGAAGGTGAAGGCCGCGATGGCGGATGCGCCGATCGACAGCTGGCGGCTCGTGTTCGACCCGAACGTCGCGAAGAACTTCCAGAAGTGCGGCATCGCCGTGCTCGACTCCGCGACCGAGATGTTCAGCATGACGCTGTCCGCAATGGGCAAGAATCCGAACAGCCAGGATCCTGCCGATCTCGAAGCGGCCGGTGAGCTCCTGATGAAGATACGCCCATACCTTCGCTATATCGACACCCAGCGCATGATCACGGATCTCGCGAACGGTGAGATCTGTGTTGCGGTCGGTTACAACGGCGACATTCTTCAAGCTCGCGATCGTGCCGAGGAAAACGAGACCGGACAAACGATCGAGTACGTGATCCCGAAAGAAGGCTCGATCATTTGGTTCGACAGCTATCTCATTCCGGCGGATGCGCCGCATCCCAAGAATGCGCACACCTTCATCAACTACATGCTGCGTCCTGACGTGATTGCTGCCGTCAGCAACTACACGAACTATGCGAACGGCAATCAGGCCGCTACCGAGCTCGTCGACGAGGACGTGCGCAACGATCCGGGTGTCTATCCGCCGCCGGAGATCATGGCGACGCTCGCGCCGGACCTGACGGACACGGAGGAGACGACTCGCATCATGACGCGCATGTGGACGCGCTTCATGACGGGTAAGTAGCCCGCCAGCTCATGCCGGCTCGACCTGAGGAGCGCAAGGCACCTTGGCTAGACCCCAAGGTGCAGCCCTACATCCGGATCGAGAGCGTCACGAAGAAGTTCGGGGAGTTCGTCGCCGTCAACGACGTCTCCCTGAACATCTATCGGGGCGAGATCTTTTGTTTGCTGGGCGGTTCCGGTTGCGGCAAGACGACACTGCTCCGAATGCTCGCCGGCTTCGAGCAGCCGACGAGCGGCCGCATTTTCATCGACGGCGTCCCCATGGAAGGCGTGCCGCCCTACGAGCGTCCGGTGAACATGATGTTCCAGTCGTACGCGCTCTTTCCGCACATGACCGTCGAGCAGAACGTCGCGTTCGGCCTCAAGCAAGAGGGATTGCCGCGCGCCGAGATCGACCAGCGCGTGCTCGAGATGCTCTCGATCGTGAAGCTCAACGGGTTCGAGAAGCGCAAGCCGCACCAGCTTTCCGGCGGCCAGCGCCAGCGTGTCGCGTTGGCGCGCTCACTCGTGAAGCGGCCGAAGCTGCTCTTGCTCGACGAGCCGCTCGGTGCGCTCGACAAGAAGCTGCGCGAACACACGCAGTTCGAGCTCGTGAACATTCAGGAGCGCCTCGGCGTGACCTTCATCGTCGTGACCCACGACCAAGAAGAGGCCATGACGCTCGCTTCGCGCATCGGCGTGATGAATCAGGGGTACATCGCGCAGGTTGGCACGCCGCACGAGATCTACGAATTCCCCAATTCCCGTTTCGTCACCGAATTCATCGGCAACGTCAATTTATTCGAAGGGCGCATCGTCGCGGACGAGCCGGATCACGTCACCATCGACTCGCCTGAGCTCGGCGGGATGCTGTACGTCGGTCATGGCGTGAGCACCGCGCCTGACGCGCTCGTGTGGGCGGCGATCCGGCCCGAGAAGATGGTGCTCTCCCGGGAGCAACCCGGGGGCGAGTTCAATCGCGGCACCGGCATCATCAAAGAGATCGCCTACATGGGCGACCTGTCGATCTATCTCGTCCAGCTCGATTCGGGAAAGACCGTGCGCATCACCCAGCCGAATACCCTTCGCCATGCCGAGGATCGGCTCACCTGGGACGACCGTGTATGGGTGAGCTGGGACGAGTCGAGCAGCGTGGTGGTCACTGAGTGACCATCCATGGCTAATCCCAGCTACTTAGCACTCGGTCAGCGCATCATCTCCGGCATCGACAAGGTGCTTGCGACGGTCGTCGCGTCGTCGCCGTATCGGTGGTCGAGTGGGATCTTGCGGCGTGCGGGATTGACCGGTCGCACGCTCGTCCTCGCAGTGCCAATGGTCTGGCTCCTGCTCTTCTTCCTGATCCCGTTCGTGATCGTGCTCAAGATCAGCCTGGCCGAGACACGTTGGCTGGGCTCGCCGCCCTATACGCCGCTCGTGGAGTGGGCGGAGGGCACCTACGTCATGCTCAAGATCAACTTCGGGAATTATCTGTTCTTGTTGAGCGACTCGCTCTACGTACAGGCGTTCTTGAGCTCCGTGAAGGTAGCGTTCGTCTCGACGATTTGCTGTTTGCTCATCGGTTATCCGATGGCGTATGCGATCGCGCGCGCGAATGCGAATTGGCGCAACACGCTGCTGTTGCTCGTGATCCTGCCGTTCTGGACTTCGTTTCTGCTGCGCGTGTATGCCTGGATGGGATTGCTCGGCAATCAAGGTCCGATCAACCAGCTACTCATGAGTCTCGGCATCACGCAAGAGCCGATCGTGATGCTCAACACGGATTTCGCGATGTACATCGGCATCGTGTATTCGTACTTGCCGTTCATGATCCTGCCCCTGTATTCGAACCTCGAAAAGCATGATCAGACGTTGATCGAGGCCGCCGTCGACTTGGGCTGCCGTCCCTTCCGCGCCTTCTTGAGCATCACGCTGCCGCTCTCGAAGCCGGGCGTCATCGCAGGATCGATGCTCGTGTTCATTCCAGCCGTCGGCGAGTTCGTGATCCCGCGTCTGCTCGGCGGCACGGACTCACTGATGATCGGCCGCGTGCTCTGGGATGAGTACTTCCTCAATCGCAACTGGCCGG
>JBIQKP010000129.1:0-7297 GCA_044506405.1 Lysobacterales bacterium | reverse complement strand
ACGTCGCGAAGACTACCCGTCGCCTGCGCAAGGCTGATGACGACCGACGTCATGCACGGTGTTTCTTTGCTCGCGAAGGCGAAGGTGCAGCCATACGTCGCCTACGCGAAGGCGAGGCTCCATCCGGAGTGCATGGAGCTCAAGAACCAGATGGATCCCCGCCTGCGCGGGGACGACGGACAAAAGAATGTTTGCCACCCTTGCGTAGGTGAGAACGACGAACAAAGAAGTGTCCGTCACCCCCACGAAGGCGAGAACGACGAAGGCGTAGGCGGGGGCCCATCCGAAACAAGACTCAAGCGAGATCCTCGCGCACGCGAGGAGGGGGCACGGAGAATGTCCGTAGCCCTCGCGAAAGCAAGGGTCCCTCCGGAGCGCAGCCGAGGCCGGAGGGATTATGGTTGATGTCTACGTCGCCGCAGGGAGCAACATCGCGCCGGAGCGCTATCTGTCGCGCGCGCTCGAATTGCTGGGCGCGCAATACGCGCCGCTGCGCGTCTCGCCTGCGTATCGCAATCGCGCGGTCGGATTCGAAGGCGACGATTTCATCAACCTCGTCGTGGGCTTCACGACCGACGAGCCGCTCACGCGCGTGCGCGAGCGCTTGCAGGCGATCGAATTGCAATGCGATCGCCCACCCAACGCGGCGAAGTGGGCCGCGCGCAGCATGGATCTGGATATCCTGCTTTATGGCGATCTCGTCAGCACGGAACCCGGTTATCTATTGCCGCGCCCCGACCTCATCAAGCGCGCCTATATGCTGAAGCCGCTCGCGGACATCGCGCCTGATCTGGTACATCCGACTGCGAAGAAAACGATCGGCGAGTTGTGGCGAGATTTCGATCAGGGCGCGCACGCGCTCAAAGCAGTTGAGTTGTAGGTCGGATTTTAATCCGACCAAAAAGGTGTCGGAATAAATTCCGACCTACAGGTCTACCACCCGACGCTTCTGCCGCCATCCACCGCGAGGATCTGCCCCGTCACATACGGCGCATCCTTCGCGAAGTACAGCGCGGCGCGCACGATGTCTTCCGGATTGCCTTTGCGTTTGAGCAGCGTCTTCGAAACGATCTCGTGTTTCGTCGTCGCATCGATGCCGCCGTCGGGCCACAGAATCGGCCCCGGCGCGATGCCGTTCACGCGCACTTCCGGACTGAGCTCGCGGGCGAGCGAGCGCGTGAGCATCGCGAGTCCCGCCTTCGCAGCGGAGTAGACGGTGTGCTCAGGCAGCGGACGCTGCGCATGAATATCGACGAGGTTGATGACGAGCCCGTGCGATTCGCGCAGTGCGAGCGCAGCGGCCTGCGTCAGAAAGAGCGGGGCCCTCAAGTTCGTCCCCATCAGATCGTCCCATTGCGCGGGCGTAATACGGCCGAGCGGTGTCGGATAGAACGTGGACGCATTGTTGATCAGCACGGTGAGCCGGCCGAATGTGCTCGTGACGCGCTCCACGATGCGCGGCATTGCAGCAGCATCCGTGAGATCGGCGCCGATCGTGATCGCCGAATCCCGGCGCGCGGCAGTCAGCTCTTCGCATAGGACTTCCGCATCGCGCGCGGAGCGATGGTAGTGAATCGCGACGCTCGCGCCTTCGGCATGAAACCCGCGCACGAGCGCGGCGCCGATGCGTCGTGCGGCGCCGGTGACGAGGACAGCGTGGTTCGATAGCGATTGATTGCTCATTCGATGTTCATGCGACCGTCGACAGGCCACAGGCTAACGCCAGAGCGCGTTCGCTTGCCAGTGTATAGAGACCGATTGGGCTGCTGTGAAGTCGGGTGTTGGTGCTTTCGGGCGCATGACCGATCTCGTTCGTCGTCCCCGCGAAGGCGGGGATCCATCCGGAAGTAGCGAGCGAAGAGCAAGATGGATCCCCGCCTCCGCGGGGACGACGGACAAAGCGAACGCGCGCACGAGGATGGCAGGCAAACGCTCAAGAAGTGATGAACCGCTTCTGGCGCTCGCGCGTACCCTGTAGTCTTAACGCACGATGTCCGTCCCCACTTCTTTACCGCCGCTCACGCCTGATCAGGCCGCGCATTCGGCGCGCCTCGTCGATCGCATCCGCGACGAGATCGATGCGCATCAAGGTTGGATCAGCTTCGAGCGCTTCATGGAGCTTGCGCTCTACGAGCCCGGTCTCGGGTATTACAGCGCCGGCGCCTCGAAGTTCGGCGAGCCGGGCGATTTCATCACCGCGCCCGAAATCTCGCCGCTGTTCAGTCGTTGCCTCGCGAACCAATGCATCGAAGTCTTCGAACAGATCGGGCCCGCAGACATTCTGGAGCTCGGCGCCGGTTCGGGCGTGATGGCCTCGGACATCCTGACGGAGCTGCAAGCGACGAATCATCTGCCGCGCACCTACTTCATCCTCGAAGTCAGCGCGGACCTGCGCGAGCGGCAGCGCGAGCGCATCGCGCGACTCGCGCCGGAGGTCATCGAGCGCGTGCAGTGGCTCGACGCGTGGCCGACGAACTTCCGCGGCGTCGTGCTCGCGAACGAAGTGCTCGACGCGCTGCCCGCGCATCGTTTTCGCATTCGCAAGGATCAGGTGAACGCGGTCGGCGTGACGTGGCAGTTAGGTCAGCTCGATTGGTCTGAGGTTCGCGCCGAAGAAGCCCTCGAGAACGCGGTGCGCGCGGTCGAGAAAGAGCTCGAAGCGCCGCTGCCCGATGGTTATGGCTCGGAGATCAATCTTCGACTTCGAGATTGGATCGCGAGTCTCGCCGGCGCGATCGATGAAGGCGTCGTGCTCTTGATCGATTACGGTCTACCACGCCGGCAGTACTACCGCCCGGAACGCCGCGAAGGCACGCTCCTGTGCCACTACCGCCATCGCTTCCACGACGACCCGCTCCTCAACGTCGGCGTGCAAGACATCGGCGCGTGGGTCGACTTCACAGCGGTTGCAGAAGCCGCGGTGAGCGCGGATCTCGAGGTCATCGGCTTCTCGACGCAAGCGCATTTCCTGATTGGCAACGGCATCGAGCAGTTCATCGCCGGGCTGCAGAACGCAGAGCTCGAAGCGCGCGTTCAGCTCGCGCGTCAAGCGATGCTACTGACGCTGCCGGGCGAGATGGGCGAGCGGTTCAAGGTGATCGGGCTCGGCAAGCAGTATCCGCATGCGTTGCGGGGATTCTCGATCCGCGACCTCGCGGCGAGCTTGTAGGTCGGATTTCAATCCGACCAAAAAAAGTCGGAATGAATTCCGACCTACAAGCGGAAACCGGTTCCGTTCTTTTGTCGGATTGAAATCCGACCTACAGGTTCGATGTTCGGCCCGCGGCAGCGCGAGCCTTGTAGGTCGGAATTCATTCCGGCACGTTCCGGGTCGGATTGAAATCCGACCTACATTGCTTCAGCGCTGCGACGCGGAGCTGGCGCAGGCGCGCGGCGATTTGTTCGCCGCTCAAGCCGGCGAATGTTTCGTCGGGTTTCACCTTCGCGGCGACTTCGCGCGCGCGGCGCAAGAACGCTGCTTGCGGATACTCGCGGTTCTCGAGTCCCTTGCGGCCGCGGGCGTCGGCTTCGCACGCGAGCACGAATCCTTCGAAGCGATCCGGGCGACGGAACGCATCCAACTTCTCGAGTAGCTCGAGCAGCGTCGATGCGCGCAGCTCCATGATGCGATGCGCGTTCAAATGATGCTTCGACGCGATCACCGCGAGATCACGATACGCATTCGGCGCGCGCAAGCGCTCGCATAAACTCTCGATGAGGTCCACGCCGCGATGCTCGTGCAGGCGATGGCTCGGCAGCTCGTGCTTCGGCGTCGTGCCTTTGCCGAGATCGTGCGTCAGCGCGGCGAAGCGCACGACGGGATCGTCGCTCAGCTTGCACGCTTGCTCGAGCACCATCATCGTGTGCAAGCCCGCATCGATTTCGGGATGCCATTGTTCCGGTTGCGGCACACCGAAGAGCTGGTCGACTTCCGGGAAGATCACCGCGAGCGCGTGCGCTTCGCGTAGCACTTCGAAGAAGCGGCGTGGCGCGGGCAGCTCGAGCGCGCGCTGCGTCTCTTGCCATACGCGCTCGGGCACGAGCGCGTCGAGCTCGCCGCGTGCCGCAATCTCTTGCATGAGCGTGAGCGTCTCGGGCGCGACGCGAAAGCCGAGCGGCGCAAACCGCGCCGCAAAGCGCGCGACGCGCAGCACACGCACGGGATCTTCGACGAACGCGGGCGACACGTGTCGCAGCCAGCGCTCGTTCAGATCCCGCTGCCCGCCGAACGGATCGATCAGCGCGCCCGTCTCGGGATCGCGCGCGATCGCGTTGATCGTGAGATCCCGTCGCTCGAGATCCTGCTCGAGCGTGACATCGGGCGAGAAGCGCGTTTCGAATCCGCGATAGCCCGGACCCGTCTTGCGCTCCGTCCGCGCGAGCGCGTATTCCTCTTTGGAGTCCGGGTGCAGGAACACCGGAAAATCTTTCCCGACCGCCCTGTACCCCTGACTCGTCAGATCTTCAGGCCGCGCGCCGACGACGACCCAATCGCGTTCGCGAACGGGCAAGCCGAGCAATTCATCGCGTACGGCGCCGCCGACTAGGTAGATCTGCATGGGCGCGAGTGTATCGCGCCGGCCGCACGGACGTGCGCGTGTAGGTCGGGTTTCAACCCGACACTTCCACGTTTACACATCCGCACGTCTCCATGAAACTGCGCCCGTGCACCTACTCCGCCTCTTCGTCGCCGCCGTGTTCCCGCTCGTTTTCAGCGGCTGCTACTACGTCCAGGCCTTCACCGGCCAGATGGAGATCCTCTCGAAGCGCGAGCCGATCGCGAACGTCATCGCAAACCCGAACACGAAGGACGTCCTGCGCCAGCGACTCGAGTACGTCGCCGCCGCGCGCGACTTCGCCTCGCGCGAGCTCGGCTTGCCGGACAATAAGAGCTATCGCAGCTACGCGGATCTCGAGCGCCCCTATGTCGTGTGGAATGTCTTTGCGACGCCGGAGTTCTCGGTGCGCGCGAAGCAGTGGTGCTTCCCGATCGCGGGCTGTGTTGTGTATCGCGGCTACTTCAGCCAAGACGCTGCGACGAACTACGCGCGGCGTCTGAGTCGCAACGGTTTCGACGTTGCGGTCGGCGGCGTGGCTGCGTACTCGACGCTCGGTCACTTCAACGACCCCGTGCTCAACACGATGCTGAACTGGAGCGATGCGCAGCTTGCAGCCACGCTGTTTCACGAGCTTGCGCATCAAGTCGTCTATGTTCCCGGCGACTCCGACTTCAACGAAGGCTTCGCGACGATCGTCGAAGAAGTCGGCCTCGAGCGCTGGCTCGAAGCGCGCGGTGCCTCGCGCCAGCTCGAAGGCTGGCAGCAGCAACGTCAGCGCAATCGACAGTTCGTTGCGTTGCTGCTGCGAACCCGCGATCGGCTCAAGAAGCTCTACGCCTCCGACTTGCCGCCCGATGAAATGCGCGCGCGCAAGCAATACGAGTTCGGCCTGATGAAGCTCGAGTACGAGCAGATGAAACGCGACTGGGGCGGGTATGCAGGCTATGACGCGTGGTTCTCACGCACGCTCAACAACGCGCACCTCGTCTCCGCCGCGACGTACCACGGCTGCGTGCCGGGCATGCGTCGCGTGTTCGAGTCGCTCGGCGAAGACCTGGAGAAGTTTTATGCCGAGATGAAGACGCTCGAAGGGACGGACGGCGCGAAGAAACGCGTGGAGCTCTGTCGCGTCGAGGTGCCGAAGGAGGTGCCCCTACCGACGGCGAAGGCTACAGCAGACTGATGCGCGTTTACGCGAGCGCCTCGCGAATGGCGGCTTCAGCGGGAGAGTACGCGCCGTCCGCGCGATTCAACTGAAAGGGCTCCGAGGGCAACAGCGGCGGTTGCGCTAGGAAGCGAGGCTGCGTGCCGCGGTGAAGCTGCGCGGCATGCACGAGGAACGGATGACATAGATATACGGTGCCTGCTTCACCGGTCGCCGACACCTCCGCGCAGTGCGCCGTCTCCTCAAATCCGTTTGCCGCAAGCTCGCGCAACGTAAGTCCCGCCTCGCCGGCAGGCGCGAGCCGTCGGGCGATGTCGAGATGAGAACCGACGCGGATCCGCGTGGGCGCATCCGCCTCGCCCACATCGGAGAAGAGAAACAGCGCTAGCAGCGCGCGCCCCTTCGAGAACACGTTCGCACGCCACTCCAAGAAGTCGCCGGTGTTCTCACCGAAGCTCACATCGATGTGCCAACCCGTGTCGCCTGAATCTTCCGCCGACGGAAATCGAACCGGAAACGTCCCGAGCGCGCCGATCTTCTGCCAACGGCCTTTACCGACGAGCGCATCGAACGCGGCATGAAGGCGACTGGTATTCGCGGCCGCGACGAACGGCGGATCGAAATAATGCCCGAGCCGAATGACCGGCCGCGTCCAGGTAGATGGATCTTCGGGATCGCAACCGGTGTCGCGCCAAAGAATCGCGCGCGCCTGTTGCGCAAGCTCGCGCGGGAAGGCGTTCGTGAGTTTCACGAAGCCGTCCCGAACGAACTGCTGCACTTCCGTTCCGCTGAGGATTTCCACGCGTGCTGAGAGAGCTGCCACTTGAGAGCTATCGCTGGAGGCTGCCGCTAGTCAGACGTTTGCTCTGGCTAGCGGTAGCTTCTCGGCGTCCGAAGCGCGCCTTTCCAGCGGTAGCTTCTAGCGTGAGCTTTCCTCGATCGGCCTAGCCGATCGGGAACACCAGCGTCGCGTTGCCGCGGCGGATCGTGACGGCAAACGCGTTCGCGTTACGAATCGCCGCGCGAAGCTGCTGCACGTTCTGCACGCGTACGCGGCCGATCGCGAGGATCACGTCGTTCGTGCGCAATCCGTTCGAGGCCGCAGGGCTGCCTTCCGCGACGTTCTGCACGAGCACGCCGCCGCCGTTCTCCGCGTTCGTCAACGACGCGCCTTCGAGCGCCGGATGAATTTCCGCCGCGCCCGCAGCACCCGTGCCGTCGCGCTCGCCGATCACAGCGGTGACGCGGCGCGGCTTGCCGTCGCGAATCAACCCGAGCTCGACCTTCTCGCCGATGCGCAGCAAGCCGATCGCATTGCGCAGTTCGGCAGCGTTCGCGACCGAGTTGCCGTTGATCGACGTGATCACATCGCCCGCCTTGATACCGGCCTTGTCCGCAGCGGAGTCTTCGACGACTTGCGAGACGAGCGCGCCGCGCGCGTTGTCGAGCCCGAGGCTCTCCGCGATTTCCGGCGTGAACTGATTCGCGAGCTGCACGCCGAGCATGCCGCGCTTCACTTCGCCGTATTGAATGAGATGGCCCATCACGGCCTTCACCATGTTCGACGGGATCG
>JBIQKP010000128.1:5715-7495 GCA_044506405.1 Lysobacterales bacterium | reverse complement strand
GAAGCTCGTGCAGATCGGCGCGCCGAACGAAGGATCGTTCGCGCCTGTGCAAGCCTTGCGTGCGGTATATCCGACCGTTCGAAAGGTCGCTGCGCTCGATCGTACGCACACCGCCGAGCAACTCGCTCGCGATGTTTTCTTGACGTTGCCGGGGTTGTACCAACTGCTTCCGTCGCCTCGTGAAGGCGAGCTCGACTTGTTCGATGCGGCGAACTGGCCTTCGGATCTGGTTCCGCATTCGAAGCTCCTCGACGACGCTCGCAAGGTTCGCGCGCGGTTGCCGCCACCCGATTCGCGATGTCACGTGATCGCGGGCTATGGGCAAGACACAGTCGTTTCGCTTTCGAAACGCGATGACGCTTTTACTTACGACATCCGACCGGAAGGCGACGGCACCGTGCCTTTGGCGCGCGCCGGATGGGAGGGCGCTCGCGCGTGGTACGCACGCGAGAATCATGGCGCGCTCTCGACCAACAGCATCGTGCTATCGGCGGTCATCGACATCCTGCGCAACGACGATACGGCGGCGCTCGACTCGAATTGCCCTGGCCCGAGCGCTGGAACGGCTCGCCAAATCACCGACGCAGACTTTCGCAGGCACGCGGTCGACAAGGTTGACTGGGACTCACTGACGATCGAAAGCCGTCGGCGCATTTTGGAGCCCATCTTCACGCCCGAGTTCGTCGCGCCGACGGATTGACGCGCTTACGTCAAACGCGCGCCGCGCGCATCTCCGGCTGATCTAGCGATTCCGGAACCCGTTCCACGAAACGGCAGTGCGTTGCCGTTTGCTTTGCCGCGCACGCTCAAGCGTTGCCGCCTCGCTGACGATACCGTCAGTGAACCTGGCGCACCCGCATGAAGCGAGGCATCCGTGTCTAGACATTCTTTCTATCGAGGCAGGATCCTCGTTGTCGCCAGCGCGCTCATCGTCACGAGCTGCGGCGGCGGCGGGAGTAGCGGGACGTCTTCGAACGCAGCACCGCCGAGCGGCGCGCCGAGTGCCACGCGACCCGTTACGCAATCCGATCTCGAGATCGCGAACGCGATCTACGCAGGCACACCGCGAACACCCGAAGGCTTCTATGAAGATGTCGCACTGTCGGGCGCAGAGTACGTCGCGACGGCGCATCTGAAAACGGAGGATATCGGCGCGGCGAGCGCCTCCGATCCGTTGCATGAGCTCTGCACGGACGACTGGAACGAAGCGCTCGGCTGGTCGGAGACACACGCGCAAAGCGCTTCTGACTACGCGGATCTCGTCGCAACCGACGAAGAGACGCGCTATTTCGAGTTCGGCCGCGTTCGTGCGGGCGCGCCTGATGTGTACGAGCGGCAACGCGTTTTCAAGTGTGCCTACGTCGATCGTGCGGCCGCGAACCTGCGTGCGACAGAGGGTCCAGCCGGGCAGCTCAACCTGCGGCCACTCACGGCGGACACGCTGCGCCGGTTCAGCGAGTATCTGTGGCAATTCACCTCATACAACAACTTCGGGCATGCGGTGTTGAACAGCAGCGGCTCATCGAGTGCCGCGACACTCACCCACACATTGCACATCGCATCGCTCGCGCGTAAGGGCATCTCGGCAACATGCGATCGAATCGATGTGCTCGCTTGGCGCCACACACTCGACACGTCGAGCGGCGCGCTCACATTGGATGTCGACACAGAGTTCAGCTTCGGCGCACGCGAGGGGACGGGCGTCGTGGAGCTCTGCGGTTCGTAGGCGTTAGTCTCGAGCTCGCGGGTGGTGCGAGACGTCGCGAGCGGGCCTGCCGCA
>JBIQKP010000128.1:0-5615 GCA_044506405.1 Lysobacterales bacterium | reverse complement strand
GGCGTTAGTCTCGAGCTCGCGGGTGGTGCGAGACGTCGCGAGCGGGCCTGCCGCACCTGAGATCGTCCGTGCTCATCGCGCGCGCTGCCCAATACCGACGATGTCCTTGAACGTGTCTTGATCCGCCTTCACGCGAAACTTGACGAACGGACCTTGTGCCGTGTACCGCGATGCTTGGAAGTCGTCGTCCTCGAAGCCGGTAAAGTTGTAACCCACCGACACCCACATGTTCCGAGCGACGGAGATCCCGAGATCGATGCCAATCGAGCCGTCGCTCACGTTCGACTTCAATGAAGATAGCATCGTGCCGTGAATCCCCACGTCGAACCGGTGCGTGAGATCGCGCCGCATGTCGAGACCGTAAAGCGTCGACAACCCGCTGTACCGCGCACCATCGATGGTGCTGCGGACATAGCGCGCGCCGAGTTGTACGCCGAGTTGCGTGCGCGAATCGAGTTGCACATTCGCGTTGAGATTATCGATAACACGTGCGGACTCGAACTCGCCGAGCGCATCGCGCCGCGCTTCATGCTTCAAGTCGAGGCGGTTGAGAATGATCCACGCGCTGCTGATCGGGCGGTACGCCCACGCGAGCTGCACGTCCGCCGCCGTTGCATCGCTCCCGTTCGCGAACGCGCTATCGAACCATTGCGTCGCGAGCGAGAATGCGTGACCCGCCGACGGCTCGCGATAGAAGCCGCCAGACACGACCCAACGATCTTCCGCATCCGAGTCGCGATGCTCGAGTCGCGTCGTAAACGTCCAGAGCTCGCTGCGATAGAGCGCGCCGATAAATGTCGCCAGGAAATCGCCGTTCAATGTGCCGGACGACAGCGGAACCTCGGGATCGAGCGGCTCGACATCATCACCGCCGACCGTTTTACTCTGATCGACGCCCACATCGAACGCCCACCGATCGTTCAACTGCCACCCTTGCGTGAGGCCGACGTTCGCGAACACGCGCGGGCCGTACTCGGTCGCCTGTTGATTGAGGCTCGATCGAAGCTGGGCACGTTGCCAAGGAGTGCTGCGCACACCGACGCGTGTCATGTCCGCATCGAAGCGCTCACCGTCCGCGTGTTCGTACTCAGCGAAGAAGCTCGTTTCAGGGCGCCAGTGATAATCGAGTCCGACGAGCGAGCGATTCGGGAAGTCGACGCTGCCGTTCTTGCCGCCCAACGCGAGATCCTGCGAGGCGCGTAATGTGAACCGATCGCCGAACAGATCCACGCTGCCGTTGATGAAGGCCTGTTGCGATTGCGTTTCGCCTCTTTGAGGTCCCGCGTCCGCAACGTGCCGCCCGCCGAGACCCGCCGTGTAGTCGTCCGCTTCATAGCGCACCTCGCCGCTCACGAGCTCGCGCGTAGCGCCTGTATCCAACACTTCCTGGCGGAAAGTCTCCGCTTCGATCGCGACCTGCTCCGTCAAGCGGTAGCGACCGTCAATACCCGCTTTGCGCGTGCCGGTATCGAGCGTGAGCTGTTGGCCGAAACCGAAGCCGCTTTCTTGCTCGCGGAAATAGACGCGCGCATCGAGCTGCGCTCCGACATGCTTGAGCTCCGTGAGGTAGGCGCTCGCACCTTCGCTACGCGTCGGATCGTCTGAGTCGCTTCGAGCGAGCTCCGCTCGCAACTCCGTCGCCGCACCGATCTGCCAGCGCAAGTCGGTCCCAGCGACTCGAGCATCCCCTGCGGTCGCACCTTCGCGTAGGAACGAGCCACCGATTTCAACCTTATCGTTTGCGAACTTCATCGATGCGCGCCCGCCCGCGGTCATCTCGGCCTCGCCGCCGCTCAAGACTTCGTACTCGGCGATGATGAAGACAGGGTTGAAGCTCGCATCGCGGCTCGGCACGGGTTGTTTGAAGAACAGCGTGCCGTTGAGATAGTCGATGCTGTAGTCGATGTGCCGCGTCAGCCGGCGTGTTTCGACGATCACTTCGGTGCGAATGCGATCGCGCACTTCGATGCGAACGTTGTCCGTGTTGATGATGAGCGGCCGCCGAGAAAGTCGATACAGACCCGACGTGCCGTCGCCCTGCAGCTCGTCCTTGACGTACCCTTGCTCGGATTCGGCGGCGAACGCAGTGAAGCCGAAACGCTCGCCCGCGTAGTCCGATTTGAAGCCCGTAAACGTTCGGCTGTAGCGCGAAAGCTCGGTCACCGTCATTCCCGTTTCGAAATCACCGAACAGCGCAGCGAACTGGCGGCGCTCCAGCTTGAGGAACAGTTTTCGTGCCGTCGCCGCCTCGAAGCGCTGTTCCGTCGCATCGCCGTACAACGTATAGAAGCGATCCGGTTCGACGGCACCGAGCAGACGATCCTTCTCGAGCTCATGCTCCCGCGCTGAATCGTACGCAGCCGTGAGGAGGTACTCGCCCTTGATCGACCCCTTCGCGAAGAAGGCGAGCCGTCCCGTTTCGCTGTAGCCGTCCTCGAGACCGGCCTCGCGCGCGGACTGCATGTTGTCGGAGATGTACTTGTGCGCGGCCGTGCCTTCGGCGATGCCGACGAGAATCCAATCGCGCGCCGCCGGTTCGAGCCAGACGCGGATTTCTTGCTGCTGACGTTCATTGAAGCGCAATCGAATGACTGCGGTGCCCGCCTGTGTCGTCGGCTCGAGCTCGAGTCGTGCAACGCCATCGCTGTCGACTCTGAACGTGGGCTCGCGCGCTTCCGTTGCAACCAGCTTGTTATCGTTGAGCGAATCGACTTCCCACCAGGAGCGATACGGAGCCTCGACGCTGTAGGCGCCTTGCGTTCCAGGGCGCGCCGGTTCGCCCGCCGCGTCGAACATGCGTAACGCGATCGTCGGCCTTACGCGTCCATCCGCGATCAGCGCAGAAGATTCGCGCACGAGTTCCGCACGCACCGCGCCACCAGAATAGCGAATCGTTCGTGTTAGACGCTCGAGCTCGCGGTCGTCGGCGTCGCGTACGACCGCCACCAGCGTGTTCGCGCCATCGCGCAAGTCGACACCGCGCCAGCGGCTGAGACTGACCGTTTTCGCCGCGTTCGTGGTGCTGCCGTCGAAGTTCAGCGGGCTGACGGGAGAGCCGTTCGCGAGCAACTCGATGCGCTGTGTGGGCAGGTGTTGAATCGCGACCTTGATCGACGGGATCGTCGGATTCTCATCTGCGGCAGGCGTCAGCCATGCGAGGCCTGGCTGCAGCGCTTCGATTTCGATGAGCGCCGCCGGCGCAGATGGTCGAGCGCCGGATCCCATGCTGGTCGAAGCAGGAGAGACTTCCGATTCGAGCACGCCATACGTCGTCACGGGTGACGAGTGTGCGGCGCCCGCACGCACGGTGAAGCCACCTGCGGCGACGGTGCGGAACCCTTCGATCGAGATCTCTACGCCTCGACCGGTTGCAGGCTCGTGCGCCTCGAGTGCTGGAGGTCGCGTTTCGACGGCAACACGCGCGGGATCGATTTCAAGCTTCGTCGCGAGATAGGTCGCGATCGCTTGCACACGTGCGCTCGAGAGCCCATCGCTCGTCGCCGATTCATCATTGTGCGACTTCGCCGAGAGCCGAAGTTGGCTAACGCCGCGCCATTCGTCGACGATGCGATCGAGTTGCGCGCGGTCCGCGGCATCGAGCTCTGCCTCGAGCGCATCGAACAATGACAAGCGGTATGAAGCCGACTCGAATGTCATCTGGCCGCGGAGCACGACATTCTCGACGGGCGCGGTTTTCTGCGCGGGCACTGCCGGCGTATCGAAGAACGCCACTGCCTTGAGTGCGAGGGCGCCGCTCGCGCTCGCGCCGTCCGCTCGCGTCTCGAACTCGATGCGCTGATCGCTCCCAGCGTCGATATCGCCGAGCGTGAACATCGCGATGTTACCGTCGATGCGGGCCTCAGCCGGGGCACCCTGACCGAAGCGACTCCGCGCGGCGATCAGCGAGAGCCCGTCAGGTAGCATGACCATGAGCTTCGCATTCTTCACACCGAGATCCATTGCACTCACCGCCGCTCGATGGCGCAGCGTGCTTGGCCCGGCGAGCTCGGTCTCGAGCGTCAGCGCGAGCCTCCCTTGCGGGATCGGCGTTCGCTTCAGAACAAAATCGCTTCGCCACAGCGCACCGCCGCGTACATCGACGAACTGGGAGTACGCGCGACCGGCGTTGCGCACACGATCGGCGCAGAGAAGTGGCTGATGAGAGTCGGGGATCGTGACGGTATCGATCTGCACCACGTGTGAGCCGGGTGCGACGTCCTCGAAGTGATACTTGCCCTCCTCGTCCGTGATCGAGTACCGGCCGTCTTCGAGGTACACGCGAATGCCCGCCACCCCTTTGAGGTCTTGTGGCTTGCGAGTGCAATCGCCTTCGACGACCCGACCGAGAACGATCGCGCGTTCTCGAAACAATTCTTCGCGGAGTTGAATCGTGGCTTGCGCGGTGTTCGAGCCGAGACCATCGGGTCCGAACGCGCGCGCCGAGTTCACGAGGTGCTTCCCACGTGCGCCCGCCGTGACCTCGACGACATAGCGAAGCTCCACACGTTGGCCGGCCCCGAGCGTACCGGTTTCGAAGCTCAGTGTTCGCCCATCCTCCGAGATCGTCGGGTCGCTCCCCACAGCGCCCGCGATGCGAGTCGAACCCCTTATGTATCGCGCGCCGAGCGGCAAGTAGTCTTCGGTACGTACCCTGTGCACGGCGGCGGATGTCGAGACGTTCTCCACGACGAGCGTGTACTGAACGAAGTCGCCGACCGAAGCGACGTTCGCGGTCGAGCTCTTCTGCACGAAGAGCTGTGTCGGCGCGGCGTCGATCGGAACGTCGAGCGCCGTCGGCACGGGTCCGGCGACGGTGAAGACTTCACCGAATGACCCCGTTTGAATCCTGAACGGCGCACCCGGCGTTCGCGCGAGATCCGTGCTCGACACTCGCGAAGGAAACGCGTGGCCCGCGGGCGGATCCACTTCGAGACGATACTGCCCCTCTGCGATGAGCGGGAAGCGAAAGACACCCGCGGGCACTGTATAAACCGTTCCACCCGAATCCGTGACGGGCGAGCCCGTAACGATCTCGGCGGGATAGCTGCTCACGCCGTCATCGCCGTAAACGTTCGCGAGCGCATTGCTGTTCGCTTCGATCAATCGCACGCGCGCACCGTTGATCGGCGCACCCGTTGCCGAATCGAAGATGAGTCCGTAAGGATCGACCATGACGGTCGCGCGGCTCGTGTCCGTGGAATCGTGGGGATCCACGTAGTGCGTGCTGACTTCCGCGTTCCGATCGACCTCCAGCATGCAATTCGCAGCGATCGCATTGCGCGCCTGCGTTTGGATGTAACCCACGAATGTGCCCGTGGCGGGGCCGGTTTCCGATAGGCGCAGCGCTTCGCGATCCCCGCTCGGGGATGCGAGATGGACATCCGCATGATCGACCACGGCCGCATCGAGGTTCTGGTCGGGATCCACGAGATGAACGAACAGCGCTTCGCCGCCATGAAGCGTCGGTGTGCGCACGAGCGACAGCGGCTGCAGCGGGTCGATACTCGTACCGTTCGCAAGGGTCGGCGCGGGAAGCTCAATCGCCTCTTCCGTGCTCACACAGAGCGTCGGCCCAGCGCTCGCTTGCACGTCGGGCGTGCTCGCACCGACGCGCA
>JBIQKP010000127.1:0-7503 GCA_044506405.1 Lysobacterales bacterium | reverse complement strand
GTATTCCTCGAGCGAAGTCTTCCCGTGATGCAGATGGACATGCGTATCGATGAGTAGGCTCTGCGCTTGAGCGATCCCCATGGACAGCGCCGTGAGCATGACGATGCCCGCCGCAGCGGATGTCGAGTGACCAATGAATCGTGTTCTTGAATTCACGCGTTTGCTCCATTCTTTTTCCCGCCCCCGTGTGAGACTCGTCGGGAGCGTGGGCTTTGTGCGCTTGGGTGCGCCGAGTTCCAATTGACTCAACCATACCGTGCGCCCACGATGGCCGACACGACATAAATCCAGCAAAAACTGCCATGACGCGAAGCATTGCCATCGTCCTGCATCCAGGCTTTCAGTTGCTCGACGCGGCAGGCCCGACCGCGGCGTTCGAGATCGCGGACCGCCTCCGACCGCGCAGCTACGAATTCATCGTCATGGCGCCCGGTCTCTCGCGCGCGTCAGCGCGTGTGGTGAGTTCCTCCGGCCTCAGTCTCGCGGCCGAGCCGCTACGCGACGGTCCTTTCGATACGGTCGTCGTTTCGGGTGGCGAGATCATCCGCTCGATGGCAGCAGCGCAGCAGATCGTCGCCTGGCTAAAGCGCGTGACGGCACGACGCATTGCCAGCGTCTGCTCAGGCGCCTTCCTCCTCGCTGAGGCTGGTCTGCTCGACGGCAAGCGAGCCACCACGCACTGGGACAGCATGGAGCGGCTCGAGCGCAGCTATCCAAAGGTGAAAGTGGACGCCGAGCGCATCTTTATCCACGACGGCGACATCTGGACCTCTGCGGGCATCTCGGCAGGCATCGACCTGGCGCTCGCTTTGATTGAGGACGACCTTGGCGTCGACGTCGGACGACGCGTCGCGCAGCAACTCGTCGTGCACCAGCGCCGTCCGGGCGGCCAGTCGCAGTTCTCTGCACTCGTCGATTTGGGAGGACGGACCGGGCGCTTCGTCGAACTCATTGACTGGATGCGTGCACATCTAGCGGAGCCGCTCACCGTGGAATGTTTGGCGGAACGCGCTGCGATGAGCCCGCGCAACTTCGCCCGCGCCTTCACAGCGGAGACCGGGACAACGCCCGCCAAAGCGGTGGAACGCCTGCGTCTCGAAACTGCCCGCATGGCTGTTGAAAGCGGCCGCGACTCTCTCGAGCGCATTGCAGAGACCACCGGCTTCGGCGATCCCGGCCGCATGCGCCGCGCCTTTCTGCGCGGTCTCGGTCAACCGCCGCAGGCATTACGACGAGCTCGGGCCTGAGTGCTTTTTGAGGGCGTTCGCCCCAGCGACAAAGCGCAGCGCAACGAATCTATTGACGTGGTGCCGGTGTGCGTGCGCTCGGGGAACTGCGCGATGCTCACTGCCTGCTGCGCGCAATGCGCGACATCGATGTGGATCCATAGGCTGTGTATCCGAGACTGCGATAGAGTCGGACAATCAGAGATCGGACCTTGCACACATGACGAAGCCGCACATTTGGTTCAGATCACTCCTCGGGTTGCATTGTTTCTTGTTCAACCTCGATTGCGGGTGGGCGGCTGAAACTTGCACTGATCGAGCGGTCGCTCATGCTGTGATCTTCGAGGATATCGTCATCCCATATGGCGACGAGCCTGCCCTCAAAGGCGGCGTCTGGTTCGCGCGTCCGAGTTCGGGGGTCGACGTCAGCGATCTTCCCTTGGTCGTGATGTCACACGGCGGAGGAGGCTCGTACGACGGGCACGAAGATACGGCCGTCGCCTTGGCCTGTGCTGGATTCGTGGTGGCTGCGGTGAGCCATTCGGGGGACACTTACGAAGATCAGAGCCGCGTTCTGGAGCTCTGGCGGCGTCCCAATCAGCTGCATCGGCTGATTGATTTCATGATTTCGGATTGGCATTCCCACGATCGCATCGATGACCGGCGAGTGGGGGCATTTGGATTTTCGAACGGCGGTTTCACGGTCCTCGTCGCAGCGGGTGGCGTGCCCGACATTGATCGAACGGAGCAGTATTGCGGCGCTCATCCGGACCATGATCTCTGCAGGGCACTATCCGAAGCTCACATCGACTGGCGATTGGGCGACCGGGTGCCAGTTGACGCTTGGACTCATGATCCGCGGATCGGCGCCATCGTCGTTGCCGCGCCTGCATTTGGTTTCGCCTTCGGAGAGGAAGGTCTTCGCAACGTCGAGGTTCCAGTCCAACTTTGGGGCGGCGCTCTTGATCGTCACCAACCCGCGCCCTGGTATGAAGATGCTGTGGCGGCCGATCTCCCACATGCAGCCGAGTTTCATCGCATCAATGGCGCCGGACATTACGACTTTCTGCCCCCTTGCAGCGCCGCGTTAGCTCGGGCCGTGCCGACCATCTGCGCCTCCGCGCCGGGCTTCGACCGAGCCGAGTTTCATCGGAGGATGAACCACGACATCGTCGCCTTCTTCTCTCGCCACTTGGTCGTCGAACCTGCCGAGGAGCAGGACTGAATCCTCTGAGCCTGCGCAGCGATGCGAGTTGATTGGACGCGTGAACTTACGATGATGCTCTTGCGATTGCGAGCGCCGCCGCGATGCGGCGTCAACATCGAATTCATGGTGAACACCAAGGTCGTCCACGATGAGAAACACGCAACGTGACGAGCGCAAGCAGCGCACTGCAGTCAGCCGCCGCGACTTCCTCGAGCTTGCTGCAGCGATAGGCGCTTCGCTCGCGTGGGGCGGCGCAGCGCGTGCGTCCGAGACAGAGTGGAAAGAACGGCGCGATCTCTTCCCAGAAGGCGTGGCTTCGGGCGATCCGGATCCGAACAGCGTCATTCTGTGGACCCGACGTCCGTTTGCACAAAACGATCGAGCTCTGCTGACCGTAGAGGTGGCTGAAGACGAGGCCTTTGAGCGTGTCGTAGCCCGGAGCTCCGTGCCGATTCTTGCCGCCGCGGATTGGACAGCCCGAGTGCTCGTCGGCGGCCTCAAACCTGCGCACACATACTGGTACCGCTTCACTGACAAAGACGGCAACGGAAGTCGCATCGGGCGCACGAGGACTGCGCCCGCACCCGATGATCCGAGGCCGATCAACTTTGCTTACGTCAGCTGTCAGGATGTGAACGAAGGCAAGCTCAACGGATACCGGCGGATGATCTTCGAGGACGCTCGCGCCGCTGCCGAAGACCAGCTCGATTTCGTGCTTCATCTCGGCGACTTCATCTACGAAGTCGTTCAATACCCGGAAGAGGTACAGACTCGATACGACCGCACCATCTACGAGGTCGCGCGCATCCCTGGTGGAGAGAAGGTCGGAAACTTTCACATTCCGTTGACGGTCGACGGCTATCGCGCCGTCTATCGCGGCTATCTGCACGACCCCGATTTACAGGACGCGCGAGCTCGATGGCCCTTCGTCGCGATCTGGGACAATCACGAGTTCTCCTGGCAGGGTTGGCAGAGCATCTTAAAGGCGGGACCGCTCGAACGACCGGGTCAAACCGTCAAGGTCGCCGCCAACCAGGCATGGTTTGAATACATCCCCGCGCGCGTCACTGCTCCAAGCGCATCACTCGAGCGCTTCGATCCGCCTGCAGTCAAGGATGTGCCGGTCGAGAAATTTGACGACAGCGGCCTCGGCATCGAACCGAACAACGTGACCGCGATCCGCAGTCTCATCGCGTATCGCGCGCTCCGCTACGGTCGCCACCTCGATCTCATCATCACCGACCAACACAGTTTCCGCAGCCCGGACCCGACGGCCGATCCCGAGATCGAAAAGCTTGGCAGCCCCGAGTTCCTGGGCATGTTCCCGCAAGAGGTGATGGAGATATGTGACGGCGGGCGCGCATTCAACGGCGGCAAGCCGCCTGCGCAGATCGCGTTTGGTGACATTCGTGTTGCCAACGCACGGAAGAATGCACCGCCGCAGACCATCCTCGGCGCTGAGCAGAAGAAATGGTTCAAGAAGCGGCTCAGCCAATCGACGGCGACATGGAAGATCTGGGGCAACTCTTTAGGCACGCTCGAATGGAGAGCTGACCCGCAGAATCTGCCGCCGGGGATCACGAAGCCGTGGCCGGGCGGTTATGCGCTTCTGGGCGGTAACGACTATTCGGGCGCTTACGTCGAGCGCGGCGAAATCTACGACCTCGTTCGCGAATCGAAAATCACAGGCTTCGCAATCGTGTCAGGCGACAGGCACAGCTTTTGGGCCGGCTATGCAGCGAAGGCGCTCCCACCGAAACCCTTCGAACCTGTGGGCTTGAGCTTCGTCGGAGGTTCGCTCGTGAGCCCCGGCGCAATGGAATCTTATGAGCACAGACTGTCGAAGGACCATTCTCTCCGGCCGCTCTTTCTCGCCGACCGAGACAATGAAGCATCCGAGTGGACGTTCAACATGCTGCTGAGACACGGCGTTCGCTCAGCGCTCACGTATGCAAGCAAACGCGACTTGGCGCAAGCACGTGCTCTATCGAATCGCGAGCTCGCGCCGCACCTCGAATTCGTCGACCTTGGCGGTCACGGCTATGCGAAGGTGCGCCTTACTGCGGATGAAATGCGAACAGAATTCGTGTGCATCCCAAGGCCGATCGAGCGCAGTCCCGCGGAGAATGGCGGACCGTTGCGTTATCGAATCGCGCACACCGCGAAACTCTGGCGGCCGGGCGAACGGCCGCATCTCGTACAAGAAGTGCTCGAGGGCGATCCTGGTCTTGGCTAATCTTCATGTTGCAGTGGCGTAGCCTCTGACGACGCCACCCCACCGCGAGCCTCACAGCGTTTTCGCCAACGCCTCCAGTTGCCGCGCAGTCTGCGTCCAACCCGGCTCAAAGCCCATCTCTTGATGTTGCTTCATCGTCTCCTCGTTCCAGTGACGAGCGACGGCGCGATAGCGCGTCTTGCCGTTGCCGAGATCATCGAACGTGATCTCAGCGATCATGAATGGACCTGACGGACGAAAGTCGGGCGTGACCGCATCAGTCGTGACGATCTTCTTGTTCGGCACGACCTCGATGAAGATGCCGCTGTTCGGATATTCCTCGCCCTCCGGCGAAGCCATCACGAAGTTCATCCGTCCGCCTGCGCGTGGATCGATGTCGACACTCTTGATGCTCCATGGCTCAGGCGCAAACCACTTCTGCAGAAGCTTCGGGTCCGTGTAGCAGCGAAAAAGTTTGTCGGCCGACGCGTCTAGCGTGAGATCGATGGCGAGTTCATGTGTCATGGCGATTCCTCTTTGTGATCAGTCGAAAGTTGCGCCGTCGTAGACTGAACGTCATTCACGGCAACTGACACAAGGACGCCGCACGTCGCTGCATTCCGACAGCGACAGCCGAAAAATTCTTTCAGTCACTATCGTCATTGCGCGCCGACAACACGGCGCGCGGGATCGGCCGACCATGGAGGAACACCGTTTCGATCGTGTCGTAAGCCTCGACACTCTGAAGCGGATCGGCACGCAGCAAGAGCAGGTTGGCAACCTTACCCGGCTCCACTGTACCCAGTTGACGTTCGAGACGAAGGACGCGCGCATTGTCGATCGTCAATGCGCGGAACAACTGCTTCTGGGAGACGCCGGCAGCCACCCAGTTGTTCATCTCCAGCCGCCCGTTGAGGCCCGGCGGATTGGTATAGATCAAGTCGCTCGGGGTGTCCGAGCCGAACAGCAGATGCGCGTCCGCCTCGGCTAGGATGCGCGTCACCTCCGTCGCCCGGCCGATACTCCCACGCAATCTGGGCTTGAGCTCAATTTCCGCGCGCCTCTCGTGTTCGGGCGAAGCGCCTGCGCCCTGTCTCGCATACACATCTATGAGCGCGACCGGATAAGCGTCGGCCACATCTGGCCGTGCGAGATAGTCAGTGCTCAGCATATCGAGCAGACCGACGATCACCTGCGTGGTCGGCTGGTAGCCGATGCCCTCACGAACGATCGCCGCCAGAACGTCGCGCGCTTCAGTATCCAGCGCCGCATCCTCTCCTGGATCGCGCCACATTCCGTGCGCGATCACGTCTACGCCGGCGGCCACCGCGAACGCTTGAGCCCGCTTCCGATTGGCATGAATAAACACAGGCATATCGCGCGCATGAGCCGCAGCGACCAACGCCCGAACTTCCTCGACGGTCGGCGTTAGCCCTCTGTCATAGAATGTTTTTACACAGACCGCGCCATCGGCCGCCATGTGAGCGACAACCGCCTCGGGCGTATGCATAGCAGGGTCGACCACGGGCGGAATTCGCTGCTCCACAGGGGCGTCATATGAGAAGTTAGGAAAGTGCGCGTAGCGAATCTGACCGTTGATGATTGCCGCCGCGCCGCAGAAATAGGCGTCCGGACGCACCTCGCGTGCGTTCCATTGCGTTGTTCGCTCAGCACTCCCGACGAGATCGACCACCGTCGTGAAGCCGAAGAAGAGATAGCTTCTGGGATCTTGCTCAAGGGCAGCGGCGACAGTCTCGGGATGCGCAGCGGCCTGCTGAGCGGTCATGGCCGACGGGAAACCTGGCGGCACCGCCAAATGCACGTGGCTATCGATGAGGCCGGGAATGAGGTAGCGATCCGTCCCGTCGATCTGCGCGGTACCGCGCAGCGGCCGCGTGCTCAACTCCGAAATTCGGCCGTCGAGGATGCGCACATAGGCGTGCTCCAGGGGCTGAGCACGCTCGGGTGAAATCACGGTCACGTTTGAGATGATGAGGCCCGAGGAAGGAGCATGCGTTGCGCAGGCAGACAGCCCGAAACAAGCGCCCGCCGTTGCGGCGAGAGCGATCAGCCGAGTCATAACGACCTCGTGTCGGTTGCAACGATCGCATTCAGACGCGAGTGAATGGAATAAGGTTGCGAGCGGGCGTACGAGACAGTTCATCGCACGATCTATTGTGCTGCGTCTTGCGCCCGATAACTCTCGGAATCGCATGAAATTCGCCGTTACCTGTCGGTTCGGTGCCCTCCGAATCGTCCTCGTAACGACGCTACGCACCTTAGCGCCAGAGGCAAGCGAGGAACTTAGATGACCGACTCCCACTCCGCATCGATAGACGCTTCGGACGTCCCCAGTCAGCGAAGATCGCTGTGGACCGAACTGCGCGACGCCGTCCGAGGTACGGGTGCCGACTACACGAAGATCCCTATCCGACGCGCCGTATTCTTGCTCGCAGTGCCGATGGTGTTGGAGCTCGTGCTCGAGTCCACGTTCGCCGTCGTCGATATCTTCTTTGTAGGCAAGCTCGGCTCCTCGGCGGTCGCCACCGTTGGGCTCACTGAGACGCTGTTGTTTCTGCTGTACGCGATCGGGATCGGTCTTGCGATGGCGGTGACTGCCGTCATCGCTCGCCGCATCGGCGAAGACCAGCGGGAGGAAGCCGCGATCAGCGCGGTGCAAGCAATCTGGATCGCCCTACTTGCGTCGATCCCGTTTGCGGTCGCAGGCATTTTCTTCGCGCAGGATCTCTTGCGCTTGATGGGTGCCGATGAGTGGACACTGACGCACGGTTATCCGTACATGCAGTGGGCGCTCGGCGGCAACGCCGTCATCATGCTGCTGTTTACGATCAACG
>JBIQKP010000126.1:0-7555 GCA_044506405.1 Lysobacterales bacterium | reverse complement strand
ACCTCCGCGTCATTGCGTCTCTGTGCCTCGGCGAGAACATCTCTGCTGCGTAGGCTGAAGATGGATCCCCGCCTCCGCGGGGACGACGCACACTGTATGGGTCTTCCGACGCGCAGCGCCTGGGCTCGACACACAGCGCCTCGGTCATCGACGCACGGCGCTCGAGTCTTCCGCTAACTGCTTTCACTCCTCATCTCGCCGACGGTATCCGCCGCATAGGCGTCGCGTTGTCCCATCGGCTTCTGCGGCCCGCGGGTCGTGTCCTCCTTTGTCTGCCGCTCCATCTCTGAATTGATCTCCGCACCGAGCACGAGTGAGTAGCCGGTGAGATAGAACCAGAGCAGCAGCACGACGACACCGCCGAGCGCGCCGTAGGTTTCCGCGTAGGACGCGGAGCTGCGCGCGTAGAGCGCAAAGAGCAGACTGCCGATGAGCCACAACGTCGCGGCGACCGCCGAACCCCACGTGAGCCATTTCCATTTCGCTTCGTGGCGATCCGGCGCGAAGCGGTACACGACCGCCATACCGAACACACCGAACAACCACAACACGACCCACCGCACGACCATGATCGCTGTCTCTGCGAAGGGGCCGAGTGGAACGAGCTGAATCGCAAGCGGGACGGCGATCGTCAGCAAGAGGACGACGAGAAAGCCGACGACGGCACCGACCGTGAACACGAGCGAGAGCAGAATTTGTTTCACGAAGCCGCGCTCTTCGCGCTCGTCATAGGCGACGTTCGTCGCGGCCATGATCGCGACCATTCCTTTGCGCGCACTCCACAGCGCGAGCAGCAATCCGAACACGAGGCCGAGGCTCAGCGATTGGCGCTGCTCCGAGAGCGTTTTCATCTGACCTTCGAGGATCTGCGTCGCCTGCCCTGGCATCACCCCTTGAAAAGATTGGATGTGGTCGGCCATTTGCTGAGGCGAAGCAAACAGGCCGTAGATCGAGACGGCGGCGGTCAGTGCCGGAAAGATCGCGAGCAACGCGTAAAGCGCGAGACCCGCCGCGATGAGAGACACATTGTCTTTGCTGACCTCATCCTTGACGCGCAAAGCGATGTCGAGCCAACCGCGCTTCGGAATCTCGGACGGATGTTGGGCATGACGGCCGTGCTCGCGCTCGAAGTGCTCATCGCCCGTCTGGACATGCGTCGCCATGATGTTCGCCGTGTGATCGAGATGAAACGTCAACGCAGCGCCTCACCCTCAGTTCCAGGGGACATTCCTCGCGCGAGGAGTGTCCCCAATTTCCTGATCACAACGACCCGGCGTCGTCCCGCGAAGGCGGGGATCCATCCGAACTAAGCGTCGACAAGAAATACTCTCGCAGGGGCGCAGTGACGCGGAGATCGGAAAGCGGTCATCAATAGGCGTCGTCCCCGCGAAGGCGGGGATCCATCCTTAGGAAATTAAAGATGACTCGCGGAGAAGGCGGAGTTGCCGCAGAGATGCAGTGACGAGGAGGTCAGAACACGGAAGACCTATTTCTCTTTGACTCTGCGTCTCTGCGCCACTGCGAGAGTATCTTGCTTCCGCGGAGGGAGGCGTCAGTCGCGGAGGCCATTGAGGACGACGCCCATGAGGTCGGCTTCGCGGGCTCCGCGCGCTCGGGGAGAGCTCTTCTTCACCGGGAGTCCGCGCACCGTCAGCGGGAACTTACAACTTAGCGGGAAAGTTATGCTCACGATGCGCACCCTCACCCTCGCAAGCTTCCTCGCGGCCGCGATTCTTATCAGCGGTTGTCAGTCCGCCGTGTATCGCGCCTACGAATCGTTCGGGATCGAGAAGCGCGACATCCTCGTCGACCGAGTCTCCGATGCCCGCGATGCTCAGAGCAAAGCGAAAGAGCAGTTCGCCTCCGCGCTCGACCAGTTCCGCAGCATCGTTGAGGTCGATGGCGGCGAGCTCGAGCGGACGTACGATCGTGTCAACGCCGAGTACGAACGCAGCGTGGCGCGTGCGAACGATGTTCGTAAGCGCATCGATTCAGTCGAGCAAGTGGCCAGCGATCTGTTCGCCGAGTGGGAAGATGAGCTCGACGAATACTCGAACCCGTCGCTGAGGCGTGACAGTCAACGCCTGCTCACCGACACGCGTAGCCGCTACAACACACTCATCAAGTCGATGCGCCGCGCCGAAAGCTCGATGCAGCCCGTGCTCGACACCTTTCAGGATCACGTGCTCGTCTTGAAGCACAACCTCAATGCCCGCGCGATCGGCAGTCTACGCAAAGAGCTCACCTCGATCGAACGCCAAACCGCTGCGCTCATGAAAGACATGGAACGTTCGATCGCAGAAGCGAACGAGTTCATCGCCAGCATGAAGTAGCGACATCCTAGGGGACATTCCTCGGCCTCGAGGAGTGTCCTCGAATGTCCCCGGGCTTGCCGAGCAAAACCAACTTCTCCATAGTGCGCGCCTTTCTGTCCATTGCTGCCGCACGTCCATGCTGCCTTCGATCGAATCTCGCATCGCGACCGAGCTCTCCGCGACGCCTCAACAAGTCTCCGCCGCCATCGCATTGCTCGATGAGGGCGCGACCGTTCCCTTCATTGCGCGCTACCGCAAGGAAGTCACCGGGGGTCTGGATGACACGCAGTTGCGTACTTTGGAGGAGCGACTCGGCTACCTGCGCGAGCTCGAAGCACGTCGCGCACAGATCCTGGCGAGCATCGAAGAGCAGAAGAAGCTCACACCGGAGCTGAAGGCGAGCATCGAGGCAGCCGAGACGAAGCAGCGGCTCGAGGACTTGTACTTGCCGTACAAGCCGAAGCGTCGCACGAAGGCCCAGATTGCGCGTGAGGCCGGACTCCAGCCGCTCGCTGATGCATTGCTTGCGGATGCCTCGCTCAATCCGGAGACCGAGGCGGCGCGCTTCATCAAAGAGCCCTTCACGACGGAGAACGGCGAGAATCCCGGTGTACCGGAGGTGAAGGCGGCGCTCGACGGCGCGCGTGCCATTCTCGTCGAGCAATTCTCCGAAGACGCGGAGCTGCTCGGCACGCTTCGAAGCCACCTCGCCGATCACGCTGTCCTCGTATCGCGTGTCGCGCCCGAAAAGGAAGAAGCGGCCGCGAAGTTCCGCGATTACTTCGAGTACCAGGAACCGCTGAACAAGATTCCCTCGCACCGTGCGCTCGCGTTGTTCCGCGGTCGCAAAGAAGAGCTGCTGCGCGTCACCCTCAAGCTCCCCGAAGAGTTGGAGGACGACAAAGCCGCTACTGCATTGAACGCTTGCGAGCACAAGATCGCGGCGCGCTTCAACATCGCCGATCGAAAGCGAGCAGCCGATGCGTGGTTGGTGCAAAGCGTGCGCTGGACTTGGCAGACGAAGCTGTCCTGGCAGCTCGAAGCCGAATTGCTGACCGATCTGCGTGAGCGCGCCGAAGAAGAAGCCATCCGCGTGTTCGCGCGCAATCTTCACGATCTGCTGCTCGCGGCACCCGCGGGTCCGCGCGCAACGATGGGACTCGATCCGGGTCTTCGCACCGGCGTCAAAGTCGCAATCGTCGATCGAACGGGCAAGCTCCTCGAAACCGCCACTGTCTACCCGCACGTGCCGCGCAACGATTGGAACGGCACGATCGCGGCGCTCGCGCTGCTCGCTCGCAAGCATAACGTCGATCTCATCAGCATCGGTAACGGCACCGCTTCACGCGAAACAGACAAGCTCGCGGGCGAGCTGATCAAGAAGCATCCGGAGCTCAAGCTCACGAAGATCGTCGTCTCCGAAGCCGGCGCGTCCGTGTACTCAGCCTCCGCGCTTGCGGCGAAGGAATTCCCGGATCTCGATGTGAGTCTTCGCGGCGCGGTGTCGATCGCGCGACGGCTCCAAGATCCGCTCGCGGAGCTCGTCAAGATCGATCCGAAATCGATCGGCGTTGGGCAGTACCAGCACGACGTGAGTCAGACGAAGCTTGCTCGATCGCTCGATGCCGTCGTCGAGGATTGCGTGAACGCGGTGGGTGTGGACGTGAATACCGCATCGGCCGCGCTGCTCGCACGGATCTCCGGTCTCAGCGCGACCCTTGCCGAGAACATCGTCCGGTATCGCGATACGCACGGCGCATTCGCAAGTCGCGAACGCCTCAAGGACGTGCCCCGGCTGGGCGAGAAGACGTACGAACAAGCCGCTGGATTCTTGCGCATCATGAACGGCGACAATCCACTCGATGCGTCGGCCGTTCACCCTGAATCCTATCCCGTCGTCGAACGCATCCTCGCCGATCTCAAACGCCCGGTGCGCGAAGTGGTCGGCGATGCGAACACACTCAAGAAGCTGAACCCTGCGAACTACACGGATGAGCGTTTCGGACTTCCGACCGTGCGCGACATCTTGCGCGAACTGGAGAAGCCCGGTCGCGACCCGCGCCCCGAGTTCAAGACAGCGGAGTTTCGCGAAGGCGTGGAAGATCTCAAAGACCTACAGCCCGGGATGATCCTCGAAGGCGTCGTTACGAACGTCACGAACTTCGGTGCGTTCGTCGACATCGGCGTGCACCAAGATGGACTCGTGCACATTTCCATGCTCGCCGACAAGTTCGTGAAGGATCCGCATGAAGTCGTGAAAGCGGGCGATGTCGTGAAGGTCAAAGTCCTCGAAGTCGACGAGCAACGCCGCCGTATCGCGTTGACGATGCGATTGGACGCTTCCGCCGAGCGCGCTCGCCCCGCGGGCAACGCCGGATCGAATAAGGCTCGACCGCCACAAGCCTCGAAGCCGCGCCGACCCGAACCTGTCGAGCAAGGTAGCGGCGCGATGGCCGAAGCCTTCGCGCGCGCCTTGAAACGAGACAGGTAGGTTGGAGTTGACTCCGAGCCATCGAGCTCGGATTGAAGCCTGATTTCAATCCGATCAGGAAGGTGTCGGAATGAATTCCGACCGACAAGAAAACGAGAGAGCGCGGAACCGCGAGCCCGACTCAACGCTTAGGGATGCCGATGTGGAGCAGCCGAGCTTGAGGAGAACGCGATGGCCCGAGCCATACCTGAGGAACCCGCCGACGTCGTCACGGATGCCGTCGATTTGCTGACGCGCGATCATCGTCTCGTCGATGAACTGTTCGCGAGCTTCTTCCAAGCTGCGCCTCAACAGCTCGATCCGCTCGCACGGCGGTTGTGCAAGATGATTCGTATTCACTCGCAGATCGAAGAGGAGCTCTTCTATCCCGCCGCGCGTCGCGCGTCTGGCGCCGAAGGTTTGCTCGACGACGCAGAGCGCGATCATGTCGAAGCGAAGCAAGCGGTCATGCGCGTGGAGTCGATGACGTCGGACAACAGTCAATTCAAGCAAGCCGTCGAGGACCTGCGAGACTTGATCACCGCGCACGTTCAGTCTGAAGAAAACGAGCTGTTCCCCAAGGTGCGCGCAGCGAGACTCGACCTCGTCGCACTCGGTGTCACGCTGGCGGAACGTCGCGACACCTTGATGGATGTCCTCGGCCTTCACGGCGATGACGAAGAAGGTGCAGCGAACATGCGCGACATCCAACGGCCCGCGGCGCAACGCAATGGCGTCACACAGGTTAGGGGATAGCAGACAGCAGTTGGGGGATAGTGATCAGGGGGTAGGGGATAGTTAGAAGTAAGAGTGCGTCGCCGATTAAATTCTGACTATCCCCCTATCCCCTATCCCCTAACTCAGTCGTCGCGCTCCGCGAGGAACGCCGCGACCCAGACCAGTGGCGCATTCCAATTGATCGCGACCTCGTTGAGCGCATACGCGTCGACGTGATCCTGCCAGCACGTTTGCGGCAGGCATTTGCCTTTGAGCTCTTTCGCGATCGAATCACTCATGTTCGTCGAGTTCGGGCCGCCGGAGAGCGCACCCGGTGGCGGCGGCGGAAAGGCGGCATTGCTTTGATGCGCCCAATACCGATGATGCGGATTCTGCATCGGACGCACGCCGTAGCCGCTGATATACGACTGATCGAGCGGGTTGCGGCCGAGCAGGTAGTCGAGCGCATCGACGACACGATCGCGATAGACGGTCTTGCCCGTGAGATCGTGCGCGACCCCCAAGACGAGCGCATGATTCAACACGGCGGCGCTCGAACCCCACTGGTAGTTCTCGGCCGAATAAGGAATCGCATATCCCTCGTTCGCGGCTTGGCGTAAGTAGTGATCCGCCGCGGCGAGCACATTCGCGCGCGCCTTCGCCAGATCTTGTTCACCCAAGCGATTCGGCACGGTCACGAGCGAGATCGTGCCGAGCGTTCGGACCTGCGCCCAAAAGATGTCGCCTTCTCCGTCACTCGTCGGTGCTGCGAGGAAATGTGGCGAGGCGCGCACGGCCGCGGCGTACTCTTCTTCACCCGTCGTAACGAACAGCTCCGCGGCTGCCCAATAGAACTCGTCCGACGCATCGCGATCGCCGTAACCGCCTCCGCCACTGAACCCGTGGTACGGCATGAGATCCGGGTAGCGCCGCGCGGCCGCGTAAGCCCGTTTGGCCGCCGTCAGACATTGTGCTGAGAACTCAGGATCGATAGTTCGCCAAATACGCGCGCACTGCGCTGCGTTCGCGGCCAGGTTCAAGGTGGCCGTCGTCGACGGCGGGTAGACATAGCGCGGCTTCTCATCTTCATGTGGCGCGCTCGGAAAGGGCGTCCAGTGTTCGCCGTGCACCTTATGATGCGCCATGCCGGAGACATCGAGCTTCACGAGCTCATCCGACGGCGGCGAACCAAATGGAACTGGCTTCGGCATCTCGAGCGTGGCGCCGAGCGGCGCTTGCATGCCGAGCATGAAGCGAAGCTCCCATCTCACTTCATCGAGCAGATCGTTGACGCCGTTGTCGCGCTCGGGAATCGCGGCCGCGCCGTCGGCGAACGGCACCGCGTCTTTGCCGTGAACGCGCTTCGCGCGCTCGTAATAGTTGAGCAGCGTCCAGACGCTGACGCCCGCGTTGACGACATACTTCCCGTGATCGCCCGCGTCGTACCAACCGCCGGTGGCATCGAGCGTGTAGCTGCATCCCGGCCAGCGATTGCCGCGCTCATCTTGTTTATCGAAACACGGCACGATCTCGGACGCATGTCCCGCCGGCCGCGCCCACTTGGCATCCTTCACGTACTCCGCTTCGATCGGCAGACCGCTGCGGTTGTGATAGAAGTAGGCGAGCGCATCGTCTTTGAGCGAATCGAAGAGTTCCGCGACTATCGAGAAGGGACGGCTCGTTTCATCCGCGACGGTCAGGCGATAGCCATCGCCGGCGACTCTAACGCTGCTGAAGTCGACATGATGAACGTGCTCGCCGGAACCGATGTTGAGCCCGAACACGCGCGTGCTCCCGCTCGAGATCGCCTTACCGCTCGCATCCACCAACCGCCATTCGAGCGGCGCTTTGGCATCGCTCTTCACGATCGCGCGTTTCGGTCCGTTGACCTCGAAACCAAGCTGATTGAATCGGATGTTGGGCACGGGCACGGGAGCGCGAGCGTTGCTCGCGTGCGCGCTCATCGCGCCCAAGACCCCCCACACCAACGCGATGGCTACTCGCCGCATTCTCACTGACCCCATTTGTCGTTTTCTTAGACGATAGCGCCCTC
>JBIQKP010000028.1:43346-47099 GCA_044506405.1 Lysobacterales bacterium | reverse complement strand
TCGCGCACGCGATCCGACGCAACATCAACATGCTGTACATCATCGAGAACAACGGTGTGTACGGCTTAACGAAAGGCCAGTTCTCGGCTTCGGCGGATATCGGCACGAAGGCAAAACGCGGCGAGGAGAACGTGCAGCCGCCGATCGATCCTGTGGTCGCCGCGCTCACGCTCGGTGCAACGTTCGTCGCGCGCAGTTTCTCGGGCGACAAGGAACAGCTCATCCCGCTCATTCAAGCCGGCCTGAAGCACAAGGGCTTTGCGTTGATCGACGTGCTGTCTCCGTGTGTGACGTTCAACGATCACGAAGGTTCGACAAAGAGTTACGCGTTCGTGCGCGATCATTATGAAGAGGTCGTGCAGGCCGACTTCGTTCCGCCGGCGCAAGAAATCACGGCGCAGTACGCTGCGGGTGAAGCGATGCCGGTGACGATGCACGACGGCAGCCGCATTCTGTTGCGCAAGTTGGATCAGAACTACGATCCGACACGCCGCGGCAAAGCCTACAACTACCTCCGCGACAAGCTTGCGCAGGGTGAGTACGTCACCGGTCTCATCTACATCGACCCGAAGAGCCCCGAGTTTCATGAAGTGAACGGCACGACAGACATACCGATCAATCAGCTGCCGTACGAAGCATTGAGCCCAGGGTCGGCGGGGTTGGCGAAGATCATGGGCCGCTTCCGGTGACGCGGCGATTGACCGTCGACAGTTGACGGCCAGAGAAGAGGGTCGGATGCGCCACTGTGCTTTCCCACTCTTGCCGTCAACGGTCAACCCTCGATCTCACATCGTGAGGTCGAACAGCACCTCAGACTTCTCATACACCTTTCCGATCCGCTCACCGTCCCACACATACGCGAGCGCCGCACCCGGGTGTGGAATAGTGACCGCTTGCGGACGGAAGGCGGCAATGCATTCGCCGCCTGGGTGTCGCACGCTGCGATAGACGAAGCCCGACTCGCCTCGGTCGCGACGCGGTTTTGCGAACGCTTGCGATCGCGCGTAGTCGTCCGGGTCGTGTAGCTCGTCGTACTTGCGCGAGCGAAGATCCATGAACGAGCCGACGGGGCGGCCGACATACGCGCGCATGTCGACTTCGCAAGGCGGCTCGCGCGTGGCCGCGAGAAAGCGCCCGCGGTGGTAAGCCGTTTCACGCACGGCTGTTTCGAGCGAGTGCGCGGCGTAATAGACACCATAGGAGCCATCGCTGAAGCGGCTCGGCCGTCCCAGATGCGTGAAAGCGGCCATGACGATGCTCGCGCCGAGTCCCCTGACGCGTTCTTTCGGATCGACGATCGGCGCTTCGCCCGTTTCGTCGCGCAAGCGATCGTTCGTGAGACCTTCGAGGTACCACGCCATCTCCATCTGGCGCGCGCCGACGATCCCTTCGAAGAGGTTGATGGGCGGGTGTTTGGCGGCAACGATTCGGTAGGATTTCTGCCAGCGCAACGTGACGCGGCGAGGCTCGCTCCGATCGATCATCCGCGCTCCGCATCCAAGTAGCGTCGGACGTCTGCGAGATCGATCACCCGACCCGCGAGCATTCTTTCGAGCGCGGGCCTGCCTCCGAAGCCTGGTGCGGTGTTGGGCTTCTTGATCCAGGCGTTCGCAGCTTCTTCGGTCGGCAGCAGAATACGCAGCGCCTTGTAGATGCCCATGACGTAGCTGATGCGCTCGAGCGTATCCGCGCTCAACCGCGCGGCCCGCTCGCCTTTCCACTTGAAGAAGGTCGAGCGCGGCGGCGCGCCTAAGAGCGTGCGCTCTTCTTCCGCCGTGAGGCCCCACCCTGACGTGATGTTGAAGAATGCGGTGAGCGCGACTTGGCCGAGCTCATCGGGGTCGAACTGCGCACCGGCACCGTGGGGTTGAAACATGCCTAGAGTCCATAAATGGAGTTACCTGGAAAATACTCCAATATTGGACTGAGTTCCAGCCGAGCGCTGGAGGCGAGGATGGCGCTCCCCGGGACGATACGTTTTTGTAGTCTGCCCTGAGCTGTTCGGCACTCAACCGAACTCGCTACCAGACATAACGCTGATCACTTCGCTGCGGAAGTCTCAGCTCCGCTTGGACCAGAGCCGGCAGATCGGCTCTTCAAGTGCGGCTCCCACGCGGCGATGACTCGTGCCGCGTTGCACGCAGCGTGGATCGCGCGCCCACTGGACGGCGTACACCGTGGGATCAGAGGTGGCGTTTACCAACTCACGCAAATGCCGTCGCCAAACTTCTCTCGTCTTCATGATCGACTCCAACCTGCCAATCACCCAACGCCGGTTCGCCGTAGGCAGTTCCTGCCTCTCGGTAGGAATGATCGGCCAAGAGTTGCTGCTGTTTAGCGACAGCGCAGATCTGCGTGCTCATTTTCGTGCGATCTGAGCGCTGTGTCTCGATTCGCGCCTGGAAACAAAGAACGAAGACAAGAGCATCTCGCCGAGCACGCAAAGCCCGCAGAGGTCAGAATAGGTATCTCTCGCGCGTAGAGGCAGCGATGCGGAAGTCCGGAAAGGGGGAAAAATTGCTCTCCGTTCTTAACCTTTGCGAGCTCTGCGCTTTGAGCGAGAGTATTTCTTGTCGGGATGGATCCCCGCCTTCGCGGGGACGACGCTATGTTGGCGAGATTCTCGTCAGTCTGTGCGGGTGACACATCATGTCTCAACTATTCGACCTCGGCTCCAAAGTCGCAATCGTGACCGGATCGAGTCGCGGTATCGGGCGTGCGATTGCGGAGCGATTCGCGGAGCACGGCGCGAAGGTCGTCGTCTCGAGCAGGAGCCGTGATGCTTGCCAGGAGGTGGTCGACGGGATTGTCGGCAAAGGCGGTGAAGCGTTTGCGCATGCATGCAACATCAGCGTGCAAACAGAGCTCGAATCGCTCGTTGCGGCGACCGAAGCGCAATGGGGCGGCGTCGACGTGCTCGTGTGTAACGCCGCCGTGAACCCTCACTTCGGTCCATCCGCCGACACGCCTGAAGACGCGTACGAAAAGATCATGCGGAGTAACGTGTGGAGCAACTTCTGGTTGTGCAATCGCGTGCTCCCTTCGATGGCCGCGCGCGGTGGCGGATCCATCATCATCATTTCGTCGGTTGCCGGGATGCTGGGCTCGCCGAGCATCGGCGTCTATGGCATCTCGAAAGCCGCCGACATGGCGCTGGCGCGAAACATCTGCGTCGAGTGGGGCGCGAAGAACATTCGCGCGAACTGCATCGCGCCAGGACTGATAAGGACCGACTTCGCGCGTGCGCTCTGGGAGAACCCAAAGATCCACGATCACGTCGTGAAGTCATATCCGCTGCGCCGGATCGGCGAACCGGACGAAATCGCCGGCGCGGCCGTGTTCCTCGCCGCGCCGAGCGGCTCCTTCATCACCGGTCAGACGATCGTGATCGATGGCGGCGGAATGGTGGCGCGGTAGGTCGCGGCACCGCAGGCGCATTTGCGCCAGAACTCGTGGATGAGACCTCTGGGGCAGTTCACGTTCGAGCGATAAGAGGATTCTCTCGCGGAGACGCAGAGACGCGGAGGTCAGAGATAGAAAAAAGAAAGATCTATTCCCTTACGATCTCTGCGTCTCTGCGGCCCCTGCGAGAGTATGTCTTGAGTTACGCCCGCGTTCGGATGGATCCCCGCCTTCGCGGGGACGACGTAGGGAGGGGGCGCTTCGTCGATTGCCAGTCCGCTTAACCGCTGTCCGCTGCCGTCTTTTGCGCGACCGGGACGAAGAAGAAGTCGCCGACTTCGTGGCCGGCGC
>JBIQKP010000028.1:0-43246 GCA_044506405.1 Lysobacterales bacterium | reverse complement strand
GCCGTCTTTTGCGCGACCGGGACGAAGAAGAAGTCGCCGACTTCGTGGCCGGCGCCTTTGATCGATTTGAATTCCGGCGTTTGGACGAACTGGTTCTTCGCCGCCGCGATCTCGACCCGCTTGCTGATGCGGCTGAAGAGGTCTGGGGTCGACAGGATGCCGTCGTTCGTTTCGAGCTCGTCGAGGAAGGCGCGCGCGAAGACCGAATTGCCGCCGCTGCCTTCATCCAGCACGGGGCGATCGCCGCCGGAGGACAGCAACAACCGTGAGCGCTTCGGCAGCTTGTACTTGATGTACTCCTTCGAGTACGCAACGTTGTCGTTCAAGAACAGAAAGCTCGGATCGCTCGACAGCAAACCGGAGTAGCACGAATCAGCGACGACGAGCACGCGCTTGGCGGGAAGGCGACCTAAGTGTCCCGTGATTTGCTCGTTCGGCACCCAGAACGTGTCCTTCGGCGGTGCGTCCGCATTGACGGGCAGCCAGTAGCCGCTTTCCATTTGACCGCTCTGCAACCGTGCGCCATGCCCCGCGTAATAAATGAGCACGTTGTCTTCGGGTTTGACGATCCCGTTGAGATCGTTGATTGCCTTGAGCATCGTGATGTCGTTGGCATCATCGAGCACTTGAACGATGAAGCCGTACTTGTCGGCCAGGATGCGTGCGGCACGAGCGGCGTCGTAGCGCGGCGTCTCGAGATCCTCGATGGAGTCGTACTCCTGATTGCCGATCACGATCGCGTAGTAGCGCCCGAAGTTGAGGCCGGCCATCGTCCGCTCATCCGCCTTCGGCAGAACAGACGTCACCACCTCTTCGCCCTGCGGCGTACGGGTGCGCGGAATGCCGGCGAGCCGTTCCGTGCTCTTGCGGCGTTCGCCTTCGAGCTGAGCGATCCACTTCTTCAGGGCTTCGACCTCAGCACTCGGTTGGTTGCTGCGCGCTTGCTCCGCGGCATCGCGTTTGCGGAGCTCCTGTTCCAACGTCTCGAGCTGTTTCTGGAGTAAGCCGAGCTGCGAATCTTTCTCCGCAATCGCCGCCTCGAGCTGCTCGCGCAGCGCGTCCTGCTCACGTTCGGCGGCTGAAGCAAAGATGATGCTGTCTTCGGGAACGCCCCACGCGGCGCGATAGAAATTCAGCGCTTTGAGCCGGTCCTGCGGCACGCCGAGTCCTTGCTCGTAGAGCGTGCCCAAGTTGAACAGCGCACGCGAGTAGCCTTGGTCGGCGGCCTTCTGATACCAGAGCGCAGCGGCTTCGTAATTTGGCGGGACGCCGAGCCCGCGCTCGTAGATTTCGCCGACGTTCGTCTGCGCTTCCGCATCGCCGGACTCGGCCGTTGGCATCCAAATACGAAGCGCAGACTTGATATCCGCACGATCGTACGCGACATACTCACCGCCTCGAATGGAGCATTCGGCCACGGTCGTGCGCGTCGGGCGGCGCGGCGTGAGAAAACTCGTTCTGCCGAGCTGACGCACTTGGCCGGGCAAAAGGCAATCGACGATCTCGAGGTCGGAGCGTTTGACCATCCCTTTGGTCGCTGCGGCCTTCTCCGCCTCGGTCGGCGCGGCGGACGCGACGACGCAGAAGGCGGGCACCAAGGCGAGCGCGAGTCGCGCGGCGAGCACGGTTCGTGCGTTCGTTTTCATCTCCGGACCCTCCGCTTGCCTATTAGAAGCTCCTCTGCATCCTCAACCCGACGCTCACGTCCTGGAAGGTGATGTATTGGAAGCTCTCTAGGCGTTGGTACTCAATGTAACCCGAGAACCCGTACTTGAACTGCGCCGACAGACCGGTCGCGAGCCGCCAGTACGAGCGATCCGGATTATCCGTCTCGACCAAGATCGGCGGAGTGCTGTTGGCGTTCGGGTCCGCAGCGAACCGTACGCCGAAGACATCCACGTCGTCTTCGAACTCGCGCACGTAATCGACACGCACGTGCGGCAGCAGCACGCCCCACGAGGTGTTCCAGGCATACGTTGCGCGGAGCCCCAAGTTGCCGGTCATCGAGGTGAACTTCTGCTTGTCGTAGATCAAGTTGAGTCCGTCCGCACCCGTCTCTGTGAAGCCATCGATCGTGGAATCGATGTAGAAGACGCCAAGCGTCGGGGAGATCGTGAAGCCACCCAGCAAGAAATCGTATCCGGTCGACAAGCCGCCGCTCACCGTCAGGCCGTCGGTCGTGCCTCGTGCATCGGCGGCGACGAGCCCAGAGCCGTCGACGTACGTGATGTTGCGCTCGGCGTCATAGTCCGAGTTCGCGAAGTTCACGATCGCATCGAAGTAGAAGTTCTTCGCTGCGTAAGCGGAACCGTAGATCGATGCCGCCCACGAGGTCGTGTCGAGCGACCCTTCCCCCGACGGATTGAAATCGACGCCCGACTCGCCGTACGCGAACGAGCCGCCGATGACCGAGCCTTCCGTCAGGCGATAGTCGATGCCGCCCATCAACGACCATTGATCGGTGTCGAAGCTCGGGCTAGATGGCGATCGGTCTTTCTCACCGACGCTGTAGTTGCCGCGCACCCAGATACCGAGCTTGTCCGAGAACAGCCCGCCAGGTTCGTCGGCATCGCTGCTCGCCCCGCCGCCGAGCAAGCCCTTCACCATCTCCTGAATTTGCGCGAGCGGCACGAGCCGGCCGTCGACCATGATGTTGAGCCCGGCGAGACTGAGACCTCGCGCACCGCCGCGCAGAGCAAACAATCTGTCCATTACGTTTGCTTGCAGCGTGTTGGAGAACAACAGCGTTTGCGTGCGAGCCGCGACGAAATCGTCGGCGCCGAGCTCTTCCAGCGCTTGCGATTGGTTCGCGGCGTTATTCTCGAAGTAAAGGCCGTTGCACCGCTCCAGCAACGCTTGTTGCTCGGGCGTGAGCGACGCTTCGCTATTCGCCATTTCTTCGAGCGCAAGGCAAATGCGGTCGAGCGCGCTCGCCATCTGACGCTTGTTTGGCGTGAGATTCGGCAAATCGGCGAGCGCGGCGCGTTCCGAGGGCGCACCGACGGTCACGATGACCGTATCGGTTGCGGTGTTGCCGCTCTCATCCTCGACGAGCAATACGACGGTGTTCGTGCCATCGGGCAGGCGCACACTCAAGGTCACGCCATTCCCCAGTGGTACATCGGGATCGCCCTGCAAGGTCCACGTGTAGGTCAGCGTCTCGCCGGCCGGGCTCGACGACGCGCTGCCGTCGAGATCCACGATTTCGCCCGCCTCGCGATCGGTGTCCGCGACAGTGATGTCGGGGCCCGCATTCGCGATCGGCAATTGGCCCGGCGGCACGACCGTAATCGAAACCGTGTCGCTGCCGGACTGACCTAAGCTGTCGACCGCGATGAACTCCACGACCGTCACACCATCGGGCAATCGCACTTCGATCGAGGGTCCGGTCCCGAGGACCATATCGTTCGCGAGCCATTGGTAGGTGACGATCTCACCTTCGGATGCGGTCGCTGAGCCGGTCAGCGTGACGAGCTCACCCGTTTCCCCATCGGAATCGGGTACGGTGCGGTCCGCACCCGCGTTCACGACCGGCGCCGACTCGGGCACGATCGTGATCGTGACCATCGCGGGCTCGCTCGTATTCGTTTGCGGATCGCCTGAATCGTCTGTCACCACGAGCGTGAAGTCATAAGTGCCGGGCGGCAGCGGCGGCGTCGTGACGACTTGACCCGTGAACTGCGTATCCGCGCCGGTCCAAAGGTAGGTGAGCACGTTGTCGGAATTGGGGTCGGCACTCGCGGATCCGTCGAGCGTGATGGATTCGCCAGACGCACCGGTATCGATAACCGTGCGATTCTGCCCTGGATTCGCGACTGGGCGCGCGTTCGGATCGTCGCATGCGGCGAGCTGCGCCGAGTCCTCCAGATTGACCTCGGGTCCTTGAAGGCCGGTGATCGTGACGCGTGTCGGAGGCGTCGGCTGCGGGCTGCTCAAGCTGTTCACGGAGAGCTCGAGCTCGATCACGTCGTCCGGGAAAGCGCCATCCAAATTCGAGATCGCGACGCAGACCGCTCCCGGCCCTTGTCCTTCATACACTTCCGCGCCCAGCAGCCCGGTACTCCCGTTCACGTACACAGCGATCGTTTCGGCATCGACCCGCACTGGCGCGCTACCGGAGATCGCCCCGAGCTGGCGGAGATTGACGACGACCGGATCGTCGAAATCAGGAATACGGACATTGATCGGTGCGCCGGAATTCACGACCGGCGGCGCCGCGCTTGCGTTATGTGCAAACAGCGCGGCGACAAAGGTGAGAATCGCGGCCGAAAATCTGCTCATTGCGCCGCGCTCGTGCGAATCCATCTCCGGTTCTCCCATTCTTGCCGCAGCGATGTACGGCTTGGTGTTGTGAGTGTCGGAGGACGTGATCTTCGGTCGTGATCAATCTATTGTTCCGACAGTCGGTTATCTACCAGCTTCGGTACGTAGCAAGCAACGGTACGTATGGGATAGTCGAATATTTTTACGATTCAGCATCGGAAACCGCCAGGCGGAAGATGAGTCACGGTATGCAGGGACCTCGGGCCAAGCGCCTCTAGCTCGTTATCTATTCATGCGCCGATATCTCGCGCTCATCTGTGTGCTCGTTGCGGGCTGCAGCTCAAATGCCGCGCGCATCGATGCGCTCGCGCGCGCGGCTTCTCTCGAGCGCGTCGTCGTCGAGCTCAATGGCTTGAACAGCGCTGTCTATTTGAAACAGAACGTCGAGACGAACCAGCCGCTGCTCATCTTTCTGGAAGGTGACGGCAACCCTTGGCGGGCAGGCATCGAGCCGAACCTCGACCCCACGACGGCGAATCCGCTCGCGCTCGAGCTGCTCGTGCGCACCCCACGAGCAGGCGCATATGTGAGCCGTCCGTGCTATCAAGGTGTCGGCGGCTCCCGCTGCTCGCCTGCGCTCTGGACGAGCGGACGCTACTCGGAAGAAGTCGTCCAGACGATGGTGTACGCGATCCGAACGCTCCTGCACCGAACCGGTGCGCGCGAGACGATCCTCATCGGACACAGCGGCGGCGGCACTTTGGCCGTATTGCTGGCAGAGCGCATGGAAGACGTCGCAGCGGTCGTGACGATCGCGGCAAATCTAGATATCGACGCCTGGTCGACTCACCACGGGTATCTTCCTCTTTCGGAGTCGCTCAATCCGGCACGCAGCACGCGCGAGCACGCGTGGCGTGAGATTCACATCGCGGGACGCCGCGATGAGGTCGTGCCCATCGATACGACCACGACCTACTTCGAACGCTATCCAAATGCTGAACGATGGATCCTCGATGAGCACTCGCATGCATGCTGTTGGCGCAAGGACTGGCTACAACTCTGGGCGAGGATCGAAGCGGCGTTGGGAGAGAAGAACCTCTCGCAGTGACGCAGAGACGCAGAGGTCAGAAGAAACAGGTCTGACTGAATCGTTCTTTCAATTCTGCGTCTCAGCGTCTCTGCGCTACCGCGACATCTAGTTCCGCGACCGGCGCGTCAGACATTCTTCTCCTAATCCAAGAAGAAGTCCGGCATGAACTCCTTATTGCCCGGTGTGACCGCGTATTGATCGAGATCGGTCACGCCGCTCTCGCGGAGCACCTCATCGTCGATAAAGAAATTGCCCGTGCACGTGCGCGGGTCGCGACTCAACACAGCATGCGCGGCGTCGCCCATGATCTCCGGCTTGCGGCCGCGTTTCGGATCCGCGAGCGGAATGACGTTCAACGCGGCGGTCGCGATTACCGTGCGAGGCCAAAGTGCATTCACGCCAATGCCGAACGGACGAAACTCCTCCGACATGCCGAGTACGCACATACTCATGCCGTACTTCGCCATCGTGTAGGCCACGTGATGCGCGAACCATCGTGGCTTCATGCTGAGCGGCGGCGACAGATTGAGAATATGAGGGTTGCGCCCAGCCTCGGCCGATTGCCTGAGATACGGCAGTACCGCCTGCGAGCACACGAACGTGCCGCGCACGTTGACGCCGAACATGAGGTCGAAACGCTTCATCGGCGTGTCGGCCGTGTTGCTCAAGAAAATCGCGCTCGCATTGTTGACGAGGATGTCGATCCCGCCGAAGTGCTCGGCGCATTGCTTCATGGCGGCGGCCACCGCGTCTTCGTCACGAATGTCGAGTTGGATCGGCAGCGCCTTTCCGCCCGCCGCTTCGATCTCTTCCGCTGCGGTATGAATCGTGCCGGGAAGCTTGGGATGCGGCCGATCGGTCTTCGATCCGATGGCGATGTTCGCGCCGTCGCGCGCAGCGCGTTTCGCGATCGCAAGGCCGATGCCGCGAGAGGCGCCGGTGATGAACAGGGTTTTGCCTTTGAGCATGACTGGTGAATGGTGAATGGTGAATGGTGAATGGTGAGGACCTTAAACACGACGCGTACCGTGGGCAATACGCATCTATTTCGGACTCACCGCTAACCGCTTCCAGTAATAGCCACCCAGGCCGTTCTCACGATGAGCAGACATACGACAGCAATGAATACTTTGCGAACGAGCGCAGTGCCGCCGCGAAGCGCCAAGCGTGTGCCCGTGATCGAGCCGGCGATATTGCAGACCGCCATCGCCGCACCGATGTGCCACAACATGTATCCGCGCGACGCGAAATAAAAGAGTGCAGCGCCGTTCGTGGCGACATTGAGCACTCGAGCAGACGCACCCGCGTGCAGGAAGTCGAACCCGTAGCAGCGCACGAATACGAGCATGAGAAAACTGCCGGTCCCCGGCCCGAAGAACCCGTCGTAGAAACCGATCGCCGTAATCGCGAGCGCGCCGATGACATGGTGGCTGCCGCTGAACGCTCTGGGTGCATGACCCGCGCCCAGGTCCTTGCGCCACAGCGTGTAGACGAGAACGGCACCGAGCAAGATCGGGACGAGCGGGCGAAAAACTTCCGGCGCTACACGCGTCGCGAGCATTGCGCCGGCGAGCGAGGCGATCAGTACGTAGATCGCAAGCGGTGCCAGCGCGCGCCAAGGAATCGTCACGCGCTTCGCGTAACGCCAAACCGCGCTGGCAGTGCCGAATATACCGGCAAGTTTGCTGGTGCCGAGGAGCGTCGGCGGCGCCACGTTCGGGTAGAACGCGAACAGCGCGGGTAGCTGCACCAGCCCACCGCCGCCCACCATGGCATCGATCAACCCCGCTGCGAATGCAGCGACCAGAACGAGCACTAAATCGAACGAGAGCTCCGGCATGCCTTGCGCCGATATGTTTGTCGGTGCGCAAGGATACGCCGAGGGACGCAAGCGCGCCCTCGTCCGCCGTGTCGGGGCGACGCACGCGCGCCGCCCCGGACACAGAACTCGTTATCCGCCTAGCGGATCGTCTTGCTCGCGACGTTCGAGTTCGCGCTCTCTGTCCCTGACGATGAGAAGGCGCGGACCGCAAAGTAGTACGTCGCTGGCGAAAGATTCTCGACGACGTAGCTCGAGACGCCCGGGTTGCGAACTTCGATCGTGCGATTGAGCGCGTTCGCACTCGTACCGTAGACGATGCGATATCCCGCGAGGTTCTTGAGCGCTGAGCCATCGGCATTACGCGTCGGAGCCGCCCAACTGAGCGTCGCGCTGCCGTTGGCAACTTCGCTGACCGCGATGGAGAAGGCACGCAAGGACGTCGTCGAGCGCCCGTCGCTGACTCGAATCACGATGTTGGAGTACGTGCCGGCGTGTGCGCTCGTAGGTGTACCCGACAACCGACCCGTCGAGGTATTGAAGGTCGCCCATGAGGGACGATTGGAGATGCTGAACGTCAGCCGATCGCCGTTCGGATCGCTCGCGGTCGGGGTGAACGCATAACTGCTGCCGACCCGAACAGACGTCGCGGGCGTACCCGAGATCGTCGGCGCTCCATTGCTAGGCGTTGGGGATGGAGCCGGAGCTGGGGCGCTCCCGCCGCTCGCGGTGATCGAGAACGCGGGCAGCGTCGCTTTCGACTTCCCGTCCGTGACCGTAATCGAGATGTTCTTCCACGTTCCGGCTTGCGGCGCCTTGCCGGTCAAGCGGCCCGAGTAGACGCTGAACTGTGCCCAACTCGGCTTATTGGCAATCGAGAAGCGCAATGACCTCGTGGGCGTATCGGGATCGGATGCGCTCGGTAGAAAGCTGTACCAAGAGCCGACTTTGACGGTCGATGCCGGCGTGCCCGAGATCTTTGGCGCTGCCGCGTTTGCATCGTGCGCGTAAGAGAAAGAAGCGAGCGCGGCGATGAGGAACAAGACCGAGCGGATGCCGCGCGCGGGCATGCAGGATGAAGCGATAACCATGGACGACCCTCGTGGGCTCCCGACTTCTACGCACGAGGACGCCGCCGAAGAACGCGCCGCGTTTGCGCGCGGCTCGTTCGCCAGTGCTTCGGCAGCCCCGCTTTCCTCGTCGTTGAGGAACGGAGGCTTTGCGTCCCCGTCTCGCGACGGGTTTGCCCTTTGCAAAACACTGCAAGGAAATCTTCCTCGCGCTTCGAGCGCGAAGAAGGGTTCACCTGCACGAGGATCACGGGTGCGCCTGACGCGTCACTGCGTCGACCGTCGGCGAGTCTTGTGCTCGCGCGGCGAAAAGTGTCAGCTCGTGTGGCGCGGAGTAGTTAACAGAAGAGAAGGGTTGATCGCAAAATGTCGTGGGTCCACGACATGTCTGCGATCGCGATCACTTGTCTATAGACAAAATGGAGTCAGAGCGCTCGGAGACTATATTTCCGCAGGATTCTGAAGATCGGCTCGCACACTGCGTGTGCGTACACTCGCTGCATGTAGTCGATGCGAGCGCAGCGAATTGCGGGTTGCCCTGAATGCGTGCGCGCGGCTTGTGTAAATGCTGCTGGTAGGTTTGCTTATGATTTGTCTATCGCCTCAACCGAGGATGGCCTCACGCCGATAGAGACGGATCGTGAGGAGCGCGAGCAAGATGCCAACTGCAAGCGTCGTGCCGGCGGAGATCATGACGTGCATGGGAGGAATCGAATCGCCTCGCAAGAGATTCGTGCTGAGCAGATGCTGGCTCAAGCTCGGGACGAACATGAGCGATGCACTTGCTTTCGTTCCGCTCAGCTGCGCGTAGAGAATCGGGGCGAGCGGCACGAACAGCACGACCGAAAGCCACGACTGCGCTTCCCGATTGCTGCGAGTGAATGAGGCGACACACGTCATCAACGCCGCGCCGAGCGGCACGAAGGTCACCATCACGCCGAAGATTCCGGCGATGACTTCCCAGCCGAAGTTCGCGGACATACCGAATCGCTCGAGCGGTATGAACCGCAATACGACACCGAACGTGAGCAGTGTCAGCAGCAAAGAGCCCGCCATGAACGAAGCGGTCGCGAGCATCTTGCCCACGATGAGCGATGCTCGGCTCACGGGCAAAGACAAGAGCGGCTCGAGCGAGCCTCGTTCGCGCTCGCCCGCAGTCGTGTCGATCGCGAGATAGAAGCCGCCGACCAACATGGACACGAAACAGAAGTACGTCACCATCCCTAGGAACAGCGCTGCTCGCCCAGCAGGTGTCGCGACATCCAAGGTCTGCACCGCGAGCGGTCGAATCACCTGGGGATCGATTCCGCGCACGAGCAGTCGCAGCGCGGCGAGCTGGCCACTGTAGCCTTCCAGCAGTCGGCGCGCGCGCTCGGCATTGCCGGCGGTTTGCGTATTCGCACTGTCTGCGACGAGCTCCACGGGCGCAGGCTCTCCCGCGCGAAGTCGCGACGAATACGCTTCCGGAATGATCAACACGAGCTCTTCCGCGCCGCTGCGCACGGCGCGCATCGCCTCATCGGCCGAGTAGTCGACGCGTTTCGGCACGGTGCCGTTCTCTTCCAAGAAGGCGATGAGATTCGGCGCACGGTCGGCGCCGGACACTGAAATCTCGAGCGGCTTCTCCTGCGTTTGCGCAACCCGCTTGGACGTGATCGTTGCCGTCACGGCGAAGATGATCGGGGCGAGCAAGACGCCGAAGAAGAACGCCGAGAGGATCACGCGGTGATCGCGAATGTTTTCGAGGACTTCCTTGCGGAAGACCGTAGCAATCGCGCGCATCATTCGCCTTGCTCCGCATCCGCGGCACGCACGAACGCTTCTTCGAGATCCGCGGCCCCCGTATGCGCCAGGATCTCCTCAGGCGTTCCGCTCACGACGACGCGTCCGCCTGAGATGATCACGATTCGATCGCACAGCGCGCCGACTTCTTGCATGACGTGACTCGAGAACAGAATGCAACGGCCAGAAGCGCGCAGCTCTCGTAGCAACTCGCGCAGCATGCGCACGGCATTCACATCGAGGCCGTTCGTCGGCTCATCGAGGATGATCGTACTCGGACGATGGATGAGCGCGCGTGCGAGCGCCACTTTCAATCGTTCACCTTGCGAATAGCCTTTCGCGCGGCGATCGACGACGGCGCCAAGACCCAACCGCTCCACGAGCGCGTCGATGGCGCGCTCGAGCGACTCGCCGCTCAGGCCGTGGAGCCGGCCGTAGTAGCGGATGTTCTCGCGGCCCGTCAGCGTTGCATATAAGCCGCTTGCGTGCGGCAACACACCGAGCGAGCGACGCACCGCGAGCGAATCGCGACTGCAATCGTGCCCGTCCACGAGCGCGCGCCCCGCATCCGCATGCAGCACCGTGCTCAGAATGCGCAGCGTCGTCGATTTGCCCGCGCCGTTGTGGCCGAGCAATCCCGTGATGCATCCATTGTCGGCCGTGAACGAGATGTTATCGAGCGCGCGTACCGTGCCGAACGAGCGACTCACGTTCTCGACGGCGATCATGGCGCGGGCCCCGTGCTCGAGATCATGAACGGCGTCGGAGCGACCGATCTCGTGCACTCGTTGCCAAGGCCTTCGATCGATGCGCTCGACATGAATCGAGCGACGATCCAAGGCATGCACCCGGTCGCGAGCTGTCCGTGTCCTTGCCCGGAGAGCACGATGTGCAGGGCATTCGTCAGGCCGGGCAGAATCTGCTCGCCATAGGCGGGCGGCGTCACCGGATCATTCCCACCGGACAAGATGAGCACCGGAACGTCGCTTCGAGGCGGCTCGGAGAAGCCCTCGTCGACCGGTCCGCGGGGCCACACATTGCAGATCGCCGTCATCGCCTCCATGAAGCTCGGCCCGATGTACGTCGCGTCGAGCGCCTCGCGCGAAACTTCTTTGCCGGTCCAGCGCGGCGCATCTTCGCTGCACACGACACTGAAATGCATGCCGTATGCGAGCTGATCTTGCATGTCGCGCTTTACGATCTCGTACTGCGCGGCAAACGCTTGCGGTCGGTTTTGAGCCTGCGCTTCGTGGATGAGCAGCGGCAGGATCGAGGCGGACTCGTCGGAATAGCTCAACAGGCGCACCGCGCCGTTCATCTCGGCACTTCCGAAACGCACGGTCAGCGGCGCTGCGGTGAGCGGATCCGCGAGCGCCACTTCCATGGGCGCCGTTGCAAGACGTGCCTTCAGCGCACCGAACTCATCGCGCAACTTCGGAAAAGCCTCCTTGCAGGGCGCACTGCTCTCGCACCGGTCGAACAGCGCATCGAGCGCGCGTTGCGCCTCGAGCGGTATGTGCGGACCCAACGCGAGCTGCGGCGGCACGACGCCATCCAAGACCATGGCGCGAACGCGTTCGGGAAAGCGCTTGAGATAGTGCTGCGCAACGCGAGTACCGTAGGAAACGCCGTAAAGATCGACCTTCTCGTAGCCAAGCGCTGCACGCACATCGTCGAGATCGCGTACAGCGATGCTCGTCGTGTAGAAGCGCGGATCGCCCGAGAGCGATGCGAGACAGTGTTTGGTGTAGTCCTCGATCCGCTCAGAGCCGATCTCCACGAGATCGGCATCATCCGGCAGCGGACAGCTCAGCTTGTTCGAGCGTCCTGTGCCACGCTGATCGACGACGACGATGTCTCGGTCGCGCCGAATACGGGAGAATGCAGGCGCCAAGGCCACGTAGAAGTCGCTCGCCGCTTGCCCAGGCCCGCCACTCAGGATGAACAGCGCGTCAGGCTCCGGTTCCGTTCTGAGTGCCGGCACGACAGCGATGTGCAAGCTCACCGTCTTCCCGTCGTTGGCCGAACGATCCTCGGGAACGTCGAGCCTTCCGCAACGCGCGGCCACACTGCCGCTACCGCTGTCGAGCTGGCATTCCTCCAGCACAAGTGGGGCAGCGATCGCAGGCGCCGCGATGAGCGCGAGAATCGCCGCGAGCGCACACGCCACGACGTGCCCATGCTCGTGAGGGAAGCAACGACCGAAATGCACGCAGGCGACTCCTTATCGATCTTTCACTGCGGAAGATAGCTATTGTCTACGTAACGCGCCTCGGCCGCGAGACAATCGTGCACGCGGCGAGGAACTCGCGTGTGTGCTCGCAGTCCCTTCATGAGCACGAGGCGCTGCGAACGATGCAGCGGTAGAAGTTGCCCTATTGCCGAGCTCGCCTGAGCGGCCGACTTGCGTCCCGGAAAGCTCGGGACCATTCTAAGCTGCTCGCGACAGCGCGAAGGCGCTCACGAACAGCCAGGGGGTTTCGTTGTGAACGAAGACACGAAGAAGTGGGTTTGGTACGCGATTCCGATCGCCGTCGCCATCGCGCTCGGCGCAGCGCTGTACTTTGGGTATAGGCACAAGGAACCGCCGCTCGAGCCGCAAGCGCAAACGCAACCGGAACCGGTGAACCCAGAGCCCGCGATCAAGCATCCACTCGAAACGGCCGCCGAGCCCGAAGAGCCGCTTCCCGCATTGGAGGCGAGCGATGAGCCCGTGCAGGACTCGCTCGTCAAAGCGCTGGGCGATGGCATCGAGCAGTACCTCGTGCCGAAGAACATCGTGCGTCACGCGGTCGTCACGATCGACAATCTCCCTCGCAAGAAGACGGCGGTGCAGATGTGGCCGCTCAAGCCGATGAGCGGACAGCTCATCGTCGAGTCCGGCCCGGTGATCACGCTAGACCAGAAGAACTTCGCACGCTACTCGCCGCTCGTCGGGTTGTTCGAGCGTGCCGATACGGCGCAGCTCGCGTCGCTCTATCGACGCTACTACCCTCTGTTCCAACAGTCGTATGTCGATCTCGGATATCCCGACGGCTACTTCAACGATCGGCTCATCGAAGTGATCGATCATCTTCTCGAAACGCCCGATGTGCGCGGCCCCATCGAGCTCACGCAGCCTGGCATGTTCTACGAATACGCGGACCCGTCGCTCGAAAGCCGATCCTCGGGTCAGAAATTGCTTATTCGAATGGGCCCTGAGAACGCAACGATCGTGAAGCGCAAACTACTCGAGCTGCGTGAGGAGATCGCAAAGAAAAGCGAGTAACGCTTAGGGCCAACGGAGCGCCCTCAGGAGGAACCATGAACAGAGTCGTCATCGTGCTCGTCCTGACCACTGTTGCGGCCTCGCTCGCTTGCATGCACCTCGTCAGCGAGCTGCGCGATGAACGCGCACGCGCTGAAGCGTTACAGACGCAGGTCACCGGACTGGAACGTACGCTCGCTGACCGCGAGCAGGCTACGAGGACGGCGGCGGCGCACGCCTCGCCGTTCTCGCCGTTCTTCGAGGTCATCCCCGTCGCGCGCGAGCCGCAGTCTGACTCTCGCACTGACGGAACACCCGCCGATTCCTCTGAGCGTCGCGCAGCGATCAATGTACCGCCCGACGTGCGCGAGCATTTCGAGCGCCAACGCAAGCTCATGGAAGATCCGAAGTACCGCGAGGCGATGCGCAGACAACAGCGCATTCACATGGATGGAATGTATCCGGGCCTCGAGGACGCACTTGGGCTCTCCGCCGAAGAGACGGGCCGCTTCTTGGATTTGCTATCGCAGCACCGTGCCGACGAGATGGTCGCAGGGTCCGAGATGAGGGTGTGGGATCCGACCGATACCAAAGCCATGGAGAAAGCGCACGATGCCATCGCGCAACGGCAACAGCATCAGCAGCAAGAGATCGATGAGCAGTTCGGGCCCAACGTGCGTCAGAAGTGGACGGAGTATCAAGAAACAATAGGGGCGCGCCATCGACTCGGCGCAATGCAATCGCAACTGGCGCTTGCTGGTGCACCGCTCGATGCGCAGCAGTCGAAAGCAGTGTTGAACGTACTCGTCGAAGAGCAGCAGCGCCAAATGCAAGAGTACGCAAATACGATTGGCGCCCGCAGCGAGATTCGTTACACCGCCAACAGCGTCGTGGCGAGCCCGCCTGATTGGAACGTGACTGACTGGACACAGAATCGGGAACGCGCGCACGAGCGGATGCTGAGCAGCTTGCAATCGAGCTTGACGCAAGAGCAACTCGAGCACATCGAAGGCATTTTGAAGCGCGAGCGCGAAGCGCAACGTGCGTCAATGGAGCTGATGCAAGCGCAGGGCATCAACGACGGCGGCCGCAACGCGATCATCGCGACGGGCAGCTTCGCGCCTATCGGGGGTGTCTCACTGCAGCAGGTCGAAACGAGAGAAGTCGAAGCACCGGGCGAGGACTAGGCGCTCGGCGCCCGCTTCGCCGGGTGCGGCCATGCTAGTGCGACCGACCCCGTCGCTGCGATCGTTGCCCGCCGCCGCCGCCGCGAGGCTGGCCGCCTGTTCCGGGATGCGCAGGACGGCGCGTCCCACTTCGCGTCTGCTCGTGCGATCGAGCGCCCGCTTGCCGATGTCGAGGTGGCGTGCTGCGGTCGCTGGGCGCTGACTGCTGTTCTCCACGACCTTGTTGCGGTCGTCGGCCGCTGTCTGAACGTCCCATGTTCTCAGTCCGTACAGGCGGCGGCGCAGGCTTGAAGCTCGGTACTGATGCCTGCGGAATCGACCGGCGCAGCAGCTTCTCGATGTCTTTGAGCAACCCCGCTTCGTCTGGCGCGACGAGCGAGATCGCGTGCCCGCTCGCACCCGCCCGCCCCGTTCGGCCAATTCGGTGCACATAGTCCTCCGGGACGTTCGGCAACTCGTAGTTCACGACGTGCGGCAACTCTTTGATGTCGAGCCCGCGGGAGGCCACTTCCGTCGCAACCAACGCCTGGATCTTGGCTTGCTTGAACGCAGCGAGTGCCTGTGTGCGCGCAGACTGGCTCTTGTTCCCGTGAATCGCTGCCGCTTCGATGCCGTCTTGCTGAAGCTGCTTCGTGAGTCGATTCGCACCGTGCTTCGTGCGCGTGAAGATCAGCACTTGGTTCCAGCCGCCTTCTGCAATCAAGTGCGACAGCAGTGCGCGTTTCTGCTCCTTCGCGATGCTGTAGACGCGTTGATCGACAGTCTCGACCGCGGCATTGCGCCGCGCCACTTCGATCTCGGCAGGATCGTGCAGCAACGTTTGCGCGAGTCGGCGGATGTCTTCCGAGTACGTCGCGGAGAACATGAGATTCTGCCGGCGCGGCTGCAAGAGCTTGATCACTCGCTTGATGTCCGCGATGAAGCCCATGTCGAGCATCCGATCCGCTTCGTCGAGCACGAAGATGCGCACGTGTGTGAGGTTCACGCCGCCTTGCTGAGCAAGGTCGAGAAGCCGACCGGGTGTTGCAACGAGAATATCGGTGCCGCGCCTCAGCGCATCGAGCTGCGGATTGATGCTGACGCCGCCGAATACGACGAGCGTACGCAGCTTCAGATACTTCCCGTAGTTCTTCACGCTATCGCCGACCTGTGCGGCAAGCTCACGTGTCGGCACGAGGATGAGCGCCCGAGGGTCCTTGCCATGCGACCCGGCATGCAGATGCTGCAGGATCGGTAGCGTGAATCCTGCTGTCTTCCCGGTGCCGGTTTGCGCGCCCGCGAGAATGTCGCGCCCGGCGAGAATCTCGGGAATGACGCGGGCTTGGATCGGAGTCGGCTCTGTATAGCCCCGCTCGGCGAGAGCGCGGGTCAGTTCGGGGAGGAGGCCGAGCGCGGTAAAAGGCATGTCCGATCCAGTACGAGAAAAGGGCGGGCACTCTACACGTTGCGGCATTCCGCCGCTTGGCGATCGACTCGCCGCATCAATGTGTTACGTGCTCGAACCTGTATCGAGTCTTTCGATCGCCCCGCCCAAGGCGTTTGCGATGTCCTCCTCGGTATAGGGCTTCGTCAAGAGCCCGACCGGGTTCGCGTCTTTGATCCGGTCGCCGAACTCGTCGAAGGACGCGCCGGTCATCAACAAGGACGGGATGCCGTATCGATCCCGAAGCGCGGCGGCGGTATCGATGCCATCCCCGCCGTCGCCGACCAAACCGACGTCCACGATGGCAAGATCGCTCGGGGCTCCGGCCGCGACCGCGAGTGCCGTCCGCAGAGACGGGGCGATCCCACTCACGGAATGGCCGAGATCGCGAAGGACGCCTTGGAGATGAAGACCGATGAGCGCCTCATCTTCTACGATGAGCACGCGCAAGGCACGAGTGCCGGACGTAGTCGGATCAGGCGTCATGCTGGCTGGTGGCCAAGCCGCGAGATGCCGGCCCGGTGCGGAGGCTCAATGGGGATCATCGTAGACGCGCCCAATGCTCAACGGGACGAGAGAGTTCCCTGTGAAGTCAAAGCTGTCAGTATCTTACCTGCGGCACCGCCGCCGCCCGACAGCGGTGCTGCTCGAAAACGATTGGTCACAACCCGCAACTTCGAACCCGGAGAAACCCCGAGTTCCGGGATGCAAACGGACGGCGCTGCAGACCTGCGACAGTTCCTTCGAGGGCGATCTGGTCTTATCGTGCGCGTCCGAGGCACAGGATCCAGCTACAATCCCGGGCTAGGCAACTACGTGCACATCCAGTCCTGATTTGACACCACACGCCAGAGCTCTGCGCACGCATACCATGCGAATCCTCATTGTCGAAGACGAACTGCTCGTCCGCATGTTTGCGGTCGATGCGCTCGAGGATGCTCACTTCCAGGTCGAGCAGGCAGGCACGGCTGCCGAGGCCCTGCGGTCCTTCAGTCAAACTGGAGAGGTGCTCGCGGCCGTCATCATCGATCTCGGTTTGCCCGACCGCCCTGGCGATGAGCTCGCTTCCGAGCTGCGGGCGCTCAGGGGCGATGTGCCGATCTTGATCGCGAGCGGGCGTAGCGAGCGGGAGATTCGCGATCGCTTCGCGCAAGATCCGCGAATCGGCGTGCTCGTCAAACCCTACACTGCATCGATGCTCATCGATGCGCTCGAGTCCGTCGGCGTCAAGAGCCCGAGCTAAGGTCGAAGCGGTCCGCTTATCGAAGATGCGAGCGCACTTCGATAGGTATTCGTGACCTGTTCGAAACAATCAAATTCCAAGTTGAACCCCTAAGAGCTCTGGAGACAGGGCCGAGGTGCGGGTACGCTCATCCGCAAGCTCGTTGAGTAATCCACACCCCGTGGACACGATCATCGAGATCTTCACACCTCGAAGATGGGATGCGCTCATGGACGTACTATCGAACGTACTCAAGGTCACGAATCTCACGACGCATGTGCTCGGCTCACGCGAGTTCATTGCACCGTGGGGCGTTCACATCGATGCGCAAGCGAGCGCGACGTTACACATCGTCAAACGCGGCGCATGCTGGCTGAAGCTCGACGATCATCCCGCGATTCGGCTCAACGCGGGCGATGTCGTGCTGCTCTCGGGCGGGCACGCTCATTCGCTCTCATCCGATCGCGACATGCGGGAGTTGGAACCGTACCAAGACGCGATCGCACGAGCGCAAGGCACAATCGTGCCGCCGCGACGCAACAACACAGACGCCGCAATCGAACCGACGGTGCTGCAAGAGGCGAGCTATAAGCTTTCGGAGGAAGCGGCGCATCCGCTGCTCTCATTGCTGCCGCCCATCGTTCGCCTGCCAGTCGAGCAAACGACAGACGACAGTGAGCTTCATTCGTTGCTGCGCTTGATCGGTCAAGAAACCGGTAAGCGCGAAGGCGGAAGCGAGCTCGTCGTGCCGCGTTTGATCGACGCATTGTTCGTCTACATCTTGCGTGCCTGGTTGCGAACGCTCCCCGAAGGCACGGGCGGATGGCTCGGAGCCCTGCGCGATCCGCAGATTCGCAAAGCACTCGCGCTCATCCATGAATCGCCGCAGGCACCGTGGACGGTCGAGTTGCTGGCGCGCTCGGTTGCGATGTCGCGCGCGGCATTCGCGAAGCGCTTCACCGATCTCGTCGGCGAGCCGCCACTCGCCTACGTCACTCGATGGCGCATGGATCTTGCCGCGAAGTTTTTGAGAGAGTCGATGGAGCCCGTCTCGAGAATCGCAGGGCGTGTGGGCTACATTTCCGAAACCGCGTTCGCAAAAGCGTTCAGGCGTCGCCGCAACGTTGCACCGGGACAGTATCGCTATGGACGGGCGCGCCGGGAACGCGAAGGCGCGGTATCGGCGTAACGGGATCGGCGAGACGCGCTAGTGGCTCCTGCTCCATTTATCGGGCGGATTCTGCTGGCGCACTTCACGCGGGTCGGCGGCCGTACCCTTGCGATAACCGCGATCGAACTTGCGACGACGGAAGACATAGATCGTTAGCGCAAGCGCAATGGCGATCAGAATGACGATCGGGACGAGATACTCGCTGAAGAACTCGATCAAAGGGCCCATGGATAAACCTCGCCGTGACCTCGCCGCGACGCGGCGAATGTAAGAGGTAACGGCCCTGGGCGCCGGTTGGTTTCAAACTCGCGCGTACGGAAAGGATGACACGGCAGACGAGATCCGAAGACCGCTCGCCTCGAGTGTGGGAATGCGCTCCATCGCGCCGCAATTGAACTGCAACGATCTCGCGGTGAGCGGCGAGCTCACTCATCTCCGCCTCATTTGCGCATTCTGATCGAGATGATGGCAACGATGATGGCGATCAAGACGATGAGGACGATCAGGCGCATGGGGCATTCAGCTCCTCTTTTCTTCGAATCGTTCCGAGAGCTCGGCGAGTTGCTCGGGCGTGTCGAGATCGACCGCCGCACTCGGCATCTGTACTCGAATCAAGCGATCTCGATTGCGTTCCAAGACTGCACGGGCGCCTTGGTCGCCTCGGAGCTCCGCAAGCTCCGAGAAGTAGGCGTGCGGGAAGATTGCCGGCACGCCGATGTGTCGATCGTACACGCTGGCCGCGATCGTGCCTTCGCTTCCTTTCCATGCGTCAACGAGCCGCCGCAAGTCCTCCGCCGTGACACCCACCTGATCGCCCAAGAGAATGAGGACGGCGGTACACCCCGGCGGCAGCGATGCGAGTCCCGCTCGGATCGACGACGAGAGTCCCAGCTCCCATTCGCGATTGACGACCCAGGACGCAGGCGTTCGACTGAGCAAATACGTCATGTCCTTTGCGTGAGCGCCGAGCACGACGGTCACGTCATGCCCCGCCACTTGCGTCGCACTCACGATCACTCTATGCAACGCCGGCCGGCCCCCGAGCTGCACGAGCTGCTTGGGCTGCCCCAGCCGAGTCGATGCTCCGGCTGCGAGAATGAGGATGTGAGGGGACATTGCGGAAGGGGGTAATGACCAGGGGTTAGGGGGTAGCGGAAGATCTCGGATGAACTGGAAACCTATGGTCCACAATCGCAGAATGCCTCGATACTTTAGCACCGCTGGCTAAGTGCTCTTCTTTACTATCCCTGCCCCCTAGTCATTACCCCCTATCAGATGGCTATCCGACCTGTTCTCAAGATGGGTGACCCGATCCTTCTGCAAAGCGCGAAGCCGGTCGAGGCATTCGATACCGCTCCGTTGCATTCGCTGCTCACCGACATGCACGACACGATGGCTGCGCTCAACGGCGCCGGCTTGGCGGCACCGCAAATCGGCGTGTCGCAGCAGGTTGTGATCTTCGGCGTTGGCAAGAATCCCCGATACCCCGATGCGGAATCCGTGCCGTACACGGTGCTCATCAATCCGAGGCTCGAACCGCTCGACGGCGGCATGGAAGAAGGTTGGGAAGGATGCCTATCGGTCCCCGGTATGCGCGGTCTCGTGCCTCGTCACGCACGCCTGCGCTATCGAGGCTTCGACCAATACGGCCAAGCGATCGACCGCACGGTCAGCGGCTTTCACGCGCGCGTGGTCCAGCACGAAGTCGACCACCTGCTCGGCATTCTGTATCCCATGCGCATTCGCGACCTGAGAAATTTCGGCTTCAACGAAACGTTGTTCCCGGGGCAGGAACTCGTCGACGATTGAGCGATTGCTGAAAGAGGCCGCAAGGTCTGCGGCCAAAGCCTTCACAGTGAGGACCGCCATGAGTGCCGCCCGTCCGATTCGATTGCCGATCAAAGATGCGGGGTTGTTCAAGCAGCAGGCATTTGTCGGCGGGCGCTGGGAAGCCGGTGATGAAGGACGCGTCAAGGTAGTCACCAATCCTGCGACGGGGGAGTTGCTAGGTACGGTGCCGAACATGGGCGTCGCCGAAACGAAGCGCGCGATCGCGGCCGCACACAAGGCATTGCCCGACTGGCGTGCACGCACGGCGAAAGAGCGCGCTCGAATCCTACGCAAGTGGTTCGATCTGATGATTGCGAACCAAGAGGATCTCGCGGTGCTCATGACGCTCGAGGAAGGTAAACCCTTGAGCGAGAGCCGCGGCGAGATTGCCTATGCCGCCGCGTTCCTCGAGTGGTTTGGTGAAGAAGCCAAGCGCGCGTACGGAGACGTCATTCCCGGCCACGGCACCGACAAGCGCATCGTCGTGCTGAAGCAGCCGATCGGCGTGTGCGCCGCGATCACGCCTTGGAATTTCCCGTCCGCAATGATCGCACGCAAGGTCGCACCCGCACTTGCAGCCGGCTGCACGATGGTGATCAAGCCGTCGGAGCTCACTCCGTATTCGGCACTCGCGATGTGCGTGCTCGCCGAGCGTGCGGGCGTGCCCGAAGGCGTTGTCTCCGTCATCACCGGCGATTCAAAAGCGATCGGCGGCGAGCTCACGAGCAATCCTATCGTGCGCAAGCTCAGCTTCACCGGCTCGACCGCCGTGGGAAAACTGTTGATGGCTCAGTGCGCACCGACGCTCAAGAAACTGTCTCTCGAGCTCGGCGGCAACGCTCCATTCATCGTATTCGACGATGCCGATCTCGATGTTGCCGTGGAGGGTGCGATCGCTTCGAAGTACCGAAACGCGGGACAAACCTGCGTGTGCGCGAATCGCATCTTCGTTCAGAGAGGCATCTACGATCGTTTCGCCGAACGGCTCGCGGAAGCGGCGTCCGGCATGAAGGTCGGTAATGGGCTCGAATCGGACACGCAAATCGGACCGCTCATCGACGACCGAGCGATTCAGAAAGTCGAGTCGCACGTAAGCGATGCGCTTGCGAAGGGGGCTTCGGTGCTGACGGGCGGCAAACGCCTCGATGGGCCGGGCACGTTCTTCGTTCCCACCGTTTTGACTGGCATCAAGACCGACATGCTGCCGATGCGCGAGGAAACGTTCGGGCCGGTCGCACCGCTCATGCGGTTCGATACGGACGACGAAGCCGTGGGCCTCGCGAATGCGAGCGAGTTCGGGCTCGCCGGCTACTTCTACAGCACGAACGTGCAGCGCGTTTGGCGCGTCGCCGAGGCGCTCGAATGCGGCATCGTCGGCATCAACGAAGGCATCATCTCGACAGAAGTCGCACCGTTCGGCGGCATCAAGGAATCGGGTTTCGGCCGCGAAGGATCGAAGTACGGGCTCGAGGAATATATGGAGATCAAGTATCTGTGCTTTGGAGGCATCTGAGATGCCTAGTTGACGGTTGACGGTTGACGGTTGACGGCCAGAGAAGAGGGCGCGACTTCATTGGGACACATCGTCGCGCCATGTAAGATCGCCGCTCAACGCCTCCCGCTGTCAACCGTCAACGGTCAACCCTCAACCCATGAAAGCACGCATCAAATGGATCCAAGACGTCATGTTCGTCGGCGAATCCGGATCCGGTCATTCCGTCATCATCGATGGGGCTCCCGAGGCGGGCGGGCGGAATCTTGGTTTTCGTCCGATGGAGATGCTGCTGCTCGGCCTCGGCGGCTGCTCCGCATTCGATGTCATGATGATTCTCAAGCGCGGGCGTGAACGCGTGACGGACTGCGTCGTCGAGATCGACGGTGAACGCGCGCAGACGGATCCCAAAGTTTTCACTAAGATCGCGCTCAAGTATGTCGTCACGGGACGCGCGCTCGATCCCAAGAAGGTCGAACGTGCCGTTGCGTTGTCAGCAGAGAAGTACTGTTCCGCGAGTGCCATCATGGCGAAGACCGCGGAGCTGACGCATACGATCGAGATCGTCGAAGCGTCGAATGCGTGAGGTGTAATGCGTAGGGTGTCATCCCTTACACACGTACACGACGGATGCGCGCGACGAGCCAGCTAAGATTCCGGTTGACCACAGACATGCAGAGGAGCCTCCATGAAGCGAAGCGCATCGGCCGTTTGGAACGGTGGGTTGAAGGACGGAAAGGGATCGATCTCAACGGAGAGCGGTGTCCTGGCGGACACGCAATATTCATTCAGCACGCGCTTCGAAGAAGGCAAGGGCACGAATCCGGAAGAGCTGATTGCGGCCGCACACGCTGGATGCTTCTCGATGGCATTGTCGGCTCAGCTCAACAATGCGGGCCAAACGGCTGAGCGCATTCAAACCGAAGCCACGGTGACACTCGAGAAGAAGGACGAAGGATTCACGGTCACAGCCGTGCATCTCAAGGTGCGCGCGAAAGTCCCTGGCGCGACGCCGCCGGATTTCGAGAAGGCCGCACAAGCTGCGAAAGCGGGATGCCCGATTTCTCGCCTGCTCAAGGCCGAGATCACGATGGAGACGAAGCTCGAGGGGTGGACGTAGATCCTCCTTTGCCCCATTCGTACGCCATCCCGCCGCCGATCGCGCCAATCGCCATCAGGAGGGCGAGCGTTGAAGGCTCGCCATTGTTGAAGTAGGCGAGCGCAAAGCCGACGAGAATCGGGATCGTGGATTGCAGCGCGCCCATCATCGCGGATGCGGCGCCAGCGATGTGCGAGTACGACGCCAATCCGAGCGCCGCGGCATGCGGAGTCACGCGCGCAACGCCGACGAAAAACGAGAGCTGTAGCGCCACGAACAGCCACAGCGGCACGTCGAACGCGAGCGTCAACGCGCTCAGCACTAGACCGATTACGGCGGGCACCCACACCGCACGCGCGAGCAGTTGTGAGGGCGTTTTCTTCCGTAGTGCGACGATATTCAAGCGGCTCGCCGCCATGAACGCGAATCCGTTGACGCCGAGCAACCATCCGAACTGCTGTGGCGACAAACCGTATCCTTCGATGAGCACCGCGGGCGCACCCGTCACGTAAGCGAAGAGGGAAGCCATGCCGAATGCACCAGCCAACGTGTAGCCGATGAACGCGCGATCCCGAATCAACGTGTGATAGTCGATCGCGACGGAAGGCACGCTGAGCGGTTTCACGGCACTCGGATCGCGCGATTCCGTGAGCACGAAGTGCATCGAGATCACGAGGAGCACCGCGAACAGCGCTTGGAAGACGAACACGCCTCGCCATCCGAATGCCGTAACAACCACTCCGCCCATGCTCGGCGCAAGAATGGGGCCGAGCGAGACAATCGCCATCAGCATCGAAAACGCACGCGCCGCCTCATGAGGCTCGCACCGATCGCGAATGATCGCCCGCCCGATCACCATGCCAGCGCACGCGCCGAGCGCTTGCAGCACCCGCATGGCGATGAGCATCGACATGCTCGATGCCAGCATGCAACCCAGCGAACCCAGCGCGTACAGCGCGAAGCCGGCATAGAGCGGCGGCTTGCGGCCGAAGCGATCGCTGATCGGACCATAGATCAACTGCCCGACTGCAATGCCGAACAGATAGGCTGACATCGTCTTTTCGACGCCTTGCGTCGCGAACTCGCGTTCGATTGCCGGAAACCCGGGCAAGTACATGTCGATGGTGACTGGGCCGACCGCCGTCATCGCGCCGATGAGCAACAGCCAGCTCGGAAGCTTATGGGAAGAGAGCACTTTCTTATTGGAAGCGATTAGCGGTAAGCGGTTGGTCAGAGAGCGCGCCGCGCGTTCTCCTTTCGCGAACGTGGATATCAGAGCGGCTCCGCGGCGCAGTGAGCCAGCAGCGCCCGCTGGGCGCTTTTGGCCAACCCATAACCGATTCAGTAATCAGGCGAGCCTTTCGGCGTGATGCTTCAAGTGATCGGCTACGAACGTGGAGATGAAATAGTAGCCGTGATCGTATCCTTCTTGTCGGCGGAGCGTCAGCTTCGTGCCTGACTTACGGCATGCCGCTTCGAGCAGTTCCGGCTTGAGCTGCTCGGTCAAGAACTTATCCGCGGTGCCTTGATCGACCAAGATCGTATCGTGATAGCGCTCGGCCGCCACGAGCTCGGACGCGTCGTACGCGCGCCATGTCTCGCGATTCGTGCCCAAGTAGCCGCTGAAGGCCTTCTCGCCCCACGGGCATTGCATCGGTGCGGAAATCGGCGCGAACGCGGACACCGAACGATATTTATCGCGATTCTTGAGCGCACAGATCAGCGCGCCATGACCGCCCATCGAGTGGCCGAAAATGCTTTGGCGATCGTCGCGCGCGACACCCAGCGAGCGCACCAGCTCCGGCAGCTCCTGCGTCACATAGCTATACATGCGATAGCTTTGCGACCAGGGCGCCTCCGTCGCATCGACATAGAATCCCGCGGCGATGCCGAAGTCCCAGTTCGCGTCGTCACCGGGATAGCGCGTCTTCCGCGGGCTCGTGTCCGGCGTGACGAGCAACAAACCGAGCTCCGCCGCGACGCGCTGCGCGCCGGCCTTGATCATGAACGTTTCTTCCGTGCAGGTGAGCCCCGCGAGGTAGTAGAGCACCGGAACGGCGCGATCCACTGCTTGCGGCGGAATGTAGACGGAAAAACGCATCTCGCTGCGGCACTCGCGCGACTCGTGCGAATAGAAACGTTGCGTGCCGCCGAAGCAGCGATGCTCGGAAATGATGTTCATAAGGAAGTGAACAGTGGACGGCGGACAGCGGATGGTGAGAGAAAGAAGCCAAGAGGGTCTATTGGAGCACGACTCGCTTGCAAAAGGGATCCGTGCTCCACACGAGTTTGCAAAAGTTGCGCGATCTACGAGTCTCACTGAATACACGGATCGCGCTGATGCCAGACGTCGTGCCAGACTTCCCTTCCTCACCGTCCGCCGTCCGCTATCCGCCGCTCACTACTTTATGGCCATCGAATCGAACATGTTGCCGCTCGGGACGAAAGCGCCCGCATTCCGCTTGCCTGACTACAAGGGCCACGTCGTGTCGATCGATGACTTCGCGGCTTCGCCGGCCCTGCTCGTGGCATTCATCTGCAACCATTGCCCGTACGTGAAGCACATTCGCACGGAGTTCGCCCGCTTTGCCCGTGAGTATCATCCGCGCGGACTCGCGGTCGTAGCGATTGCCTCGAACGATGCCGAAGCGTATCCGCAGGATGGTCCGGCAGGCATGGCGCAAGAAGCTGAATCGGCGGGCTACACGTTCCCCTATTTGTTCGACGAAACTCAGAGAATCGCGCTTGCCTACAAAGCGGCATGCACGCCGGACTTCTTCTTGTTCGATCGCGAGCGGGCGCTCGTCTATCGCGGTCAGTTCGACGCGAGCCGGCCCGGCAACGGCGTACCGGTCACCGGCGCCGACATGCGTTCAGCGTGCGACGCGGTGCTGGCGGACAAGCCGGTGACGATCGAGCAGCGCCCGAGCATCGGCTGCAGCATCAAGTGGAAGAAGTAACGAGCGACTCGCGCAACCAACGCGTGCCGCTCATCTGTCGAACGCCTTGCCGAAGGTCAGCATCCCGCCATCGCGGCTCGCACTGAACCCGAGACGCACCGCTGAGCCCTCGCCCAAGAAGGCATCGTTGAAGAACGCGCCCAGGAAGTGACCGAGCGCCATGCCCACGAGCGTATCGGACGGATAGTGCCAACCTGCTTCGATTCGCGACCACGATGTTCCAATCGTTAGCGCGTGCAATCCGATATCGGCGGCGAGGGTCGCAGCCGGCGACAGCTCGAGCGCGTGCAGATTGCGTGACGCGAGTCGAGTGTGCACCGCGGAAGATGAGGTGTGACCCGAAGGAAAGCTCTCCTTCGCGACGCCGTTCGGTCGCGTACGGTCCGAGACATCCTTGAGTTGAGAAGTGACATTCGCGGTCGCGCTCACGGCGGCAACGTGCACGAGCGATCCTTTCGCCTTATTCCATATCCATTCGCCGGCGGTGTTGCCCGAAGGCATGATCGCGATCGTCGCGTAGTGGATGAGCGCGGATGCGTCCTTTAGATCGTCGCTCCAGCGCTCCGCACTGCGTTGCGAGCCGAACACCGGCGTATGTTCGCGTGCCCAGTCGGCCGAGCGCCGATCCCAATCGTCTACTTGGAGAACCGCCGCTCCGATTAACGGCGCCCAGACCCACGGATCCGCCGCAGCCGAGCGAGCAGCCGACCCGACACGCTCCCAACCCGGCGCGACCGTCGCGTTCTCGCCCCAGCCGCGTCCGCTCGGCAGCGTCGCGCAACCGGCGAACATCAGGCACATCGCAACAACGATCGAGTGAGGTGCGGGCTTCATCACTCGCGTTGAACTCGAGCGTCGAAAGGCTGGTTCCGTCAGCTAAACGAAAAGTCTCTCGCGGAGGTCGCGGCGAACGCGGAGAAGGAGAAGAGAGATCGATTCTCTTCTCCTTGCTTCTTGCGGCGCGCTTCGTTCTTGAACGGCCGGTCGTTACTCGTGCCGCAGCGCTTCGATCGGATCGAGTTGCGCCGCGCGGCGGGCAGGGAAGTACCCGAAGATGATGCCCACGGCCGCCGAGAACGCGAACGAAACTAGAATGATGCCTGGATTGAAGACATACGGGACGTTGAACGCATTGTTCGCGAGTATTCCAGCACCGAGCCCGAGCAGAATCCCGATGATGCCGCCGAACGCGGCGAGCGTGACGGCTTCGACGAGGAACTGTAGCAATACGTCTTTGGCCATCGCGCCAACGGCAAGGCGTGTACCAATCTCGCGCGTGCGCTCCGTAACCGACACCAACATGATGTTCATGATGCCGACGCCGCCGACCACGAGACTCACCGCGGCGACCGCGCTCAAGAGCGTCGTCATCACGCGCGATGAATTCGTGAACGCGCTCGTGATCTCTTGCAAGTCACGCACGTTGAAGTCGTCATCGGCGCCCTCACGAATCTTGCGTCGCTCGCGCATCAGTCTTTCGAGATCGCTCTGCACTTTTTCCGTCGACACCGAATCGCGCGCCGACACGAGAATCGCGTTCACGTCGGAATTGCCGACGAGGCGACGCTGCATCATCCGAAGCGGCACGAGCACGACGTCGTCTTGGTTCTGACCGAAGCCCGACTGACCTTTCGGCGTGAGCGTCCCGATCACCTGACAAGCAATTTTCTGCAGCCGAATGTTGGCGCCGATCGGATCCTGATTGCCGAACAGCTCCTGCTTGACGGTGTCGCCGAGAATGCAAACGGCGCTACCGGAACGCAGCTCCGATTCAGAGAAGTTGCGGCCGCCTGCAAGATCCCAATCGCGCACGGTCAGGTACTGATCGTTCGTGCCCACGATCTGAGTCGACCAGTTCGCATTGCCGTAAATCGCCTGCGCCGATGAGTTCAGGCTGGGCGCTACCGCGCGAACGCCGGCGATCTCCCGTTCGACCGCACGCGCATCCTCAATCGTGAACGGCGGGGCCGCGGAGCGCGCGCCACCACCGCCGAAGCCCTGGCCGCGAAAGACCTGCAGGAGATTCGTACCGAGCTTCTGCATGTCGGCCTGCACCTGTGCAGTCGCGCCTTCGCCGATCGTCACCATCGTAATGACGGACGCGACGCCGATGACGATACCGAGGATCGTCAGCGACGAGCGCAGAACGTTGCGGCGAATCTCGCGCAGCGCGAGGAGAAGAGCGTTCATGAACATCGCCGGCTCCCGCGATGTTCAGGCTGTAGGCTGTAGGCTGTAGGCTGTAGCCAGAGAGAAACGCCGAGCGATTGGCTGGGGCGCAAGAATGGCTTCATATTTGCAAGCGCGGTGTTCTTCATTTCTACCTACAGCCTACAGCCTACGGTCTACAGCCTGATGAACGGCTCGCTGCGGCTCATTCGCCGCATCGCTCTCGATCAATCCATCGCGGAACCGCACGATGCGGCGGGTCCACGCGGCGATATCGGGCTCGTGCGTCACCATCACGATCGTGATGCCGCGCTCTTCGTTGAGCGCAGTAAGCAGCCGCATGATGTCGTTGCTCGTCGCGGTATCGAGATTGCCGGTCGGCTCGTCGGCGAACAGCACCTTGGGATCCGAGACGATCGCGCGCGCGATCGCGACGCGCTGCTGCTGGCCGCCCGACAGCTCGCTTGGAACGTGCGTTTCGCGGCCCGAGAGGCCGACTTCCTTCAGTGCCTGGCGCGCGCGTGTGTGACGTTCCTGCGCAGGCATTCCGCGATAGACGAGCGGCAGCTCGACGTTCTCCAATGCGGTCGTACGGCTCAGAAGATTGAAGCCCTGGAAGACGAAGCCCAGATAGTTGCGTCGCAAGAGCGCGCGCTGATCCGCGCTCATCTCTCCGACGGACGCATTGAGGAATCGATACGTACCGCCGGTCGGCGTGTCGAGGCAGCCGAGAATGTTCATGCACGTCGATTTACCGGAGCCGCTCGGCCCCATGACGGAGACGAACTCCCCGGCAGCGATCGTGAGATCGATGCCGCGCAGGGCGCGCACTTGCCCCTCGCCTTGACCGTAGATCTTCGTGACTCCGGAGAGCTCGATGATCGGTCCCGCAACTGAGCTCTTCATCGGGGCTGCGTCGCCTCGACGTCGACGATGACGGGTGTGCCCGGCTCGAGCTTGCGCGCGAGCGCGGCTTGCACGGCGGGATCGTTCGAATCCATGCGTCCGAGATTCGCATTCGGCTCGAGCGGCAGCGCTTGCGTCATGCGTCCGTCCGACTCGCCCGGGCGGAACAAGACGAGCGCCGGCTCGCCGTTCTCGAGCACCCACACTCGACCGATGCTGCGCGCGCCGCTCTGCTGTCCAGGTCCGCCTCTGCCTCTGAAGCGCGGCATCATGGCCGAGAACGGATTGCCGCCGCCTCGATCCGCTTGCGGCGGCGGCGCGCCGGGAACCTGCACACCTTGCGGCATGAAACGAAGCGCTGCATTCGGGACGAGCACGGCGCCTTCGATATTCGTCGTGAGAATCTCCGCGGTTGCGGTCATCCCCGGTCGTAGCAACAATTCTTCGTTGTCGACTTCCAGCACCGTCTCGTACGTCACGACGCCGGTTGAAGTCGCGCTGCCCGCGGCGCTCGTGGAACCGCTCGCCGATTTCGTGTTGCTCGATGCGAAATGCACCTGAGTGATGTGCGCGGCAAACGTGCGGCTCGGAAAGGCGTCGACGGTGAACGTCGCCTTCTGCCCCTCGGCGACCGCGCCGACATCCGCTTCATCGACGGACACGTGCAATTCCATCTTCTTGAGATCTTCCGCGAGCGTGAACAGCACGGGTGCCTGCAACGAGGCGGCAACGGTTTGACCCGGCTCGACGGAGCGGACCAGAACCACGCCATTGATCGGCGAAATGATGTCCGTCTTGCTGAGGTCGGTCTTCACGGCTTCGAGATTCGCACGTGCTTGCGCGACAGCAGCGCGTGCGGCGGCTGTCTCGCCTTCGGCGCGTGCCACGGCCGCCTCTGCGACGTCGAGATCTTGCTGTGAAGGGAGTTTGTTGTTGCTGAGCTCGCGCACTTTCAACAAGCGCGAGAGGTTCGCGCGCGCCTCTTTCTCGCTCGCTTGGCTTTGCAGGACGCGGGCTTCGGCCGAGGCGAGCGAGCTCTCCGCTTGCAGCACTTGCGCGCGCAAACGCGTCGTATCGAGCGTGGCGAGCACCTGTCCCGCTTTCACCTCATCGTTGACGTCGACGTAGACGTCTCGAATCGTTCCGGAGAGCTCGCTACCGATGTCGACTTGATTGCGCGGCTCGAGATTGCCGGTTGCGGTCACGGTCACTCGCAGGTCGCCGCGCGCGACTTCCTGAGTCACATAGCGCGTCGTCTCGCCGCGGCTGCGCCCGAAGACCAGGAACAGCACGATCAGGGCGACTAAGCCGAGCACGACCCACTTTGCCCAGCGTTTCCACGCTGGCGGTTGATCGAAGCTCGAGCCGATGTGAGTGAGAGCGGGTTCGGTCACGTTCGTTTCGGTATTCGTGGTCATGGGGTCGCGTTGAAGACGGCCCAACCGCCGCCAAGTGCTTTGTAAAGACGGATCAGATTCGAGGTCAGCTCGCCTTCGCTGACCGCTAGCGAATCCTCGAGGGAAATGAGTTGCCGATCTGCAGTCAGGACTGTTTGGAAGTCGACGAGACCCGAGTTGTATTGCGTGACTGCCAACTCACGCGCACGTCGTGCGGCCTCGACCGCGAGGACGAGCGCTTCTCGCCTGCGCTGCTCGTTCGTCCAGCCGAGCAGTGAATTTTCGACTTCTTCGAACGCCGCGAGGACCGTCTGCTCGTACGAGGCGAAGACCTGATCGAGCACGGCATTCTGCGCGCGCAAGTTCTGGCGAAGAGCCCCACCTTGAAAGATGGGAATGCGAAGCGACAACCCGAAGCGCTCGGTTTGCGAGCCATCGAGAACATCGCTCGCACTCAGCGATTGATATCCGATGGAACCGCTGAAGGACAACGACGGATACAACGCCGCGGTCGCGACACCGACTTGCGCGCTTTGCGCCGCGAGTCGACGTTCGGCGGCGCGAATATCCGGTCGTCGACGAATGACATCGGCGGGTACTGCTGCGACGATCTCGCTCGGTGCAACGGGCACCGGCCGGCGAGCCGAGAGCTGATCGTGAAGCGCGCCGGGCACTTGCCCCGTCAGCACCGCGAGACGATTCATTGCCTGCGCAAGATTCGATTCGAGCGAGGGGATCTGCGCCCTCGTTTGCTGGTAGCTCGTTTCCGCCTGTTCGAGATCGAGCACGGTCGCAAGACCCGCCTCAGCCCGCCAACGCGTGATATCTAGAAGCTCTGCTTGTGCTGCAAGATTGCGCTCCGCGAACTCGAGGCGCGCCTGACTCATTCGCACGTTCGTGTAGTTGATCGCAACGTCGCCGAGCAATGTGATCAGCGCGTCGCGCAGATCCGCTTCCGAGGCGCCTAGGTTCGCGGTGGCGGCTTCGAAGGCGCGGCGTTGACCGCCGAACAGATCGAGCTCCCAACTTGCATCGAGTCCGGCGGTATAGATCTCATCGTTGCTGCGAGCGATTACGTCGTCGCCGGGAATGTCGAAGCGCGCATCGGAGTCCGTGCGGGATGCGCCGGCCGAGCCGCCGATCGACGGGAAAAACGAACCCGCACTCGCACCCCGTCGCGCTCGGGATTCAATGACGCGCGCACGGGCTTGCTCGACCGATTTGTTGTCGGCGATCGCGCGTTCGATCAGTTCCTCGAGCAGGGGATCCTCGAACGCACGCCACCAATCCGCGAGCGTAGACGAGTCGCCAGCATCGATCTGGACCCCCGTTTCCGGCAGCGAATTCCAGGTATCCGGCGTTGGGGTCTGCGGCGCACGGTAGTCCGGACCCACAGCACATCCGGCTACGAGTAGCGCGACGATTCCCGAGCTGCACGCGCGCCACGGAACGCGTCGCTTAGCAACTGATCTCAACGAAATCTCTCCACCAAAATTTCGGCGCCTGCGCGCCAGGGTGCGCATTCTTCCCGAGTCCTTGCTCCTGCGGGATGCAATAAATACTTCTTCACCGAGTTCGAGCTGCGTTACCCGCGTTGCCCGAAATCGAGTCGCAGGCCGGCGTTCGGCACCCGCTGGAGCCGTTTTCGGGTGAACACCCGGTTCGTGCCCGTTCTTAGGGATACGCGGGCTGTCACACGGGCGCTTCGTTCCGACTCTTACCGAGCGATCAACGCATAAGTTGCTGAAACGTTGACACGAGCCTGGTCTGAGGGTGCTTGTCACCCCCTTATAACCAACTGCGAACCTGCGAGCACCACCTGCGATATGCAGTTATGCATCCTTCCCGCACAATTGCGCGTTACTACGGCCTACCTGGGCCGGACCCAGGGTCCGTCCATTACGATCCATGACTCGACTGACACACCTACAGCGCCTCGAAGCCGAAAGCATCCACATCCTCAGGGAAGTTGTCGCTGAATGCGAACGCCCGGTGATGCTGTACTCCATCGGAAAAGACAGCTCCGTGATGCTGCATCTCGCGCTGAAGGCGTTTTATCCGGCGAAACCTCCATTTCCGCTGCTGCACGTGGATACGACGTGGAAGTTCCGCGAAATGATCTCCTTCCGCGACGACATGGCCGGCAAGCTCGGACTCGAGCTGCTCGTCCACATCAATCAGGAAGGACTCGCGCGGGGAATCGGGCCGTTTACGCACGGCTCGGCGATTCATACCGACGTCATGAAGACGCAGGGGCTGAAGCAGGCCCTGGACAAGTACGGCTTCGATGCCGCGTTCGGCGGCGCGCGCCGGGACGAAGAGAAGTCGCGCGCGAAGGAGCGTGTGTTCTCGTTTCGCTCGGCCCAGCACCGTTGGGATCCGAAGCGCCAGCGCCCCGAGCTCTGGCGCCAATACAACGCTCGCAAGAACAAGGGCGAAAGCCTGCGCGTGTTCCCGCTGTCGAATTGGACCGAGCTCGACATTTGGCAGTACATCTATCTGGAGAACATCCCGATCGTACCGCTGTACTTCTCCCAACAGCGTCCGGTCGTGCAGCGTGACGGCGCATTGATCATGGTGGATGACGATCGGATGCCGCTCAAGGACGGGGAGAAGCCCGAGATGCGCTGGGTCCGCTTCCGCACGCTCGGCTGCTACCCGCTGACGGGCGCAGTGGAGAGTCGTGCGGACAGCTTGCCCGCGATCATCCAAGAGATGCTCTTGACCACGAGCTCGGAGCGACAAGGCCGCGTCATCGACCACGACAGCTCTGCTTCGATGGAGAAGAAGAAGCAGGAAGGGTACTTCTAAGTGAACGGCGGACAGCGGACGGCGGACGGTGAAAGCAAGATTGCATTTGCCGAACGCAGCTCTGTCACCATCCGCCGTCCGCCGAACACCATTCACCGATAGTTATGGCGCACAAATCCGATCTCATCGCGACCGATATCCAGGCCTACCTGAAGGCGCACGAACATAAGAGTCTGCTGCGTTTCATCACCTGCGGCAGCGTCGACGACGGCAAATCGACCCTCATCGGTCGGTTGCTGTACGAATCGAAGCTCGTGTTCGAGGATCAGCTCGCCGCACTCGAAGCGGATTCGAAGAAGGTCGGCACGCAAGGCGGCGACCTCGATTTCGCACTGCTCGTCGATGGGCTCGCGGCGGAGCGTGAGCAGGGCATCACGATCGATGTCGCGTATCGATTCTTCTCGACCGAGCGCCGCAAATTCATCGTGGCCGACACGCCCGGCCATGAGCAGTACACGCGCAACATGGTCACGGGCGCTTCGACCGCCGACGTGGCAGTGATCTTGATCGACGCACGCAAAGGCGTGCTGACGCAGACGCGCCGGCACAGCTACATCGTCTCGCTGCTCGGCATCAAGCACGTGGTCCTCGCGATCAATAAGATGGACCTGATCGAATTCTCGAAGGACCTCTTCGATGCGATCGTGCAGGAGTACCGCGACTTCGCCGAGCAGATCGGACTCACGAACATCACCGCGATTCCATTGTCCGCGCTCAAGGGCGACAACATGCTCGAGCGCAGCTCACGCACCGCGTGGTACACGGGTCCGACACTCATGGAATATCTCGAAACGGTCGAGATCGAAGACGATCTGCAATCGAAGCCGTTTCGCCTACCCGTGCAGTGGGTGAATCGTCCGAATCAGAACTTCCGCGGCTTCGCGGGAACGATCGCGTCCGGTGTCGTGCACGTCGGCGATGCGCTTCGAGCGCTGCCGTCCGGACGCCAGAGCAAAGTCGCGCGCATCGTTACGTACGACGGCGACGTCGAGCAGGCTGTCGCGGGTCAATCCATCACGCTGACCTTGGCCGATGAGATCGATGTGAGTCGTGGCGATGTGCTCGCCGCGGCGGAGTCGCCTCCCTCGGTCGCGGATCAATTCCAGAGCACGATCATCTGGATGCATGAGGAGCCCATGCTCCCCGGCCGTCCGTATTTATTGAAGATCGGGACACGTACGGTCACCGGCAGCATCACGGCGCCGAAGTATAAAGTGAACGTGAATACGCTCGAACATCTCGCGGCCAAACAGCTCGAGTTGAACGAGATCGGTGTGTGCAACATCAGCTTGGATCGGCCGATCGCGTTCGACCCGTACGCGGACAATCGCGAGATGGGCGGGTTCATTCTGATCGACAAGCTATCGAACGACACAGTCGGTGCGGGACTCCTGAGCTTCGCGCTGCGACGCGCGGAGAACATTCACTGGCAGGCGTTGGACGTCAACAAGCAAGCGCGCGCGTCGCTGAAGGGACAACGCGCATGCGTACTGTGGTTCACCGGCCTGTCGGGCGCGGGCAAGTCGACTGTCGCGAATCTCGTGGAGAAGCGCCTGCACGCGCTCGGCCGACACACTTACACGCTCGATGGCGACAACGTGCGCCACGGTTTGAACAAGGACTTGGGCTTCACTGACGCGGATCGCGTCGAGAACATTCGTCGCGTTGCCGAAGTCTCCAAGCTCATGGTGGACGCGGGCCTCATCGTGCTCGTGTCGTTCATCTCGCCCTTCCGCTCGGAGCGACGGCTTGCGCGCGAGCTCATGCAGGAAGGTGAGTTCTTCGAGGTCTTCGTGGATACGCCGTTGGAAGAGGCGGAAAAGCGCGATCCGAAAGGTCTTTACAAGAAGGCGCGCCGCGGCGAGCTCAAGAACTTCACGGGCATCGACTCGCCGTACGAGCCGCCGGAAAAGCCCGAGATCCATTTGCGCACCGCGCTCTTCTCCCCGGAGCAGGCAGCGGAAGAGATCCTGACGTCCTTGCGGGATGCGGGCATGTTGTATGTCCCAGATGATCTCTCGGGGTTGTAGGCTGTGCTTGCGGGGATTCGAGCGCGATGAGTGATTCGTCTCGCGCTTCCATGCTGCCCGAGATCGCGCGCATTGCGCGCGATGCGGGCGCGGCGATCCTGGATGTCTATGCGAACGAGTTCGATGTCACGAAGAAGGCCGATAGCTCTCCGTTAACGATCGCCGACATGCGCTCGCACGAAGTGATCGTGAATGCGCTGCAAGCATTGACACCGGATGTGCCGATCCTCTCGGAAGAAGCGAGTGAGATTTCGTACGAGGAGCGCTCGAAGTGGACGCGCTACTGGCTCGTCGATCCGCTCGACGGGACAAAGGAATTCGTCTCTCGTAACGGCGAGTTCACGGTGAACATTGCGCTGATCGAGCAACACGTACCGGTGCTCGGGGCCGTCTTCGTGCCCGTGCGCGACACACTCTATCTGGCGACGCTCGAGAACGGCGCGACGCGCCAGATCGGAACGGCGCCTGCGGAAGTGATCCGTATCCGGACGCCGGCGCATGCGCCGCTTCGCATCGTCGGCAGTCGCTCGCACCGCGACGGCAGGCTCGAGAAATATCTTCCTCGGCTCGGACCTCACGAGCTCGTGTCGATTGGCAGCTCGATCAAGTTCTGTCTCGTCGCAGAGGGCAGCGCAGATCTCTATCCCCGCTTCGGTCCGACGAGCGAATGGGATACGGCGGCCGCACAAGCGATTGTCGAAGCCGCAGGCGGCGCGGTCGTCACGCTCGACGGCAAACCGCTTCGATACAACATGAAAGCGGACCTGCTCAATCCGTACTTCTTGGTCTTCGGCGACGCGTCGCGCGATTGGGTGGATCTCTTCAGCGATCGCTGAGGTCAGCCAGGCGACCAGTTCGCTTTTCACACGTATACAGTTGCAACGCGCCTTCCGCTGCTGTTAGATTCGGTCCATGCGTACGTTCCAGCAATTGTTCGCCCTGCCCCTTCGCGGCAGCGAGCTGCTGCGTGCGCGCCTGCACCTGCGCCGCTAGGCGCAGCACTCACCCCCCACGCCACGCAAGTGGCGGCTTCTCACAACCTCAGTTTTTTTCCTCCTCCGCGACTGCGGAGTGGATCGCATGCCGAGCCTTGCCGGCAAAGGTTTAGTCAGATGTTGAAGGTGCCCGCAGAAAAGTATCGTGCGTTCGCCCCGATCGAGCTTCGCGATCGCACGTGGCCCAATCGTGTCATCAGTACACCGCCTACTTGGTGCAGCGTCGACTTGCGCGACGGAAATCAGGCGTTGATCGAACCGATGGACGCTGCTCGTAAGCGTCGCATGTTCGACCTGCTCGTGAAGACCGGCTTCAAGGAGATCGAAGTCGGATTTCCGGCAGCGTCGCAAACGGATTTCGACTTCGTGCGCGAGCTCATCGAGCGCAACCAGATTCCCGATGATGTCACCATTCAAGTCCTCACACAGGCTCGGCCGGAGTTGATCGCGCGAACGTTCGAGTCGCTGCGCGGTGCAAAGCGGGCGATCGTCCACCTCTACAATTCGACCTCCACGCTCCAGCGTCGCGTCGTGTTCGGGCTCGATCGAGCCGGGATCCGCGAGATTGCGGTGAACGGCGCGCGCTGCGTCGCGGAGCACGCCGCGCGTCAACCGGAGACAGCGTGGACATTCGAGTACAGTCCCGAAAGTTTCACGGGCACCGAGCTCGATTTCGCGGTGGAAATTTGCGATGCGGTGAACGCGGTATGGCAACCGACCCCGACGCAGAAGTCGATCATGAACTTGCCCGCCACGGTGGAGATGGCGACACCGAATATCTACGCCGACCAGATCGAATGGTTCGGTCGTCACGTCGCGAAGCGCGATTCGATCGTGCTGTCCGTTCATCCGCACAACGATCGCGGCACCGCCGTCGCAGCCGCGGAGCTTGCACTCATGGCCGGTGCCGACCGCGTCGAAGGAACGCTGTTCGGCAACGGCGAGCGCACCGGAAACGTGGACATCGTGACGCTTGCGTTGAATCTTTACACGCAGGGCGTGCACCCCGAGCTCGACTTCTCGAACATCAACGAAGCGGCGCGCACCGTGGAGCACTGCAATCAGCTCCCGATTCATCCGCGGCATCCGTATGTCGGAGACCTCGTGTTCACGGCGTTCTCGGGATCGCACCAGGACGCGATCAAGAAAGGGTTCGCGGCGCGGCGCGAAGGCGATCTCTGGGAAGTGCCGTATCTGCCGATCGATCCACGCGACGTGGGACGCACGTACGAGTCGATCATTCGCGTGAACAGCCAGTCCGGAAAGGGCGGGATCGCGTATTTGCTCGAGCGCGACTACGAGCTCCATCTACCGCGTCGGCTGCAAATCGAGTTCAGTCAAGTCGTGCAGGCGGTGACCGATGCGACGGGCAAAGAGCTCTCCTCCGAGCAGCTTTGGGCGTTGCTGCAGCAGGAATATCTCTCCCGGCCTGGTCCGTACGTGTACGTGAGCCACCAACTCAGCCGGGATGCTCGCGCGCACGAACATCTCTCCCTGAAGGCGCGCTACAACGGCCAAGGCGTCGTGTTGAAAGGTGAGGGCAACGGGCCGATCGATGCGCTGATCGATGCGATGGGACTCGCGATCGACGTGCTCTCGTACGAGGAGCACTCGATCAGCTCGGGGAGCGGCGCGCGTGCCGTAGCGTTCGTCGAGATCACGACGCCCGCGCGCGCGACGCTGTTCGGGATCGGCATCCACGAGAACATCGTGACGGCATCCTTGGATGCCGTGTTCTCCGCGATCAACCGCGCCTTGCAGCGCGGCTTGCTCACGAACTCGATGCCCTCCGCCAGTGCGGCAGGCTAAGTAGCGAGTCGCGATCTAGCGCTTGCCGGATCACCGAGCGGTTAGCCGTAGAGCGTCGCGCGAATGCGGCGCTCGGCTTCGAGCCAATCGTCGAGCTCGCGCCCGGGTGAGAAGTTGCGCTCGGCCGCGAGATAGTACGCGGCGGTGGCGATCATGCCCTGCAGGTCCTGCGGGCTCGGTGCCACCGTCACGACCGATTCCGTCGCCACGGTCAGTGTGTCGACGCGCGGTTTGCGCGCGCTTGCACGCGGCTTCTTTGTCGCAGTCGACTTCGCGACCTTCTCAGTGGCGGTGCCGTTGGTCTTTGCCCGCGATCGCTTCGCAGGCGTGGCCGGTGTCACGTCCATCAAACTATCTCCTCGAGAAATCAAATCCGTGTGGAAGCAAGCATGGCTCGTGCCAAAGCGATCGCAGCAGTGCGGTTCACGCTTCTCGTGTGCGGCACGTGAGCTTTCCGAGCTCGCACGAACGATTGTACGAGTAAACGGATTAAGTTGAATGTCGGAAATTGAGTACCGAACCCCGTGATGATCCGGGGTTGGCACGCTCGGATCGCGTTCGATCGTGCGCGATGAGATCGACGCTTCGTGCTTCCCCGTAAGTCGGCCGCGCTAAGCTCCGCGATCGAAAAACGTCGCGTCGCGGTGCATGCGACGCGATGCACGCACGCATGCGGTGCGCGCTAGGTCCTCAACCGTGATGATGACCGCCGGGGCCGTGCACGTGACCGTGCGCAATCTCTTCTTCCGTCGCCGCGCGAACGTCCTCGATCTTCACGTCGAAATTGAGGTTCTGGCCAGCCAGCGGATGATTGCCATCGATCGTGACCATGTCGCCAGCAACATGCGTCACCGTGACCGCACGCGCGCCATGCTCCGATTGCGCTTGCAGCTGCATGCCAACATGGATATTGCTGATGCCCTTCAGAGCGCGCCGGGGCACCTGCTGCACGAGGCCCTTGTCGTACTCGCCATATCCTTCCGCCGGCGTAATCTTCACGTTCACGGACTCGCCCGCTGCTTTACCTTCTAGCGCGCGCTCGAGCCCGGGAATCAGATTGCCGTTGCCATGCAAATACGCGAGCGGCTCGCCGCCCGCTGAGCTGTCGATCGTCTTGCCCTGATCGTCGGTGAGTGTGTAGTGAATGAGGACGACGGTGTCTTGAGCGATTTGCATGGGGTAATTCCAGAGACTGTTGGAAGACAAGAACAGCAGCGCCGCTTCAGAGGGTCGGACGCTCGTAAGTGGCGGCTTCGAAACGAGCAAATTTGGGCAGTTGAACAGGTTCTATGCCTTGCGAGCTGAACCCGTGCGCGAATAGTACCGTGACTGAACCTCCGATCCTATGACCTTAGCGTAGAGATTGGGCTCGGATTCGCGCTGCCCGCCGTTTCTGTGTCAGGAAGTCGAGGACTCCACAGATTCGTCAGCGCGCGGCCAGCACACGACGAAGCCGCAAAACACCTGCGAATTCGGCTAGAGGCGGGTCGCAGTCTGGCGTGAGGATTGAACCCCGACCTGCGACCCGCTCGCGTTCGATTACGGTTTCTTGCAGAGAGAGTGCCGGCTATTTGTCTACGTGCCTGCCTAATGGCCGGCACTGTTGTCTATCGCTCGCTTTGCTGGCGACGAGCTATTCAACCGTCACGGATTTCGCGAGGTTGCGCGGCTGATCGACGTCGGTGCCTTTCAGGATCGCGCAGTGATAGGAGAGAAGCTGCAGCGGGATCGTGTAGATCGCGGAGGCTTGGAAATGGCTGACATGCTTCGGCATCGTGATGACGGTGACGCCCTCGGACGATTGAATGCCCGAATCGGGGTCTGCGAACACGAACAGCTCTCCGCCGCGCGCGCGCACTTCTTGTAGGTTCGATTTCAGTTTCTCGAGCAGATCGTTGTTCGGTGCGACCGTGATCACCGGCATGTCGGCATCAACGAGTGCGAGCGGTCCATGCTTCAGCTCTCCTGCGGGATACGCCTCGGCATGGATGTATGAGATCTCTTTGAGCTTGAGCGCACCTTCCATCGCGATCGGATGCATCTGGCCGCGGCCGAGGAACAAGGCATGGTGCTTGTCCGCAAAGCGCTTCGCGAGCTCTTTGATCGTCGCGTCGAGATGAAGTGTCTTCTCGATCAACGAAGGAATTTCGATGAGGCGCTGCACGAGACCGCGCTCGCGTTCGGCGTCCGTTCCGTGCGTCTTCGCGAGTGCGACGACGAGCATGCCGAGCGCGACGAGCTGCGTCGTAAATGCTTTCGTCGATGCGACGCCGATTTCCGGACCCGCGCGCGTGAGCAACACGAGCTCCGATTCGCGCACGAGCGAGCTTTCGGGCACGTTGCAGATCGCCAGCGTCGAGAGATATCCGGCTTGCTTCGCCATCCTGAGCGCCGCGAGCGTATCGGCGGTTTCGCCGGACTGAGAGATCGTGACGAACAGCGTGTTCTTGGGTACGACCGGATTGCGATAACGGTACTCGCTCGCGATCTCGACCCAGCAGGGCAGTCGCGCAATCTGTTCGATGTAGTACTTCGCAACCGCGCCCGCGTGATAGCTCGTACCACAGGCGATGATCTGAACGGCTTCGGTTCGGCGGAACACATCGGTCGCGAGCGGACCGAACGCTGCTTCGAGCAGCTTCCCGCCGGCGACGCGTTCCTCCAGCGTTTGCGCGACCGCGCGCGGTTGCTCGTAGATCTCCTTGAGCATGTAGTGTTCGAACTCGCCCTTTTCCGCAGCATCGGCCGACAGCTCGCTTTCGCGAATCTGACGTTGGGCAGTGTTGCCTTCGGAATCGAGGATGCGAACGCTCGTGCGACGAATCTCGGCCACATCGCCTTCTTCGAGGAACATGAAGCGGCGCGTCACCGGCAGGAGCGCCGAGACATCCGAGGCGACGAAGTTTTCGCCCTGGCCGAGGCCGACCACGACTGGACAACCCGCGCGCGCAATGACGATCGTGTCTGGATTTTCTTCCGCGACAACGGCGAGCGCATAGGCGCCTTCGAGCTCGGAGACGGTCGCTCGCACGGCGCGAAACAGGTCGCCGAGCTTCTGCTTGTGGTGGTGAATGCGGTGCGCGATGACTTCCGTATCGGTCTCGGACGTAAATGTGTAGCCGAGCTTCGCAAGCTCTTCGCGCAGTTCTTCGTGGTTCTCGATGATGCCGTTGTGGACGATCGCGATCCCATCGCGCGAGATATGCGGGTGCGCATTGCGCTCGGAGGGAACGCCATGGGTTGCCCAGCGCGTATGTGCGATGCCGAGCGCCCCTTCGATCGGGGTTTCGCGCATGGCATCTTGGAGCGTCTTCACCTTGCCGACCGTGCGCAAGCGGCGAAGCTGTCCGGTGTTGCTCAGTACCGCAATGCCCGCCGAGTCATAACCTCGGTATTCGAGCCGGCGCAGTCCCTCGATGAGGATGGGGACGATGTTACGATCAGCGATGGCGCCGACGATTCCGCACATGGGAGGATCCTGGATTCTCGGTTTGGGCTAGGGTGTAGGCTGTAGGCGGTAGGTAAGAAGGTTTACCCTGGGCTCGCGGATTCTACTAAGTTGTCCGAGATTCTGTTGTAGGCAGATCACAATCTGTCGCGAGCCGGGTCTGCTCCGGCCTACAGTCTAGAGGCTACGGCCTGCTCTCACGTCTTCTTCTGAGGCCGCTGCCAACCTTCGATCGTGATCTGTCGGGCGCGGGCGACGGTCAACTTACCTTCGGGAACATCCTTCGTGATCGTCGAGCCGGCGCCGGTATTCGCATTGGCACCCACTTTGATGGGTGCAACGAGCATCGAACCCGAACCGACGAAGGCGTTGTCGCCGATCTCGGTGCGCCACTTGTTGGCACCGTCGTAGTTTACGGTGACGGTGCCCGCACCGATGTTGACCTTTCGGCCGACAGTGGCATCGCCGAGATAGGTCAGGTGGTTCGCCTTGCTGCCCGCTCCGATCTCGCTCTTCTTGACCTCGACGAAGTTGCCGATGTGGACGCCCTCGTGGAGCACGCTGTCGGGGCGAATCCGCGCAAACGGTCCGATGCTGTTGCGGGGCCCAACGGTCGAACGGTCGATCACGCAACTCGGATGAATCTCGGTATCCGAGCCAATGCTGCAATCCTTGAGGACGCAATTTGGACCGATGCGGACGCGATCCGCGAGCTCGACTCTGCCGATGAGCACGACGTTCACATCGATGAATACGTCGCGTCCGACCGTGACGTCACCGCGAACGTCGAGGCGCGCAGGATCGACGAGCGTCACACCGTTCAGCATGAGCTCGGTCGCCCTCTGGGCTCGATAAGCACCTTCCAACTGCGCAAGCTGGACCTTGTCGTTGACGCCGAGCACCTCGACTTCGGTTGGCGCGATCACCGCTTTGATCTTCAAACCCTCACGCACGGCCATTACGACGACGTCGGTTAAGTAGTACTCGCCTTGTGCGTTGTCGTTGCGAAGGGCGGCAAGCCACCGTTTGAGCGCAGCCGCCGGCATCGACATCAAGCCGGTGTTCACTTCGTTGATGGCGCGCTCTTTGGTATTCGCATCTTTCTGCTCGACGATGCGCACGACGTTGCCCGCGCCATCGCGCACGATGCGTCCATAGCCGCTCGGGTCTTGGAGCAGCACGGTGAGCAGGCCGATGGATTGCGCGCTGCTCTGCTCCGCCAAGTTCTTCAGCGTCTCTGCACGCACGAGCGGCACATCGCCGTACAGCACGAGCACGTGGTGATCGTCGGGAATCGCCGGCATCGCCTGCGCCACCGCGTGACCTGTGCCGAGTTGCTCGGCCTGTAGAACCCAATTCACGGGTTCATGCGCGAGCGCTTCGCGAACGCGGTCACCACCATGGCCGTAGACGACGTGAATTGAATCCGCTTGCAGCGTCTTTGCTGCGCGCAAGACATGCGCGAGGATCGGTTGGCCGGCGAGCGGCTGCAGCACCTTCGGCAAATCGGACTTCATCCGTTTGCCCTGGCCAGCGGCGAGAATGACGATTGAGAGAGGCATGTTCAGGGCTCCTGGCGCGAGGCCTACCGCTCGAGATAAGTGAGGCGTTTCACCGATTCGAGCCCCGGTTGCGAACGCGCCGTCCTATTGTTTGATCTTCCTCAGCTTCTCGATCGCGCGAATTTGGGCAACCGCGCGCGCGAGCTCGGCTTGCGCTTCGGCAAGCTCGATCTTATCGCCGCGGTCGCGCAGCGCTTCCTCGGCACGTTGCTTCGCTTGCAGCGCAGCCGCTTCGTCGAGATCGTGAGCGCGCATGGCCGTATCCGCGAGCACGGTGACGAGGTGCGGCTGCACTTCGAGCGCACCGCCCGAGACGAAGAAGAAGTGCTCCTCGCCCGCCGGCGTTTGCACTCGCACTTCGCCCGGCTTGAGCGTCGTCAAGAGCGGAGCGTGGCGAGGCGCGATACCGATCTCGCCCATGACGGCGGGCGCGAACACCATCGCGGCCTCGCCCGAGAAGATCT
>JBIQKP010000125.1:0-7800 GCA_044506405.1 Lysobacterales bacterium | reverse complement strand
TCCATCAGGTCGCCTGCGGTGTTGTGAAAGCTCTGCGCCGTGTAGATCTGGCTCTCGAAGTCGACGATGCGCTTGAGTTGCTCGGGCGGAAGGCGTCCGTCGAACTGCAAATGCGTGATCGCGGCCTCGATCGCTTGCGTGCCGAGCGTCGGCTGACGCGCGTCGGCCAGAATATTCATGCCCGATGGCAATCCGGTCTCGGGATCGCGGCTCGCCGGCAAACCATTCTTGCCGATGAACGAGAACACGCCGAATCCTTGATGCGTGAAGTACTTCGTGTTCGCCGCGACGCGCGGGCGGCGATAGATCGAGATCATCGGGTTCGCACTCTTGAGCCCGTACTCCGGATGCAGATTGCAGCCCGTCGGGTCGCGCACGACTTCGATGTCGAACTCCGGATCGATCGGCGTACCGTCCGCCGCTTTGGGCGGCCACGGCAGGAAGATGCGGAACAGCCCGCGTTCCAGCAACAGGCTGTGTGACTTGGGATCATCTTGCGGAAGGTGCGGGCAGTTCATGCCGTCGACGGCGGCGAAGATCGGATCCTTGCCACCTGTGTCCCGCCAACGTTCTTGGATCGTCGACACCGAGAGCGACATCGCGTTCGCGGGCTGATGACAGCTCACGCACGCGCGGCCGTTCTCGCCGATCGGTTCAAAGAACGGATGACCGCGCGTCTCGATGAGACCCGCGGTGTTCATGATTCCGAGGTGTCCGTGCTCGTTCGGATACGTGATGAACGGCGCGAGCGGTACGCCGTCGCCAGGTGTCCACCAGCGCGCAGCCGGCGCCGTGGACGTGGGTGTGAGCGGGGCTTCTTGTGCCTGGCGGTTCTGCTCAGGCACGTGTCCCGCAACACCGCTCGCGGTCGCGCCCGGTGCATCGGCGGCATGCGCCAATGAACCGAGCGCGAACAGCGCGAGCGATACTAAGTGACTGCAAACGCTACGCGCTGCTACTTCAGAAGTCGTACTTCGCACGAATACCGTACTGCCTCGGTGCGCCGAAAATGATGCCGCCGTCCGCGCTGCTCGCGTTCTGCACCTGAGCCGCGATGTACTCCTTATCCAGCACGTTCGAGACGAAACCCTCGAGACGCAGCTGCTCGATCGGCACCCAAGTGACACGGACATCCGCGATCGTACGCGAAGGCACGATGGTTTGCGTATCGCTGAACGGCGTCGAAAGCTGCTCGTCCATGTAGGAAAGCTGGACGCGCGGCGTGAGCGTCGACGAGCCGATCAGGAACTCGTACTCGAGACCGGCCGTGATCGTCAACTCCGGCGCAAACGGAACGGGTGAGCCCGCGGGAACCAATTCATTCGTGTTCGTCAGCGAGTTGGTCAGCATCGCGCTCTCGGTGAACTCGCTGTCGAGCGCGCTCAGGCCGACGTTGAAGCCGAGTCCCCCGAAGCGGCCGATCATCTCCAACTCCGCGCCGATGATCTCCGCCGGTGCGGCGTTCAGGGTGTTAGGCAACAACGTCGGGCCCACAGCCGTGAGTGCCGAGAGTTGAATGCCGTCGTACTCTGAATAGAAGGCGGCACCGTTCAATCTCAGTCGACCGTCCGCAAGCGTCGTCTTCCAGCCGAGCTCCGCGACTTCGTTCGTCTCTGGATCGTAGTTCGGCAGGCGCGGGTCGAGATTGATGCCGCCCGCCTTGTAACCGCGCGATCCCGTCGCGTAGAGCATCACGTCGTCGTTGACGAAGAACTTAACGCCGAGGCGGCCCGTCGTCTCGCTCGAGTCGAGATCGGTCGTGCACGGGAAGCACCCCGGAGGCGGCGGTCCCGGAATGGCAAGCCGCGTGTACTCCTGCTTGTCCTCCGATTGCCGCAAGCCGACATCGAGGGCCCAACGATCCGCGAAGCGCCAATCCACCTGACCGAACACCGAAACGGATTCATTCTTGAGGATCGTGTCGATCGTCGAGTTCGATTGCACGAAGTCGACGGTGTTGCGATTGTCGCGCCAGACCTGCACGGGGCTTTCTTCCTCCATATAGAAGGCGCCCACGACCCACTGCACAGGGCCGTCGCCGCGCGAGAGCAAGTTCACTTCGCTGACAAACGTTTCGAGCTCTTGGTTGGTCTTGCCGATACGGCCGCGATAAATCGCGGTGTTCGCGCCGCTCGTCGGCAGGTCAGCCGGAACCGGCTCCGCCGTCGAGGAGCGATCGCCGTCGGCTTGGTCCGTCGTTTCCGCATCGAAATACGATGCGAGCACCCGCAATTGCAGGTCGGAGGAAAGGTCGAAGCGTCCTTCGAGCGAGGCACGGTAGCCGCGCTGATCGAGGAACGAGATCGCGTCTTCGTCGATCACGAACGGACCGGAAGTGCCGAGCGTTGTGCGGTTCTTGATCGCGTTGTTGCCGGTGTCGCGATCGAAGTACTCGTAGCGCAGATCGAAGGTCGCGCCTTCCGTCGGTTGATAGCGCATGGAGATGCGTGCACCGGTATCGGTGCCGCTACCGGGGTCGCTCGGGCTCGAGCCGACGTTCTTGCTGAAGCTGCCGCGATCGTCGTAGACGCCCGCGATGCGAATCGCGAAGGTTTCCGAGAACGGCGCGTTCAAGGCCGCGACGGTGCGGTACCAGTCGTAATCGGCGATCGTCTGATCGATGTAGCCGGAGAAGGAATCGAAGTCCGGCGCCGGGGTGCGCACGTAGATCGCGCCGCCGGTCGAGTTCTGGCCCGTTAGCGTGCCTTGCGGACCGCGCAGCACTTCGATCGTGTCGATGTCGTAGAACGACTGCGCGATGAACTGCTCGTGCGGGATGAACATGCCGTCGATGTAGTACGCGACGCCGGGATTCGAGGTCGGCGCCGATTGCGAGATGCCCACACCGCGGATGTTGATGAAGGTCGAGCGGTTGTACGTGTTGATCGAGACGCTCGGAGCCGCCTGCTGCAGATCGATCACGTTGTCGATGCCTTGAGCAGCGAGGGCGCTCGCGGTCAAGACCGTTGCGGACGCCGGCACGTCCTGCAGATTGACTTCACGTCGTTCCGCCGTGACGATGACTTCCTCGAGTGCGATTGTCTGAGCCGTGTTCTGTGCGTGCACAGTGCCGCTCAGCGCCGCTGCAATCGCGATCGAAACCAATGTTCTAGTGTGTGATGCGCGCGTGCGCGCTGACGAAGCTGCTGTCATGGTTCTCCCCTGTGCTTGACTAGATCGATTCTAGGAAGCGGTCCTCTCCCGGAGGAAACACCGAATCCATCTGAGGGCATAAGCGGTTCCGATAGCTACGCTTTCGAACCCCGAGCGGGCGTGCAGATCGCGCGACGCTCCTCGGCTGAGAAGCCGAGTGAGGCAAGCACCGATTCAGTGTGCGCTCCAAATGCGGGCGGTGGGCCATCGACGCCCGGGCCGTCCTCGCTCATCAAAAAGCCGGCATTCACGATCGCCACATTCTTCCGTTCAGGGAGACCCTGAATCTCGAGATCGACTTTGAGCTGGCGTTCATCGAGTGCCGGGAGTCCGACGGCTTCGGCCACATCCCGCACCATGCCGCACGGCAAGCCCGCCGCGCTCAAGCGGCGCTCCCACGCTTCCGCCGGCGCCTGTTCGAAGATGCGTGCCAACTCCGCATGCATGGCTTCCGAATGTTTGCGACGCAAATCCGGCGTGGTGAACCGAGGATCTTGCAACCAGTGCTCGCAACCGAGCTCTTTCGCGAGCAATTCGAACTGCGACTGTTGAACCACGCCGAGAGAGATGCTGCGCCCATCGCCCGCAGTGAACAGTCCCGAGCTCGGTTGGCCACTGTAACCGACGTTGCCCGTGCGCTCGGGCTGCTGACCCGTGACGAGATAAGGCACGACGGCGGAGGTCATGAAAGCGATGCTCGCATCGAACATCGCGACATCGATGTACTCGCCGCGATTCTGGCGCTCGCGGCGCAGCAGCGCGGCAACGATCGCGAACGCAGCGGTTTGTCCCGTCAATGTATCGACGACAGGGAATCCCACCCGTGAAGGCTCATCGCCATTCGCGCCGCCAAGCGACATCATGCCGCTCGTCGCCTGCACGATGTTGTCGATCGCCGGCCAATCGCGTCGCGGCCCGTTCTGCCCGTAGCCGGAGATCGAGCAATACACGATGCGCGGTTGCAGCACGCGGGCAGAGTCGTAGTCGAGGCCGAGCCGTTTCATGACACCGGGCCGAAAATTCTCGACGAGCACATCGCAAGACTGAATTAGACGGCGTGCGGCTTCGAGCGCAGGCGGATGCTTGAGATCGAGCGTCACGGATTTCTTACCGGCGTTGACGCCGATGAACGCGGGCGCCATGCCGTCATAGCGGCGATCGCTGCCGTAATAGCGCAGCGCATCGCCGCGTCCCGGCGCTTCGATCTTGATGACCTCCGCACCGAGCAAGCTGAGAAGATGTGTCGCGTAGGGACCCGCCATCACATGGCTGAAGTCGGCGACGCGGATTCCTTCAAGAGGTCGGCTCATTCTGGTCCTTCGCGCAGTCTGGGATGTCGCCCGCGGCGATTCGCGGCGCAAGCTCGCGGGCGAGCTGGAATGTGGTCATGCCATCGATGTTGAATCGGCTGAGCGAGCGTGCGCGCGATTCGCCGTCGCGGATGTAAATCTCCTCGAAGCGTGCGCGTTCGTCCGTCGGCATATCGAGGAACGTGATGCCTTGCTCGCGGCCCGAATCGTATCCGGCCTGATCCGCGGCGAGCACCTCCGAAGCGAGCGCGCGCTCCCACACGGCGACACCGCGCAAGAGCAGCTCACGCTGCCATGGCTCGAGCGCGTTCCAGCGGCGACTCCCCATCGCGCGTGCCGCATAGGCGCCGCGCGGAATCTTCATTTCAGTGAAGTACTTCGCGACCTCGCCGAAGTGCAGCGACTTCAACGTATCGGCGGGCGCCACGACACCGTCGAGCACGCCTTTGGCCAACGCGGAGTACACCTCGCCCATCGCCATGTCGACCGGATCGGCGCCGAGATCTTTCAACACGGCGAGCAACTCCGAGGGTGCGCGCAAGCGTAGGCCCTTCAGATCGGCGAGCGTGCGCACGGGACGATCGCGCGTCACGAGGCCGGGCAAGTTGCCGCCTTGCACGGCGAGCACGGCGAGGTCGTGCAACTCGCGACCGAACTGCGGTTCGCCAGCGACGAGGCAGCGATAGAGCGCCGTCTGCTCGGCGTAGGTTTTGAGTCCCGCGTAGAACCCCGCCTGCGTGCGCTGCAAGTGAGCGCCGCCGCGTGCGTAAATCGGCGTGATCAATCCGATATCCGCAACGCCGTGACGCAATTCGATGAGCGAGTGCTCCGAAGACAACAGCGATCCTGACCAATACGGTTCGACACGCAGGCGGCCGCCGGACTCTCGCTCGATCCACTTCATCCATTGGATGTCGGCGCGGCTGAACGGATGGCCGGGCCCGTAGGGACTCGCATAGGTGAGGACCGTGCCGGGCTGCGGCGCTTCCGCCGCGCAGCCAACGAGACACATGAGCCCGATCGCTGCGAGGAGGCGCCTCAAAGCAGACCTCCCGCTCGCAGGAAATCCGCGACGTGCTCGACCATGCGCTCATGACTCCAATCTGCCGCGTCCACCATATCGGCGGACAACATCAATGTCGGCACGCCTGCGGATTCGAGCGCGAGACGCGTTAAGTTCGTGCCCGATTGCGAGAGACGGTTGCCGGGCGGCACGAGCATGACGGCCGCATTGATCCCGCAGCGGCGCGCTTCGCTTACCATCCATTCGTTCATCCACGGCGGCAAGTGCAGCACTTCGTTCATCGAGCAGATGCGGCTCGCGAGCGCATGCAGCGGCCGGTCCTGAAGCTCGCGAATGTACTGCGGTCCGGCGAACGGCATGTACATCGACCACACGAATGCGGCGCCGTAGCGATCTTCGAGCGCACTGTAGAAGCCTGGGTCGTGCCACAACCCGGCGCCGATCCACATGAGTCGGATGCGTTCTTGACTGCCTGCACCCACACCCGCGGCGATGCGCTCGGCGACTTCGTCGCGGAAGCGCCGTGCGTGCGCGACCGCCCATTCCGAGCCGCGATGCCATTGCGGGATCATCGTGTTCGGCATTTGCTCGGCGATCGAAACGGGGCAGGGGCGAGCATCGCCGATCATACGTGCCGCTTCGTCGATATAGCGTTCCTGTTCGTTGATCGCTTCCATCAACCGCACGAACCGCGCTTCGTCGAAGCGCCGTCCCGTACGCTCCTCGAGCCGCTCGATGAGCTGTTTCATCTCCGTGACGAGCAACTCGATGCGACGCTCCTCGTACACCCTTGACCAATCGCCGTTCGAATGCGCGAACCACTGCGGATCCTTGTGCAGCCAGCCCGGCGCTTCCATCGCGAAGAACTCGGTGTCGAACGCTTCGGCCCACTGTCCGAAGACGTGCTCGATGCAATCGCACGTGCGTCGTGCGAGGAGCAGCGTCGGTTTCGGCAATCCGCCCCACGGCGCTTTCGCGGGATTCGCATCGAGCGTGCACGCGAGTCCGAGCGAACAGTAGTGACAGCGGCTTTGCGGATATCCCAAGCGGTCGAGCACGCCGGCATAGTGCGACGAAAGCTGTTTCGCGGAGATGTACGCCGACCACCATTGATTGGTGATGAGCGGAATGTCCATCGCGTGGAAGATCTCGTGCGGCGTATCGGCCTGCGCGATCACATACGGCTCGCCTTCATCGATGACACGGCGCTTGAGCTCAGCGACGAAGCTCCGCTGATAGGCGGTCGCCGCCGCGGTGCAGGCGAGATCCTTGCGGCTGCGCTGTCCGGTGCTACCCGCTTCGTTACGACTCATTTGAATACTCCAAGCGCTTCGAGCGCTTCGATTCGCTCAACCGGCAGACCGCAGAGCGTCTTCGCGATCTCGCGGCCGTGCTCGCCGAGACTGGGAGCGCGAAACGGCTCGATGGGACTGCGCGAGAACGTGATGGGCGTACGCATGTGACCGAAAGGTCCGAGCACCGCGTGGTCGAGCGTCACTAACGCGCCGCGACTTGCGATCTGCGGGTCGCGTTCGATGAGATCCTCGATGTCTTGCACCGGCGCCGCGGCGATGCCCGCCGACTGCAGGCGCTCGGTGAGGTCCTCCTCGTGATGCGCGGCCGTCCACTGTCGAAGCGCGTTCGTCGCCTGACCCGGTTCGGTCGCTCGAAGGTTCGCGAGCTGACACAAGCGCATCCACTGCGCGGAAGAATGGCACGTGATTGCGATCCAGCGATCGTCGCCCGAGGTCGGGTAGACGTCTTGATGAAACACGCGCGCGTCTTGATTCCCTGTGCGCACCGGGCGCGAACCGCGCTGCGCGGCGACGATCGCATCGCGCATTTGTTGCACGCAGATCTCGTACATCGAGGCATCGATGTGGCAGCCTCGGCCAGTGCGGGTGCGATGGGTGAGCGCCGCGCACGTGGCGGCCGCCATGACATAGGGCACGATCACATCACCGTATGGAACAGCGCCTGGAATCACAGGCGAGCGATCGGGCCAGCCGGTGAGTAGCGTGCGTCCCGACAATGCCGCGCCTGTACCGTCGACGCCCCACGCTTCGGCGAGCGGACCGGTTTGGCCGTAAACGCTGCCGGACACCATGATCAAGGACGGGTGACGTTTGCTGAGCGTGGCGTAGTCGAGGCCGAGCTTGCGCATCGTGCCGGGTGAAAAATTCTCGACGACGACATCCGCCCACTCGAGCAACGGATCGATCACCTCGCGGCTTTCCGGTTTCTTCATATCGAGCGCGAGGCTGCGCTTCGACGTATTGAGATGCGCGAACCAGGGCTTGTCGTCGAGGCTCG